>NZ_JAAKEI010000017.1 GCF_011039085.1 Desulfovibrio sp. ZJ369 | reverse complement strand
CTTGCAGGCGTATAACCAAAGATATCAGCCAACTGCTGTCTAGTGGCCTGTTTTGCCAGGTAAGCCTTCACGACGATAGTACGAATATTTTCAGGAGCGAACTTCATAGAACAAGTTTAGATTTTTTATGTGAAAAATTAAAGTTAAAATACTCTAGAGCGGTTGCTGTTTTCAACAGCAAACCGCTCTGGCAAAACGCTCTAGGGAAGCAGCTTCACTTCATAGGCATTGGCCGGTTCCAGGTACTTGCGGGCCACGGCCTGCAAGGCCTCGGGCGTCACAGTCGCGGCTTTTTGCAAAAGCTTCTTCTGAAAATCCTGGGGATGATGCAGCACAGCGTCCGTAGCCGCCTCGCCGGCGCGATCCCCCAGGCTCTGACGCGCGCGGAGGTATTGGCCCCAAAGGCGGTTGGCGCCGCTTTGCAGCAAGGCCGCGGGCAAAGGTTTGGCTTTGATCTGCGCAATGATCCTGGCAAAGCCCTGCCGGGCCTGCTCCACTTTATCCGGCGTGGTGCCGATATAGAAGGCTACAAAGCCCGCCTCGGGCATGCCGCGGTAAAAGGAAGTCACCGTATATCCGAGCCCCTGTTCGTCGCGCAGGCTGCTGAACAGCAGACCGCTCTGGCCCGAAAGCACGGATTCCAGAAGCGTCAGGGCAGGCGCGTCCGGGTGGGTCGGCGGCACGGCCTTGAAAAGCAGGAGCAGATGCGCCTGGTTGCGGCCGGGCAGATTCAGATCCAACTCCCTGTCGCTCCCCCAGGCAGGGGGCGCGAGAGTCAGGCCCGCGCTTTTCGGCGCAGGCAGGGAGCGGGCAAAGGCCAGAACGGCCTCGCGCTCGTAATCCCCGGCCACGGAAAGAACCCAGGGCTGGCCTGACTGCAATTTCCAGAAGGCCAGCACATCCTTGCGGTCGAAGCGATCCAGGTTCTGCGCCGTGCCCAGGCTGTCATAGCCGTAAGGCTGGCCGCCCGGATACAAAAAGGGATTGAGTTTGGCGAACATATAGGCCAGAGGCCTGTCCGCGCGCTGGCGGATGGCGGATTTCATGGTGTCCGCTTCGCGCCGTACTTCCCTGGCCTCAAAGCGCGGCTTGCCCAATATTTCACCGAACATACGGAAATAATCGGCATTGAAGCGCGAGGGGCCGGTGAGCGACACGCCAAAGGTTTGCAGGCCCGCCGTGGCCGAAACAGCGGTCGCGCGTTCCGAGAAATAGCGCTCCATCGCCTGGGCGTCCAGTTGGCCGCTGCCGTCGGTAAGCGCTCGCGCCGCAAGATCTGCCAGCCCCTGCTGATCCGGCTTGAGCAGGGCATTGCCGCCGGGCATCATGAAATCCAGGGAAACATAGGGCACTGTGGCGTCAGGGATCAAAATCAGGGTGCGGCCCGGACCCAGTTGCAGCACCTCCCGCTCTTTGGCGGCCGGGCGCGTTGCTGCGGCCGCGGCAGCATTGCCGGAAGACGGCCAGTTGGCGCGCAGCACGGCTTCCAGGTCGGGCAGGGCCGCATTTTGCGGCGCGAGCACCCGCACCCGCGCCTGCCGGGGCTCAAGCCACTGGCTGATGGCGCGCTGCAATTGGGGCTCATCCACATTGCGCTGGGCAAAACGCAGATTGCGCTCCGCCTGCGCACCGCCCAGATCGAACTGAACCGCCCCCAGCCAGGAGGCCAGGCCGTTCAGGGTTTCCCCTGCCCGGTCCATGCTGTCCTCCAGATTCAGCTTGGCTCTGCCCAGCGCCTCGGCAGTAAAGTCCCCGGCCTTGAGAGCGGCCAGATCCCTGGTCAGTTCCTGCCAGAAGGCTTCCAGCTTGTCGGCGTCCAACTGGGCGGTGAGGAGCAGCAGGCCCGCGCGCGCCAGGCTCATATTGTCCACGCTGATCCTGTCCACCAGTTGCTTTTCGTATTTGTACTTGCGGTAGAAACGCGATGTGCCGTCCCCGCCCAACAAATAACTCAGCACGTCCAGATCCACGGAGCGCAGATCCCGCAGGCCCGGCACCGGAAAGGAAATGCCCAGGTAGACTTTGTTCCAGGGGCCCCTGCTGACTTCAACGGCCGGGCCTCCGGCCGCGTCGCCGAGATTCAGCGGCTGGAAGACGGGCAGATCCCCATTGTTCTTCAGGCCGCCGAAAAGCTTCCGGGCATGCGCCAGCACGGCGTCGGGCTCAATGTCCCCGGCCACCAGAAGCATCATGTTCTGCGGCTGATACCAACGCTTGACATAGGCGCGCAAATCATCGGCGGTAATGGCCCTGATGCTGTCCACATAGCCGATGATGGGCCGCCCGTAAGGCGTGTTCTTGAGCCCGGCCACCTGCAGGTTCTCAAAGAGCTTGCTCATGGGCGAATCCTCGCCCCGCTGGAGCTCGGAAATAACCACGTTTTTCTCGGCTTCCAGCTCCCTGGGATCCAGCGTGGCCTGAAAAGCCATGTCCTTGACCACGTCCATGCCCGTGCGCCAGTGCGCGGCAGGCATATCCGTCAGATAATAGGTCTTGTCAAAGCTGGTGGCCGCGTTCAGGTAGCCGCCCAGCGCTTCCACGTCCCGGGCCACCCGGCCTTTGGGGCGGTGCTCCGTGCCCTTGAAAACCATATGCTCCAGCACATGGCTGATGCCCGCCAGGCGCGGCTCCTCATTGGCCGAGCCCGCACGCACATAAAGGCGCGTCGCCACAAGAGGAAACCGCGTGTCCTTGATAATGTATATGAGAAGCCCGTTGGGCAGGCGCGTCAGACGCTCGTCCCTGCCCGGCGTTTCGGCGTGTGCCGCTGCCTGCGAGGCCGTGGCCGCCAAAAGCAGAACCAGGGCGAATACGGAAAAAATGCGTCGCATGAAAACTCCTTGCGCAAAGAAAGATTCAAATATTCTGAAGGGAGCTGTTCGCTCCGGGGATTTTTTCGGCACAGCCTGCGACAAAAAACGCGGCCTTGCCGCTCCCCGTGTCAGATCGACAGCGAGAATGAGAGCGTTTTGCTCATGAAATGAGCTAAACGCTTTAGAGCAGATTACCTTTGACTTTTTATGAAAGTCAAAGGTAATCTGCTCTAGAGTGAAATTCCTTTCTCAACCATGAAAATGGGCCTGCCTTTTGGAGCAGGCGGGCGTCAGCCGCCGAGATACGCCTCCTTGACCCTGGGATTTTCCAGCAATTCCCGGCCCGGTCCTTCCAGCACCACCCTGCCCACTTCCAGAATATAGGCGTAATGGGCCACGGAAAGCGCCGCATAGGCGTTCTGCTCCACCAGAAGCACGGTTTTGCCGTCGGCGTTGATCCGCCTGATGATTTCAAAAATTTCATGCACCAGCAACGGCGCCAGGCCCAGTGAAGGCTCGTCGAGCATCAGCATATCCGGCCGGCTCATAAGCGCCCGGCCCACGGCCAGCATCTGCTGCTCGCCGCCGGAAAGCGTGCCGCCTTTCTGCCAGTTGCGCTCCCTGAGACGCGGAAAAAGCGTGTACACCCATTCCAGATCCGCGGCGATCTCGTCCTTTTCCTTACGCGAGTATGCGCCGAGATAGAGATTTTCCTCCACTGTCAAATGCGGCAGAATGCGCCGGCCTTCAGGCGACAGGGAAATGCCTTTGCGCACCATGTCCTCGGGTTTGAGACCCATGAGGGAAACCGGCTTCTCCCCGTCATGACGGGTAAAGAGAATCTCCCCGCTGATGGTTTTGTTCAAACCGGCAACGGAGCGGATGATGCTGCTCTTGCCGGCGCCGTTGGCGCCGATCAGCGTCACAATGCTGCCGCGCGCAATGGAAAGACTCACGCCCTGAACAGCCTGAATCCCGCCGTAGCGGACATGAAGATCGCGTATTTCAAGCATATTGCTCTGATCCGTCATACCCAAACCCGCTTCTTTGTGAACCGTGGCCGCAGGAGCCGTTCAGCGGCCTCCGGGGCCGCCGCTTTTTGCGGCAAGCATATCCTCGCCGAGATAGGCCCGGATCACCACAGGATTGCTGCGAACGGCATCGGGATCGCCCTGGGCGATCAGCGCGCCGTACTCCATGACCCAGATATATTGGCAGACGCCCATGACGACCTTCATGTCGTGTTCAATGAGCAGAATGGTCAGATCAAATTCATCGCGGATACGCCCGATAAAGTGCATAAGCTCAAGGCTTTCCTGAGGATTCATGCCCGCGGCCGGTTCATCCAGAAGCAGAAGGCGCGGCGCAGTGGCCAGCGCGCGGGCGATCTCCAGACGGCGCTGCGCTCCGTACGGCAGGCTCCCGGCTTTTTCATTGAGATGCTCGCTCAAATGCAGGCGCTCGGCCAGCAAACGGCTTTTGCGGGCAATATCCGCCTCTTCCCTGTAAAAGCGCGGCAATCCCAGGGGGGCCATCCACCAGGAAGAACGGCGGCGCACATGACAGCCCACCATGATATTTTCCAGCACGGTCATCTGCGACGAAAGGCGGATATTCTGAAAAGTGCGGGCCATGCCCAGACGGCAGATCTGGTAGGGCTTGCGCCCCCTGATGCTTTTGCCCGCAAAAATGACCGAGCCTTCCTGCGGCGTGTAAAAACCGCTGAGCACATTGAAAACCGTTGTTTTGCCCGCGCCGTTGGGGCCGATGATCCCGACGATGGAGCCCTGGGGGATGGCCAGCGAGAGATCGCTCACAGCCGTGACCCCGCCGAAACGCATGGTCACGTTTTCGGCCAGCAGCAGCGCCTCTTCCGGCCTGTTGGATGCAAAGCCGCTCATGCCGTGTGCCTCTTGCAGAAGGCGAAAATCTGTTTCCAAGTCAGCTCGCGCGTGCCCATAATGCCCTCGCGCCTGCGCAGGATAATAGCCAGAAGAATCAGCGAAAAAACCACCATGCGCATGCCCGGGATGCCGGGCAGCTCAATAAAGCCCAGATTCATGGGTTCCTCGATGGCCCGCAGCCATTCCAGCAGGATGGTGATCACCGTGGCGCCCAGCAGACTGCCGGTCAGGGAGCCCAGGCCCCCGGCCACCACAAACATCAGCACGTTGAACGTCAGCAGAAAGTTGAACATCTTGGGATCGATGGTGGAAAGATGGCTGCCCAGAAGCGCCCCGCCCACTCCGGCAAAAAAGGCGCCGATGCAAAAGGAAAGCACCTTGTAGCCGAAAACATTGATGCCCATGACGCTGGCCGCGATCTCGTTGTCGCGGATGCAGCGCAGCACATTGCCGAAATTGCTGAAGACCAGTCGCGCCATCACAATGAGCGTGAACAGCGTCCAGCCGTAACAGGCCAGCAGCGTGGCATGAGCCGGTATGCCCTTGATGCCCAGAGAACCGTTGGTCACGGCCGTGGCGTTGACGATCAGCACGCGGATGATTTCCGCGAAGCCCAGGGTTGCGATGCCCAGATAATCGTCGCCCAGCCGCAAGACAGGCACCGCGATGAGAAAGGCGAAGATCATGGCCACGAAGCCCCCGGCCAGCACCGAGGCCCAGAAGGGCGTAAAGAGTTCGGAGAACGGCCAGATGATCGGCTCCAGAATCCACATCATTTCCTTCTGCTCAGGCGGCAGGATGCAGAGCGCGGAAACATAGGCTCCCACAGCGATAAAACCCGCCTGCCCCAACGAAAACAGGCCCGTGAAGCCGTAAATCAGGTTCAGCGAAAGGGCCAGGATGGCGTTGATGAAAATCAGCTTGACAATGTAGATCTGATAGTCGCCCAGAAAGCTCTCGGCCTGCCAGAGCGCGCAGCCCACCACAAGCATCAGCAGAATATTCAGGAGAGTGAAGACGTTCAGGCGCATCAGATTTTCTCCTCCATGCGCTCGCCCAAAAGGCCGGTGGGCTTGAAAAGCAGCACCAGCACCAGCAGCACAAAGGCAAAGGCGTCGCGGTAGCCCGAAAGTTCGGGCATGAAGGCCACGGTCATGATTTCCACAAAGCCCAGGGCCACTCCGCCGATCACCGCGCCCTGAATGGAGCCTATGCCGCCGAAGACCGCGGCGATAAAGGCTTTCAGACCAGGCATGATGCCCATGTAGGGATGCACCTGCGGGTAACGCAGAGCCCACATAATGCCCGATGCGGCGGCCAGGGCCGAACCGATGGCAAAGGTGAAGGCGATGATGTTGTCCACGCGGACGCCCAGAAGGCGCGTGGTCTCAATATCCTTGGAAATGGCGCGCATGGCCAGGCCGGGTTTGGTGCGGTAGACGATGTAGAGCAGAATGCCCACCAGCACGGCAGTCATCACCGGCACAAAGGCCGTGAGCCGCAGGATGCGGAGCCCGCCCAGCTGCCATTCCGAAATCAGCCATTCCGGCTGCAGCACGGGCCGCGGCTGCCCGGTGAAGACCACCACAGCCAGACTTTCAATGAAAAAGGAAACCGCAATGGCGCTGATCAGGGCCGAGATGCGCGGGGCGTCGCGCAGGGGGCGGTACGCCACCCGCTCGACGACCACGCCCAGCAGACTGGCCCCGGCAACGGACAGGATCGCGGCCACGCCCCAGGGCCAGCCATACGCAAAGGTGCCGAAGAAGACGAAATAGGCCCCTACCATCAGGATGTCGCCGTGGGCAAAGTTGATCAACCGCAAGATGCCGTAGACCATGGTGTAGCCGATGGCGATCAGCGCGTAGAGCGAGCCCAGGGTCAGGGCGTTGAAACAGTGCTGAAAAAACATCTCAAGGCTCATGACTACCTCTGGCAGGGCTGACGCATCTGGAGCAGATTACCTTTGACTTTTTATGAAAGTCAAAGGTGGCATTCAGGCGAAAAAACGCGGTTTTCGCCTGAATGTACGCCGCGCTGCGGCGGCATCCCGCGCGGGCAAGGCCCTGCAGCGGAGCTTTGAAAAACAGCGCAGGGGCGCACAATGACACAATGGGCCCCGCAGCGGCCTGGGCCGCCACGGGGCCGCCGGCAGGTTTATTTGGGCGTCACTTCACCCACATACACACGCCGGCCGTTTTTATATTCAATGATGCCCACGGGCATTTCAGCATCGTGGTATTTGTTGATGGAAAGCGTGCCAAGAGCGGTCGGCAGGCCCCTGGTCTCGCCAAGGGCCTTGGCGATAGCCTGGGGCTCGGCCGAGCCCGCGCGTTTGATGGCGTCCACAATCAGGAAGTAGCAGTTATAGCCCAACGCGCCATTCACGTTGGTTTCTTTGTCCGGATAGGCCTTTTTCCAGGCTTCAGTAAAGCGCCTGGCCTCGGGACTCATGTTCGCCATGTTGGGATCATACGGGAAGGTGGTGTGCAAAAAGCCTTCGGCGGCCTTGCCGCCCAGCTTGACCGTATCGGGATTATCCATGGCGTCGGCGCCCATCAGGCGGAAGGTGGCGCCCAGCTCGCGGGCCTGCTTCATGATGATCGCGCCCTCGGCGAAATAGGCGGGCATGAACACGATATCGGGTTTTTTGGAGATCAGCTCGGTGAGCTGGGCTGTAAAGTCCTGATCGCCGGAGCTGTATTTCAGGTTGGCCACCACCTCGCCGCCCAGTTTTTTGAAGGAGCGCATGAAAAAGCTGGACAGGCCCACGGCGTAATCATTGGTCATGTCCATAAGCACGGCGGCCTTTTTGTAGCCGAGATTTTCAAAGGCGTAGGTGGCCGCGGCCGCGCCCTGATAGGGATCGATAAAGCAGGCCCGGAAATAGTACTTCTTGCCCTGCGTCACCAGCGGGTTGGTGCAGGATGTGCCCACGCCGGGCACTTTGGCCTTTTCAGCCACTTCAGCCCCGGCCATGGCCAGAGAGGAACCGTAGGTGCCGATCAGAGCCACGACCTTGTCGCGTTCCACCAGGCGTTTCACGGCATTGGCCGCTTCCACCTTGTCGGACTTGTTGTCCACAACCACAAGCTCCACGGGACGATCCAGAACCGTGGGCATTTCTTTGTGGGCCAGGCGCACGCCTTCCAGCTCCAGTTGGCCGCCAAAGGCGTTCTGGCCGGTCAGCGGCAGATACACGCCGATCTTGATGGGATCCTTGGCCGCAGCGGACGCCGCCTGTACGCCCAAACCCAGCGAAAGCGCCAACGCGCCCAGCACTGCAAGATGTTTGCCCAGTTTCATCCTCACCCTCCAAAGGTTGCGGGTTCACGGCGAGACAGCGGGCAGCCGCGCGACAAACCGCGCATCGGGCCACGCCGCCGGCTCCGTAACAGCGTATTTCTTCGCCCAATCCTTGCCATTGCCGCGCGTTTCCCAGGCGCCGCGACAGGCACGCGCCAGCGCGGGGCCTCACAGCATTTCTGTAACGGAATGCTTTGGCTGCCCCGAAAACGGCCCGCCGCCCCGCCAACCGGCGTTGCGGCGCGCTGATCGGCAGCAATGACAATATATGCTTTGCACTATAGACGACTTGTGCCATTGCTGCAATTGGCAAATAAACGCTGGACGGCGATCCCTCAGGCATACATGCCCAGATAGCGCGCGAACAGCCTTGGCCCGGGACGTGAAAAGCGATCCCATTCAGCAGTAAGCGCCAGTTCCGGAACCAGTGCCCGCACCACGGGCAGGCCCAGATCCGCACGGGTCAGCTCCACATAGAGCGGGGCTTTGCCGTGCGCAGCGAGCACGGCTTCCAGCAGCCGGCAATTGTCCGCGGGGGACGGCAGGCCGTAATCCGGCAGATCTTCCAGCATACGCTCCGGCAGCCCCTGAAGCCCTGGGCCGGAGGGCCTCCCGTGGGGATAGGGCCAGGGCGTCTCGGTCAGGGCGGCCAGGGCGGCGCGCGCGCCGCTCAGATGCGCGCCCGTGGCTCTGGCCACGGCGCCCTCCGGGCTCCTGACAAAACACTGGTATGCGGGCAAACCCAGCTCAGTGGTAATATCCTGAAACTGCACCCGGATTCCGCGGGCGGCATAGTCGTCCAACAGGCTCTGGAGCCGAGGATCGCGGCTTCTGAGCCTGAAGCAGCGAGAGCGGCAAAACGGGGTGGTGGCTTCGGCGTCGCGTTCAAGTATTTCAGTGAGCGCCGCAACCTTGGCTTCTTCCAGGGTATTGCCCGAAGCCAGGCCTGTGGAGCCCCCGGCCAGAAACAGGGCCGGTTCGTCCAGATTGCAGAATAAAAAAACCGCCTGGGCCGGAACGAGCATTGCCGCGCCGTCGGCGGCCCTGGCCTGGAGCCAGTGCAGAGGCGCGTCCGCGTAGGGCGCTTCCAGGGGCAGACGGTTGGGATCCAGCGCGGGCCGCCCCGCCTTTTGCAGCTCGGAATAACGGGCTTTGAGCAGGGGCAGCGGCTTCAGGCGATTCAGAATCTCGCCGTGAGGCGAAAGGCCGCCGCCCTCTCCCACACTGACATAGGCGCTGGCCCGCTCCACGATTTCCATGGCATAGGATGCGCGGGCCTGGGCCAGCGAGAGCCCCCGGCCGTAGGCCGTGGCCTCGCCGCGCAGGCTGTAGTGCAGGGAGCCGCTGCGCACCGTGAGGTCAATCTGCCAGGCCCGCAACAAGGCAATGGGCGAAAGCGAGGCCTCATGCCGCATTTCCGGCCCTGCGATCAGACCGGCCTCCATGAGGGCATCCAGAGCCCGCAAAAATGTTTCCTGCGCGGGCGGCCGCTGCCAGGCAGGCCCGGCTTCGGGCAGGAGCGCGGCATGCAGCCGGGCCAGGATTTCTGAGCGCGCTTCCAGCTCCCGCGCGGTGGCGGCCAGCTCCGCAGGATCGAACAGAAGCGGCGCTTCAACCTCTTCCGGCCGGGGCAGGGGGTGATGCTCGCAGATGTTGGCCTGAAAGAGCTCGTTCCAGGCCGCGGCGGCTGTTGCGTCCGGCAACTGTGCGGCCCGCAGGTACACGGCCGGGCTGACACAGGCCAGACGCGCGGCCGCATCAGGCGGAAACGCGGCGCAAACCTCACGGCAGTGCGGCAGCAGGATCGCGCATTCGGCCAGCAAGGCGGCCAGCGCGGGCCGCGTGAAAATATCGGCGGCCGGATCATAACAGGCGGCGGCCAGAGAGCGCAGCTCCTCAGGCTTTTTTGCGCTCAGCGCGCGCAGGCAGTGCAGATGGAGAAAATCATCCAAAGGCGCGGCCTCAAGCCGTTGGATGGCGGCCTCAAAACTCAGGGATTCCGGCGGCTCACAGGAAAAATAGCCGGTGGTCGCCTGCGTGCGGGTGTGGGTGTAGACATACTCGATCAACTGCGGTTCAGGGCGGACGGGCGACATGCTTCCTCGCGTGAATGAAATTACTGGAGCATGGTGACTCTGCAATGCTCTCACGCCGCGAAGGGGCGTGGAGTATGGGAAAAAGGACATTTTTCCCCGGAATGACAACCTTGAAATTTTACAAATTTCAAGGCTAGTCCGGTTTCAGGGCTGACGCAGCGTATGCGGCGTCAGTGCGTTGCAGAGGCACTCTGCTCCAGGAGGCGGGTTACGGCGGCAGGCGACATACCGGGGCTGACCCTAGAGCATTTTGCTTTTGAAATTATTCAATTTCAAAAGCGGCGCTGCCATCATTTCCCCGCAAGCGGGACAAGCGCCTGAAAAGCGTGGTTTTCAGGCTCATTCGGCGCGGGCGTCCGCTCCCGCGGCCGCCAGAGCGGTTGCCGTTTTCAACAGCAAACCGCTCTAGGCGCGCTGCGCGCCACTGATGCCGGCATTGCGCTCAATGAGTTCCACGGCTCTGGCGATCTGACGTCCTAAACGGGAGTCTTTGGAAAGTTCGCGTTCCACGGAGGTAATGCCCTTGATCACCGTGGAGTGACGACGATTGAATTTTTCGCCGATTTCCTCCAGGGACAAATCCGTGTGCTTACGGGCCAGAAAATAGATGGTATTGCGGCCGAGCACGCATTCCTGCCGGCGCGAACGGGAACAAAGCTGACGCTCGCTCAAGCCGTAAGTCTCGCAAACCAGACGGATAATTGCCTGAAGATCCGGCCCGCACTCCACTTCGGCGTATTGCGTGAGCACTTCCAGGGCGAGATCCAGATTAAGGCCGCAATTGAGCAGGCGAGCCTTGAAGATCAGACTGTTCAGACAGGACTCCATCTGGCGCACGTCGCCCCGCAAGCGTTGTGCCAGCAATTGGCAGACCTCGTCGGGCAAAAGCACCTGAAAGCTTTTGGCCTTGCGGGTGAGGATATGGCGGCGCATCTCCTCTGTGGGACGATCCATACTGGTCAGAATGCCCGAACAGAAATGTGAGACCAGCTGGCTGTCCACCCGCTGCAGTTCGCGCGGCGAAAAGGAGGACGTGAAAATGACCCGGCCGCCTCTGGCCTGAAGACTTTTGACCACAGCCAGGGCCATATCCTGCATCTTTTCCTTGCCCTGGAAAAAATGCACGTCTTCCAGCAGGAGAACATCCAGCTCGCGCAGGCGATTTTTGAAGGCCTCCACGTCATGGCTGCGCAACGCGGCCACAAAGCGGGAGGCAAATTCCTCCGCAGTCAGATACCCCACCCGCGCGTTGCTCCGGCTTTCACTGATGGTCCGGCCCACTGCCTGGGCCAGATGAGTCTTGCCCAGACCCGATGCGGAGTTCACGAACAGCGTCTGCACGCTGCCGCCCTTGCGGCAGACATCCTGGGCCGCGGCCACGGCCACGCTGTTGCTGGGCCCCACCACAAAATCCTCAAACGCATAACGCCAGCGGGCCTGAGCCGGTCGCGCGCATTCCGGCGCGGGCAAAGGCAGGCTGGCCTGAAGCGGGGAAGGCCGCCCAAGGCCTGGCGCGCTTTCCTGACCGGCGCAGAGCGGCGCTGCGGCAAGGGCCTGAGCGCCGCTTGCGATGCGCACTTCAACGGCTTCAGGAGCAATTCCCAGCACCGGCGCCGCGGCTTCCCGCAAGGCGGAAAGCATCCGGCTTTCCAGCCATCCGGCCACAAAAGCGTTGGGCGCGTCAAGGTGGAGAACGCTGCCTTGCACGGAAGCGTGCAAGGGGGCAATCCAAACCTTGAAAATGCCGGAATCCAGCATTTTTTTAAGATTTCTAGAAATTTCGGACCATTGATCTCGCATGGGGGCCTTGTAGCTCAAAAGGTCCGGCTCAGGCAAAGGAGGTTTAAAGGCCATATGGGGCAGACGCGGCTTTTTCTTTCCCCAAGAGTTTTTATCGCTAACATAGCAAAATATATTATTAAATTTAAAGAGCTGGCTTGGCTGCCCTGTGCCGTATCGCCTTGTGGAGCAAGGCTTTAGCATTTTCTTCCGGAAATATGCACATAGTTCGTAAAATTATTTCCACAAATAAAACTATTATTATCTCGATTTTACTCAAGCATACTCTGTTTTTTTGGTAATAACTGCTAACCTTTCGCACTCAAAGGCCGCACAGTTTGTCAAGAGGATAAAAAAAATTTCGCCGGCTCTGCCGCGTGTTTTTTCAGGGCAGCGCAGCAATAGTCAGTAATAACAGGAATTCTTATCAAAATACGCTGCCTCCTTCTGAAGTCTGAAGGCAGGGCGACACGTTGCAGCGCAACGCTACAAACAGACTGAAAAAACCCGCCTTTCGGCGGGTTTTTTCATTGCGCAATAACGCGAAAGCCTTTGTGGCGGCCTGAAGCAATTCCACTTTGAAAGTGCTTTAGCGGCTGCGGGAGCAGACTTCTTTACCACGTTGAGATTGTGTACTCTCAAAGGGAATCTGCTCCCGTGAGCAGCGTGCTGCAGCTCCTTAGAAAGTAAAGCGCAGACCCACCATAAACTCATTGTTGTAGGGCTGATTGCTGATCTCTACCCCATTGCTGGAAACTTCATTGTACCCGAGCATCATAAAGCGGTAGCCCACGTCAACGGCGAAATTCTCATTGAAGTTATAGGCCACGCCCGCGCCCACGTTCCAGGCGAAGTTGGTGAAGTTGTCGCTCTGGCTGGCATCAATATAGCCGTTAGCAGCATTCGCATTGAAGGTGTACTCGGTGTAGTTGAAAGCCAATCCTACGCCTGCGCCGATATAGGGCACAAAGGGCGTATCTGTCTGGATGTCGTAATAGAGATTCAGCAGCAGGGTGGAAGTATTCCAGAGCCCCTTGGTGCTCGCGTTAGCGCCACCGAACGTGGAATCCCAGCTCTTTTCGCTGTTGCCGCGCAGGGCGAATTCCAGTTCCGCGCGCAGCGGCAGCATCTGCTGCGGATAAAAGTCATAGCCCAGGGCCAGAGCCCCGCCCAGAGTGAACTGGCTGTAGCTTTCATCCGTCATGTCGCTGTACGGGCGGGAAATAGTGCCGGTATCCTGAATGGACATCAGGAATTTGGGCGCAATGTAAAAGCCGTTTACCTCCGCTTTGGCCATGCCCGGCAGAGCCAGAACGGCGATCAAGGCCGCGGCTGCAAATAGACGTTTCATATCGCTTCCTCCAGAGTAAAGGGTTAAGGTTACCGGAACCGTCATTTTACATGCTTGCCGCAACACGTCAATCTTATTTAGCCGCAATGGTGCTGCAATCTGTTGACGCGCCTGCTTTATTCAATGAAAAATCCCCTGTACAGGACAGGGGATAAGCAGTTCCGGAGAATGATGAAAATTTTTAGAAGGCGAAGCGCAGGCCCAGCATGAATTCGTTGTTATAGGGATCGTTGCCCACTTCATATTTCACGCCGTTGGAATGCGCGCTGACCTCATTGTAGCCCAGCCCCACAAAACGGTAAGATGCGTCGATGGCAATGTTCTCGGTAAAGTTGTAGGCCACGCCCGCGCCCACATTCCAGGCGAAATTGGTGAAGCGATCATCCGCCGAGAACTTGCTGCCGTCGGTGCCGGTGAAGTCATAGCCGGTATAATTGAAGGCCAGCCCCAGGCCCGCGCCGATATACGGCGTGAGCGACGAGTCATTGTGGAAATCCCAGAACAGATTGGCAAACAAGGTGGAATTATTCCACGTTCCTTTGGCATTCTTCACAAAGGGGCCGCTGTCACTCCAGCTTTTTTCGCTGTTGCCGCGCAGGGCGAATTCGATTTCCGCGCGCAGAGGCAGCATCTGCTGGGGCCAGAAATCATAGCCCAGAGCCAGAGCGCCGCCCAGGGTAAACTGGCTGTACTCGTCCAGCCCCGAACCGGCAAGGCCGGAAGAACGCTCCACGGTCCCGGTATCCTGAATGGACATCAGAAATTTGGGGGCCAGATACATGCCTGTGCCTTCCGCTGCGGCCAAGCCGGGCAGAATCAGGGTGAAGATAAGCGCCAAAGCGGCAACAACGCGTCTCATGACAGTCCTCCTGAGTGCTTTCCCCTTCTATCGACGGGGAATTTTAAGATTGGTCCAAATGTTAAAAATTGTCAATAAAATTTCTAACATTTGTCTTGACTTACCCTCGCGTCCGGATCTCCTTGCTTGTCCGCGCCTTCCTCTGCCTGCGGAAAGAATTTTTTTCCGGACGCAATACTTAATAGCAAGCTCTATGCCACTCCCTGAAAAAGAGGGAACGGCGGCGGATCGCCATGCTCACGATCCGCCGCCGTTCCCCGCCGTCTGAAGTCCGACGCCCTGGGTATTGCCGCTTCCGCCCGCTCTCACAGCGCGTTTCAGGCAGGCCGCGGCACTTAGAGCAGATTACCTTTGACTTTTTCTAAAAGTCAAAGGTGGCATTCAGGCGAAAAAACGCGGTTTTCGCCTGAATGTACGCCGCGTTGCGGCGGCTGCCGCTTTCGCGTCAGCAGAGCATTTTCACTTTGAAAATGCTCTACAGCATATTCACGGGATCGAGGTCAAGGAAAAGCCGTAACGGGCCGGAGGCGCAGCATTTTTCCGCAAAAAAATAGATTTGCCGCAAAACCTGCCAGTTTTCGGCTTTGAGCAGGCAGTGGAAACGCCGCCGACCGCGCAGCAGGGCCAGAGGCGCGGGCGCGGGCCCCAGCAACTGCACGCCGCAGGCGCGCGCCCGCTCCCGCAGCGCGGCGGCAAGCTCGTTGAGCGCGGCGGGGCCTTTGGGTTCAGCCACGGCAAAAGAAATCCGGATCAGGGCCAGACGCACAAAGGGCGGATAGCGCCGCAAGCGGCGACGCGCCAGTTCCGCCGCGTAAAAGCCCTCGTAATCGCCCGTCTGCACATATTGCCAGCAATAATGGCCCACATCGCGGGTCTGAATCAGCACGCGGCCGGGCTTTTCGCCCCGCCCTGCTCTCCCGGCGGACTGCACCAGAAGCTGAAAGGTGCGCTCCGCAGCCCGGTAGTCCGGCAGGTTCAGGCCCAGATCCCCGTCAGCCACCACGACCAGCGTCACCTGCGGGAAATGATGGCCCTTGGAAAGCATCTGGGTACCCACCAGAATGGGCGCTTCCAGGCGGGCAAAGGCCGCCAGAATTTCCTCCATGCGGCCGGGGCGGCGGGTGCTGTCGCGATCAAGTCGCAGCACGGGCCTGCCCGCCAGCACTTCCAGACGTTCGGCCAAACGCTCGGTGCCCTCGCCCAGCGGCAGAAAATTCATGCCCTTGCATTGCGGACAGGGCGAAGGAAAGGGGCGGCTGTAGCCGCAATAGTGACAGACCAGCTTTTCCCGGCCCTTGTGATACGTCAGACCGATTTCGCATTGCGGGCAACGCTGGGTGCTGTTGCAGTCCAGGCAGTACATCAGCGGCGCGTAGCCGCGGCGGTTGAGCAGCACCACGGCCTGCTCGCCCCTGGCCAGAGTTTCGCGCAGGGCTGACTCGCTCTGCGGTGCAAGCAGGCCGCCATCCTCAAAGGAAGAAGCCGCTTGCGGCAGCCCGCTGATATCCACCAGCTCCACCGGCGGCAGGGCGCGGCCCCCTACCCTGCGCGGCAGGCGCAGCAAGGGCAGTTGCCCGTTTTCCGCCGCGTAAAACGTCTTCAAATCCGGCGTAGCCGATCCCAGCAACAAAAGCGCCTGCGCCTGCGCCACGCGAAACCAGGCCACTTCCTTGGCCTGATATGGCATGCTTTCGTCCTGTTTGAAGGAGGCGTCATGCTCCTCGTCCAGCACTACGCAGCCCAGGCGCGGCACAGGCAAAAACAGCGCGGAACGCGTGCCCACGATCAGGCAGGCCTCCTTGCGTGCCGCAAGCGCGCGGAACGTGGCTTCGCGCCGGGCCGCAGACTGGTAGCCGTGGTAAAAAAAAAGCGGCGCGTCCGGCAGGGCGCAGGCCGCGTCACGGCGCAGCTTGTGAGCCAGTGCCACTTCCGGAGCCAGCAGGAGCAAGCTTTTGCCGCGGGCAAGGCACAGCTTTGCCAGTTCCAGATACACGGCAGTCTTGCCGCTGCCCGTGACCCCGAAAAGCAGGCGCGAGGCGGCTGATTCCCCGTCCAGCGCGGCGCGCAGGGATTCCAGGGCTTGAGCCTGATCCGCATTGAGGCTGAACGGCGCGGGAGGCGGCGGCAAAAGCCCCTGTTCCACGCCTTCTCCGGCATCCTCCCTGACAAGCGCCAGATGCCCGGCCCTGAGCAGGCTCCGGAGCGCGGCTGCCGCTGCCTGCCCAAGATTTTGCAGCAGACGGCGGCGGCTCACGGCCCCATGCTCGTGCAGATACTCCAGCACCTCAATCTGTCGCACGGCCGACGGTCGCACAGGCCAGGGCGGATCCGCGCGCAACTGGCAAAATTCCTCACTGGCGGCGTCAGCGCCCGGAGCCAGCATGCGCGCCTCACCCGTGCGCAAGGCCCGCGCCAGCTCAGAGCGTTCAGCCGCGCCGGCTTCGGCAATGCGGCGCAGGCTCAGGGAGGCCGTTTGCCCCGCGTGGATGCTGCGCAGGCAGGCGCGCGCGCTGCGCAGGCCCTGCGGCAGCAGATGCCCGAGGATATTCCCGGGCGCAAGGCCCTGGCGGCGGCCCAGATCTTCAGTGAGCGCCAGCAGTTCCGGCGGGAGCAAGGGCAGATTTTCCAAGGGCCAGCAAACGAATTTGCAGGGCACGTTCGGCGGCAGGCCTGAGGCGGCGCATGCTTCCAGCAACACGGCGGCCCGCAGCGCGCCCGGCTTGCCCCTGCCCAGGGGCACGGCCACGCGCAGGCCGGGCTGCCAGAACTCCGGGGGGAACTCCGGCGGCAGCTCATATGTCAGGCTGGCATACGGGGGACTGAGAAGGGCGACTCGGGCGTACATGAAAAAAATCGTTGCTCCCGCCCCAAAAGGAATCTCAGGGCAAAACGCCCGGCCTCATGCCGCCGTTGGGCAGCCATACGCGCGGTTTTTGAACGCAGGGAAGAAAAAAATCGCAGGCCGCAGCCTGCGCCCGTCAGCCCTTGGGGCTGACGGGCGCGGTAGCCGTAGCCCGTAAAGACGTGCAGATAGCGACAGCCACTCTGGCAACAGCAACGATGCGGCGGCGGCCGCTTTCGCGCCGGAAAAACAGTTTCAAAGTGAAACTGCGCTACTGGAATTGCACAAAATTCTTCAGGAGGCCCAGCAATTCGTAGCGCAGTTCTTCATCCTGCAAAGCAAAATAAATGTTCGCGGTCAAAAATTCCGCCCAATCGCCCGCGTCAAAACGCATGCCCGACATGCGCACGGCCATCATGCCACGTTCCTGGGCCATGGCCTGCATGGCGTCAGTGAGCTGGATCTCGCCGCCGTGGCCGGGCTTGGCCTTTTCCAGAAAGTCGAAGATTTCCGGGGTGAGCACATAACGGCCCACAATGGCCAGCCGCGAGGGCGCATCCTCACGCTTGGGCTTTTCCACCATGCTGCGCACCCTGAAGACCCCGGGGGCCACCTCCTCGCCGTCGATGATCCCGTAACGACTGACCTTTTCCCAGGGCACTTCCATGACGCCGATGACCGGCATCTTTTCGGCCATGGCCACTTCAATAAGCTGGCCGATGCCCGGCACGCCTCCGAACATCAGGTCGTCGCCCACCATGATCGCAAAGGGGTCGTCGCGCACCAGCTCGCGCGCGCAGAGCACGGCATGGCCGAGGCCCAGTTGCTTTTTCTGGCGTACGGACATGATGTTGACCATCTCAGCCACTTCCCGCACTTCCCGCAGCTTGTCCACCTTGCCTGCGCGCTCCAGCACAGCCTCCAGCTGGAGGTTGTAGTCAAAGTGATCCTCAATGACGCTCTTGTCACGGTTGGTCACAAAGATCACGTCCTGGATTTTCGCGCGCTGCGCCTCTTCCACCACATACTGAATGACGGGCTTGTTATAGATGGGCAGCATTTCCTTGGGAATGTTCTTGGTTGCGGGCAGTGAACGCGTACCCCAACCGGCCACGGGAATGACTACCTTGCGTATATCTTTCATGTGCGCCTCCACTGCGGTTGTTCCACATTGGTCGTTCCACATTTAGATAATCATCCAAAAGCCTGGCAAGCGCAAGCAAAAAACGCAATTTTGCGGCCCCAGCGCAGCAAAAGCGGAAAAAACCAGCAAAGACAGCTACGCTTGCCCAAGGACCTCGCGGGATATTTTCGAGCACTGTAATGTGACCATGCGCTCACGCCGCACACAGAGCGGCATGGGAACGTTTTCAAAAGTATGCGGCTCCGGCCCCGGCCTGGTTGCGGACATGAGACAGGCGGCCCTAACGCAGTTCGTGCGCCACCACCGCGGCCAAATCCTCGGCATAGGCCTTGACCTTGTCCGCGTCCTCGCCTTCCACCATGACCCGGCAGAGGGCCTCGGTGCCGGAGTAGCGCAAGAGCACCCGGCCGCGGCCCGCCAGTTCCTTTTCCACGCGGGCCACGGCCTCGGCAATGGCCGGGCGCTCCTCAAACGGCAGGCGTTTTTCCACCCGCACGTTGACAAGCTGCTGGGGAAAGGGCGTGAGCAAACCGGCCAGCTCGGAAAGCGGTTTCTCCTTTTCGCGCATGATCCGCAGGATTTGCAGGGCTGCCAGCAGGCCGTCGCCCGTGGTGCTGTAGCGGTGGAAAATCAAATGGCCGGACTGTTCGCCCCCGAGCATGGCCCCTTCGCGACGCATGGCTTCCACCACATAGCGATCGCCCACCTTGGTGCGCAGCAGGCTGCCGCCATGCTCGCGCATGAAGATCTCCAGAGCCAGATTGCTCATGGCTGTGGCCACCAGCAGATTGCCCGGCAGCTCGCCGCGGGCCATCATGGCCTGGGCGCAAAGCGCCATGAGCTGATCCCCGTCCAAAATGGCGCCGCGTTCATCCACCATAATCAGGCGATCCGCATCGCCGTCCAGGGCCAGCCCCACGTCGGCGCGCACTTCGCGCACTTTGGCCGCCACCACTTCGGGATAGAGCGAGCCGCAGTGCTCATTGATATTCAGGCCGTTGGGCTGCGTGCCCAGGCGAAAGACTTCGGCGCCCAACTCTTCCAGAGCCAGCGGGGCCACCTTGTAGCTGGCGCCGTTGGCGCAGTCGATGACGATGCGCAGGCCGGAAAGCGTAAGCTGGGGCGGAAAACAGCTCTTGGTGTAGACAATATAGCGACCGCCCGCGTCTTCAATCTTGGCGGCGCGGCCGACCTGATGCGCTTGCGGATAGGGCCAGGCCATATCGGGCTTTTGCACCATGGCGGCAATCTCGTCCTCGGTCTGATCCGGCAGTTTATAGCCGTCGGCGTCGAAAAATTTGATGCCGTTGTCGGAATAAGGATTATGCGAAGCCGAGATGACCACGCCCAGATCCGCACGCATGCTGCGCGTCAGAAAAGAAATGGCAGGCGTGGGCAGGGGGCCGGTCATGATCACATACATGCCCGCGGCGCACAGCCCGGCCGTGAGCGCGGACTCGAACATGTAGCCCGAAAGCCGCGTATCCTTGCCGATGACCACCTTATGCTGGTGCGGGCCGCGCCTGAAGCGCACTCCGGCGGCAAGCCCGAGCCGCAGGGCCACATCCACGGTCATGGGAGCGTTGTTCACTGTGCCGCGCAGTCCGTCGGTGCCAAAAAGACGCTCAGCCATGGGATCTCCTTCTTGCGACGTGCCCTGGGGGCTGTCGTTAGAGCAGATTGCTTTTGAAACGCCCGCTCAGGCGCTTAACGGCGCAAGTAAATTTCGCCTGCGCCTATCCCTGCTGTCGTCATCCGTAAGGCGGCACAGCCGCCAACGGCTGACGCGCGCGGCGGGCATGGCTTCGCCATGCCAGAGCGTTTAGCTAATTTCATTAGCAAAACGCTCTACAAGGCGTTTTGCCCTTGCGGCAGGAAAAGCAGTTTGAGAGTGTTAACTTTTGAATGTTTTCGCCACTTCCGAGCCGCATGGAATCTGGCTTTGACAGGAAGCAAACATTACTTTGGCAATACCCTCAGCAGTTTTTTGCCCGGGGAGCGTACTCCAGCCGCAGCCATCGCAGCAGCCCGGAAGCGCGGATTATTTTTTCTTGCGTGAGACCGTAACTTCTTCCGTGGCCGAATTCAAGAGCGTCATGCCTTCAGGCAGCCGGAAGCGCAGCTCCACTTTCGCATGCTGGCCCGGCTCCAGAGCGGGCGGCACGACGCTGACCTCCAAGCGGGAAAGATAGCGGGCACTTTTCGCCAGGGCCTCCGGCACTTCCGCCAGCACGGTGATTTCGTCCGGCGTCACGGCGTAAAGGCGGCGGTTCTCCACTGAGAGTTCCACCTTGCAGCGCCGTGAAATCACAGTACGCCCGCTGGTGATGGTATATTGCACGCGCACGGAAGCCGGCGTGGCAGTCACCAGGCTCGGCGTATCCAGTGTGACGATCTGTTGCACCGTGGTGCCCGCAGCCTTGGGATCGAGCATGATGGTCAGAGGAAGGCTGGAAATATCCGAAACCACGCTTTCCGGCCCGCGCAAAACCACGGTGGCCGGGGAAACGCTGACGTTTTCCACGGTCAGCGCGCCCCCGCGCAAGGGCGAATCCACAATGGCGCGCAAGGGCACGCTGCGTTCCAGCAGGGTGTCGGCCTTGAGCACAATGCGCGGCGGCTGCACGTCCACGAGCTCAAAGGCCCGGAAAGCGGGCCCCATACTTTCGCCGCTCAAAGGCACAATCGTGTCGCCCTTCTTGATGCCCGAAAGATCCACGGCCTGAGTCAGCTTTTGCTGCGGAATGGAACGCAGCAGGGTTTCCGGGCCGCGCAGACGCACCAGCACCTTGCTGATCAGGCCGTCAGTGACCACCAGATTGGACGGGATGCCGAAATAATCGATATTCACTTCCACCTGGGCTTCCAGGCGGTCGCGCACGCTGACCACATACCACATGCCCACGGCCGTGAGCACGGCCACCAGCAATGACGCAAGATGCGGCGCGCGCCGGGGACTGCTAGAGGATTTCATTGAGCACCTGCCTTAAGCGCGTCGCGTCCAGGGAACGGATCAAATCGCCCTTCATGGCCAGCGAAATTTCGCCGCGTTCTTCGGACACAACCACGGCCACGGCATCGCTTTCCCGGGTGATGCCCAGAGCGGCGCGGTGCCGCGTGCCGAAATTCTGCCCCTTGGCCACGGCCAGGGGCAAAATACAGGCCGCAGCCATGATCCGCCCCCGGCTGATGACCACCGCTCCGTCGTGCAGCGGGGCCTTGGGATAAAAAATATTCATCAGCAGCTGGCGGGAAAGCTGGGCGTCCACGCGCACGCCCTCGCGCTTGATCATATCCTCCAGGCGCATGCTGCGCTCAATGACTATCAGCGCGCCCACGCGCAGGCGGGCCATTTCCACGCAGGCCCTGACCACCTCCTCAACCCCGCCCTGTTTCAGTTCGGGCCGCCTGAACAGGCGGTGCGCGCCCATTTCGCCCAAAGCCTGCCGGATGTCGGCCTGGAAAATGACCACAATGAGAATGAAGAGGGAACTGAAGATATGCTGCAAAAGCCAGGTGAGGGTGTACAGCCCCATGGCCCCGGCCATGAAATACAGCAGGGTCAGCAGCCCCAGGCCCGTGAGCACGGCCAGAGCCCTGGAGCCGCGCAACAGTTGAATGACCTGATAGAGCAGCGCGCTGACCAGGGCAATGTCCAGAAAATCCCGCCAGTCAAGGGTGACATGCTCAAACACGATGCTCTTTCCTTGTACGCTGCCCGGCGAGTGGCCCGCGCTGTGCGCACGCGGCCCGGCCCATGCCCGGATCCAGTGCCGCCGCGACCCGCAAACCCTGGCGCGTGGCCGCCACGTCATGCACTCTGTGCCAGAACACGCCACGGCTCCAGAGCAGGACCGCGGCCGCCAGAGAGGCAGGACCCCGCCCACTTGCGGGCAGGCCCAGCAGGCCACCGAACACGGATTTCATGGAAAGGCCCATGAGTACCGGGCGGCCGAAAGAAAGCCAGTCCTCCGGGTGGGCCAGAAGCGCCAGATTGTGCTCCAGACTTTTGCCGAAACCGATGCCCGGATCCAGAGCAATACGGTCTTCGGGCAGGCCCGCGCTTACAAGACGGTTCAGGGCGCGCTCGAAAAAATCCCTCACCTCGCGGCGCACATCGGCGTAGCGCGGATTGTGCTGCATGGTCTCGGGGCGGCCCTGGCTGTGCATCAGCACATAACCGGGCTTGTAGTGGATCAGCACGTCCAGCAGTTCCGGCTCAAAAGCGCAGGCTGAAATATCGTTCACGATCCCCGCGCCCAGCTCCAGCGCCGCGGCCGCGGTGGCCGCATGCCAGGTGTCCACGGAAAGCGTTGCGCCCGGGGCTTTGCGCTGCAGAGCGGTCAGGACGGGCAAAAGGCGGGCCTGTTCCTCTTGCGGGGTGAGAGAGCGCGCGCCGGGCCGGGAGGATTCGGCCCCCAAATCCAGGATGTCGGCCCCCTCGTCGCGCAGGCGCAGGGCATGCGCCAGACCTGCTTCTGCCGTGGCATGCGCGCCGCCGTCATAAAAAGAGTCGGGCGTCAGGTTCACTATGCCCATGACGCCGAAAGGGGCGGGCGTCACAAGCGCCCGCCCCCCTCCGACACGCCAGGGCGGGTTCGTTGCTGCCGAACCCGGACCCGGTTTATTTTTTGTCATGATCCCCGCCGTGCGCCGCATCCTGCGGTTTCGGCAAGGCGGCATCGGAAGAGGCGTCACAAGCGGCGTCCTTGTCCCTTCCGCTGTCCTGCCCGGCAGCGGCGTCCTGCCCGGAAAGCGTTTCCACTGTCCGGCCCTCGCTCCTGCCCTGGGCATCCGGCTCCAGCAGAAAGTCTGCGGAGGCATCCGGTTCCCTGTTCTGCTTCTCCCCGCGATGCGCAGCGTTCGGGGAGGTCTTCACAGGTTTGCCGTTGACGTCCAGGGGCGGCAGTTCCTTATTCTCCATGATCAGATCCAGCTCATCGCCGGTGATGGTCTCGCGATCCAGCAGAGCCCGCGCGATGCGGTGCAGAATCTCCACATTATCTTCAAGGAGCTTGCGGCAGCGGGAATGGGCCTCATCCACGATGCGCTTGACCTCGGAGTCCACCAGGCGGGCCGTGTCTTCGCTGAAATTCTTGTTCTGCACCCATTCGCGGCCGATGAAAACCTCTTCGCCGGTTTCGCCGATGGCAAGCGTACCCACGGCCTCGCTCATGCCCCATTCGCAGACCATCTTGCGGGCCATACGGGTGACGCGCTCAATATCGTTGGACGCGCCGGTGGTGATGTCGTCGAAGATCAGCTCCTCGGCCACGCGGCCCCCAAGCAGCACCACCAGATTATTGCGCAGGAAGGTGCGCGAGTAGCCGTGGCGGTCTTCCTCCGGCAACTGCATGGTCACGCCCAGAGCGCGGCCGCGCGGGATGATCGTGATCTTGTGCACCGGGTCGGAACCGGGCAGCAGACGGGCCGCCAAAGCGTGACCGCCTTCATGGTAGGCGGTGATCCGCTTTTCCTCTTCCGAAAGGATCAGGCTGCGCCGCTCGCGGCCCATGAGCACTTTATCCTTGGCGAATTCAAAATCGCGCATGTCCAGTTTGTCCTGGTTGAGCTTGGCGGCCTGCAGGGCGGCCTCGTTGACCAGGTTTTCCAGATCCGCGCCGGAAAAGCCGGGCGTGCCGCGCGCCAGCACTTCCAGATCCACATCCGAATCCAAGGGCGTGCGCTTGGTATGCACCTCAAGGATGCGGCGGCGGCCGCGCAGATCCGGCGTGGGCACCACCACCTGGCGGTCAAAGCGGCCGGGCCGCAACAGAGCCGGGTCCAGCACATCCGGGCGGTTGGTGGCTGCAATCAGGATCACGCCTTCATTGCTCTCAAAGCCGTCCATTTCCACCAGCAATTGGTTCAAGGTCTGCTCGCGTTCGTCATGGCCGCCGCCCAGACCCGCGCCGCGCTGGCGGCCCACGGCGTCGATTTCATCAATAAAAATCAGGCAGGGCGCGTTTTTTTTGCCCTGCACGAAAAGGTCGCGCACGCGCGAAGCGCCCACGCCCACAAACATTTCCACAAAATCCGAACCGGAGATGGAAAAAAACGGCACCCCGGCCTCGCCGGCCACGGCGCGCGCCAGCAGCGTCTTGCCCGTGCCCGGAGGGCCCACCAGGAGCACGCCTTTGGGAATACGCCCGCCCAGGCGGGTGAACTTTTTGGGATTGGAAAGAAATTCCACCACTTCCGAGAGCTCTTCCTTGGCCTCGTCCACGCCCGCCACGTCGTCAAAGGTGATGCGCGCGCCTTCCTGATTGAGCATCCGTGCCCTGGAACGGCCGAAGCTCATGGCCTTGCCGCCCCCACTCTGCATCTGGCGCATAAAAAATATCCAGACCCCGATCAGCAGAAGCATGGGGAACCAGGAAACCAGCAGAGCCATGTACCAGGGCTGTTCCTCCGGCGGCTCGGCCTTGATTTCCACCTTTTTTTCCATGAGCTTGCTGACCAGCCCCGGATCTTGCGGGGCATAGGTCACCAGACTCTTGCCCTCGGCCACTTTGCCGGTAAGGGTATGCCCCTGGATGGTCACGGACAGCACCTGCCCCTTGTCCACCCGGTTCATAAATTCCGTGTAGGGCACCCGCTCCAGAGCGCTTTGCGGCTGCTGGAACATATTAAAAAGCATGACCATCGCCAGGACGATGATCGCCCAAAGCATCAGGTTGCGACTTATCTGATTCAACGCTGCCTCCGTTACGATTTCCGCGCGCAGCGGCTGCGCGCGGCCAGAGCCGGACTGGCGGCCAGCCCGCGCAAGAAAGTACTACCTGCACGCGGCCGCTGTCAAATGCACGCCCGTACAGGCAATGCCAGCCTGTGTATACCATTGCTTCCATGCCTGGCAATACGCGCGGCAGCCCTGCCACGACCCATGCTTGTGATTGACGGCTGTTTACTTCCGTGCCATGATTCTTCCTGAAAGCAGGGCGTCAACGGCCCGAATGGGCCTTCCCGGATCTTTTCGGAATGGCTGCCGCTTGGTGGAACAGCCGCGCAGCGCAGGTGCAGGTTCCAGGGCCTGGAACGGCTCTGCGCACCTTGCGACTGCGAGGATGAAAATCCGCCACGCGTCCGCAGGCAACTGAAAAATTTGCTCGCCTGTGGCTGTCATCATGCAATGCGGGGGCGTTTCGTCACCGGTGTGGCGCCCGGTCTTCAAAACCGGCGGCAGGCTTTACGGTCTGCGGTAGGTTCGACTCCTATGCGTCCCCGCCAGCTCCATTTTACCGACCCTCCAGGATCGTTCCAGAACAAAAACAGCAAAACCCCTTGAGGCTCAAAGCTTCAAGGGGTTTTTTATGACCATTTCCGTTGCTTCAAAGTGAGAGCGTTTTGCTGATTTCATGAGCAAAACGCTCTCATGGGTGGGAATTTTTTCAAAAAAATTCAGATGATTATATTCCTCCAGCCTTGCAAAGAAAAATCCAAGCCCCGCAAAACAGCCTGATATTCCGAACTGATGAAAGCATTCAGCGATTGATCGGCGGCGCGTCGCTTCCGGCTTTCAGCATGGTGCCCAGGTGGCGGCGGGCAAGAGTCAGTTCTTCTTCCGTGACGCTGGGCATGTCGCGCGGGCGAGTGCCGCTCATGTCATTGCCTTCCTCAACAATGACCAGCGCCGCGGCCATCCGGCCCATGACGCTGAAAAAGCGCAACGGATCCCAGCCCTGGGCCCTCACCCATTCCGCGGCCTGGGGCGAATAGAGAAAATCCGCCTTGCCGTTGCGCAGCACAGGGTGGGCCTCTTCCTTGTTTTTCTTGGCCCAGGCCCGGAAGCGCGGCAGAATTTCCAGAAAGTCGATCAATTCCTTGTCCGTGACCGGAGGCTGATTGTCATAGACGGTCAAAGCGGGCGCGGGCTTTTTGGGCACGGCGCGCGCAGCCTCGGCAATGGGAGCCGGCAGCACGAAAAACAGAAGGAGGAGCATCAGGCCGAGACCGGCCGGGAATGCCCATTGACGAGGAACCGGAAACAAAAAATACGCTCTTTTCATTCAATACCGAACCGCGCTGATTTTAGAGAGTCTGTCCATATTATGGTACGACTCCACATAGCGCAATGTGCCGGTTTTGCCACGCAAAACCAGGGAGTGGGTTACCGCGTGCCGCGCGCTGTAGCGCACGCCGCGCAAAAAGTCGCCGCCGGAAATGCCGGTGGCGGCGAAAAAGCAATCGTCGCTGCGCACCAGATCGTTGACCGTGAGCACTTCGCGCAGATCAATGCCCGCTTCGTTGATGGCTTCTTTTTCCACATAGGACTGCGGATCCAGTCTGGCCAGGATCTGCCCGCCCATGCCCTTGATGGCGCAGGCCGCCAGCACGCCTTCCGGGGTGCCGCCCGTTCCCAGCATCACATCCACCTCGGAGCGCGGATCAACGGCCATCAGCGCGCCTGCCACGTCGCCGTCGGTCTGAAGCTGAATGCGGGCCCCGGCCTCGCGGATCTCCGCGATCAAGCGTTGATGGCGGGGCTTGTCCAGCACGAAGACGACCAGATCCTGAATGCTTTTGCCCATGGCTTTGGCCACATGTGCCAGGTTGACCTTGACCGGCGCGTCCAAATCTATGACCTCGCGCGCCTCGCGCGGCACCACCAGCTTTTGCATATAGTAACTGGGGCCGGGATTGAACATGCTGCCGCGCGGCGCCACGCCCACCACGGAAATGGCGTTGGGGCGGCCGTAAGCCAGCAGATTGGTGCCTTCCACCGGGTCCACGGCCACATCCAGACTCGGCCCGTCGCCCATGCCCACTTTTTCGCCGTTACGCAGCATGGGGGCATGATCTTTTTCACCCTCGCCGCTGATCACAAGGCCGTCAATATGCAGCGTGGCAAAGCTGACGCGCATGGCGTCCACAGCTGCGCCGTCACCGGACTCTTTGTCGCCGCGGCCCAGCCAGCGGGCCGAGGCCAGGGACGCTGCCTCGGTAATGCGCACAATATCAAGGGCCAGATTTTTCTCCGGTGCTTCCGCCATGACTTCCTCCGGGTCAAAGTATTGTGGGCTGACATGTGACTTTACTCCAGCCCGCGCCGGGCTTCAAGGGAAAACCCGTTGCGAAGGATTCACTTTTAGCGTGAAATTCCTTTTGCAACCATGTAAAATTACAATGAATTTTTTACGGAAATCATCTCAAGGGTGCATCCCTCCCCGTTGCGCCGCGCGCCGGGGCTGTGAGCGCGCGCCCGGGCAGCCCGGCACTGTTTACGGCAGCCGGTAGCGCCCCGCTACAGGCGCCTGCCAGCCCGAACCGAAAGGCATGCGGCTCACATGCAGACACAGGGGAGCCTGGCGGCGCTTGAATTCCGCTTTGAACAGTTTGTCGCGCACCTCGCGGCACGCCTCGGGCTCAAGCCCGGCCGCCCCGTGCGCCGCGGGCGCGAGCAGTTTCTCCAGCAAGGGATCAAGCACGTCATAGGGGGGCAGGCTGTCGGCATCTTTCTGGCCGGGGCGCAGTTCGGCTGAAGGGGCCTTGTCGAAAATATTCTGCGGAATGATGGCCGCGCCCCGGCGCTCGTTGTACCAACGGGCCACGGCATAGACCTGGGTTTTGGTCAGATCCGCAATGACGCCAAGCGCGCCCACGGCGTCGCCGTACAGCGTGGTATACCCCAGGGCCCCCTCGCTCTTGTTGCCTGTATTCAGCACAAGAGCCCTGGCCCGGTTGGCCAGGGACGTGAGGAGCGTGCCGCGGATGCGGGCCTGCACGTTTTCAAAGGTCACGTCGCCGGCCTGTTCCGGAAAAAGGGCAAGTCCGGGCCTGAGCGTTTCCTCAAAGCAGCGCATCAGCGGCTCAATGGGCAGGGTGACGGTGGTCACGCCCAGATTGTCGGCCAAAGCGCGGGCGTCCGTCAGCGAGCCTTCGCTGTTGTAGGGCGAAGGCATCAGCACGCCCGTGACACGCTCCGGGCCCAATGCCTCTGCCGCAATGCAACAGACCAGGGCCGAATCCATGCCGCCGGACAGCCCCACAATAACCCGTTCGGCCCCGCACTTGCGCACGAAATCGCGCGTGCCCAGGGTCAGGGCGCGCCAGCAGGCTTCTTCCGCGCTGGTGCAGAGAGGTTCGGGCTCAGCGGGCCCCAGCGAGGTGTCAACCACCAGCACATCTTCCTCAAAAGCCTTGCCCCGGGCCAGCAACTGCCCGGTGGGATCAAAGGCCAGACTCTGCCCGTTGTAGATGCGGCTGTCATTGCCGCCCACCAGATTGACGGAAAAAAGATGCACATGATGCCGCGCCGCCACATGCGAAAGCATATGCTCCCCGGCTTCCTGCGCGCCCACGCTGAACGGCGCGGCCGCCATGTGCACAATGGCGTCCACCCCGCGCTGGACCAGTTCCATAAGCGGATTATGGCCGCTGGCATATTGGGTTTTCCAGAACGCGCCCCCCTCGGCCGCAGCGTCCTCGCAGAGCACCACGCCCAGCCGCCAGCCGGCCAGGGGCAGGATGCCGCAGGAAATGCCGCGATCAAAATAGCGCACGTCATCGACCTGGCCCGCGCCCTGGCCGAAATTCTGGCCCAGGCTTTGGTAGACCTTGCGCGAGACCACCTGCCATTGCCCCTTGTGGATGAGCACGCCCGCGTTGGAAAGCAGGCCCGCGGCATAGACGCTGACCACCGGCGCGCCCACCAGCAACGGCGGCCCGTCGCGCAGGGCCTCGGCCAGTTGCTGCAAGGCCCGGCGGCACCCTTCCGCGAAATCCTCGGCGCAGAGATAATGGCCGGGAGCCGCGCCACAGAGAGCCAGCTCCGGCGTCACGCAAAGATCCGCGCCAGCCGCCTGCCGCGCGGCGTCCAGGATGCGCTGGAGATTCCCGGCCACGTCGCCGGTCACGCTGTTGCATTGCAATAAGGCTATTTTCATCCCGCTGTCCTCCCGGGGATCGGCATTTCAGCATAGCGCCCTGGACGTTAGAGCATTTTGTGTTGAAGATATCTATTTTCAATCAAAAAATGCTCTAATAGCAGCCGTGCAAAGGCCCGCCCGGCGCGGCCAGAGCTTCCGCCCTGCGGGCAACAGCCGGATCCTCTTCCAGGGGCGGGGCATGAAAGGGTTTCAGCCGGGCGTCCAAGAGCAGCGGCGCGTCGCAGGCCCAATGCTTGGCCCGGATGCGGGCATTGGCCCCATAACTGTCCGTGGCCGGATCCGAGCGGGTGAAGACCGTCCACAAAAAATTTTCCAGGCTGGCGGCGCAGAATTCCGGCTCATCCACCACAGCCAGCAGCGGAAAAGCCTCCCGGCCCGGCCAGGAAGCAAAAACGCGGGCCAGTTCTTCCAGCTTGGGGTCAGGCTCGCCCCGGCCAAGGCTGTGCGCCGGGCCGCGCAGCACCAGCAGGCCCGGCCCGGCCACGCGCGGCCCGCAAAAGCCGTCGGGCAGATCCGGCGCGCTTGTCAGCTCCAGGCCCAGCTCGCGCCGCTTCTCCCCGGCCGAGGCCCAGATCAGCTTGGAGCCCTCGTGCAGGCCGCTGCCCGTGTAATCCAGAGTATCGCCGGTGCTGCGGGTCAGAAAATGCAGATCCCGGCTGAAATCCGCGCGCTCCAGCATATGCCGCAAGAATCCGGGCGTGTCGCGGGCGGAAAGGCCCGGAGCGTCCTCATGCGCGGCCAGCAGCACATATTTGGCCAGCGCGGTCTGGGTCGTGCCCAGCAGATGCAGGGCTGCGGTGAGCAGCTCGCGCGGCCGCCGCCGCGCCTCATACGGCGTGTAACGCTCGCTGCCAAGAACCAGCAGCAGAGGATGCACGCCGGCCGCGTCCACGGCCTGAACCTCGCGCACGCCCTCGAACATCTGCGGCACCAGCGCGGCGGTAAGCTCGTGGATGAAATCGCCGAAAACCGTGTCTTCCTGCGGCGGGCGGCCCACAGTGGTGAAAGGCCAGATCGCGTCCCTGCGGTGGTGCACGGCCTGCACCTTGAGCACCGGGAAATCATGCCGCAGGCTGTAATAGCCCAGATGATCGCCGAACGGCCCCTCGGGCTTGAGTCCGGTCAGCAGATGCCCGCTGATGCAGAAGTCCGCCTGGGCCAGCACCGGCAACGGCAGGGCCGCCTCACGCGCCACGGCTGTGCGGCGGCCGCCCAGCAGACCGGCAAAGCGCAGTTCGGAAAGGCCTTCGGGCAGAGGCATCACCGCGGCCACGCTGAGCGCGGGCGGCCCGCCCACATAGACATGCACGGGCAGAGCCTGCCCCAGGGCCAGGGCTGCGGCGTGGTGCGCGCCCATGCCCCGGTGGATCTGATAGTGCAGGCCCGCCTCGTCGGCGGCATAGGCATTGCCCGCCAGCTGCACCCGGTACATGCCCAGATTGGAGGCGTCCAGGCCCGGCTTGCGCGGGTCTTCGGTATAGACCAGGGGCAGGGTGACAAAGGGGCCGCCGTCGTGAGGCCAGCAGGTCAGACGCGGCAGATCCGCAAGCGTGCAGCGACATTCCAGCACAGGCGCGCTGCCGCCCTGCGCCATGCGCGGCAGCATGTGGAACAGGCCGGGCAGGGCCTTGAGCGAGCGCCAGGGCCGCCGCATGGCTTCCGCGGGATCGGCCTTGGCCGCCAGAACCGCATCCACGGTGGCCAGACTGTCGCGGAAAATATAATGCAAACGCTCGCGCGTGCCAAAAAGATTGGCCAGCATGGGAAAGCGCGTGCCCTTGACCCGGGTGAACAGCAGGGCCGGCGCTTTGGCCCGGAAGGCCCGCCGCTGTACGGCAGCCAGCTCCAGACAGGGGTCCAGCTCCGCGTCCACGCGCTTGAGTTGCCCCTGAGCCTCCAGATCCGCCAGGCATTCTCTCAGGCAGGCATAGCCCATCAGCGCGCCTCTTCCTGCAAGGGCTCCACCCCGGCCAGAGTGCGGCGACCGGCCAGAACATCCCTGAAATCCGCCAGGATGCGCGCGTGGTCAAAAACCAGGGGCAAAGGCAGTTTGTCAAGAGCGTAAAAAGCGGCCTGGGCCGCGTCGTCTCCGGCGCGCAAGGCCTGGGGATTGCGCGGGCGGCCGGTGAAAACCACGCTCAAGGTGTGTTGGCGGGGATCGCGATCCGGGCGGGAATAGACGCCCAAAAGGCCGGTCAGTTCGACCTCCAGACCGGTTTCCTCGCGCATTTCGCGCAGGGCCGCGGCTTCGGCCTGCTCGCCTTCCTCAATGAAGCCGCCGGGCAGGGCAAAGCCCAGAGGCGGGTTGCCGCGCGCAATGATCACCACGCCGCGTTCCGGCGTGTAGATGAGCACGTCCGTGGTGGGCGTGGGATTGGCGTATTTGCTGAACGGCTGCCCGCAATGCGGACAAATCACGGTTTTTTTCATACCATTTCGCTGCCTCAATGAGAGAGAATGCGCGCTCCTTGAACCTAGAGCTATAATTCTGCCAAATTTGGCATCTGCCGTCGAGAGCGAATATCCGGGACGGCAGGGCTGACGCATACGATGCGTCAGCCCTGATCTGCCCGCCCTCCTGGTTGCAGCGAGCCTTCTTACACGCACGCGAAGCCCGCCCGCTCCAGGGCTTGCGAGCTGATTGCCCCGGCCCGCAGCAGGCGCAGGCGTTTTTGCCCGCCCCGCTCCGCATCCTCCAGGGGTTCCACCAGGGTGGAGGGCGCGCCTCCGGCCGGTTGTTCCCCTCCCCTTCCGGCAGGCAGCAGACCGCCCAGATCGCCCAGATCCGCCAGCGCGGCCAGCAGTTCCGGATCCAGCTCCTTCCAATGGCACGCCGGAGCGCGGCCGCTCGGATTGGCGCTGCTGGCCGTCAGCGCGCCGCCCGCCAGCAGCGCCAGACGCGCGGCCAGCGAATGCGGGGTGACGCGCACGGCCACCTTGCCCTCCCCATTGAGCAAGGCGGCGGGCAAGCCGCGCGCGCCGCCCTGCGCAACGTCGGCGGCCCGCGCGGGCAAAAGGACGGTCAGCGGGCCGGGCCAGAAAGCCGCGAGCAATTCCGGCGGCGCGGCCTCCAGCCGGGCCACGGCCTTAGCCTGGGCCACGTCGGCGGCCAGCAGGGGCAAGGGCTGCTGGACGGGCCGCCGCTTGAGCTGATAGATACGGGCCACAGCCCCGCCGTCAGCGGCCAGGCAGCCCAGCCCGTAAAAGGTTTCGGTGGGAAAGATCAGCACGCCGCCGCGGCGCAGGCAGAGGGCTGCGGCCTCAGGATCCAGCACGCGGCAGGGAGAATGGGACATGATTGGCAAACCTTTGCGCTTGCTCAGCGTGGGCAGGCTGAAAACAGTGTTCTGGAAAGACGCCGCCGCCCACTATGCCACGAGGATCGCCCGCTGGCGGCGTCTGGAATGCGCGGAAGTGCGGGACGGCGACGCGGCTCTGACCCCGGAGAGACGCACTGCCCTGGAAGGGCGCCGGATTCTGGAAGCTCTGGCCCCGCAGGATCTGCCCCTGGCCCTGGACGAGCGCGGGGAGAAGCTGACTTCCCCGCAACTGGCGGCCCTGCTCCGGCAGATGGATCAGGAGGCGCGCGGCCGGGTCTGTTTTATTGTGGGCGGGGCCTACGGTCTGGACGAAGAAGTGCGCGCCCGCGCCTGCCGCCTGCTCAGCCTTTCGGCCATGACGCTCCCGCACGAGCTGGCCCGGGTGGTCCTCCTGGAGCAGCTTTACCGGGCGGAGTGCATATTGCGCAAGGTTCCCTATCATCACTGACAAAAATACCTGCCCGGCCGGACCGATCGCCGCCCCGTGCGGATCAGAGCGCCTTGGAAGGCGGGCTTTCAGAGCACTTCGTAAATCCTGGCAAAAACATTGTCGTAGACCAGCTTGAAATACGGGGAAAAACGCGGGTCCTGCGGATCGCTCAACAGGAGTTGGACCATCAGCGAATTGTACAGGCCTTCGTCCATGACCAGCTTTTCGTCCGTGACCCGGTTAAAGAGAAAATACACGTTGCGCCGTTGGGACAAAAATGCCTGCTGCTCCTCGGGCGTGGCCCTGGGGTGGGCGTCAAACCATTCCTGCACATAATTGCGGCGGGTCACGCCGGTTTCTTCAAAAACCCCGATGGACGAGGCATAAATAACAGTGGGGCTGCCTTCAAGCTGCACTTCGCCGCTGCCCAGATGGTAAGCCAGGGCCTGCGTCACAATGGACAGCGCCCCGCCCTCGCCCTGCCGGGTCTCAAAGTTCCAGTTGCCGAAATTGCTGATCCAGAATCCCAGGCGCAGCATCTCAAAACTGACCACTATAAAGAGCCGCCCGTTGGCTTCGATCAGCGGGGTTTCCGGCGAGCGCAGGCTGTTCATCAGGGCCTGGGCCGCCGCGCCGTCCAGATTTTTGAAGACATTTCCCGGCTCGTTGCCGGATTTGGCGGTATAGCGGATCAACTGCCGGGCAAAGCGCGCGTTGTCCGTGGCAAAAACAGCGGCAGGCAGGTACAGCGAGGGCCCGGCGTGCTGCGCGCCGTCGGCAATGGTGGCCCGCCGCGCGAAATAGTGCGCCGCATAGCCCCAGTCCCACCAGAGCCAGAGCACGGCATCCTCGGGCGTCATGGTCCGGGCGCGGGTCAGGGCGTCGGCGTGGCGGCGGTTGATCATGGGGCCTTGGGACATGGCCTGGATCATGTCCACAAACGGAACCACCAGCAGGCCGATCAGCACGGCCGAGGTCAGCAGCCCGGCCCCTGCCCCGCGCAGATCCGCGCGCACCAGGCGCTGCAACAGCCAGTAGAGCGGCAGAGTCAGCCCCACGGCCACCACCGGCGCGCCGAACATGACCATTCTGCCGCCGAGCCTGGTGCTCAAGAGCCCCAATGCGGCCAGCGGCAGCAGAAAAAGCGCGCCCGGCCTGCGGAAGAGCACCAGCAGGAAGCCGAGCAACCCGAGTACCGCGGCTTCCATCCAGGGATGAAAGTACGGAAACAGCGCCGCGAAGCTCAGATCCTGCACTTCAATGATCGACTGGGCCACTGAAGGATAGACCAGGGTCGCGCCCTGGCCGGTGCTCTTCACGTCGCCCGCGTGCTTGAGATAGGCGTTGGCATGGTTGATCAGGGTGGTCAGGATTTGCCCCTGCAGCAACAGCGCGAGTGTGCCCAGCCAGAGCAGAACCAGCACGGACGGGCGGCAGAGCAGGCGGCGCAGGGAACGCCCCGGCCCGCTTCCCGCAGCCAGCAGGATCAGGCTGAAGGCAAAGCCCGCCGGGCCGCCCAGGGTGGGCAGCGCATAGGCCAGAGCGCCCAGCAGCAAAAGAGCGCGCCGCCCGCGCGGGGCCATGATCAGGCTCATGACGGCCAGAAGGATCACATTGTAGCGGATCAGATAGGGAAAAACCGAATGCCATTCCTGGGTCCACCAGGAAACAATCCCCGAAGCCCCGAGCAGCAGCACCCACTGCCAGCGCAGGGGATTGCCCAGCGGCTGGCAGTGCTCCACGGCGCGGGCGCGCCACTGATCCGGGGTCGCCTTGAGGCCCGTCCCCGCCACGAGACGCCGCAGGATCATCCGGGGCAGCAGCATGTAGCGCATGGCCCAGCAGGCCGGGACCAGCGTCATGAGCAGGGGAAAGAAAAGGGTCACCAGATCCGTGTCGTAATAGCCGAGCAGGGTGCGGGCCAGAAAACCGGGCGCCAAGGAAGTCAGCAGACCGGCGGCCACGCCTGCCTCCATGCTGCCCAGGGCCCAGACCCAGGCAAAAACGATTCCGGCCACCAGACTGGCCAGCACAGCCGGAAACCAGAATGCCACGGCCGCCGGACTGGTATGCAGGGCCCCGGCAATAGCCCGCAGCATTTCAGCCATGGGATGCCCCACGGCCAGACCGAAGCCCTCGGCCCCGGCCACCCAGTGATAGGCGTCATGGGTGGCCAGCAGCCACTCCTTGCCCAGGCGGTATTCCGGATTCTGCCAGCAGGGCCACTCCACCATGCGCAGGGCAAAGGCCAGGGCCAGAGTCACGAGCCCCCAGAGCAAGCCCCGACGCCAGAGGCGCAAAGACTCCCCGCCCCGGCCCTGTTGCCCGAAAGTCGTGGGGAGAGAGGGCGGGCTGCCGCCGCCGGAACCGACAGGCCGGGCGGTTTCAGCCGAATCCGGCCGGGTTGCGGGCGGCGTCAGCTGCCGCACGGCTGCGTTTCTCCGTTACGATTCCCCGGCGCGCCCGATCCTGCCGCTTCGGCTGGCGCGGCACTGTGGGCCGTCCCTTCCGGCCCGGCGGGCCTGAGCGCCCAGAACCAGCGCCCCCTGCCCGCCACCGTGTAGGAGCGCGCGCATCCGAGCCGCCAGGGCGCGGGCAACTGATCGGGCGCGGGCGTCAGGGCAAGAATGATCAAAACCCCCTCGGACCGCAAATGCGGCAACGTAAGATCCAGCAGATTGCGCCAGGGCATGAAGGCCCGGCTGACGATGCAGTCCGCGGGGCAACACTGGCCCTGGAAAAAATGCTCCACCGAACCCCGGAAAACATGGGTGGCAGGCAAGCGCAGACGGGAAAGCACGCTGGAGAGAAAAAGGGCGCGCTTTTCGCGCACTTCAACCAGATAATACGCGCCCCTGGTCCAGACCAGGCGCAGAGGGATGCCCGGCAGGCCCGCGCCGGAGCCGAGATCCCAGCTCAGCGGCGCAGCGGGCAGATCCAGACTGTCCAGAAAAGCGGCCAGATGAAAACTGTCCACTGCCAAACGGGTCAGGGCATCCTGCCAGTTCCGCGCGCCGGTCAGGTTCATGGCCGTATTCCAGCGGCAGAGCATCTCCAGATACACTGCCAGCGGCTCCAGGGCCGTTGCAGGCAGATCCGCGCCCGAGGCCGCCGCCAGCCGCGCCAGTTCTTTGAGGTCCACCGTCTGTTGTTGCATTCTCACCTTCTCCGCCTTTTCGATCAGAAACCCGGACATACCGAAAAAATGCGCTTTCCAGCCGGACGCCGATCATTAGATCTGCGGGCCGTTCCAAGGCCCTTGCCGGACAGCGGCCAGACAGCCCGCGCAGATCCGCACAGATCCGGACAGGGCCAGTCATATCCCTCGCGGACGGGACTTGCAAGGTCCGCGCCGATAACGTAAAAAAACGATTCGCCCTGTTGTGGGCATTATTCCGGAGGTCTGTCCGCACAATGACGCAACCCGTTCTGCTCTTTCCCGGCCAGGGCTCACAAGAGCCCGGCATGGGCCGCGATCTGGCCGAAGCCTCTTCCGAGGCCATGAATCTTTGGAAACGCGCGGAAAGCATCAGCCGCCTGCCCCTGCGCGAGATCTGCTGGGAAGGCGATGCTGCGGCCATGAGCGACACCCGCGCCCTGCAACCCGCCTTGACCGTGGTCAATCTGAATTTGTGGCGCGAAACGGCCGCCCGCATCGGCAGTGCCGCGCCTCTGGGCGCGGCCGGGCACAGCCTGGGCGAGTTCAGCGCCCTGGCCGCGGCCGGGGTGCTTTCGCCAGACACGGTTCTGGAGCTCACGGCCTTGCGCGGCCGCCTGATGGCCGAGGCCGATCCGCAGGGCACGGGCGGCATGGCCGCCCTGCTCAAGCTGGACGAGGCCCAAGTCGCCCGCATCGTGGCCGAGGCGGCCACGGAGAGCGAGGCATTGCTGCTCGTGGCCAACTACAATACGCCCGCGCAATTTGTGGTCAGCGGGGCCAAAGACGCTGTGGCTCTGGCCTGCCAAAAAGCCAGGGAGCATAAGGGGCGCGGCCTGGAACTCAAAGTCAGCGGCGCATTTCACAGCCCCATGATGCGCGAGGCCAACCGGGAGCTTGCGCCGTTGCTGCGTAAGGCGGTCTGGCAAAAACCGCGTTTTCCGGTCTACTGCAACGTGAACGGCAAGGCGGCGCACGACGGCGAAAGCGCCAGGGAAAATCTGCTGGAACAAATGACCTCTCCGGTGCGCTGGATTGAAACCGTCCGCAATCAATATAAGGATGGCGCGCGCTTCTGGCTGGAGCTGGGGCCCAAGGCAGTGCTGGGCAAAATGGTGGCTCCCTGCCTGGCCGGAATCGCCGCGGAAGCGGACGAGCCGCGCATTGCGCTGGTCAACGATTTGCAAAGCGCCAGGGGTTTCGGCCTTTAGAGCGCTTAGCTAATGAAATGAGCTAAACGCTCTGGTCCCGGACATGCCCTGCCCGGCCCATGTGACCGGGCAACAAGTGATTGCCGTCTTACGCGCGCCGTGCGCATGAAGACCAAACCAGCCCTGCAAGCCGAGGATGCGAAAAAATATGCGCGCCACAGAAGTTCTGCGCACGGCCCTTGCGGCCGTTATTGAGGAAGAGGGCCTGACCTGGCCCGCCAAAACCGTCATTGAGCCCCCGCGTGATGCCAGACACGGGGATCTCTCGGTGAATGCGGCCATGCTTCTGGCCAGGCAAGCCAAAACCAGCCCCCGGGAACTGGCCCAAAAATTCGCGGCCAAATTGTTGGAACGCTGCCCGGAGCTGGAAAAAGCCGAAGCCGCGGGGCCGGGATTCTGCAATGTGACCTTCAGCCAGGCCTTCTGGCGGCGTGTGATTGCGGACATCGAGGCGGCAGGCGGGGCCTATGGCGCAAGCGACGCGGGGCGCGGCCGCAAGGTGCTTCTGGAATATGTTTCGGCCAATCCCACCGGCCCTTTGCATGTGGGCCACGGGCGGGGCGCGGCCGTGGGCGACAGCCTGGCCCGCTTGTTGCGCAAGGCCGGATACGCCGTGGACACGGAATATTATATAAATGATGCGGGCCGCCAGATGCGCCTGCTGGGCCTTTCGGTCTGGCTGCGCGTGCAGGAGCTGGCCCAACGCCCGGTGGACTGGCCCGAGGAGTATTACCGGGGCGCGTATATCATTGATATCGCGCGGGAAATGCTTGAGGCCGATCCCGGGCTGCCGGATCTGCCGCCATATCAGGGCCAGGACCGCTGCCATGAGCGGGCCAAGGAGGTAATACTGGCCGGGATCAAGGCGGATCTGCAAGCCTTTCGCGTAGAGCACGGGCACTGGTTTTCGGAAAAGACCCTCGTGACAAGCGGGGCCGTGGACGCGGCCTTTGCGGCGCTAAGCAAGGCGGGCTTCACCTACGAGAAGGACGGCGCTTTCTGGTTCGCCACCGGACAACTGGGCGACGACAAGGATCGCGTGCTGAAAAAGTCCGACGGCAGCCTGACCTACTTCGCGTCGGATATCGCCTACCATCATGACAAATTTCAGCGCGGCTACGACTGGCTCATTGATGTCTGGGGCGCGGATCATCACGGCTATCTGCCGCGGATGCGGGCCTCCGTGGCAGCCATGGGCAAAGAGCGCGAGAGCTTTGACGTGGTGCTGATCCAGCTGGTCAATCTCCTGCAGCACGGCAAGCCGGTGAGCATGTCCACCCGCGCGGGCACGTTCGAGACCCTGGCCGATGTTTTGCAGGAAGTGGGCACGGACGCGGCGCGCTTTCTTTTTCTCTCGCGCAAGAGCGACAGCCCTCTGGATTTCGATCTGGAGCTGGCCAGGCAGCGCAGCCTGGACAACCCGGTTTATTATGTGCAGTACGCCCATGCCCGGATCTGCGCGGTGCTGCGCCGCGCGGAGGAGCGCGGCATCATTCTGCCCGCAAGGTCGGACGAGGCTGCGCTCACCAGCCTGGACACGCCGGAAGACATGGCCCTGCTGCGCAAGGCCGCCTGTTTCGAGGATATGCTGGCAGCCGCGGCCAGGGCCCTGGCCGCGCATCATGTCAGCCATTATCTGACGGAGCTGGCCGGGCTTTTGCACAGCTACTACGCCAGGCATCAGGTTTTGCTGGCCGGGGATCCCGATCGCAGCCGTGCCCGTCTGGCCCTGCTGCGCGCCGTGGGGCAAGTGGTGCGCAACGGCCTTGACGTACTCGGCGTCAGCGCGCCGCAGAGCATGTAATGGCCCTGGCCTGAAGCGGCTCGCCTTCCCCTGCGCCATGACTTTTTGAACGCCCTTGCCTTTGACAAGGAACGGGCTCCGGAACAGGTACACTTTTATGGTCCAACCCCTGCGCAAAGTCCGCGTGAAAAATCCTTCCGCAAGCGGCAGGCAGCGCCGCTTCACCGTCAGTTTGTCCGGCGCGGCCCTGGCCGCGCTCGGCCTGGTGCTGATGGCGGCCGTGGGCTGGTCGTTTTTTATGGGCTTTATGGTCGGCCGCGGCCAGAATCCGGAAAAACGCGTGGGGCAGATCACCGGCATGATTGCGGAGGAGCCGGCCGCGAGCGACGCCGCCCGCGGCGCTTCGCCTGCCGCCCCGCCCGACTGGCCCTCGCCTGATCAGCCTGTTGCGCCGCATGACCCGGACGCCGCGCCGCAGTCAGCCGGGACGCAGCACGCCGAAAGCACGGCGGCCATGTCCCCAGGCACCGGGAATACGGCCGCCCGGACCGGCGCGGCCCAGGCCGCTGGCGCTCAAAACGCGGCCGCGGCCCTTCCTGCCGATTCGCAATCCGCCTCGCCCGCCTATCCCTTCAGTCGTCCCCAGGGCGAGGGGCTGGCAGCCTGGGGCATCAGTCAGCATGCGGGGGGAACAGCGCCCCCCACGCCTGCCGCGCAACCGCAAGGGGGCGCGCAAGCCCGCCCTGCCGCGTCCCGGGGGCAGGCCGCAAGTCAGGCTGCGCAATCCTCGCAAGCCCCGCAGGTTTCGCAGCCGAAAGCGCCGCTTTTTGACTGGCTTTTCCAGGCGGCGGCCTTTAAAGACAAGGCTGACGCGGACAGGTTGCGGGCCCGGCTGGAGGAGCGCGGCCTGCGCAGCCGTCAACAGAAAAGCGGCAAAGTGCTTCTGGTCATGGTCAGCCTGCGCGGCACGGAACTGGATGCCGCCAATCTGCGCGAGGAACTCCGGCGCATGAAGCTGGGCGCGCCCATTCTGGCCGCGAAAAAACCTGTTTCCGGCAAAAGCCGGAAGAGCAAATGAGGCCGGTCATGGCAAGTCGTTCCGACACTCCCGCCTTTGCGCGTTTTTTGCGCGCGCTGGGCCGCCCCTGTTTGCGGGGCATTGACGCCGTGGGCGGCACGGCGCTGTTCATGCTGGCCGGGCTTGCGCAAATTTTCAGCAGCGTCAAAATTTTTCCGCGCACCTTGCAGCAGTTGTATGTGATTGGCTACAAGTCCCTGTTCGTGATTGTGTTGATCGGCATCTTCTGCGGCATGGTCCTGGGCCTCCAGGGCTACTACACCCTGGTTCAGTTCGGCTCGGTGGGCATGTTGGGCTCGGCCGTGTCCCTGACCCTGATCCGCGAGCTCGGGCCAGTGCTCACGGCCATTATGCTCACCGGGCGGGCCGGTTCGTCCATGGCCGCGGAAATCGGGGTCATGCGGATCACGGATCAGATCGACGCCCTGGACGTCATGGATATCAACTCCCTGGGCTATCTGGTCAGCCCGCGTCTGCTGGCCGCGCTGCTCTCCTTCCCCTTGCTCACGGCCGTTTTCGACGTCATCGGGATTATCGGCGGCTATCTCACCGGGGTGCTGATGCTCGGCATCAACGAAGGCGCCTACTTTTACCGTATCGCCAGTTCCGTGACCATGAACGACGTGGCGGGCGGCTTTATCAAGGCCGTGGTTTTCGGCCTGCTGGTGGCCACGGTCTGCTGCCGCCAGGGTTATTACACCCACCGCCGCCGCGACAGCGTGGGCCCAGAGGCCGTGGGCAACGCCACGACTTCGGCGGTGGTCATTTCCTGCGTGCTGATTCTGGCCGCGGACTATGTGCTGACTTCCTTTCTGCTTTAGGCGGTATCCATGCAGGCTTGGGACATTGAATTCCGGTCGCTGACCGTGGGCTACGGCGAGCATGTGGTGCTGCGCGACATCAATGCCGTGCTGCCCGCGGGCAAGGTTTCCGTCATCCTGGGCGGTTCCGGCGGGGGCAAGTCCACCCTGCTCAGGCACATCATCGGCCTTTCGCGGCCCATTTCCGGCAGCGTGCTGATCGGCGGCCGGGATCTTTTCAGGCTCGGCACGCGAGAATTCCGCCGCGTGCGCCGTCAGATGGGCGTGCTTTTTCAGGACGGCGCGCTGCTGGGCGCGCTCTCTCTGGCCCAGAACGTGGCCCTTCCTCTGAGCGAGCATCTGCATCTGCCCAGGCCCCTGATTCGCGAGGCTGCCCTGCGCGTGCTGCGCATGGTCGGTCTTGAGGATTTTGCGGATTTTTTCCCCAACCAGTTGTCCGGCGGCATGCGCAAGCGCGCGGGCCTGGCGCGCGCGATTATCGCCGATCCGCGCATTCTGCTCTGCGACGAGCCCACTTCCGGCCTGGATCCGATCACCGCGGCCCGCATGGACGAGCTGCTGCGCTCCATGCACGAGCAATACGCTGAAATGACCCTGGTAGCAGTGAGTCATGATCTGGCCAGCCTGCGCGCCATTGCGGATCATGTGCTGGTGCTCAGGGACGGCGGCGCGATCTTTTCCGGCCCGCTGGCCGCTCTGGAAGCCAGCGACGATCCCTACTTGCGGCAATTTCTGCACCGCGAGGCCGGGGCGCAGCAGCTCGCGCTGCACCAACCCCAGGATCCGGCTGTGCGCACGGCGCTGGACGCCTGGCTGAACTCCTGAACCGCCCGGCGCTGTCGCAGCGCGCTGCCGGCCTAGAAAGGCGGCGTATGCCGGAGCGGAACAGGGCTTGAAAGTTTGCGTTTCTCAAAGTATGATGCCAAAAGTACTGCCTTTGTTACGCAGTCCGGAGTTTGCAAGCATAATGAACAACATTCGTGAAACCGCCGTGGGCGTCTTTGTGCTGCTGGGCCTTGTCTGCGTGGCCTATCTGACCATCAAGCTGGGCCGGATGGAATTGTTCACGCATCAGGGCTTCGAGCTTTCCGCCCGCTTCGATTCCGCCTCAGGTTTGCGCGTGGGCGCGGATGTTGAGCTGGCGGGCGTGCCCGTGGGCCGGGTGGTGGGCATCACCCTTGATCCCGACCCCATGCGCACGCAGGCTGTGGTCCATCTCAGGCTGGACAAGGATCTGCGCCTTTCCGACGACAGCATAGCCTCCATCAAAACCAGCGGCCTGATTGGCGACAAATACGTCAGTCTCTCCCGCGGGGGTTCGGAAAAAATTCTCACTCCGGGCAGCGTCATTCAAGAAACGGAATCAGCAGTGGATTTGGAATCCCTGATAGGAAAATACGCCTTCGGAGGTGTTTGAGATATGAATTGTATCGCCTTGCCGCGACGCATTGCGCTCGCGCTCTGCCTTGCCTTGCTTCTGGGCCTTGCGGCCCTCCCCGTGCTTGCCGCGGGCGCTTCTCCGGCCCGGCAGGCCCTGGAAACCGCCACCAACCGGATTCTGGCCTGCATCAAAAATCCCGATTACGTCAATCCTGCCACGCGCGCACCCCTGCGCCAGCAGATTGAAGACGAAGTCCTGCATATTTTTGACTTCAGGGAATTTTCATCGCGCACCGTGGGCGCGCGCTGGCGCACATTCAACCCGGATCAGCAAAAACGCTTCAGCGACGCCTTCGCGGATCTGCTGATCAGCACCTATGTGGGCAAGATCGACGGCTATAACGGCGAGCAGGTGGTGTACACGGGCGAGGTCAGTTCCCCGGCGGGCGACCGCACGGAAGTGCGTAGCGTGATCACCATGAAAGACGGCAAAAAAGTGCCCGTGGCCTATCGCATGCTGCCCAAGGAGGGTGGCTGGCGGGTCTACGACGTGCTGATTGAAAACATCAGCCTGGTCAAAAATTACCGCACGCAATTCCAGGACATTTTGAACAGCGGGAGCCCGGATCAGCTCATTGCCCGGGTGCGCGCCAAAGCCCAGGAAGTGCGCCAGTAAATGCAAGCCAACCCACTCCCCCCCAGGCCTTGCCGCGCCGCATCCCGGCTCATTGGCTGCGCGCTGCTTTGCTCCGCGCTGTTCCTGGCATCCGCCGTTCGCCCCGCAGGCGCATCGGCCGCCGCGGCAGAAGCGCCTCTGGCTCCCTCCGCCGTCTATACCAATGCCCCCAGGCTTGCACCCGGCGCAGTGACAGTGCACACTTCCGGCTATATGTCGCAATCCGGCTATATGGCGCAATCCGACGATCTGGACGATTACGACGTTACCCCGGCAGCCAGCATTTCAGACCCGCTGGAGCCCTGGAACCGTTTCTGGTTCCATTTCAACGACATTTTTTACATGTATGTGGCCAAACCCGCGTATAACGCCTGGGTTTATGTGACCCCGCACCAACTGCGCAGCGGTCTGAGCAACTTTTTTGCCAACCTGCTCTTCCCCATGCGCTTTGTGAACAACATCCTTCAGTTCCGCTTTCTGGAGGCCGGGGTGGAGTTCGGCCGCTTTATCATCAACACCACTTCCAGCCTGGGCTTCGCCAATGTGGCCAAGGACAAAAAAACCATTGTGCCCGTGGATCCCTATGGCGAGGATTTCGGGCAGACCCTGGGACGCTGGGGCGTGGGCCACGGTTTTTATGTTGTCTGGCCGTTCATCGGGCCGAGTTCCGTGCGCGACACAGTGGGGCGGGTGGGTGACTGTTTCACGGACCCCATTTTCTACGTCCACCCCTGGGAATTGGCCACCAGCTCGGAACTGGCTTTGCGTTTCAACGATTTGGGCGCGGTGCTTCCGCTGTATGACGATTTGAACAGCGCGGCAGTGGACCCCTATATTGCCATGCGCGAAGCCTATATCAATTTCCGCAATGCGCAGGTAAAGCACTGATCCGCGCACTGCCGGCCAGACTGCGGCCTGCCGTCCGATGGCAACGGCAGGCCGCGGCGGCCGTTGTGACCGTTGACCACACATTGGCCTGAAAAAAACGCTGCAAAGCTACGCCGCTCTTACGGCGGGCAAGCTCCCTGAGCTGACAACCCCGTAACGCGCTGTTTTTATACCGTATTGCAATGCAAAAACATTGTCTGGCCTGTGAGTCCGAAGCCTCGCCCCTTCTGCGCCTGGAAAATCTCTCGGTGCATTTTCGGCGTGACGGCGGCCTGCTCCCTGCGGTGCGCGATGTGAACCTCACTTTGTACCCTGGCGGCATCACCTGCCTGGTGGGTGAGTCGGGCTGCGGCAAAAGCCTTACGGCGCGCGCCATCCTGCGCCTTGTGCCGGAGACGGCCGTGATCAGCGGCCGGGTTTTGCTTCAGGATACGGATGTGCGCACCCTGCCGGAACGAGCCTTGCGCCGCATCCGTGGGCGACGAGTCGGAATGATTTTTCAAGAGCCCATGAGCTCCCTTAACCCCGTGCTGACCGCAGGCGAGCAGGCGGCCGAACCCCTGCGCCTGCATCTGGGCATGAGCCGTGCCGAAGCCCGCCGCGAAACCGAGCGCCTCTTTGCCGAAGTGGGCATTCCTTCCCCGCACAGCCGTTATGAAGACTTTCCCCACCAGCTCTCGGGCGGCATGCGCCAAAGAGTGATGATCGCCATGGCCCTGGCCTGCCGGCCGGAACTGCTCCTGGCCGACGAGCCGACAACCGCGCTGGATGCCACCATCCAAGGCCAGATCCTGCGTCTGATCGTCACCCAGAGCCGGGACAGAGGCATGGCCGTTCTGCTGATCACCCATGATCTCGGCGTGGTTGCGCAAGTGGCGGATACGGTGGGCGTCATGTATGCCGGACATCTGGTAGAGCACGCGCCGGCAGGCGAGCTGTTTGCGGCGCCGCTCCACCCCTATACCAGAGGCCTGATGCACTCCGCGCCCAGCCGCAATTCCATGCAGCTCGATCGCCTGCCCACCATACCGGGCAGTGTGCCCAGCCTGGAGAATATGCCTGCGGGTTGTCCTTTCCATCCGCGCTGCGCCGAAGCCATACCCCGCTGTGCCGAAGCCATGCCGCCGACCTTTGTCCGGGGCGCGCATGCCACGGCCTGTTGGCTGGCGGCTCAGCCTTCGCGCGACGCATTCTAGAGCGGTTTGCCAATGAAATTAGCTGAACCGCTCTGGCGGCCGCTCCCGCGGCCGCCAGAGCGGTTGCCGTATTCAACAGCAAACCGCTCTAGTCTTTCTTGTCCTTTTTCAGCCAGGACATCATGCCCCGCAGATTTTTGCCCACTTTTTCAATCTGGTGTTCGGACTCATTGCGGCGCGTGGTCAGGAACATGGGGTAGCGGGCCTTGGCCTCCAGGATGAAATCGCGGGCGAATTTGCCGCTCTGGATGTCCTTGAGCACGCCCTTCATTTCCTTTTTCACGGCTTCATTGATCAGGCGCGGGCCGGAAACATAATCGCCGTATTCGGCCGTATTGCTGATCGAGTAGCGCATGCGCGAAAGGCCGCCCTCGTACATCAGATCCACGATCAGCTTCATTTCGTGCATGCATTCGAAATAGGCCATTTCAGGCTGATAGCCGGCTTCCACCAGAGTCTCGAAACCGGCCTTGATCAAGGCTGAAACGCCGCCGCAAAGCACTGCCTGCTCGCCGAAAAGATCGGTTTCCGTCTCTTCCCGGAAGGTCGTCTCAATGACCCCGGAGCGCGTGCCGCCAATGCCCTTGGCATAGGCCAGAGCCGTTTTGAGCGCCTCGCCGGTGGCGTCCTGCTCAATGGCCACCAGGCAGGGCACGCCGCCGCCCTCGGTGAAGGTGCGGCGCACCAGATGCCCCGGCCCCTTGGGCGCGATCAAAAACACGTCCACATCCTTGGGCGGCAGGATCTGGCTGAAGTGAATGTTGAAGCCGTGCGCGAAAAGCAGGGCCTTGCCCTTGCTCAGATTGGGCTTGATATCGCTTTCATAGACCTGGGCCTGCACCTCGTCGGGCAGAAGAATCATGATCAGATCCGCCTGCCTGGCCGCCTCCGCCGCGGAAACAGGCGTGAAGCCGTGTTCCTTGGCCAGCTCATAATTGGCGCCGCCGGGACGCTGGCCGATAATCACCTTGACGCCAGAGTCACGCAGATTCTGGGCATGCGCATGGCCCTGGCTGCCGTAGCCGATGACAGCCACGGTCTTGTTTTTCAAGACATTGAGATCGGCATCCTGATCGTAATAGACTTTCATCTGAGCATCCTCTGTAATCACTCACGGTTAGACAAAAACTCCACTCCTCTGCGCCCGTGCGCAGGGGAAAAATCAGGGCAAACTCACTCCGTCGACTTCTTGGAACGACGCATGGCCACAGAGCCTGTACGGGCCACTTCCTTGATGCCGAAGCGCTGCAAAAGACTGAGAATCGCCTCCAGCTTGCCGTGATCGCCCGTGGCCTCAATGGTCATCTCATTGGAGCTGACATCCACGACCTTGCAGCGGAAAATCTCCACCGTGCGCAGGATCTCGCCGCGCATGGCGCCTTCGGCCTGCACCTTCACAAACATCATTTCCCGTTCCACGGCGACTGTTTCGGAATAATCCACCACCTTGATCACCGAGACGATCTTGTGCAGCTGCTTCATGATCTGCTCCACAATCAAGCTGTCCCCATAGGTGGTGATGGTCATGTGCGAGACGCCTTCCTCCAGGGCGGGCGCCACATTGAGCGAATCGATATTAAAGCCGCGCCCGCTGAACAGACCCGCCACGCGGGAGAGCACGCCGGGCTCGTTTTCCACCAGAACGGAAAGCACATGTCGTTGCATAGCATCCCTCAATAACATTTTCGCATCGGCTCGTCTGCCGATTCGGAGGCCGCGCTCAAGCCGCGCCGGGACTGCGATCCCGTCCTGCCATCACGCGCGGGCGTCAGCTAACGCTGTCGCCAGAGCGTTTAGCTCATTTCATGAGCAAAACGCTCTGGCCTTTTCGCGCGCCAAAACCTGCCTATACCAGCAGCATTTCATCCAGGGCCGCTCCGGCGGGGACAATGGGATAGACGTTTTCCTCGCGCTCCACAAGCACGTCGATAAAGGCCGGGTTGGGCGTGGACAAAGCCTTCCGCAGCACAGGCAGAAGATCCTCGGACTTGGCAATGCGGTAGCCTTCGGCGCCGTAGGCTTCGGCCAACTTCACAAAATCCGGCTGGGCTTCCATATTGGTGGAGCTGTAGTTGCGGTTGTAAAAAAGCTCCTGCCACTGGCGAACCATGCCCAGATGGCGGTTGTTGAGTATGACCACCTTGACGGGCAGGTTGTTGGCCACTGCCGTGGCCAGCTCCTGAATGTTCATCTGCAGGGAGCCGTCGCCAGCCAGGGCGATCACGGTCTTGTCCGGAAAGGCGAACTGCGCGCCGATGGCCGCCGGAAAGCCATAGCCCATAGTGCCCAGGCCGCCGCTGGTCAGGAGCGTGCGGGGCCTGGTAAAGGCAAAGAACTGAGCGGCCCACATCTGGTGCTGCCCCACTTCGGTGGCGACGATGGCATCCCCCCCGGTGAGCTCGAACAGCGCTTCCACCACCTGTTGCGGCTTGATGTTGCCGTTTTTCTGATAGCACAACGGCTTGCTTTCTTTCCATTCGCGCACCGCGGCGAGCCAGTCCGCGTGCTCGGCGGCCCAATCCTTGTCCGCCAGCCTGGCCTGGCAGATCTCCATAATCCCGGAAAGGGCCAGCCGGCAATCGCCCACAACCGGCACTTCCACCTCCACATTTTTGCGGATGGAGGTGGGGTCGATGTCGATATGCACAATGCGCGCCCTGGAGGCAAAGGCCGTAAGTTTGCCGGTGACCCGGTCGTCAAAGCGCGCGCCCGCGCAAACCAGCAGATCCGCGTTGTTGATGGCCAGATTGGCGGCATATGTGCCGTGCATGCCGACCATGCCGAGCCAGAGCGGGTCCGTGGCAGGATATGCCCCCAGCCCCATGAGCGTGCAGGCCACCGGAATTTGCAGCTTGCGCGCGATCTCGGCCAGGGCCTCGGCGGCATTGGACATGATCACCCCGCCGCCTGCCAGCAGCACCGGGCTTTTTGCCTTGGCCAGCTCCTCCACCGTGCGGCGCAACTGGTTCAGATTGGGCTTGTAGGTGGGATTGTAGCTGCGCATATAAATGTCTTCGGGCCAGACAAACTCGGCTTTGGCCTGAATCACATCCTTGGGCAAATCCACAAGCACCGGGCCAGGGCGGCCCGATCGGGCCAGATAAAAAGCCTGACGGATGGTCAGGGCCAGCTTGCGCACGTCCTTGACCAAAAAGTTATGCTTGGTGCACGGCCGGGTGATGCCTACAATATCCACTTCCTGAAAAGCGTCGTTGCCGATCAGTTTGGTGGGCACCTGGCCCGTGATCACCACCAGCGGGATGGAATCGGAATTAGCCGTGGCTATGCCCGTGACCGTATTGGTGGCGCCGGGCCCGGAGGTCACCAGGCAGGCCCCCACCTTGCCGGAGGCGCGGGCATAGCCGTCGGCCGCATGCACAGCCGCTTGCTCATGACGGACCAGCACATGGCGGATATCCGGATGCCGCGGTAATTCGTCGTAAATATCAATAACCGCGCCGCCCGGATAGCCGAACAGCACGTCCACGCCCTCTTTTTTCAGGGACTCAAGGAGAATCTGTGCGCCTGTGCATTCCATGAATAGCTCCTCAGCCGGCTATTTTTCCTGTTTTTTCAAGCGATCCAGGATATCCATCAACTTGGTCTTGCCTTCCAGCTTCTGCTTTTTCAACTGCTTGAGGGTCTGCTCTTCCGTGGGTGTGCGAAAACCTTTGCTTTCCAGCTTTTCCACCTGTTTTTCATAGAGCACATGGTCTTCCCAAAGGGATTTCAGCTCCGGATCAGTGGGGGCGTATTGTTCCAGCAGGTCAATTTCATGCTGATCCATAAGAAATCTCCAGTGTTAGATGTTCAAACGCGGGGCACGCGCAAAAAAACGTCAGCAGCCGCGAGCCTGAAACGCTCCGCTTGCCAGCGCCGGAAATAAATTCCGGCGCGTGTCGCGCGGGCGGCTGGCCGCTTTCGCGGCAGCAAGGGCATTGCGTCGCTACGCGCGCATGCCCTTAAGAAATCTCCAGTGTTAGATGTTCAAACGCGGGGCACGCGCAGAAAAATGTCAGCAGCCGCGAGCCTGAAACGCTCCGCTTGCCAGCGCCGGAAATAAATTCCGGCGCGTGTCGCGCGGGCGGCTGACCGCTTTCGCGGCAGCAAGGGCATTGCGTCGCTACGCGCGCATGCCCTTGAGCGCTTCCTGGCGGAAGAATCCGCGCGCGAAGCCCGGACCGCGCCAACGCGTGCGGCTCAATGCAGGGCAATGGCATACTGGGCCAGCGAGGCGATCACAATCCGGTTGACAAGCTCAATAGCCAGCAAAACCACGATCGGAGAAAAATCCAGGCCGCTCGTATAGGTAAAGGGCAGCCATTTGCGCACCCTGTAAAACACCGGCTCCGTAAGAAGCCGCAGCGTCCGCACAATGGGATTATACGGATCGGGCCTGACCCAGGTCAGCACGGCCGCAATAATGACGATCCAGAAATAAATATTCAAAAGCGAGCCCAGCACCAGAGCTATGGCGCTCAATGTATTGGCAAGAATGATCATGCACACTCCAGCGTGAGTCTTATGCGTATGTTACGCGTGCCCTGTTGCGTGCGGACACGGCCGCCGCTTTGCAGCGACGCCGAGCCGCCGGGGTTTCGCGGACAGGCAGCCCGTTCGCATTCCCGGATTCGGCAAAAAACGTTGGCTGCCGCGCCTGCCGCCTGAAAAAACAGCTCGCTGCGCGTCTAGAGCATATTGCTTTTAAAACGCTCGCTCCGGCGCTTCACGGCGAAAGTAAATTTCGCCTGCGCCTTCGCGGCGGGCATGGCTTCGCCCTGCCAGAGCGTTTAGCTCATTTCATGAGCAAAACGCTCTAACACACGCCATTGCCCAAGTCCCCCCGCGCACAGACAATAACGCCGAGCCGCCCTTCTGCCAAGGTGGTCATGCGGCAGGCCACAGGAACGCCAGGGCCGGGACGCATTGCAAACAGGCGCGGCGCGCATGTCGGCAGCGCCCTGCCCGTTGTTTCAAATCCCTTTGAGCACTTTCCCCTTGCAACTGCTCTGCTGACGCGAACGCGGCAGCCGCCGCCAGGCGGCGTGGATTCAGGAAAAACCGCGTTTTTCCCTGCATGATTCTGAGGAAAACCGGATACTTTCACTCAGAAAATGCTCCGGGCTTGCAAAAACCGGGAAGCGGCGGCAAGGCATTGCCTACTGCCCGGCGCAATTGGTCGAAATCAGCCGCCGTAATCCGGCCCCGCAGTTCGCCGCCGTTAAAGGCCGCAAATACCGTCCCGGCTCCTTGCGCCGCATCCTTGTCGTGCTTGCTGTCGCCCACAAAAAGCACGTCCGCAGGGGCAAAACCCCAGGCGGCGCAGATGCGCCGCGCGCCCTCCGGCGAAGGCTTGGGCGCGGCGTTGCTTGCCGTGATGACAGGATCAAAATAGGGGGGCAAGGCGAAAAAGTCCAGAACCGTTTGGATGCCCCTTGAGATGCGGTTGGTGGCAATAGCCATGCGCACGCCCCTGGCATGCAGATCATCGGCGAATTCGCGAAAACCGGGCTGCAGACGCAGCAGCGGCACAATGTCCCGCTGGTAGTTGACCTCATCCCTGGTCACACGCTCGATCTCACCGTGCAGACGCTCCGGCAGAATGTGCCGCAGAGCCTGCCCTGCCGTGGCCATGAAGGAATACGCCTCCTGCTCCGGCGTCATGGGCGGCAGGCCGAAATACGCCAGCACGCGGTTGAAGAAGACATTATTGGCCGCCCGGGAATCAATCATCACGCCGTCGCAATCAAAAATCACGCCCCGCAGCCCATGCGGAAAGGGAGGCGCGCTCATGCGGATTCTCTCCAGGTGAGCCAAACGCGCTCCGCGGCCCACGGGGCGCCCTCCGAGGCGGAAGGCGCGCGTCCCAGCACGCGCCAGAGGGGCGCCCTGGCTTCAAGAATGGTCACGGCCTCTCCGGCCACATCCAGGGAGCAGCCCAGAAATTCAGCCCAGTGCGGAGCCGGAGTGAATTCGAGCATTTCCAGCAATGCGACGCGCATGGGGCCTTCCACGGCCAGGGCCACGTTGTCCGGCAAAAAATAGGCGGCATTGGCGGCAGCCACGCGCCAGGGCGGCACAAGCCCCTGATCAAGCCCCTGATCCAGGGGAACGCGCGCAGCGGACGCGGGCAAAGAGCGCAACGCGTCGTCCCCTTCCACGCCCAGGGCGGCGGTAAGGTTTTTCGCTTTTTCAGCGCAACGGAGGGTCAGCTCGGCCAGCTCGGCCAGATATTCTTCCTGCAGCCAGAACCAGAGCAGGGCCTTTTGCGCCTGCTCACGCTCAAGCCGCGCGCGGCGGGCCGCTTCCGCCTGTTTCGCCTTTTGTTCCTGGCCTGGGGAAAGTCCGTCCAGATTTTTGAGTAAAGCCATTTCAGCGGCCTGGCGCGCCGCGCGGGCATTCCCCGCCGCAGTCGCGCCCACGGGCAGGCCGGAAAGGGCCGTTTGGCTCAACTGCCGCAGATCCGAAAGACAGGCCGCCGCCTCACGCGGCGTAAAAGGGTAATTCTCTGGGCAATGCCAGCCCGTGTCCGGGCAGTCCGGCAAGCCGGGCCAAAGGCGCAATGCCCCCGGCCATGCGGGGCCATTCGTATTTTCCGGGCCGGACGGCAGGTCGGGCAATGGCCCCCGCAGCAGCGGCAGCCGGATACAAAGCGTTTCATTCATGCCTACATTCCTTCCAAAGTTGTATAGCATAGCCAGAGGCGCTGCGGAGTGCAAGCCGGATCCATGCCTGAAGGATTCACTTTTTAAAAGTCACTCATATATAAATCCCTAGAGTGCCCTCACGATACATTTTCTTTAATTTCATATAGATATAGGAAAATACCGGAGCCTGCCCCTAGCGTTTTATTGTCCCACTCAGAGAGGGGTAAAACCCCCACCTTTAGGTGGCGGCTTTAGCGTTTCTTTTGTAGCATGTGGGCATGAGCAACTATCGTAAAGGCTCCCACAGGGTTTTCTCAATTCACTTGCACC
>NZ_JAAKEI010000016.1 GCF_011039085.1 Desulfovibrio sp. ZJ369 | reverse complement strand
GCAGCAGTCCCGTGTAAGCCGTATCGGGCGCGTTGCTGGTCATGATCAGCAGCACGGGGATCGGATTTTGATTGCAACACGGCGTTTCACTGTTATAGGTCAAATTTTGGAACACCAGCCGTTCATAAAGCGCCCGGAACGAGGCTGTCATTTCGCTGAGATAATTCGGAGAACCAATGATCAGTCCGTCAGCTTCGCGGATGGCATCCAGTACTTTTGTCAGTCCATCACGGCACACGCAGCGCCCTTTGTTCTGGTTTTTCTTGCATCCAAAACAGGAAATACACCCGGTATATTTTTCGAGACGGAACAGGTTGAATTTTTCCACTGTTGCGCCTGAGGACTCAGCGCCTTTCGATGCCTCGGTGATCAGGGTATCAGTGTTCCAGCCTTTCCGTGGCCCGGCATTGACCGCTATAATGTTTTTACTCATCAATTTCGCCTCGTTCAGTGTTTTTTTCGTTCAACACCCGGCTTGAAAGCGTTCGGGAGCCGACTTCTTACTTCCCTCGTACACCGTCTTTTCCTCATCGTAAATGATCGGCTGATCCGCCCAGGTTTTCCCGTTTTTTTCTTCAGCCATCGCGCAGCGTAATTGCTTTCGCCATTTTGAGGCGTTTCCAGGTTCAGGGTCAGAAGGCCGGGCTCTGGCCAGGCAAGGCAGCTAGAGCATTTTCTCTTTGAAAATGCTCTGCTGACGCGAAAGCGGCAGCCGCCGCAACGCGGCGTACATTCAGGCGAAAACCGCGTTTTTCGCCTGAATGCCACCTTTGACTTTCATAAAAAGTCAAAGGTAATCTGCTCTAGGGAGCCGTGGGATCGCAGGAGGGGGCATTTGCGGATGCGGCCTATTTGTCTTAACCTCTCACTATGCGTTACCTTTCCGTAGAATTTTTCTTTCGGGCACGAACCGTGGCCCAGTTTCCATGGTATACGGGCTCCATGCTGCGTGGCGCTTTGGGCAACAGCCTGCGTCATGCCGTCTGTATGATGCAGGGCAAAGATTGCCCTGACTGTATGCTTGCTGGTACATGCGCTTTCCCCAGGCTTTTTACCTTTGTCAACGCGCCGGAAAACAGCCAGTCTGCCCCGATGCTGCCCCCTCCCTTCTGCATTGAGGCGCCACAAGGGGCAAGGGGGGATCTCGCGCCTGGGGACACCTTCAGGTTCACTCTGAAATTATTCGCCTATGCCGCAGATTACCTCCCGTATTTCATCCACGCCTTCAAACTGGCCGGGGAACGGGGTATGGGGCGCGGCATTGCCGAAGGGAAGGGCAGGCTTTCTCTTTGTGATGTCAGGCAGGGCGATGTCTCGATCTATGACGCGGAGAGCGAGAGGCTGCTGCCTCACAAGGCGGAAGATCTCTCGCTTCCCCGTCTTGGGGACTCCCATGTAACAGGGATGGTGAGCGTGGAGTTACGTACTCCATTGCGCTTCAAGCAAGCGAACCACCTCGCTGCGGAGCTGGATTTTCCGCTACTGGTACGGCTTATCTTGCGAAGGGTGGCGAATCTGGAGGCCCTGGAGGGGAGGTCGTTTCGTCTGCCCCCGGCCGAGTTTGCCGCCTTGCGAGAGACAGCCGCCACTGTCCGGAGCGAGGCTACCCATCTGCACTGGCATGACTGGCGCCGTTATTCCGGGCGGCAGAACACGGCCATGCAGCTTGGGGGACTGATGGGACGCGTCAGCTATACGGGACCATTGGCGGCATTTGCCGAATATCTCGATTTCGCAGCCAGGGTTCATCTGGGAAAGCAGACAAGTTTCGGCCTGGGGGCACTGAGTCTCAGCTGGGAATGCGCCAATGGATAGCATCCTGCTTGCGGTGAGCGGACTCCGGCCACAAATTTTTACGGAAACGCTCTATGCACTGCACAGTGAGGGGCATTTCCCATCCCGCGCAGTGATTCTTACCACCCAACAGGGGGCGGAACTTGCTCGATATGCACTTTTGGGCAGGGACGGACATATAGCGCTTTCCTTCACGACTATGGGCTGCCGTCAAGCGCCAACCCGCTTTCTGAAAAAGGAGAGCATTAACAATATGATGTAAATGTGTTATATCCTTCCAAAAGGAGGAGCGCATGGAAGCAAAGCCCGACTGCCCCAAGTGCCATGCCAGCACGGTATACGGATAAGTGGAAGGTTTATCCTCTGGAGACAGGCGAAAACGATCTGCTTCAGGGGAAAAGTGGCACAGTCCGCATAGAAAGGAACAATTGTCGCCAGCGTCACTGGTTTGCCAGATTCCGCCGAAAGTCGGTCGTTGTTTCACGAAGTCTGCACATGGTTGACTTGACGATGGCTCTTTTTGCCAGGTTTCATGTGAATGGAACTCTGGATGACATTAAAACATTATTTGATTAATACTCTCCGGAATTTTTACGCAACGACTCACACGGCCTGCAACAGCTCACTACGGTTTGACGCAGCAAGAGTGCGGACAGACCGCGCCTTGACAGCCCTCAACGAGCGTCGTAACAAAATTACGTTACGAGAAATCAAAAAAATGGAACAGACAGCATGCAGACCACATTTTCCGTGCGCTGCCGCGCATGCCTGACCATGATCCTGGCCGGGCTTTTTTTCAGCCTGCTTTTTCCGGCAGGCGGCAAGGCCGGGCCACTGGAGCAGCCCGCTGAGCTGCGCGTGCTGGCCACGACCTTTCCCGTCTATCTTTTTACCCGCAACGTGGCTCACAGCCGCCCTTATGTCCATGTGGAACTGCTGATCCCGGCTCCGAGCGGCTGCCCCCATGATTACAGTCTGACTCCCCGGGATATGCAGAAGCTGGATCAGGCTCAGGTGCTGGTGATCAACGGCCTTGGCCTGGAGGATTTTCTGGGCGCGCCACTGCAAAAAAACAATTCCCTGCGCGTCATCGACAGCAGCGCTGGCATTGCGCCGCTGTCTCTGCCCCCAGGCGCGCAGGCGCACGGACACGGGAAAGACAATAATAACGATGTGAACCCCCACCTTTTTGCCAGTCCTCAACAGGCTGCGGCCATGACGTATACTATCGCCAACGGCCTGGCGCGCATTGACCCCGCGGGAGCCGCAGCCTACCGCGCCGCGGCCGAGGCCTATGCCGCGCGCCTGCTGTCCCTGGGCAGACGCCTGCACATGCTGGGCGCCTGCGCCCCGCGCAAGGGCATTGTGCTCCAGCACGACGCCCTGGCCTATCTGGCGCATGACGCGGGCCTGGACGTCATGGCCGTGATTCAGGAAAGCGAGGATACGCAGCCCTCAGCGGCACGATTGATCGCGCTTGCGAAGCTGATCCGGCGGGAAAAGCCCGTGCTGATCGCCGGCGAGCCGCAGTATTCGGACAAGCCCGCGCTTGCGCTTTCCCGGGAAACCGGCGTGCCCACGGCTCTGCTCGACCCTGTGGCTTCGGGCCCGGCCGATGCCCCCCTGGATTATTACGAAACCGTGATGTCCGCCAATTGCCGAACCCTTGAGCACTACTTTGATCCGCGCTGAAGCTCCGGGCCCGGCCGTGCGCTTTGAGCATGTGAGCGTGCGCCGCGGCCAAAAACAGATCCTTGAGGATGTCTGCGCCGAAGTGCCGTGCGGCGGCAGCACCGTGCTGGTGGGCCCCAACGGCGCGGGCAAGACCACCTTGCTGCTGTGCCTGATCGGCGAGATTACGCACACGGGGAGCATTTGCCGCTTCACGCGGGGTAAAACCGGCGCGGCGCCGCGCCTGGGATATGTGCCGCAGCAACTGTATATGGATCACAGTCTGCCGCTGCTGGTCAGTGAATTTCTGGCCCTGGGCCGCCGACGCAGCCCGCTCTGGCTGGGTCTGCGCCGGAATGAGCGGGCGCGCAACCGTGACTTGCTGGAGCTTGTGCGGGCCGGTCATCTTGCGGATCGCCGTGTGGGCGATCTTTCCGGCGGCGAATTGCGCAGAGTGCTGCTGGCCGCGGCTCTGGCCCGCGAGCCGGATCTGCTGGTGCTTGACGAACCGGCTGCGGGTGTGGATGTGCACGGAGAGCGCCTCTTATGGGAAGTGCTGGACGCGGCCCGGCGGAAACAGGGCTTTACGCAGCTCATGGTCAGTCACAATCTCCCCCTGGCCGCGCATTACGCCACCCATGTCATCTGCCTGGACAAACGCGTGCTCGCGCAGGGGCCGCCGCGTTCCACGCTGACCTCAGCCGCTCTGCTGCAACTCTTCGGCGTGCCCATTCATCTTTACCCGGATCAGTGCGGCGTCGGCGATCCGCCCTGCCCGCAATGCGGGGCCCTTGGCGGAGCGGATCATGTGGCGCAGAACTCCTTGCAGCAAGCCGCGCCCTGCCTGGGCTGCGCCGCTTTTGCGGCGCCGGGCCCGGCAGAGGCGGCCACCGGCACCAGGCCCTCTGCCACAGCAGCCGCACGCGGATCACAGCCGGACCTTGCGCCCAAGGGAAAAGCCCATGTTTGATTTTTCCCCGGTTTACTCGCTGATCGCCCTCCTGCCCCTGGACTGCCTGCAAAGCCGCTTCATGCAGCAAGCCTTGCTCGGCCTGCTTTTGCTGACGCCCATGGCTGCGGTGCTGGGCGTGCAGGTGCTTAATTTCCGCATGGCCTTTTTTTCGGACGCCATAGGCCATTCCGCGTTCGCGGGCGTGGCGCTCGGCCTGATCCTGGCCGTGAATCCGCGCCTTTCCATGCCGCTCTTCGGCGTGCTGGTGGGCCTTGCGATCATGGCCGTGCGCCGCAAGAGCAATCTCTCCGCGGACACGGTCATCGGCATTGTCTTTTCCGCGGTGGTGGCTTTCGGGCTGGCGGTGGTCAGCCGCTTTCACGGCGTGGCCCGCGACATGCAGCAATTCCTGTACGGGGATATTTTAACGATCAGCGAGACCGAGATTACTTTTCTGGCCCTGCTTTTTCCGGCCCTGATGCTTTTTCAGGCCGTGGGCTATAACCGGCTGCTGCAAATCGCGCTGCATCCGGTCACGGCAAAGGCGCATGGCGTGCGCGTGGCCCTCTGGCAATACCTTTTCGCCGGGCTGCTGGCGCTGGTGGTGATGTTCTCGGTCCGGGCCGTGGGCGTGCTTCTGGTCACGGCCATGCTGATCGTCCCGGCGGCCACGGCCCGCAACCTGGCGCGGACGGCCGGCGGCATGTTCTGGTGGGCCCTGCTGGTGGGCCTCAGTTCCGGCTTTGCAGGGCTTACGCTCTCGGCTCAGGACTGGCTTGCCACAGCCAGCGGGGCCACTGTCATTCTGGCAGCCTGCGCCTGGTTCGCGCTCAGCGCCGCGCTGGCGGCCCTTCGCGGACATCGGCGGAATTGACCGGCCCTTCTGCGGCGGCGGAATCCGGGCCCGAACATCTTTTACGCGGATGACTCAAGCGGCGGCAGGCCCTGGCGGCTCAAGCGGCGCATGGTGGCATAATAGGCGATGCCCAGCGGCAGCGCCGCGCCGATCCAGGCCAGAGGATTGGCCAGGCATACGCCGTTAAAGCCCCACCACACGGCCAGCACAACTGCGGCCAGAGCCCGCATAAGCAGTTCCATGACGCCCGCCAGGGTGGGCACCAGGCTCTGCCCCAGGCCTTGCAGCGTATTGCGATAGATGAACAGCAGGGCCAGTGCCCAGTACATGCTGCCGTTGACCAGCAGATACGTCCGGCCCATTTCAATGACCCTGCTCTGCCCTTCGCCCACAAAAAGCGCGATCAGATAATGCCCGCCCATAATGTTGGCCGTTGCGATAAGGATGCTGAACCCCACGGACATCAGACAGCATTGGCGCACGCCCAGTCTGATCCGTGCCAGATCGCGCGCGCCGTAGTTCTGCCCGGTATAGGTCGCCATGGCCAGGCCAAAGGACATCATGGGCAGCACGGCCACCATGTCGATTTTCTGCGCGGCGGTATACGCGGCCACGGCCAAAGGCCCAAGGCTGTTCAAGGCGGCCTGCAGAATGATTGCGCCCACAGCGATCACGGACATCTGAAACCCCATTGGCAAACCGATATACAGGGGCTTCCAGAAATCCTTGAAGCCGAGCTTCCAATCTTTGGTATGAGGGCGCAGCATGGGCAGTTTTTTGATGATGTAGCCCGCGCACAGCACGCCCGCCACGATCTGGGCCAGCACAGTGGCCCAGGCCGCTCCGGCCACCCCCATTTTGAAGTAAAGGATAAACAAGAAATCCAAAATAATATTCAGGATGCAGGCGATGATCAGAAAACAGAGCGGCGTTCTGGTATCGCCCAAGGCCATGATCATGTTTGAAAGCAGGTTGAAAAGCACGCCCGCGCCGATGCCCCACGAAATGACGATAATATACCTGCAGGCGTCTTCCATGATTTCCGGCGGCGTGAGCATAAGCGTGAGAACCGCGCGCGAAAGGAGCACGCCGCAGACCGTAAGGATGACCGCGGCAAGAGCGCTCAGGATAATGCCCGCGCAAAAGCTGCGCCGCACGCCGACTTTATTGCGCGCGCCGTAAAACTGGGCCGTGACGATGGAAAAGCCGGATGTCATGCCCATCAGAAAGCCGACGATCAAAAAAAGCAGACCGCCGGTGCTGCCCACGGCCGCCAGAGCCGTGACGCCGATGGTCCGGCCGACTATCAGCGTGTCGGCCATATTGTAGATCTGCTGAAACAAATTGCCTATGAAGAGCGGCAAAGCGAAGAGGAAGATCAACTTTGCCGGATTGCCCTGGGTCAGATTTTTCGCCATAGATATCGTCGTAGAGTATTTTGCTTTTGAAATTTTCCAATTTCAAAAGCGGCGCTGCCATCATTTCCCCGCAAGCGGGACAAGCGCCTGAAAAACGTAGTTTTCAGGCTCATTCGGCGCGGGCGACAGCTAACGCTGTCGCCAGAGCTGTTTAGCTAATTTCATTAGCAAACAGCTCTAAAAAGCAGATCCGCCGCCACGGAAAAGGAAAATATCAGCTTTGCCCAGGCCCCGGCGTGGCAGTCTGCCGTGAGTGATTGTCCTGTTTTGCCTTTCAGGCCCGGCCCGCGAGATCGGGGCGCGCATAGCCGCCCGCAACGCCGCCGGGGCTGAGCATAATCTGCCACAACTGCAGATCCCTGGCGCGGAAGGCCCCGGCGCAGCTCAACAGATAATACCGAAACATGCGGAAGACGGTCTCGGAGCAGGTAAATCTGCCCTGCTCGCGTCCACGGCTGAAATTCCGCTCCCAGGCCATCAGGGTTTTGTCGTAGTCGGCCCCGAAGTTATGCCAGTCTTCCATGATGAAGCGTCCGGATATGGCCTCGCCAATCTGGGCAATGCTGGGCAGGATGCCATTTTTGAAAATATACTTTTCGATCCAGGGGTCAACGGACAACGTTTTTTTGTTGGAACCAATGGTATGCAGCAAAAAGAGGCCGTCCTTCTCCAGCAGCCTGCGGGCAGTCTCCATGAAGACAGCATAGTTTTTATGCCCCACATGCTCGAACATGCCCACTGAGACAATGCGATCATATTTGCCGGACAGCGAACGGTAGTCCTCCAAAAGCCATTCCGCATCCAGACCCTCACTGTGGGCTTGCGCATAGGCGGCCTGGGCTTTGGAAACCGTGATGCCTGTCACATGAACGCCGTACTGCGCTGCCATATAGCGCCCGAGACCACCCCAGCCGCAGCCGATGTCGAGCACGCGCATGCCCGGCCGCAGGCCCAGTTTGCGACAGATCATCTCCATCTTGTTTTGCTGGGCCTGCTCCAGATTTTCGGCGTCTTTCCAATACCCGCAACTGTATTGCATGCCAGAGTCAAGCATGGCCGCAAAAACGTCGTTGCCGAAATCATAGTGGCCCACGGCCACCATGCGGGCGCGCGCCACGCTTTGCAGATTGCGCAGGCGATACGCGACAATGCCGAGCAGAACCGGCAGATTCAGATGGAAATATTTTTCCAGCTGACCGTGGAGGACCCTGTAAAAAAACTGATCCAGGGCTTCGCAGTCCCACCAGCCTTCCATATAGGCCTCACCGAGCCCCAGACTGCCCTGCCGGATGACCCTGGACAAAAGACGATCATCGTGAATCTGAATATCCGAGGGGCGGGAACCGTTAATCCGCACATCGATCCTGGCCAGCATCTCTTTGATGACCGACTCTGTCATGGGTATCCTACTCCACTTCTGACTTTTACTTATTTTTTCCGCCACTGAGCGGCGTCAAAAAAATGCCGTTTAAACCCCGGTGGCGCGTCACATATCAGAGAGCCACGGCATTTCATAGATTATTTTTTACTCTTTTTGACTTATCCCCAACAAGGCAAGATGACAAGTGGATACCCGGAGCCCGACAGCATAGGGCCGTAACCATTGACTGCATCGCTGCCCATGTCGCACTGCTGTCCCTTCCCTTGCCGGGGGCGCAAAGAAGCAGGCTTTGCGCTGCGGAACAGATTTTGCTAATATATTAAAAAATCAAAAAATGCTGAAAAAGCCTCCTTGCAACACAACAGGGTATGTGAATGACGCACACTCTTCTGGTCACGGGCGGCGCGGGCTTCATCGGCTCGGCCGTGGTGCGCGAGGTGCTGTTGGCGAGCGCATGGCGCGTCGTCAACGTGGACAAGCTCACCTATTCCGGCAATCCGGCGTCTTTGGCTGATGTGGCCGATAATCCGCGCTACCACTTCATACACGCGGACATTGCGGATCCCGCGGCCATGCGCGCCGCCTTTGAGGTCTTCAAGCCTGCCGCTGTCATGCATCTGGCGGCCGAAAGCCATGTGGATCGGTCCATCGACAACCCGGCTGCCTTTCTGGAGACTAATGTGCGGGGCACGTTCGTGCTGCTGGAAGAAGCGCGCCGCTACTGGAAAGGCCTGAAAACCGCGGAGCCGCAAAAAGCCCGCGATTTCCGCTTTCATCACATTTCCACGGATGAAGTTTTCGGAGATCTCGCAGAGACGCAAACCGCTTTCTCCGAGAGCACGCCGTACGCCCCAAGCTCGCCCTATTCCGCGAGCAAGGCCGCATCTGATCATCTGGTCCGGGCCTGGCAGCGCACCTACGGTCTGCCCACCCTGGTGACCAACTGCTCCAATAACTACGGGCCGCGCCAATTCCCGGAAAAACTTATCCCGCTGACGATTCTCAATGCCCTGGCCGGGCGCGAGCTGCCCATCTATGGCGACGGCCGTCAGGTACGCGACTGGCTCTTTGTGGAGGATCATGTGCGCGCGCTTTTGCTTGTGCTGGCGCACGGCCGGGAGGGCGAGACCTACGCTGTGGGCGGGCATTGCGAAAAACAAAATGTGGAGGTGGTGCGCGCCGTTTGCGAGATACTGGAGGAATTGGCGCCGCAAAAACCCGCCGGTCTCGGCAGGTATGCGGATTTGATCCGTTTTGTGCGTGATCGTCCGGGTCACGACGGGCGCTACGCCATTGACGCCGCAAAAATCAGAAGGGAGCTGGGCTGGCGGCCGCGGGAGGATTTTGCATCCGGCCTGCGCAAAACCGTGCGCTGGTATCTTGAAAACAAAGCCTGGTGGCAGCCCATTCTTGACGGCACATACCGTTGCCAACGGCTGGGCGTCGCCGTCTGAGGTCAGCATGAACTACAAAGGCATTGTTCTGGCCGGCGGCACCGGCACCCGGCTGCATCCCATTACGCTCGGGGTTTCCAAGCAGCTTTTGCCGATTTACGACAAGCCCATGATTTATTATCCCTTGTCGGTGCTCATGCTGGCGGGCATTCGTGAAATACTGGTCATTTCCACGCCCGCCGATCTGCCCCAATACCGGCGTCTGCTCGGCGACGGCTCCCGCTTTGGCCTGGAGCTGAGCTACGCCGTGCAGCCCGAACCCCAGGGCATTGCGCAGGCTTTTCTGATCGGCGAAAAATTTCTGGCTTCCTCGCCGGTATGCCTGATCCTGGGCGATAATATCTTTCACGGCCAGCATTTTACCGAAAAGTTGCTGCGCGCTGTTTCCGTGACGGACGGAGCCACCATTTTCGGGTATCTGGTCAAAGACCCGGAACGTTTCGGCGTGGTCTGCTTTGACGAAAAAGGCAACGCAACTTCCATTGTGGAAAAACCGGAAAAGCCCCTTTCTCCCTTTGCCGTCACCGGGCTGTATTTTTACGATCAGACCGTCGTCGAGCTGGCCAGAGGCATCAAGCCCTCGGCACGCGGCGAACTGGAAATCAGCAGCATTAATCAGGCCTATCTTGAGCAGGGACGATTGCGCGTCGAAAAGCTGGGGCGCGGCTTTGCCTGGCTGGATACCGGCACGCACACGAGTTTGCTGGAAGCATCGTCCTATGTGCACACCATTGAGGAACGCCAGGGCCTCAAGGTGGCCTGCCTGGAAGAAATCGCCTGGAGACAGGGCTGGATTGACGACGCGGCAATGGAGCGGGCCGGCAAGATGTTTGCCAGGACCGACTATGGCCAGTATCTGCTGCGTCTCTTGCAGATGCGTTGACGCAGTGGAACCGCCAAGGAGAGAATATGGAATTTACTGTCCTGGCCCCGAACGGACCTGTCTTGCTGACCCCCCAAGTATTGGGCGACGAGCGGGGCTTCTTTCTGGAAACGTTTCGGCAGAATGAATTTGAAAGCCACTGCGGCCCATATACCTTTGTGCAGGACAATCACAGCAAATCCCGCCTTGGCGTGCTGCGCGGCATGCACTACCAGCTTGTCGCGCCCCAGGGCAAACTTGTGCGTGTGACGCTTGGGCAAGTCTATGATGTGGTTGTGGACCTGCGCGTCTCCTCGCCTACCTTCGGCAAAAGTTTCGGCGCGCTGCTGGACGATCAACAGCGTCGGATGCTCTGGGTGCCTCCCGGATTTGCCCACGGATTCATTGTCACAAGCCCGGAAGCGGAATTCCTGTACAAGTGCACGGCCTATTATGCGCCGGATGACGAGCATTGCCTGCGCTGGGACGACCCGGCCCTCGGCATTGACTGGCCGCTGCCTGCGTCCGGGCCCATTGTTTCGGCCAAAGACAGGCAGGGGCTTTCCTTTGACGCCTGCCCCAAATATCGTTGATCGCCATGAGCAAACCGGACACGCCGCTTGTCAGCGTCATTATCCCGGCCTACAATTATGCCCGCTTTTTGCCGTGCGCCGTCAAAAGTGTTCAGGCCCAGAGTACTGACGGCGTTGCAACGGAAATACTCATTGTGGATGACGGCTCCACGGACAATACAGCGGCCGAGGCTCAGGCCTTTGGCGCGGCCGTGCGCTATATTTATCAGGAAAATCAGGGTCTCTCGGCGGCGCGCAATACAGGCCTGCGCGCGGCGCGCGGCGAGTATCTGGTTTTTCTGGATGCCGATGACCTGCTCGGCAAGGGCAATCTGGCCAGTCACCTGCGCCTTTTCGCAGCCCGCCCGGATCTGGAGATCAGCGTTTGTCTCTGCCTGCAGACCTTTGAGAGCCGGGAGGCGTCGGATGCCTTCTGGCCGCTGATGCAAAAGCATCTTGATCTGCATTTATGCAATGCCAATATTTCGCCGGTGCATACTTTTATGCTGCGCTCGCAAACAGCAGCCCAAGTCGGCTTTTTTGACGTTTCCCTCGGCGCCTGCGAGGATCAGGATTTCTGGCTGCGTTGCGCGGTGGCGGGCAAAATTTTTGCCTGCAACCCCGAAGGTCTCGTGATTTACCGCAAACATGGCCAAAGCATGACCAACCGGCATGTGCGCCAGCTGGTGTATGACGCGGCCATGCATTCAAAAGTGGGAAAGGCGCTGGACGAGACGCCGGACTTTCCGAAGGCAGGCAAATTTTCCGGCTGGCTGGCGCATGCCGCGGGCACGCTGGCCTGCGCCAGCCAGGTACTCGCTTTCAATCCTGCCCTGGGGGAGCGTCTGCTGGCCGAATTCGCGCGGGCCGTGGAGCAGGCTGCGCAGGCGCGCGCCTTGTGCGCACATGGCCGCGAGGAAGCTGAGCTGGAACACATCCGCCTGTGTCACGCGCTGCAAATCCTGCTCAACGGAACTGTCTGCAACAGGCGGCATTTTCCGGCTGCGCACAAGGCCCTGTATATGGTCAGACGGATGTTTAAAGACGTTTTGCGGGACACTGACCCCTCCGCTTTGCAGGCCCGGCATCGCAAGCTCCTGCGTCGCCTTTGCGTGGAACCGGAAAAAATGCTTGCCGCTTTGGCCAAAGCTCATGTCATCTATCAGCCCGCGCGCGATGTATGAGGGCTGCTTCAGCAAAAACCCTGGTCTTAGAGCATTTTCACTTTGAAAATGCTCTGCTGACGCGAAAGCGGCAGCCGCCGCAACGCGGCGTACATTCAGGCGAAAACCGCGTTTTTCGCCTGAATGCCACCTTTGACTTTTATAAAAAGTCAAAGGTAATCTGCTCTAGGATCCTTTCCGAGGGCGTTGCCGCCGCCTTGGGCGCTCGTCTGACCGCAGCAGCCCTGGTGGAATGACTTTCAGCATCAGGCGACAGCCCTGAACCGAGGAGAGATCGATGCGTATTCTTTGTCTGGCCGTGTTGATCGCGGATTTTCCCCAATTATTGAAAAAATTCGATTCCCAGATCCGGCAGTTGCGGCTCTATAATGCCGATACGCTGGGCTTTGCCATTGGCCCCTCCAGAGCCGAACAGACGCGGGGATACAGCTTCCGGTATCTGAGCCTGCCCTTCAATTTAGCGGACTATATGGCCGCGGCCGACTCTCTGGCTCAGGACATCAGACCCGATGTCATCTACTTCCGCTATCCCGGCGCCACGCGACGTCTCTGGCAATTTACGCTCCGCCACCCCAACGTGGTTTTTGAGCACAACACCGTGGAAGAGGCTGAATTCACGAAGCAAGCGCGCCTCAATGAAATTCGTTGGGGCCCGCGTGTGCTGGCCAAAGCCGCCGGGCTGTGCGCGGTGACGCACGAAATTCTGCGCTATGAGCAGCAGCGGGCAGGCAATAACAGGCCGGGGCTGATGCTCGGCAACGGCATTGAGCCGCAAAGCGTGCCCAAGCTTGATTTTGCACTGCCGGACGAGGGCATCCATATGCTCTGCGCAGCGCATTTTGCCCCCTGGCATGGCGTAGACCGCCTGCTGCACGGCATGGCCGCCTATGACGGCCCGCAGCGTTTCATCCTGCATCTGGCGGGCAGCGGCGAGTCATTGCCCCAATATCTGGATCTGGTCCGACGCTTGAACCTGGAGAATCAGGTACGCTTTCACGGCAGGCTCAATCAGGGCGAATTGGATAAGCTGGCCGCCACCTGTCATCTTGGCGTGGGCAGTCTGGCGCTGCATCGCATGGGCATGGCCGAGCACGCGTCCCTCAAACATCGGCAATACTGTTTGCAGGGCCTGCCGTTTTTCTTTGGCGGACGCGACGTGGATTTTGACCCGCTGCCGGATTTTGTCCTGAGCGTGCCGCAGAATGACGCGCCCATCGACATGGCTCCTTTGGCTGCCCTGGCCCGTTTTCCCGAAGAGCATCCGGAGGCGCGGGCGCTCATGCGCCGTTATGGCGAGGAGCATCTCTCCTGGCAGAGCAAAGGCGGCCGGCTCCACGAATTTTTGCATGCCTGCGCCGCGCGATCAGGCGAAACACGCTCTTTTGCCTGCGTGAGCGAGGGCTCGCCGCGGAAGAATACCGCGCTGCCACGGCCGGATGCCGTCAGCGCCGTCATCGCACTTGGCAACGACTGTTCAGGTTTGGAAGCGACCCTGCAAACGCTGCGGGAACAGGAGCCCTGGCAGAACCTTGCGCCGCAGTTGGAAGTTGTGTTCTCCGGCCCGCCCCATCTGACTGAAAAAGCGGCAGCCCTCTGGAAAAGCCTGGGTGACGGGGTCACGACTCCTGTCGAGGCTTCAGAGCCTGGGCAACAGCCATTTCCGAGCAGGCCTGCCGATCATTGGGAGGCCTGGAATACGGGCATAATGGCCGCCCGTGGCCCCTGGCTGCTGCCGCTGCTGCCCGGCGACGAACTGAACCGGGATCTGCTGCGATCACTCGCGTATTCCGTGCAATCACGGCCTGAGCTGAATATGATCACGGCCAGGGCTCAGGATGCCGAGGGCCGGACGTGCCTGCCACAGGGACTTGAGGAAATCCTGGAGGAAAAGGCTGCCGCGGGCTGTTCCCTGTTTCGGAAAAGCCTTTGGGAAGATGTGGGCGGCTACAAAACGCTGCATCCTTTTGGTCTGACGGATGCGCTCTTCTGGCTCGACTGTCTGGGCAGCGGCCAGTTGCGCCGCCATCTGCCGCGGGTCTGCCTTGTACGCGCGCTTCCCGGCTCCGCTCTGAACCCGGAGATTCCCGAAGCTCTGAAAGCGGATGCTCTGGCCATGCTGGTGACCATGTCTCCAAAGGCTTTTAGCCCGGATGACGTGCTCAAGGCCCAATCACGGCTCCTGCATTTTGAGCCTGCGGCGCTTCCGGCGTTGCTGGCCTGTGCGGAACGGCACCCCGGCCAGGCCTGGCCGCGGTTTTGTCTCGGTTTGACCCACGAAGGCCGGGGCAATCTGGCTGCCGCGGTTGCCTGCCAACAGGCGGCCGCCGATCGTGATCCCGAAGATTGGCAACCTCATTTGCGCCTGTATCTTCTGCACAGGGCTCTGGGGCTTCATCCGCAGGCAATTCTGGATAAAAAAGCCTGCCTGGAGCGCGCGGACAGCCTTAGAGCATTTTTTGATTGAAAACATCCATTTTCAATTAAAAAACGCTCTAGCCGAAAGCTTTTCCGGTTTTTTCCGCCAGCCACTTCAGATAGTCCGGATAGTGCCGCCGCAACAGCCCGAGAGCGTTCTCTTCAGCCAAAAGGTATCGCCTGGGCGTCACTTTGCCGGTGCCCACCCAGTGCTTGAGGTAGGGCTTGAGTTCAAAATGCCGCGCTTGCAGGCCCAGGGCGTGCAAACCGCGGAACCACTCCACGCCGATATCCAGACAGATGGGGCCGCATTGGCGGTAGGCTCCGGGCGGCAGAACAGGCCCGAAGGGCACGCAGTGAGGCCGGGTCTTTTCCAAATCCAAGAGGCAGGCCCACTCGTTGATCCGGCATTCGGGCAGGGGCCAGGGTTGCCGATCAAAAATGCCTTCAAAGCCCTGATCATAAGGCCGCACGAAAACGCCTCTGGCCCGGGCCAGCGCGTAAAGACGCCGCAATGCCGCACAGGAAGGCTGAAAATCAAGGTAGCTGCGCGGCCCGCAGGCGCTGCGCCCAAGCGCTTCCTGCATCAACGCCTCATGGCTGGCCGGGCAGTTCCAGCACTGGCCCAGCGCGCCCAGGGCAAAGGCAGGGCCCATTTGGGGCAGCATTGCGCCCAGAATATCCTTGAGCACCAGCACGTCGTTGTGCATGAGAAAGAGCTTGCGGCTCGTGCTGTGTTCAAAAGCATACTGATAGCGGATGCCCAGGCGGTAGGCGGGATCGGAAAAACGCGCGGGATCCGCGGCCTTGAGATCCAGCCAGTGATCCGGCTGAAAAACCTTGCAGCGCTCGCCCACAAGCTCGCGCAAATATTGAGCGATATGATAGGTGCTGATGCTGTCGTGCCGTGAGCCGTAGGGCTCGAACTGCAGCCAGATCTCATTGATGTGCGGCCCGCTGTGCCGCAACAGGGACAAAAGAGACAGGGCCGTCTGAAAGGGCTTGGCGAAAATGTTGACCGCCACGTCCACGCGCTCTGTCGGCAAAGAATCCGGCAACACAGGCCCGCTCCTGGAGCATTTTTTGATTGAAAATATCCATTTTCAATCAAAAAATGTTCTAAAAAAGTCCGGTCACGCGGCCGCTTTCCACATCCACATCAATATTACGGAACGCGGGACGTGAGCCGGTGCCGGGCATCAGGCTGATGTCTCCGGCCACCGGGCAGACCAGGCCCGCGCCGCCGAAGAGCAGCACATCCCGCACATGCAGCCGCCACGAGGCGGGCACGCCCTTGCGCGTGGGATCATCGGACAGAGAATACTGGGTCTTGACCATGCAGACCCCGAGCGAAGCAGCGTCCGGGCGCTCCTGCAGGGCCTTCAGGCGCTGCGCCGCCAGCGGCTCAAAGTCCACGCCGTCCGCGCCGTATATCTCGCGGGCAATGCGGTTGATCCGCTCGGTAAAAGGCAGGCTCCAATCATACAGGGGCTGAAAATGCCGCTTTTCGGAATTGCAGGCGTCCATAACCGCGTCGGCCAGTTCCAGCGCGCCTTCTCCGCCCTTTTCCCAATGCCCGGAGACAGCGACACGGGCCCCCGCAGATTCGCAGATGCGGCGGATGGCCGCGATTTCCGCCGGGCTGTCCGTATGAAACCTGTTGATGCAGACCACCGAAGGCACGCCGGAGCGGCGCACAATGCCGATATGGTGGAGCAGATTGACGCAGCCCGCTTCCACCAGGCCCACGTCCTCGCGGGTGTAGGGCTCCGGCAGCGGCTGGCCGGGCCGGGGCCGGGGCGCGCCGCCGTGGTTTTTGAGCGCGCGCACCGTGGCCACAATGACCGCCGCATCCGGCGCAAGCCCGCTGTACCGGCACTTCAGGTTCCAGAATTTCTCATAGCCCATTTCAGCGGCAAAGCCGGATTCCGTCACATGCACGTCGCTGAGCTTGAGGCCGACCCTGTCCGCGATGACCGAGCTCTGGCCCAGCGCGATATTGCCAAAAGGCCCGGTGTGCACCAGTACGGGCTGGCCTTCGATGGTCTGGATCAGATTGGGCTTGACGGCCTCCACCAGCCATGCGGTCATGGCCCCGTCCACTTCCAGGTCGGCCGTGGTCACGGGGTTGCCGTCCCGATCCAAAGCCAGAACCATGCGGCCCATGCGCTCGCGCAAATCGCGCAGATCGCGGGCCACGGAGAGGATCGACATCACCTCCGAGGCCACGGTAATGTCAAAATGCGAGCGCATCATGAAGCCGTCGTTGCGGCGTCCGTCGCCTTCAATGCCGATAATCACGTTACGCAAAGCCTGGGCGCAGAAATCCAGCACCCAGCCCGTGCCCACGCGCGTAGGGTCCACATTCAGGCGGCGTATGCCGGAAAGCCGCGCCAGCGTGGCGTCGTCGTAGTTGCGCTCATGCTGCATGCGCGCGGTCAGGGCAGTCATGGCCAGATTGTGCGCCGCGCCCACGGCATGGATGTCGCCCGTGAAATTGAGCGAATACGGCGTGAGCGGGATGCACTGCGAAAGGCCGCCGCCGGCTGCCGAACCCTTCATGCCCATGGTCGGGCCGCCCGAAGGCTGGCGGATGGCGGCCGAGGATCTGTAGCCCCGCCGGGCCAGGCCCTGCACCAGGCCGATGGTGGTTGTGGATTTGCCCTCGCCCAGGGGCGTGGGCGTGATGGCGGTCACGTCCACATATTTGCCATTGGGCCGATCCGCCAGACGCCGCAGCACGGATTGCTGCTCGATTTTGCCCATATAATGCCCGTAGGGCAATACTTCCGCGGGCTCAAGGCCCATTTCCGAGGCCAGAGCGTCAATGGTTTTCATGCGGGATTCCGCATCCAGGGCGATTTCCCAGTCCGGGTGCTTGGTGGGATCAAGAGTCATGGCTGCTCCGTGCAAAATAAAGTGACAGGGCTGAAATGTAAGGCCCGCCCGGCACGGCGTCAAGCCTCGCAGCGCTTGCGCCTCTCTCTGACGAGACAACGGTATCTGAAAACAGATTCAAAAATATCATTGCCGCCCAACATCTTGCGGAGCATGACGCCATCCGCTAGCATGTTTCACCCATGACGGACGCAAGGGGGGGCGCATGGCATCCGATACGCGGCTTCAACTGGTCAATACCTATATTGCCGACATACAATGCGCGGGAACCGAAAGCGCCAAAAAAGAGCGCCTTATTGTCCTGCTGAAGGATCTTTTCCCGGGTGCCGAGGCGGACGCGCTGATCCGGGACTTCGTGGCCGGAGCCGAGCGCGGCGTGACGAATATCGAGCGTGCCGCGGGCCCGGGGCGGGGAAAGGCCGACACGCAATATCACTCGATCATTATTGAATTTGAAAAGGATCTGAGCCGCACCGGAGATCATGCCGCGGATCAGTTGCGCGAATATCTGAGCGGCAACTGGAATTCAAGCGTCAGACTGGAGTTTACGCTGATCGCCAGCGATTGTCTGACCTGGAAGGTCTACGCCCCGGACTTCCACAGCCTCATTGAGTTGGAAAGCCTGCGCCCCGGCGACATCGTGCTGGAGGAAATCGACAGCATCAGTCTCTGCCTTTGCCCCGATGCGGAGAAGGCGCAGGAACAGGCCGACGCTTTTTATTTTTTTCTGGATCGCCACCTCTTCCGCCAACAGCCCCTGCCCGCAACATTGGATGCCGTGCGCAAGGCGTTCGGTCATGCCTCCAGCGTCTACCGCGCGGCCATGCGCATTTTGCACGCGCTCTACAGGCAGCAGGAGGGCAGCCCGGCCATGCAGACGGCCTACAAGGAGTGGCATCGTTTTCTGAGCATTGCCTACGGCCGCTTCGCCGCTTCCGAGCGGGCCTTTCTGACCCAGTCCTATTTGAGCGTGCTGGCCAAGATGCTGGCTTTTGTGGTTATCGAACGCAGGGATTTTCTGGACAAGGCAGCCATCCGCGCCATTCTGGACGGCACGGCCTTTCAGCGCCACAACATTGAAAATTTCACGGACGACGATTTTTTTCGCTGGACAGCGGAGTCCGGGCATTTCGAGGCTCTGAGCCCGCTTTTTTACGCCATTGCCGATGAGCTGGCGCACTTTGACTTCAGCGCCGTGCATGAGGACATTCTCAAAGGCGTGTATCAGGAACTGGTGGATGAAGACACCCGCCACAGCCTTGGCGAGTTTTACACGCCTGACTGGCTGTGCGCCAAAATCGTGGGCGAGCTCGGCCTTAAAGCCGGGGAGAAAATTCTGGATCCGGCCTGCGGCAGCGGCTCCTTTCTCAAGGCCGCGGCCAATGAACTCTGCCGGCTCAATCCCCACATCACGGCTCAGGAGCTCAACGACAGCCTCTACGGCATCGACATTCACCCTCTGTCTGTGCAGATCGCCAAGGCCACCCTGCTGACCAGCCTCGGCCACAGGCTCCATGCCGCGCCGCGCCGCCTGAGCCTGCACATTTATCTTGCCAATACGCTTTTGCTGCCCAATGAGGACGTGGGCATGCGCCTGCTGGGCAAGCAGTACAAACTGCGCATTGCCAATCAGGAAGTCTCCCTGGCCGCAGAGATCTTTGATGATGAAAAAGAGTATGACAATCTGATTTTTTACTGCAATCTGTTTGTCCAGCGCGATGCTCCCGCGCGCCAGCAGAAGCAGCGCCGCGACATCGAAAATTTTTTCCGCCTGAGACTGAAGAAAAAAGAAACCTGTCTGCTGGAAGGGGCCTGGCGCATCTATTCCGCTCTCTACGCCGCCAGGGTGGAGGATCGCGACGGCATCTGGGCCTATGTGCTGCAGAACTCCCTGCGGCCCTTCTTTTTGCGCGAAAAATTCGACGTCATTGTGGGCAATCCGCCCTGGCTGACCTTTGCGGATGTGGAAAACGGAGAATATCAGGAAGACCTGCGCCGTCTGGCGGACTTGTACGCCCTCAAGCCGGATACGGCCAATATGCCGCATTTGGAACTGGCGGCCCTTTTTCTGGCCCATGCCTGCAATTACTTTATGAAGCCGGGCGGCCGCCTGGCCATGGTCATGCCCAGGGCCTTTTTTTCCGGCGGCCAGCACGAGCCTACACGCAGGGGCAAAACCAGAAAGGTGGCGCTCACGCAGCTCTGGAATTTGCAGGATGTCTCCCCGCTTTTCAAGGTTCCCTCCTGCGTGCTCTTTGCCCGGCGCAAAACCGGAGACGGCGCGCCCGGCCCCGGAAAATTGCCGGGCCGCGCGCTCTCCGGCAAACTGCCCGGCCACAATATCCCCTTGCCCGCGGCAGCCCCGCATATACGCGAAGAAGGCGGGGTCTTCCATCTTTCGCATCTGGGCGAGGCCACGGCCTGGACCTTTGGCGAACGCATCGCCCTTTCCGGGATCAATCCGTACAAAAGCCAGTTCCGGCAAGGGGCCACCATTGTGCCCCGGACTTTCTATTTTGTGGATATTGACCAGCCCTATGCCGGCAGCCTGCAAAACCGCCTTTTGCTGTTCAAATCCTCGCAGGCCGCGTTGAAAGAAGCCAAAGCCCCCTGGAAAATGACGATCCAGGGCACGGCCAGCACCCGCTTTCTCTTTCGCACGGCCCTTGCCAACAACATTCTCCCTTTTGCGCTCAACGGCACGCGCCTGGTTCTCTTGCCCTTAGAGCTCAAAAAGGGTCAAGCCGTCCTGCTCACGCCCGACCAGATCGAGCAGCACGGCGAAGCGGAAACGGCGCAGTGGTTTCGACAGGTGGAAAACCATTGGGAAGAGAATAAGACAGAACGCGCAAAAGAAATGACGATGCTCAATCGTCTGGATTTCCAACATGGCCTTTTGAATCAAGCCAAATTGACGGGGCAAAATATATATAACAGATTTTTTGTACTCTATAATACTTCAGGCACAAATGCCTGTTCTGCTGTCATTGACCAAAAAAAATTTGCTGACTTTCCTTTTTTTGCCGACTATACGACATATGTTTTTATTACCAACAGTATGGATGAAGCCCAATACCTTTCTGCATACCTCAACGCGCCGCACGTTAATACTGTCATAAAACCATTTCAGGCGTCCGGCCAAATGGGAGAGCGTCATATCTGTAAAAAAATCCTGAACATTCCCCTGCCGCTCTTTGACGCCAAAAATCCTGATCACCGGGCTCTGGCGGAGCTGGGGGCGCGGGCCGCCCAAAAAGCCGCAGCCTTTGTGGCCGCGCTCGATCTCGGCGAGGACGGCGGAACCCTGCCGCCCCACCAATTGGGACGCCTGCGCGGCGAGATCCGCGCTCATCTGGGCACGGAACTGCAAGCCATAGACGCGGCCCTGCGCCGCATCTGGAAAATGGCCTGACACAATCTTCACACCACAACCCCGGACAAAAGATGCGTTTCACAGCCCGCAGCGGACGACTGACCCTCACCCTGCGCCTCTGCCGCATGGGCAGGGACTGGCAGGCCGTGCTCACCGGCGGCGATGCGCATCTGGGCGGCACGGCGCTGGCCGTGCCAGAGGCCGCGCCCGCCGGCCCTGCCGGGGCTGCGGGGGTCACAGTCAGGGTACTCTCCCGCGACACGCGGCATAAGGATCATGAGCTGGCGGCCTTTCTCGCGCGCGCGCTGGCCGCGCAACTGGCCTGTGCCGTGTGCGTCAGCGCGGGCGTGCATTATGATCGAATCAGCAAAGAGGAGATCCGTGAGGCGCGACTTCTGACGGAACGGCTTGCCGGGCGCTGCCTGGCCGCGCTGGCCCGTGCCGGGAGGACATAGAGCATTCTTTGATTGAACATATTCATCTTCAATCAAAAAACGCTCTCATCTCTACAATACTCAGACTGGATACGAGGACACTATATGTTGACAGTCAAGGATCTGGAAGAATTGGAAGCCTATATGCGCTCCGGCGAGCTGGAGGCGGATTTTAAAGACGGTTGCGAAAACGACCGCTACTATCTTTTGGAACTTCTTGAAAAACTGATGGACATGGGCGAATTGGCCGACGCCACAGCCACGCGCCTGATATTCCGGGGTTTGCCGCTGCCCCCGCCTTCGGAATAGCCCCGTCGGAATAGCCCCGGCTGTGGCGCGCGTCAAACAACATCCGGCCGGAACCGTATGCCGGGCAAAGGCGAAAACTGTTCCGCGCCCCGCACGATATTGCGCGGGCTGCCGGAAAACACATCTGCAAACATGCTGCGAACACGTCACGGCAGATGTGCTTCAGCCCGTAAAGCGCCCTGTACTGCCTCGCAAAGCCGGGCCACGTCTTCGGCCGGGCTGATGAAGGGCGGCATCAGATAGATCAGGCGGTTAAAAGGTCGAATCCAGACGCCCTGCTCCACAAAATAGGCTTGCAGGGCCGCGGTGTTCACAGGCTGGCGGGTTTCCACCACGCCGATGCCGCCCAAAACGCGCACATCGGCCACGCCCGGCAATGTGGCGCAAGGGGCAAGCCCGGCGCGCAACGCGCTTTCCAAACCTGCCACCTGCTGGGGCCATGCGCCCTGCTCCAGCAGATCCAGAGCCGCATTGGCCACGGCGCAGGCCAGGGCATTGGCCATAAAGGTAGGGCCGTGCATGAAAACCATGTTGTCGCGGCAGATGTCCTGAGCCACCTGGGCCGTGCAGGCCGTGGCCGCAAGCGTCAGCACGCCGCCGGTCAGGGCTTTGCCGCAGCAAAGGATATCGGGCGTGACGCCAGCCCATTCCGCGGCAAACATCTTGCCGGTGCGCCCGAATCCGGTGGCGATTTCATCAAGAATCAGCAAGGCGCCTGCCTCTCTGCAAAGCCCGGCCAGACCGCGCAGGTACGCGGGATGATAAAACCACATGCCGCCCGCGCCCTGCACAACCGGTTCCAGAATCACAGCCGCAATTTCATCCCTGTGCATTTTGAGCAGACGCCGCGCGTCGTCCAGGCATGTCTCGTCAAAAGGCGCGTCAAAACGGCAGGCAGGCCGTTCCATAAAGATCTGTTGCGGCAGCAAGGCACTGAACAGGCTGTGCATGCCCGTGACCGGATCGCAAACCGACATGGCTCCCAGGGTGTCGCCGTGATAACCGCCGCGCGGCGTCAAAAAACGCGTGCGCCGCGCCTCTCCCCTGCCCTTTTGGCACTGGAGGGCCATCTTCAGGGCCACTTCCACGGCCACTGAGCCGGAATCCGCAAAAAAAACGCGGCTGAGCCCAAGCGGCATTATCGACAACAGCCGTTCAGCCAGAGTCACGGCCGGGGCATGCGTCAGCCCGCCGAACATCACATGCGGCATGCGCCCGGCCTGGGCGCGCAGCGCCTGGATCAACCTGGGGTGATTGTAGCCGTGCGCCGCAGCCCACCAGGAGGACATGCCGTCAATAAGTTCCCTGCCGTCGGCCAAGACAATGCGGTTATGGTGCGAACGCCGGGCCACATGCAGGGGTGGGGGCTGCACGGCCGAGGCATAGGGATGCCAGACGCAACGGTGATCGCGCGGCAGCAGATCCGCGGGGGGCGCGGGCCGCCCGCGCTGCCCGCTCCGCTTTTGCAGGGCCTGGGCCAGGGGCAGCATGCGCCGGGAAAGCAGTTGCCAGCCCGCTGCGTCCAGCCGCGCCAGGCGCGGCAGTTCCAGTACGGGCGCGTCGCTTCCCGCAGCCTGCAAACGCGCGCGCAGCAGAGCCGCATTGTCCTGTAAAATAAGCTCCTGTTCGGCATTGGCCCTGCCGTGTTCTTCGGGCAAGGCCGCCGTCAGGGCCAGAGCAGCCACGCGCAAACCGCGGTTCCGCAAAGCCTCCAGGGAAAGCAGGGCATGGTTGAGCGCGCCCAAATAATTGCCGCCCACCAGGAGCACAGGCAGATCCAGGGCCGCCATCAAATCCAGCATGTCCTCGCGCTCATTCAGCGGCACGCGCAGGCCGCCCGCGCCTTCCACCAGCAAAAAATCCGCAGCGCTTTGCCGCGCCCAGTGCGCGCGGATGCTGTGGCAGAGTTCTGCCACCTCCAGCCGTTCTCCAACCCGGGCCGCGGCCAGATGCGGCGACGCGGGCAGGGGAAAGCAATGCAGGGCCACAGCCGGAGAGAGTTGCGGCATGCAGGCCAGATCCGCCACAGCCGCCGCATAGACCGGAGCATCGGCCAGGGGCGAAGTCTCGGCTTCAGAAGGCGCGACACCGGTCTGCACGGGCTTTACGGCCTGCGCGGCAAGGCCGATCCCGCGCAATGCGCGCAGCAGCGCCGCAGCAGTCACGGTTTTGCCCACATCCGTGCCTGTGCCCGTGACAAAAAGGCCGCTCAAAGCACGGGAAGCGCCCATGCCCCGCGCAGTACCGGCATTACGCATAGCCGGCCGCCTCCAGGCCCTGGGCCGCAAGCATGGCGAGATCTTCTTCCACGCCCTGCCCCTGGGTGGTGAGGTAGTCGCCGGTCATCAGGGCATTGGCCCCTGCGGCGAAAATTTCCGATTGCCGCTTGCCCAGCACCAGCGGGCGGCCGCCGCAGATCCGCAAGGTGGCCTGCGGCAGAATATGCCGGAACACGGCAATGATCCGCAGTGCTTCGTCCGCGCCGAGAATTTCCTGACCCGCCAAAGGGGTCCGGGGATGGGGATACAGAAAATTGATGGGCACATGGCGCACGCCAAGGGCCTTGAGGCTGAAAGCAAAGTCAATGCGCTCCTCCCAGCTCTCGCCCAAGCCGAACAGGCCGCCGCTGCAAACCTGAAGCCCGGCGCGCATGGCCCGCACAACCGTATCCCGCCGCTGCTCCCAGGTCTGCGTGGTACAGATGCGCGGATAATGGCTTCGGGAGGTTTCAAGATTATGATGGTAACGGATCAGCCCTACTGCGGCCAACTGCGCAAGCTGCCCGGCAGACAGCCTGCCCAGGGAGGCGCAGACCCGGGGCCGGACCTCCGGCGGCAGGGAAGTCAGGACGCCGCACAGACGCTTGAGCTCATGGGCATGGAGCGCGCCGCCGCTGGTCACAACGCCGATATGCCGCACCGGCAGCGCCGCCAGAGTCAGGATGCGCGCGCGCAGCAGATCATCGGGAAGCAGGTCAAAGACCTTGACAGGCGTTTGATTATGCCGGCTCTGGGAGCAGAAGCGGCAATCCATGGCGCAATCCCCGCTGCGGGCATTGATGATCGCGCACAGGTCGATCCTGCGGCCAAAGGCTGCTTCGCGCAGGCATGAGGCCTGGCGCAGAAGCTGGCTTTCAGGCAGGGACAGCAGCGCCCGGGCTTCGGAAGGATTTGTGACAGGCTGGGGAAAACTCATTGCAAAAACCTGCGGCATACAGCTCAGACGTTTGCAGGCGGGCAATGCCCGCCTGCAAACGTCTTGAGCAACTATATTCCGATGAAATCCGCCCATGCACGGCGGCGTGACCCTGCCGGCGATAGATGGGCCGCTACGGTTCACTTATGAAATGACTTCTACTTGGCTTTGCGCCGTTTTTCCCACAGCTTCATGTCTTTCATCTTTTTGCGGCGCTCACGCTGCAGAGCTTTGCAAACCAGCGGGGCGTCCTTCTTGAAGCCCCACTTTTCCCTGTACTCGGCAGTATCCATGCCGTGACCGGCCAAATGCCGCTTCGTCAGAATTTTGAAGCTCTTGCCGCACTCAAGGCAGGTAACGGACTTTTCCTTGACTGATTTTCGAGCTTCCACGGCCATTTCCGCACTGTCGAGTTCAACAGGCGCTTCACCTTCGGCCACAGCGCGGATGCCTTGCGCCACCTTTTGGATAAAGGCCGCAATCTCCTCCTCGGTCATGATCCGCACACCGGCCTGGGCTCTGGTGATTTCCAGAGCTTCTTTTAAATAGTCGTCCATTACCTACCCCTTGATTTGTATGTTCGCTCATGCCAATACGGCGCAAATCCCCTCTTCTGCGTGAGCCGTCCCACCAAAGAACAGCCTTAACCCTGCCATATTGCATGATTGATGAATATACACACTGTTTCAAATCCAGTCAATACACTAGGAAATTTTTTCCCTGCTTCATGGCTTTCAAAACCTTCAAAAGGGAATCAATTTGTGTTGAAAATATCATACTGGGATACGGTGCCTAAAAAACGCTGATCCATATACTGCCATAGAATGCCCTGAGCATAGCCCTGCTGTATCCGGAGGGCGCCCGAAGGCAGCGACCCGACGCTGAAGGCCTCGCGGGCGCGTTGCTCGAAAGCCTTGACAAAGTCCGCCTGCCCGTATGGGAGAGCGGAAAGAGAGGTGATTTCCGCAGGCAGGGGCTCCCGGTATTCAAGAATAATCTTGTCGTCATTAAAGTTGTAACGGGCCGCGAAGCCGCGGGCTATCCAACGCAGGGGCTTTTCGCCGTTTGCCGTCTCCTGGCCTTTGACCAGATCCGCGAACGGGTCGCGCGGCCCGTCCACAATATAGGTGCAGGCCTGATACGCAACATTATCGAAGATTTCCACGCTTTCATCCACGCTGAAGGGGCGGCGCATGATTCCGTCCCAGTACCAGCCGGCAGGCACCTCGGCCTGGGCGACAATGGCCATAGGGCTTTGCGGGCTTGTGGCGCCATAGACGGCCAGCCAGACCCGGATGGGCAGACCGCCCAGCACGCTGCTCCAGGGGAGGTTGACCACGCTGCGCCCGGCGGTGCGCAGGGGAAGATTTTTGGCCTCTATGGAAATGGCCGGTCTGGCCGTGGAAACATACAGGGAACCAATCATGCCGCGTTGCTGCGCGCCTGTGCAGCCCGCAGCCGCCATGAGCAATACGACTATGCAAAAATGGCGTATGCCTTTCATATTCTTTCTCCCGTAAACAGCGGCCCGCCCCGCCCGTGCGGCAGAGGCCGGGTAAAGTGTTGCTTTGACTCTCGCAGCATATCCCAACAGTAATAAACTGGCAATGTTGCCGCTGCAAGCCTTTCTTTACCTGAGGCAGGCATTTTTTGTCCGCCGTTGTTTGCGGCCGCAGTGCAGACGCGCACAAAAAAGCGCGGCTGTCCGGAACCGTGTAACACATGCCATTGCAGCATGCCGGACAGTGCGCCTGAAAAGCCGGGGAATCCGGCAGGACAGGCAGCACACTTTGATATAAGCGGCCACGCTTTTAGACAAAGGGAGCTCAGGCAGCGGAAGGGCTGAAGGCGCGGCGAAATTTACTTTCGCCGTGAAGCGCAGGAGCGAGCGTTTCAAAAGCAATATGCTCTACGGAGCAGGGGCTTGCGGCGCTCTTGTCCCGCCGGGCATGTAGTCGCGCAGATCGCGGGACACTTCAAAGGTGCGCAATTCGCTTGCCGCGGCCTTGCCGAAAGGCGAGTCCGGAAACTGTTTGGCAACGCCCTCCAGCAGGGCCTGCGCCCTTGCCGTGTCGCCCAGCTTGCGATACAGGCGGGCCTCGCGAAAACGCAGCCCCGGGTATTCGGGCGAGGTTTCCGGCACAAAAGCATTATAGCGCGCCACCCATTGCAGAGCTTCGGGGATGCGGTTGCCCACCTCGCAAATATCCATGAGCGCGGCCACGGCTTCCTTGATCCGCTGGGGATCGGCCTTGTCCGAGCGCTCATCCTGCAGCCGGGTAAAGAGGTCGATAACCTGCCGGTTAAAATCATAGGCGTTCTTGATATCCTTGCGCTGTTCCGCGTCGCGGGCCAGAAAATAGGTGGCATAGGCGCGCTGATACAGCGGCATGTCGGCGCGCGCGGCCAGTTCGCGCCACATGGCCAGCGCCGGTCCGGCAAGATTGAGATTCTGCGCCGAAAGGGCAAGGGCATAGTCCAATTGCCTGCGCAGTTCGGGCTTCATCTTCCAGGCGGAAACCAGTTTGCCCAAATCCAGAATCTTGTCCCAGGCCCCGGCTTGCAGATAACGATTGAAAAACTCGGTAAAAGCCGCCTCGCCATACTCTGGATCCATAGGCGTTTTTAAAAATTCCGCCAGCATCTCATAGGCCCTGGCTTCCTCGCCGCGCTCCAGCCAGCCTTGCGCCAGCGCGTACCGCAAGCGGGGATCGGGCGGGCCGTAGCGTTCGCGCACCAGGGGAAAGCCGTTCCACAAAATCAGAATGCGCCCGTAGTTCTGCTCGGCCAGGGAATTGGCCAGCTCCTTTTGAAAGGCCTGCCAGATGATCTCCCTGGCCTGCGGCACATCCGGATGTTCAGGATAGCCGTCAATGAAATCGGCGGCCTTGCCCATGGCCTCGGTATACTCTTTATCCCAGTAGAGCCACATGGCCTGCTTGAGGCGGGCCAGGACCGCCTCCGGGGCTGTTTTGGAGGAAGCGGCAATCTCATTGTATACCTGCGGCAACGGCGGTTCCCCCGTTCTGGCGAAGACCCGGCTCATCTGCTCATAAGCGAGGGGCGATTGGTAAATGCCCTTTTCCGCCAGGCGCAGGCGGGCGACAAACGCGGACGGGGCCCCGGCAAAACGGCGCTCCAGCTCATGATAGACGAAGTTCGCCGCGCTCATGTTGCCCTTGCGCAGATACATGTCGCCCATTTTGAGCAGGAGCGCGTCATTGCCCTTTCGCCCCGGATCCAGATTGACGTACAGCCAGTACAGCGCAAGTGCCGCGTCCGTTTTCTGCAAAGCCTCGTCGTTGCCTGCCTGCAAAAGCAAAAAATCGGGGTGGTCAATATAATGGCGGGGCCAGCGCTTGCTGATGAAATCAAGAATGATTTGGGCCTTGTCGTACTTTTTCTGATTGAAAAGCGCCTGGGCCAAACCCACGGAAGCGTCCTGCAGATGCGAAGATTCCGGGTACTTGTCAAGCACGATGGCAAACGACTGCTCGGCCTCCGGATTCAGCCCGCGCTTGAGCTGCTCCCGCCCCAGAGCCGCAAAACCCTGCGCCACCCCCGGAAAGTCGGGATAACGCCTGAACAGGGCGACAACATAGCCTCCGGCATCCACAAGGTTGCCCACGTCCGCATTGGCAAGGCCCAGACGCAGCAAGGCATCGGGAACCCGCGGCGAGCGCAGATTGGCGTTCATGGCCTCATTGGTGGAAGAGACAATGGCTTCGTATCCGGCCAGGGGATTGGCAGCATAGAGGGCCCAGAGGCAGTCGCTGATATCATAGAGCACTTTTTCCCGCATTTGTGGCGAAATATCCGTAATCGCGCGGATTTTTTCCAGCTGCGGCAGGGCTTCGGCATATTTGCCTTCGCTGATCAGGCGCTCGGCTTCGGCCAGCATTTTGTCGGGTTCCGGCGGCTTGGGAACCGGGTTGCCCTGCTCATCCACATAAATGACTTCACGAGGCTTTGCATCGGAAACTTCTGTTTCTTCGGCGGGCTGTTTATCCACAGGCAAACCCACAGGCTCTGTGTCCACGGGGCCGGTCACAACCGGGCCTTCCTCCTTCTCCGCCGGGGCCTGAGTCTGCGGCGCAGCGGCCTTTTCGGCGTTGCCTTCCAGGCTGTCCGCCACCTTGTTTTGCGCGGTTTCGGCTTGCGTGGCGGACATTTCGCCGGGTTTGCCGGATTCGGCGGATTCGACGGATTGCGGCGCTTCAGGCGGCGCAGGGGCCTGATCGGCGACCGTAGCGGCCTGATCGGCGGGCGCAGGGGCTTTTGGGGTGTCGGGGGCAGCGGCGGTCTGATCCGCCAGAGGCGCGGAAGCCGGGTGCTCCTTGCTTGATGGGGGCACGGTGGCGGTGGTGGCGGTGGACAAGCCGCTCTCCTGCGGCCAGTCCTCCGGGCCGCCGGGATTGACTTTGCCGCGCAGATCCTGGCGCGTCAGCATCCGGCCGCGCTCGCCCAACGCGGCAGATTCCTGCGGATCGGGCGCTGCTGCGGCATATGCCGCGGACAGCCAGAAACCCGCGCCGGAAGGGGCAGGCCGCATGACTTCCTCTGCCGCCCGGCGTTCAGGCTCCGGCGTTTGCAGCGCAGCTTGCCGCGCGGCAAGGGCCTTCAGCCGTGAATACGGCAAGGCGCCCGCGCGGTTCAGACTTTGGCGCAGCATATCTGCCGGAAAGTCCCCGGCCAAAGCCGGGGATTCGCCTGCATCGGCCGCGGCAGGGCCGGACGCCGGGGAAAGAAGCGTGCTCGGCGCGCTCGCGGTTGCGGGCTCAGACGCGCCGCGTGCCTGAACCGGAACGGCTTCCGGCTCGGCGGCAGCGGCAAAGAATTCCATTTCCACCCTGTCGCGCGCGGGCCGGGTCAGCACATGATTAACCGCGCGCGAAGAAAGATTGATGCGCACCTGCCCGTTTTCAAGAGCCAGGCTTTCCAGCAGAGAGCCGGGAGCCGGGGGCAGGCCGGTGTGCCGCAAAGAGATTGCCGGGCTGTTCAGAAAAAGCGTCATGCCGGCCGGGCTGGTGCGGGCCACGCTGCGGGCCTGCCCCGGACTGTCGAGCACAATAATCAGACGCTCGGACGACGCGCCGGGCAGCCATTGCCAAAGCATGGCCCGCGCCGGTTGCGGAGAGGCAAGCCAGAGCAGACAGAGCGAAAAAAACAGGCAGGCAGACGGCAAAAGCCGATGCAGGCTTTGGCGCAATGTGCTCTTGCGGGCGGCGCTATGAGGCCGGTTCATGCCGGTGCAGCAGGCTGTATTCACTGGGCATTGCAAAAAGAATGAGATTTAGTATCTGCCGCGTTTTAATGCAAAAGATATGCCGATAAACACAGTTCAACAATGAGTCGCATCCACGCCTCCAACCTGCATATCCCGCATATCCCGCGCTCGGAATGTAGCGCGCTTTTGGGCGAATCGCCTCACAAAAGCAGCGGCGAGTGACGCCGCCGCGCATGTATCTTGTGTCTTGCCGCCAGGCCCGGCCGCAACAATGGGAAAAACTCTTTACAAATTCCTTTTCTTGAGCTTTTCAATCAAGGTGGTGCGCTTGACGCCCAAGAATTCCGCAGCCTGGTTTTTCACGCCCTGGGCCTTGTCCAGAGCCTCATCAATCAGGCGGCTTTCCACGGCATCCAGAAAATCTTTGAGATTCATGCCCTGCGCTGCCAGCACAGACAAATCCGGCCAGAAAAAAGCATTGGGATTCGCCGCGGCGGGCCCGGCTGCCGTGGCGGCAACATTCCCGCTCCGCTGCGGGGCTTCGGCTGCGCCCGGCTCTTCAATATCGGGCAGTTCCGCGGGATCGCCCACATGCTCAAGGATTTTTTGCGGCAGATCCGCCGCCTGCACCACATCGCCGTCCACCAGAATACTGAGGCGCTCCATGACGTTTTCCAGCTCGCGCACATTGCCGGGCCAGGCATAGGCAGCCAGAATACGACGCGCATCAGGAGCGAGCGCCAGCGGCTCGCGGGATTTTTTGCGGCAGAAGCGGCTCAGAAAATGCCGCGCCAGCAGCAGCACGTCGCCGCCGCGCTCGCGCAGGGGCGGCAGATGCAGGGGGATGACGTTCAGCCGGTAATAGAGATCCTCGCGAAAGCGCCCGGCCGCCACTTCGGCTTCCAAATCCCGGTTGGTCGCCGCCACAATGCGCACGTCCACCTTCCTGCTGCCGCTGCCCCCCACGCGCTCGATTTCTTTTTCCTGAAGCACGCGCAGGATCTTGACTTGCAGGCTGAGGTCCATTTCGCCTATTTCATCCAGAAAGATGGTGCCCCCGTCCGCCAGCTCAAAGCGACCGGCCCTGGAACGGATGGCATGGGTGAAAGCGCCTTTTTCATGGCCGAAAAGCTCGCTCTCCAGCAATTCCTTGGGGATGGCCCCGCAGTTAATGGGCACAAAGGGCTTGGCGGCGCGGCCGCTGTTGGCGTGCAGCGCGCGGACCAGCAGCTCCTTGCCGGTTCCGGATTCGCCGGTTACAAGCACAGTGCTGTCAGTGGGGGCGACTTTGCCGAGGATTCTGAAGACTTCGGCCAGGATCGGGCTTTGGCCGATGATACCGCTTGTGTTTAGCTCCATGAGGATTTCTCCGGGCAGGCGGCAATCGGATCCGTGCGCCTTTGCCCTGGCACGCTGCATCTCCCCTGTCTGTTGTGCAGCACTGCCGAGTCGGGCGCAGATCTTGCGGCTTGCACGATGTTTTATGTGTCAATACACTGACGCGCACGGAATTGCCAGTAAAAAGACGCGGCATCCGCTGTTTTTTCCACGTATTGCAACAGATATTTCGCACAGGTCACGCCATGCCGCAACTCCATTGCTCTGATGCGCCGCCTCTTGCGTGCTTGCCGCCATGTCCGGTGGACGGGCTGCGTGCCGAACTCAGCGCATCTCTTGCCAGAGGGGGCAATCTGGCGCTCAACGCGCCGCCCGGCGCGGGCAAGAGCAGCCGCGTGCCGCTCTGGCTTCTGGCCGAACCCTGGTCGGCCGGGCGCAAAATCCTGCTTCTGGAGCCCCGCCGGGTGGCGGCCCGCGCTTTGGCCCGCTACATGGCCAGGCTGCTGGGCGAAGAGGCAGGGCAAACCGTGGGCTTTCGCATGCGCCGGGAAAGCGCCATCAGCTCCGCCACCCGCATTGAGGTGATCACCGAAGGCGTGCTGACGCGCATGCTGCAGGACGATCCCGAGCTGCCCCGGGCCGCCTGCGTCATTTTTGACGAATTCCACGAGCGCTCGCTTGTGGCCGATACCGGCCTGGCGCTCTGTCTGGAAAGTCAGGCGGCGCTGCGGCCGGATCTGCGCCTGCTGGTCATGTCCGCCACGCTGGATATGCAATCCGTGTCGCGCCTGCTGGGGCGCTGCCCAGTATTATCCTGCCAGGGGCGTTCCTTTCCGGTGGAAATGCGCTATTGCCCTGTGCCCGGCAGGGCGGCGCGCGGAGCGCATGCCGCCTCCGGGATCTGGCGGCATGCGGCCGAGGTTGCGGCGCATTTGCTGCGCACCGAACACGGCAGCCTGCTGGTCTTTTTACCCGGCGAGGGAGAAATCCGACAGATGGCCGCGCTTCTGGAAGGCCGTCTGCCGCCGGACGTGCTTCTCTGCCCGCTTTACGGCAATCTGCCGCCAGAGCGGCAGGACGCGGCCATTGCCCCGGCCCCGCCCGGCTTGCGCAAAGCCGTGCTTGCCACAGCCATTGCTGAAACCTCCCTGACCATTGAAGGCGTGCGCCTGGTGCTGGATGCGGGCCTGACGCGCGTGGCGCGCTTTGATCCGGCAAGCCGCCTCAGCCGCCTGGTCACCGAACGCGTTTCCCTGGCCGGGGCGGCCCAGCGCGCGGGCAGGGCAGGACGCACGCAGCCCGGCATCTGCTGCCGCCTCTGGGATCGGAAAGAAGAAAACGGCATGCGCCCCCAGATCCGCCCGGAAATACTGGATGCCGACCTGAGCAATCTGGCGTTGCAACTGGCTGTCTGGGGCGTGTCCGACGCCGCGGCCCTGCCCTGGCTTGACCCGCCGCCCGCCGCGCATCTGGCCGTTGCCCGCCAAAATCTGCAAGAGCTTGGCGCCCTTGATTCACGGAACAGGCCCACGGCCCTGGGCCGGAGCATGGCCTCTCTGCCCCTGCCGCCGCATCTGAGCCGCCTGCTTCTCCTGGGCAGGGAGAACGGGCATGGAGCCCTGGCCTGCTGCATGGCCGCCCTGCTGGAAGAGCGAGATCCGCTCTTGCGCTTCAGGGATACAGCGGCAAACGCCCTCCCGATCGAAGCGGAAGCGGCCGCAAACCCCGGCCGCGCCCTTGCCCCCCGCGGCACGGGGGCCTGCGATCCGGGCTGTGATCTGCTTCGCCGCCTGGACTGGCTTTGCCGCGAGGGGCGCGGCGGCGCATGGCGGCGTCTGCGCGATTGGGCCGCGCGTTTGGCGCAGCTCACAGGCATCAAAGGAGATCTTTTCAACATCGCGACCGCGGATGCCGAGGCTCTGGGCAGGCTTCTGGCCCTGGCCTGGCCGGACCGCGTGGCCAAGCGCCTGCCCGAAAGCAAGGATGCTCCCGGCCGGGATCTGGGCACGGCTCACTTTCTGCTGCGCTCAGGACGCGCCGCGTGGCTGCCGGGCGGCGACGCCCTGGCGCGACGCCAGTTTCTGGCCATTGCCGATCTTGACGGCGCCGGAGCCCGCGCCCGCATCCGCCTGGCAGCCCCGCTCAAGCGTGAAGATGTGGAAGAACTGTTCCATGCGCAAATCCGCTTCCACGATCAACTGACGGTCAATGACGACGGCTCTGTCTCGGCCCGACGCCAAAAAACGCTTGGAGCTCTTGTTCTGGAAGATGCTCCCCTGCCCCGCCCCCCGGCCGGGGCCTGCGCCGCGGCGATCTGCGCCTTTTTGCGCCAAGGCGGCCCACAGGCTCTGGCTCGCCTGCCCTGGAGCGATGCAGCGCGTCAGTGGCAGGCCAGGGTCATGCTGCTGCGGGAGCTGGAAGGCGAACCCTGGCCCGATGTTTCCGATGCGGCCCTGTGCAACAGCCTTGAAAGCTGGCTGGCTCCCTATCTCACGGATTGCACGTCCCTGGGGCGCTTCAGCGCCGCCCGGCTTCAGGAAGCCCTGCGCGCGCAACTGCCCCCTCAGCTTGCGCGGCGGCTGGAAAAGCAGGCCCCCTGCCGCTGGCAGGTGCCCTCGGGCGCGCAGCGCCCCATTGTCTACGGCGAAGAGGGAGGCCCCTGGCTGGCCGCCAGGCTTCAGGAGCTTTTCGGCTGCCAGGACACGCCGCGCATTGCCGACGGCCGCGTAGCCCTGACCCTTCGCCTCAATTCCCCGGCCGGACGGACCTTGCAAGTCACGCAGGATCTCGCGCATTTCTGGCGTCACGGCTACCCTGCCGTGCGGGCGGAAATGCGCGGCCGTTATCCCAGGCATCCCTGGCCGGAAGATCCTCTCAGCGCCCCGGCCACAGCATTGACCAAGAAAAAACTGGCGGCCCAGGGCAAGGCGTGAAGCCCCCGGCCGCGCGTCAAGCTGGCTAACGGGAACGAGACGCCAGAGCGTTCAGCTCATTTCATGAGCAAAACGCTCCAGACCGGATTCACTTTGAAATTTTCCATAGCTCAAGGTTGGCATTCCGGGAAAAACGTCGCTTTTCCCCAAATCCACGCCGCTGTCGGTGAGAGCCTTGGCACGGACCCGGAGCTTGTGTAGGCTGGCGGCATGCACGCACCCTCAGTTTTTAGCTCCGCGCCGGAAAATCTGTCAAATGCCGCAGTGACGCGCGGCCCGCAGGCCGGTTTGCAGGTCGCCGGCACGGCGGATGTCTTGATACTGGGCGCAGGAGCTTCAGGGCTGATCTGCGCGCGGGAAGCCGCAGCCCGCGGTTTGCGCGTGATCCTGCTGGATCGCGCTGCCGCGCCCGGCCGCAAACTGGCTGTCAGCGGCGGCGGCAGGAGCAACTTCAGCAATCGGGAGGCCACGCCCCGGGACTATTGCTGCGGGCAACCGGATTTCTGCGGTCCGGCGCTGGCCGGATTCACTCCCGCGGACATGCTCACGCTGATCCGCGCCTGGGGCCTGCCGTTTGAGGAAAGGGAGCACGGGCAACTTTTTCTGCGCGTGCCCGCGCAAAGGCTGGTGGAGACCCTCAGCCGCGACTGCCGCCAACGCGGCTGCCGTATTGTCTGCAAGGCTCCCATCCATGCCGTTTGGCGTTCTGACCAGGGCTTCCGCGTGCAGGCCGGGAATGCCCTCTGGCACAGCAAGGCCCTGGTGCTGGCCCTGGGCAGTCCGGCCTGGCCGCAGATCGGCGGCAGCGGCCAGGGGTACAGGCTGGCTCAAAGCCTGGGGCATACGATCATCCCGCCGCGGCCGGCACTGGCCCCGCTGCTTCTGCCGCCCAGCGAGCCTTTGCGGAATCTGGCGGGCATCAGCCTGCCGGCGCAAATCAGCCTGCCCGCGCGTGCCGGTGGGGGCCGCTTCTGGCGCGATGATCTGCTTTTTACCCATGAAGGCCTGAGCGGCCCTGCCGCGCTCAAAGCTTCACTCTTCCTGCAGAGGAATGAGCCTGTTCAGCTTGATTTTTTACCCGGCCAAAACCTGTCCACCCTGCTGGATGCGCCCGGTGCCGGGCGTCAGACGCCCCGCGCCCTGCTGAGCCGCCTGCTGCCCCAGCGTCTCGCGGACGCAGTGCTGCCCGCGCACTCGGCCCGGCGCAAGATCGCGGAACTTTCCCGCGCCGCGCGCCGGGAAATTCAAATCCATGTGCAGGCGCGCACGGTTCTGCCGACCGGCACAGCCGGATTTAGAGCATTTTCTCTTTGAAAATGCTCTGCTGACGCGAAAGCGGCAGCCGCCGCAACGCGGCGTACATTCAGGCGAAAACCGCGTTTTTCGCCTGAATGCCACCTTTGACTTTCATAAAAAGTCAAAGGTAATCTGCTCTAAAAAGGCGGAAGTCTGCGCAGGGGGCGTGGACACGCGGGAAATCAACCCGCACGGCATGGCCAGCCTGCGTTGCGCTCATCTTCATGTTATCGGGGAATTGCTGGATGTGACCGGGCAACTGGGCGGCTATAATCTGCATTGGGCCTGGGCCAGCGGCGTGGCCGCCGGGCGCGCCGTATTGCCGGAACGCTGCGGATGATCGCCGGAACTTTTTTAGAGCATTTTGCTCATGAAATGAGCTGAACGCTCTCATGAGAGCTGACCCTGGAAATCATTTCTGAATGACTTCTACTCTATTCTGTCACAGTAGACGTTTTCGAGAAATCGCTCCATAGCTTCGTCGGCGCGGTGGATATACTCGCGGAGCGGATAGTGCGCCCGGCAGGCCGGGCAATACATGTGAACTTCGCGACAGGAACGGGCAATATGCAGACGCGTCCCGCAGGCCGGGCAGTGCAGGCTGGTTTCCGCGTCGCGAGGGGCAAAGAAGGTCATGGCAATTCGTTCAGAGCGTGGTGAGACGGTGAAAAGGTTTTGACGACCGCAACGCAAGCGCGGGTCACGTCAACAGGGCGCAGGCGAAATTTACTTGCGCCGTGAAACGCTCGCTCCGCAAAAAGAAAAAATCCGCACAGCCAAAGGCCTTGCGGGCTCGCCAAAACCTTAACGCCCCGCACTGGGAGGCCCCCAATGGGCCTCCCGGCGGGCATTTCAGGGCCGAAGAGGCAAGCCCTGAAAATCTGATACGGAAGGGAACATACAGCCTGCTGACTCCTGTCGTCGCAGGGGTATGCGCTCCCGACCGGTGAAAAGACATAGTAGCGCAACCGCGCTTGTGCCGTGACTTTACAGCCACGTTTTTTCCGTCACAGCAGTCCGCGTTGAGAGCGTTTTGCACATGAAAGCAGCTCAACGCTCCGGCAGGGCGAAGCCCTGCCCGCGCGCGTCAGCCGTTGGCGGCTGTGCCGCCTTGCGGATGACGACAACAGAGACAGGCGCTAGTCAGCCTGCGTCCGTATGAAGGTCGGAATTTCAAAATCATCCTCATCATAGGTAAAATCTTCCTGCCCCGGGCTATGGGGCCGACGGCGGCTTTGCCCCATGGCTTCGCGCTTGAGCAGATACGGGGGGCGATTGCTCTTCTCGTCATACCAGCGCTCCACCTCGGAGCGGCGTGTGGCGCGGGGCAGGCGCGTTTCCATTTCTTCCGGCGCGTCCGGAGCAGCCTGCACCAGATTGCCCTGCTGCGCCGCGCGCCCGGCCTGGCGGCGACGCGGCTCGGCCATGACGGCATCCGGGCCCGGCTGGCGGAAATTGGTCACCGTGGCTGCCGGCGCCTGCACGGGCTGCACGGCCTGCGGGGATTCAATGCCGGTGGCAATGACGGTAAGGCGGATTTCGTCGCCCACATTGTCGTCAAAAACCACGCCGAAGATGATATTGGCGTCCTCGGGAGTTGCGTCGGCAATAATATCGCCGATCTCGGCGATTTCCTCGGCGGTGATGTCCATGGGCGCGGTGATGTTATAGAGTACCGCCTTGGCGCTCTCCAGCGAAACGTCTTCCAGCAGCGGGCTCATGATGGCGCGCTGGGCCGCTTCGCGCGCGCGGTTTTCGCCGGAGGCCATGCCCGTGCCCATCAGCGCGAGGCCCGCTTCCGACATGGTGGTGCGCACATCGGCAAAATCAAGATTGATCAGGCCCTCGCCCACAATAACATCGGAAATGCCTTTGACGGCGTAAAAGAGCACGTCATTGGCCTTTTGCAGCATTTCGGAAAACGGGGCTTTTTTGGGCGCAAAGGCCAGCAGCCGGTCATTGGGGATGGTGATCAGGCAGTCCACATGCTGTTTGAACTCCTCCAGACCTTCTTCGGCGACGCGCTTGCGCTTGACGCCTTCAAAGCTGAAAGGCTTGGTCACCACGCCCACGGTGAGCGCGCCCATTTCCTTGGCGGCCTGGGCCACCACCGGAGCCGCGCCGGTGCCGGTGCCGCCGCCCATGCCGGCGGTCACAAAGACCATGTCCGCGTCGCCGATGGCCTCGCGGATGGCGTTGACGCTCTCCACGGCGGCTTCCCGGCCGATGGCGGGGTTGGCGCCCGCGCCCAGCCCCTTGGTCAGCTTTTCGCCCAGCTGCACCTTGAAAGGCGCGTTGTTCTTGGTCAGCGCCTGCAAATCCGTGTTGGCGCAGACGAACTGCACGCCGCGCAAGCCGGAATCAATCATATTTTTTACGGCATTGCCGCCGCCGCCGCCCACACCGATGACTTTTATTTTTGCGCTTCCGGCTAAAGAAGTGTCGATATCGTCAACTATTGACTGTGCCATGGTAGCCTCTCCTGTTTTGCTGTCCCCACATGCCCGCTGGAGGTTATGATATATCCGCGAACCATTTTTTCATGCGTGAGAGCACGCCGTCAAAAACGCCGGATTCGCTGCGCGTGGTAAACTTTTTCTGCCCGGACATTTCCTTTTCGGCGCCGTAGCGCAAAAGCCCCACAGCTGTCGAAAACTTGGGGCTGTTGACCACATCCTTGAGTCCGCCCACATTGCGCGGATAGCCGATGCGCGTGGGCAGGTTGAAAATCTGCTCGCCCAGTTCCTGGCAGCCTTCCATCAATGCCGTTCCACCGGTGAGCACCACGCCCGCGCCGATCAAATCCTTATAGCCGGAACGCACCAGGGTTTGATCCACAAGATAGAGAATTTCCTCCATGCGCGGCTCGCAGATTTCCGCCAGCACCTGACGGGAAAGGCGGCGAGGTTCGCGGCCGCCCACACTGGGCACTTCGATAAATTCATCGTGACGGACCATGTCCGCCAGGGCGCAACCGTATTTGATCTTGATCTTTTCGGCAGAGGCAATGGGCGTGCGCAGGCCAAAGGCGATGTCGTTGGAGAGGTTCTGGCCGCCCAGAGCCAGCACGGCCGTATGCTTGATGGCGTCATTGGCAAAAACCGCGATGTCTGTGGTGCCGCCGCCCAGATCCACAAGGGCCACGCCGATCTCCCGCTCCTCCTCGGTCAGCACGGCCTTGGCCGAAGCAAGGGATTCCAGCGCGATATCCGAGACTTCCAACTGGCTGCGGTGGCAGGAACGCACAATGTTCTGCGCGGAGGAAACCGCGCCGGTCACGATATGCACCTTGACTTCCAGGCGCACGCCCGCCATGCCCAGCGGGTCGGCAATGCCGCGCTGGTTGTCCACGATATATTCCTGCGGGAGAATGTGAATCACTTCGCGATCCGCGGGAATGGCCACGGCCCGCGCCGCGTCCAGGGCGCGTTCCACATCCCGCTGGGCCACTTCGCCGCCCTTGACGGCAATGACCCCGTGGCTGTTGATGCCCATAATGTGGCTGCCCGCAATGCCGACATAGACCGAGTGGATCTCGCATCCGGCCATGAGCTCGGCATCTTCCACAGCCTTGCGGATGGACTGCACGGTCTGTTCGATGTTGACGACCACGCCTTTGCGCAAGCCCGTGGAAACGCTTGTGCCGATGCCCACCACATCCACCAGGCCCGACTCCGAAAGTTCTCCGACCACGGCGCAGATCTTTGTGGTGCCGATGTCGAGGCCCACGATGAGCTCGGACTTATTCATACATTCTCCTCACGAACGCCTGTCTTGCGCCTTCAGCTGTGCGCGGACCCGTTGAGTATGACCCAGACGTTGCCGTTCACGGCGCGCGCCTCGCGCACGTTTTTCAACTCATGGCGACGGGCAAGATCTCCGAGGGTCACGCTCATCCGGGCCAGATTGCCGCTCCAGTCGTCCGTGGCGACGGAAAGGCGCATTTCACGGTCTTCCAGATACATTTCAATGCCCCTGCCCGGGCTCACGGTCACTGAAGCCACGGCTCCGGCCTCTACAGGCAGCGCGCCGCCCTGCAGGTCTTTCAGCAGCCGGGCGAGGAAGGGAACCGCCTTCTCGGCGCCGGGCTCAATGGTCAGGGTCGGCAGCGAGAGAAAATTCCTGCTCTCCACCGGGGCAATGATCTCGCCGCGCTCATTGGCGTAATACAACACCCCGTCCTTGTGCACCCAGAAGGAAGGCATGCGCTCCTTCACCTTGATCACAAACCTGTCCGGCAACAGGCGCTTGACCGAGACTTCCTGCACCCAGGGGGTCTGCCTCAGGCTTTGTTCCACCTGGGCGATGCTCACGGCCAGACTGTTGTCCCCTTCCCTGATGCCGCCGTATTGCAGCACCATGTCTCTGGAGAGACGCACATTGCCTGTAACGTCCACATGCCTGGTGGTGAAAAAGTCGCTGGTGACAGCCTTGTCATACAGCCAGAGCGATGTCGCGCAGACCGCGGCCAGCACCAGCGCGGCCGACGACAAAAGCGCGGAAAGCACCGCAAGGCTTTTCAATCCGCCAAGGCCTCTGAGCTTTTCCGAGAACCAGGAAAAAAACCGCGGCAGACGGAATTTCTGGCCTGCCCGGCCCTTTTTGCCTGATGCAGGCTCTCTGGTATATGCGTTGCGGGCTTTGCGGCCGCTCATTTTCAGGGCAAGGGGCACGGCGTTATCCTGACTTCCGGCTCAAGCGCGAATCCAAACCGTTGCCGCACGGCCTCCCGGGCCTCCTGCAGCAAAGCCAGGGCCGCTGTGGCGCTGCCTGTGCCGTCATTAATCAAAAAATTGGCGTGCAGACTTGAAAAAGCCATGCCGCCCAGCTTCTTTCCCTTGCAGCCGGCGAGCTCAAGCAGTTTTCCGGCGGGCATGTCCGGCGCGGGATTTTTAAACACGCAACCCGCGCTCCAGGCCGTCACAGGTTGTTTAGACTTTTTCTCGAAAAAGTTGTGACGCATGCGTTTACTGATGCCATCCCTTGCGGATCTGGTCAAGCTAAATGTGGCTTCCACAACCAGAAATCCCATCTTTTCTTCCGTTATATAGAGGCTGCGATAGCCGTAGTGCAGTTCACTTGCTTTGACCGGGCGGACTCTTCCTCGGCTGAATATATCTATCTGTTTGATATTCTTACAAGTTTCCGTTCCAAAGGAACCTGCGTTCATGGCCACGGCCCCCCCCACGCTGCCGGGGATGCCCACAAGACCTTCCAGACCGGAAAGGCCATGCGCGGCGCAAAAACGCAGCAATCGCGGCAAGGGCAGGCCCGCGCCCGCGCGCACCAGAACTCTGCCTTCTTCTTCCCCCACAATCTCCGGCCCGTGCAGGAAACGCGGACGCACAAGCACCAGGGGCAGCTGGCCGTCGAGCGCCAGAATATTGCTGCCCGCGCCGAGAATCAGCGGCCTGCCGCCCAGAGCGCGGAGACGTTCGGGCAGGAGCGCGCAATCCGCGGCGCTCTCAAGAATCAGCTCGGCTATGGCTGTGCCGCCCAGGCGCAATGTGGTCCGCTGCGCAAGGCTGGGGCCCATGATCTCACGCATGCCCGTTCCCTTCCAGCCATGCCGGGCCCAGGCGAGTGATCGTGCCCGCGCCCAGGGTCAGCAGCACGTCGCCGCGGCGCAAGACGCCCGGCAAGGCTTGAGCCAGCGCGTCCAGAGTCTGAAAATAGCTCACCGGCGTGCTGGAAACCTGCTGTATGCCCTGGGCCAGACTTTGGCCGGAAACGCCGGGAACGGGTTTTTCGGAAGCCGCGTAGATTTCAGTCAAAAGCAGCATGTCCACGCTGTCGAACACCTTGCAGAATTCGCCGAAATGGGCCTGCGTGCGGCTGAAGCGGTGCGGCTGAAAAGCCGCCACAATGCGCCGGCCGGGGAAAACCTGACGCGCCGTGGCCAGCGTGGCCGCGATTTCCGCAGGGTGATGCCCGTAATCGTCCACCACGGTCACGCCGTCTTTTTCGCCCTTGAACTCAAAGCGCCGCCCCACGCCGCCGAAGGAATTCAGGCCCGCGGCACAACGGCTGAAGCTGATATCCGCCTCCAGAGCCGCGCCGATGGAAGCCAGAGCGTTGAGGATATTGTGCCGGCCGGGCTGGGGCAGACATACTTCGCCCAGTTTTTCGCCCTCGCGCCAGACCTCGAAGCGACTCTTCAGCCCGCTTTCCAACGGCACGGCGCGCAGCTGATTGCCCTCGGCAAAGCCGTAGGTCAGCACCGGGCGCTTGACCCGCGGCAGCAGCGCGCGCACGCCGGGATCATCGCCGCAGACCACATTGATGCCGTAGAAAGGAACATTGTTCATGAACTGCACAAAGGCCGCATCAATGCCTTCACGACTTTTGTAGTAATCCAGATGATCCTCGTCCACATTGGTGACCACGTTGATAATCGGCAAAAGACAGAGAAAAGAGCCGTCCGATTCGTCGGCTTCGGCTATCAGGTAGTCGCCGTGGCCTAAATGCGCGTTGGTGCCGTAAGCATTGAGGCGGCCGCCGATGATCACTGTGGGATCCAGCCCGGCGGTGTCGAAAATGGAAGCGGTCAGCGAGGTGGTCGTGGTTTTGCCGTGGGTTCCGGCAATGGCTATCCCCTGACGCAAACGCATGAGCTCGGCGAGCATTTCAGCGCGCGGGATGATCGCGATATTCCGGGCGCGGCCCTCCACCAGCTCCGGGTTGTCGTCGCTGATGGCCGTCGATCTGACCAGCACCTGCACGTCGCCCACGTTTTCGGCCGCGTGCCCCACGGCCACGCGCGCGCCCAACTCGCGCAAACGGCGCACGACAGCGGAATCGCTCACGTCCGAACCCGAAATTTCATAGCCCAGATTGAGCAGCACTTCGGCAATGCCGCTCATGCCCGCGCCGCCGATGCCAATCATGTGAATACGCCGTATTTTGCTGTTCATGTGCCACCCTTTTTGCAACTGATGTGGAGAAAGCCCCGCCTGTGCGCCGATTCGCGCATGGCCCTCAGCCTGCCTCGCTGCGCCTGCGGCGCGCTTCCTGCCTTTTTAGAGCATTGTGCTTTTGAAATTATTCAATTTCAAAAGCGGCGCTGCCATCATTTCGCCTGAAAAGCGTGGTTTTCAGGCTCATTCGGCGCGGGCGTCCGCTCCCGCGGCCGCCAGAGCGGTTGCCGTTTTCAACAGCAAACCGCTCTATCCTGAGCGTACTCCCGGCGCGTGGCCTGACATATTTGAAATTCTCCAGAAAAAATCCAGACATTCCGCGCCCATAAGGCCGCCATCTGTCATGCCGGGCGCCAACGCGGCGGCAGATTCAGGCGTGTTGCGCGGCTGCTTCTTCCAATACGGCGACTACCCGTTCTGCCGCGTCAGGCCGCGCGGCGGCCAATGCGGCGGCGGACATGCGGGCGCGACGCCCGGAATCGGCCGCGAGGTCCAGCAGCAGGCGGCCGAGCCCCCGCTCGCGCATCTCCGCTTCCCGTACCAGCAGAGCCGCTCCGGCCTTTTCCAGAATGCGCGCGTTGGCGGTCTGATGGTCGTGAACGGCTTGCGGAAAAGGCACCAGCAGCGCGGGGAGACCGGCTGCGCACAGCTCGGCCACGGTGCTGGCCCCGGAACGGCACAGCGCCAGATCGGCCCAGGCATAGGCTCCCGCCATGTCGTCAATGAAGGCTGACACGCATGCCCCGTCATAGCCCGCCGCCAGATAGGCCGCGCGCACGCTTTCCTCGTCCCTGGAGCCGCTCTGATGGCGGATTTCCACTCCCGCGGCTTTCAGGGCCGGTAAAATTTCCGGCACAAAGACATTCAGGGCATGCGCGCCCTGCGAACCGCCCAGAATCAACAGATGCCGCGTCTCCCACTGCCGGGGCAGACGCCCGGCCGCGCTCACGGACCGGCGCACCGGATTGCCGGTGAGCACGCATTTTTCCGGCGCAAAGCCCCCGGTGCCGGGCAGGGAAAGGCAAATCCTTTGCGCCAGCCGGGCCAGCACCTGATTGCTTGTCCCGGCTATGGCGTTCTGCTCGTGCAAAATGCCCGGCACGCCCGCCAGACGCGCGGCAAGCATGGGCGCAAAAGCCGCGTAGCCGCCGAAGCCGGCCACGGCCCGGGGCCTAAAACGGCGCACGATGCTCAGGGCCTTGAGTACGGCCCAGCTCATGCGCGCGCCCGCGCCAACGGCCCGCAGGCCCCGACCCAGAAAGCCGCGCACGGGCAGGCCCTCGAAGGGGATGCCCGCCTGTTGCGCCAGGCGCTCCTCCGGCCCGTATAACGAGCCCACGAAAAGCAGGCTGACGGCCGGATCGCGGCGCAACAGCTCCTCGGCCACGGCCAGAGCCGGAAAGATATGGCCGCCGGTGCCGCCGGTGGTCAGGAGGATTTTGTCCACGGGTCCGCCGTTCGTGAAAAGTTCAGGAGCAATCCCACGCAAAGCATGGTAGCCAGAAGATTACTGCCGCCGTAACTCATCAGCGGCATGGGCACACCCTTGGGCGGAGCCACGCCCATGACCACGGCCAGATTCATCACTGCGCCCATCACCAGGATCGTGGTGAGCCCGAACGCCGTGAAACGATCCCGCAGATTGTGCTGGCCCATGATGATTCTGTAACAGCGCCAGAACAGCAGGGCAAAGAGCAGCATGACCACGGTCACGCCCACAAAGCCCAGTTCTTCGGCCAGCACGGCCATGATGAAGTCATTGTGCGCTTCCGGCAGATAAAACATCTTCTGTTTGCTGGCGCCCACGCCTACCCCGAAAAAACTGCCTGAGCCGATGGCCAGCAGGGATTGCACCAGTTGGTAGCCAGTATTATGCGCGTCCTGAAAGGGATCCAGAAAGGCCAGGAGGCGGCGCAGGCGGTACGGCGAGGCAATGGCCAGGGCCATGGCGCCCGCGCAGGCCAGGGCCAGGGAAAAGAAAAGATACACAAAGCGGGTGCCCCCGGCCACGCACATGAAAAAAAGAATCCCGGCCAGCACCACGGCGCTGCCGAAATCCGGCTGCAACAGGAGCAGAAAGCAGAACAGGCCGGTCACGGCAAAGGGCGGTATCACGCCCCGGCTGAAGGTTTTGATCAAATCCTGCTTGGCGCTCATGAAGTACGCCAGATACAGCGCCAGGGCGATTTTCACGAACTCCATGGGCTGCACCGAAATGGGCCCCACGGGAATCCAGCGCTTGGCGCCGTTGATGGCCGGGGCAAAGGGCGAGAGCGTGATCAGCAGCAAAAGCAGCGCAAAAAAAAGCGCCGGGTACTGCAACCTGTACAGCCAGTGGCGCGGCAGCAAGGCCGCGGCCCAGAGCGCGATGCCACCCAGCGCGGCGAACGCCAGTTGCCGTTTGAAGAAATAGTATTTGTCGCCATTGACCTGCTCGGCCACAATGCCGCTGGCCGAAAGCACCATAACCAGGCCGATGGCCAGAATGGTGAGCATGATGGTGAAGAGCCACCAGTCAAAAGGCGCGGCAGGCTCGGCCCTGGCGGCGTTGCTCACGGCTCTGGAAAAGGAGCTGCGGCTTTTGGCCGTTTTTGGTTTTTCGGTAAAGGTGTTTTTCATGAAAGTTCACCCACGATGCGTTTGTAGTCCTCGCCCCGGGCCATGTAATTAGCGTAGAGATCGAAACTCGACGTGGCCGGAGCCAGCAGAACCACGTCCCCTTTCCGCGCTCCGGCCGCCAGATGCCGCACCGCCGCTTCCAGCGTCGGATGCCAGCTCAGGGGCACGACGCCCTGCCAGGCCTGCTCGAATTTTTCCCGGCTCGCGCCGAAGAGCGCCACTTCCGCGACTTTGGCCTTGACCAGCTCCCCAAGGGCAGCCAGATCGCCGCCTTTGAACTTGCCGCCGCAAAGCAGCCGCACAGGCCGGTCAAATGCTTCCAAAGCCACTTTGAGCGCGGAAACCGTCGTGCATTTTGAATCATTGACAAAAAGCACGCCCTTATGTTGCCGGACCGCCTCCAGGCGGTGCGGCAGGGGGGTGAAACGGGCCACGGCGCGGGACGCGTTGGCCTCGCTCACGCCGAAAAAGCGACAGGCCTGCCAGGCTGCCTCTTCATTGAAGGCATTGTGCGCGCCCAACAGGCGGCTTTGCGGAAAGCGCCCGCCCCCGCGCACCCGGACCTGCCGGGCCCTGAGATGAAAACCGGCCGCCAATTCCTGAAGATCCGCGCCCAGCACGGCCAGATCGCCCTCGTCCTGGCAGCGGAAGAGGCGGAATTTGGCCTCAATGTATTCGGCCATATCCTTGTGGTAGTCCAGATGATTGGGCGTGATGTTCAAAAGCACGCCCACGCGCGGGCAGAACGTGGAACAGGCCTGCAACTGAAAGCTGGAAATTTCCAGCACCAGCACGTCCGCCTTGCGGCCGGAAAGCACATATTCCGAGAGGGGCGTGCCGATATTGCCGCCCAGGAAGACCGTATAGCCCTGGGCCTGAAGCATGGCGGCCGCCAGAGAGACCGTGGTGGTTTTGCCGCTGGTGCCGGTAACGGCCAGCACCGGCTCATTATCCAGACAACGCCAGGCCAGTTCCATTTCCGCCAGCACTTCCGGCCCGTTCTCGCCGGTCGGCCGCACCAGGCCGCTCAACGTGGCCACGGGCATGCCAGGGCTGGGCACCACAAAGGCCGCGTGCTCGAACTGTTCCGGCCGGTGCTCGCCCAGCTGCACCTCCACGCCGAGTTTTTGCAAGGCGGCGGCCTGTTCCCCTGACAGCGCGTCGCTGCGGCGGTCCAGCAGGCGCACGCGCGCGCCTTCCCGGCGCAAGAGCCGCGCCGCGGCCAGGCCCGAACGGCCCGCGCCGACAACGATTGCCAGTTCACCGGCAGCTATGCGTCTGCCGCGAGTTTTTTCCAAGGCCATGCGTCATCTCCTCAGCGCAACTTCAACACGGAAAGAGCCACAAGCCCCAATAAAATGGAAGTAATCCAGAAACGGATGATAATTTTGGATTCCGGCACGCCCTTCAACTCGAAATGATGGTGCAGCGGAGCCATGCGAAAAATGCGTTTGCCGCCGGTCCAGCGAAAGTAGCCCACCTGAAGGATCACGGACAGCGTCTCGGCCACGAAAAGCCCGCCCACAACGGCCAGCACCAGCTCCTGCTTGCAGAGCAGGGCCAGATAGCCCAGCGTGCCCCCGATGGAGAGCGAACCCACGTCGCCCATGAAAACCTGCGCCGGATACGCGTTGAACCATAAAAATCCCAGGCCCGCGCCCACCAGGGCCGCGCAGAAAACCGTCACCTCGCCCACGCCGGAAATGTAAGGCACCAGCAGATAGCCGGCAAAGCGCGCATTGCCGGTGATATAAATGAAAATGGAAAAAACCGCGCAGGCCACAATGGACGGCCCGATGGCCAGGCCGTCGAGGCCGTCGGTCAGGTTGACGGCGTTGGAGGCGGCCACCATCACGAATATGCCGAAAGGAATATACAGCCACCCCAGATCCGGGCTCCATTCCTTAAAAAAGGGGATTGTCAGCCTGCTGCTGTAATCCGGGTTCAAAGCCAAAAACCACACGGCAATGAAAGCCACCAGAATTTGCCCGGCCAGCTTCGCCTTGCCGGAAATGCCCCGGTTCTGGTGGTGGCGCAGCTTGGCAAGATCATCCCAGAGCCCCACTGCCCCGAAGCCGACAAAAACGCACATGGTCTGCCAGATATAGGGATTGGTCAGATCCGCCCAGAGCAGAAGGCTGATGCCGAGGCTCGCCAGCATGAGCAGCCCGCCCATGGTCGGCGTGCCCGCCTTGGCCGCGTGCGCGACAACATCCTCATGGATATACTGGCCGCATTTCAGACGGCGCAGCCAGGCGATGAAGCGCGGCCCGATCAAAATGGAAATGACCAGAGCCGTGATCAGCGCGGCCAGAGATCGAAAGGAAATATAGCGGAAGACGTTGAAAAGCGTCCACTCTGAAGCAAGGGGAGCCAGAATGTTATAAAACATGCCCGCTCTCCCCTTGGCTTTGGCTCCGCGCTTCTTGTGCCGCCGCGGTGGCGTGGCAGTCGCGCAAAGCCGCCAGCAATTCCTCCAGACGGTTGCAGCGTGAACCTTTGAAGAGCAGCACGCCGCCACGATTTTGCTCCGGCCTGGTGCTGCGCAGAAATGCTTTCCAGGCGGCAATGAATGTTTCCACCCCATCCACGGGCCAGTAAGGACCGCCGTAGCCGCCGCGCGCAAGCCCGGCGCGCACTTCTCTGGCATGGCCGCCTTTCCAGATCACGGCAGCCGGCTTGAGCTTTGCCAGATGCCGCCCCAATTGCTCATGCAGGGCGTCCGCGGCTTCGCCCAATTCCCCCATTTCACCCAGTACCGTCACAAATATCCGGCCGCGGGCCTGCTCGGCGGCGGCCTCCAGCATCCGGCGCATGGACAGGGGATTGGCGTTGTAGGTGTCGTCAATAAGCTCCCAGGCTCCGAGACGGCTTTGACTGAAGCGTTGCGGCGGCAAAACGGCGCGGGCGAAGCCCTCCGCAATCTCCCCGGACGAAAGGCCCAGAAGATGCGCCGCGGCGGCGGCCGCAATGCTGTTTTCCGTGCCGTATTCGCCCCGGAACGGCGCAAGAACTTCGCATGTCTCGCCGTTCAGCCAGAGACGATAGATTCCGCGCGCCGCGCCCTGGCTCTCTGGCGCCGGCCCCACATAGGCGGCGCGGTATTCCACGGCCTTGCCCGCGGCACTGAAAAAACGCAATGGCGCGCCTGAGGCCCTGGCCTCACGCACCAGATCGGGATAATCCGCGCTGACCAGGCCAAGGCCGCGCGGCGCGAGATGCGCCAACAGGCGGGCCTTGTGCCAGGCCACGCCCTTTTTGCCCAGGCCCGCGGTATGCCCGGCCCCCACATTGAGAATCACGGCCAGGTCGGGGCGCAGCACCGGGGCCAGCTCATCCATGTCGCCTTCTTGGCTGATCCCGGCCTCCATGACCCAAAAAGCCTCATTTCCTTCAGCGGCCAGCACGGAACAGGGCATGCCGATCTGATTATTACGGTTCATGGCGTTGCGCGCTGTCCTGCCGCGCGTTGAAAGCACCTGGGCCAGCGTTTCCTTGAGCGTGGTCTTGCCCGCCGTGCCGGTGACGGCCACCACCCTGGCCGTGGTCCTGCCACGCCAGAGAGCTGCGATTTGCCCCAAGGCCTTCACCGTGTCCGGCACAAGCAGCACGGGCAGGCCCGCGCCCGGCAGCGGCCGCGAGGCCAGGAGCGCAACCGCGCCCCGTTCCCGCGCCATGCCCGCGAAGTCATGCCCGTCCGCGCGCTCGCCCGGCAGGCAGACAAAGAGCGCGCCCGGCGTGACTTCCCTGCTGTCCGTAACCACGGAAGTCACCCAAAAATCATCAGGCAGCGCCGCATGCCCCAAATGGGCCGCTATTTCATTATGACTCAGGCGCACTGCAACAACTCCCGCACCACTTCCTGATCGCTGTAGTGGTGTTTGACACCCCGGATGAGCTGATAGTTCTCGTGGCCCTTGCCCGCAATCAGCAAGGCATCGTTTCTGCCCAGCATCTCCAGGGCCCTGGCGGTGGCCGTCCGGCGGTCAACCTCCACCAGGACGTGGCGCGCTTCTTTCAGGCCCGGCAGCACATCCTGCAAAATGGCTTCAGGCTCCTCAAAGCGGGGATTGTCCGAGGTGAGCACGGCCACATCCGCATAGCGCGCCACGGCTTCGCCCATCAGCGGGCGCTTGCCGCGATCGCGGTTGCCGCCGCAGCCGAAGACAGTGACGATCCGCGCAAAACCGGCTCCGCGCAAGGCCTTGAGCACATTGACCAGCGCATCCGGCGTATGCGCGTAGTCCACAAAAACATTGAGGCCACGGGGATTCTCCACCCGCTCCAGGCGGCCGCAGACGCCGGTAAAGCTCTCCAGCGCCTTGAACTGCGCCGGCTCCAGCCCCATCTCCAGGGCCAGGGCCTGCACGGCCAGCAGGTTGGAGGCATTGAACGCTCCGACCAGAGGCGAACGCAATTCCCAGCTCTGCGGGCCAAGGCTCATGCGTAAATGGCAGCCGTCCGTGCCCGCGGAAAGGAGCTCGCCCCAGAGATGCCGACGGTTGGGCGCGCCTTTTTGCAGACCAAAAGAAAGAGCGCGCGGACAAAGCTCCAACAGGCGGCGGCCCCAGGGATCGTCGGCATTCACGGCCATGAGCTTGTCGTGCCGCGGCAGCTCCAGGAAGAGCCTGGCCTTGGTCTTGAAATAGCTTTCCATATCCTTATGAAAATCAAGATGATCCTGCGTCAGATTGCTGAAGGCCGCGCCCGCGAAAGGCACCCCGCAGACGCGCTGCTGGTCGATGGCGTGCGAGGAAACCTCCATGACGACCACGTCCACCCCGGCTTCAGCCATTTGGGCCAGCATGGAATGCACCCGCAAGGGGCCGGGCGTGGTCAGGGGCGCGCTTTCCTCGTGGCCGGGCCAGCGGTAGCTCACGGTTCCTATAACGCCGACCTTGTGCCCTGCCTCGCGGAACAGGCGCTCCAAAAGATAGGTGCTGGTCGTCTTGCCGTTGGTGCCTGTAACGCCCAGGACCCTGAGATGCAGCTCGTCTGTGCGCCAGCGGGCCTGGGCCAGCCGCCAGAGCGCCTCGCGCGGGTTCTCATGCTGCACGACGCGGCAGCCGCGGGCCTGAGCCGCCGCGCTTTCCGCTGTGCCCGGACGGCAGACAATGACGCCTGCCCCGGCTTCCACAGCCGCGGGAATAAAGCGCGAACCGTCCTCGGCAACGCCGGGAACAGCCACAAAAATATCCCCTGGCCTGACCTCGCGCGAGTCGTCGCGCACTTCTGCGGCGCTGTCTCCGTTGGGGCCGCCACAGCGGCAGGTTTCCAGAAGAGCCGCAAATTCCCGCTGCATAGTTACCTCACAAATCTTGCCGCAAGTTGTCCCGAACCCCGACAGAGCCGCTTCAGCGGCACTGCCTGATTGCCACGCGCGCGCCGCTTCAGGCCGAGGTCAGGTTCAGGCATAGTAGATCATATTGCTTTTAAAACGCTCTATCTCTCCGAGAGCCATAAAATACAGGCCGCGCCTTGCCCTTGCGCGGGCCAGGCCGCGCCGGGCGGCGGGCTCTGGCGCACCACCCTGCTGCCCGAACCCTTGAGTTCCGGCACAACGCCCGCGCGCGCGAACAGCTCTACAGCATTACGCACGGATTTGCCCTGCACGTCCGGCACCTTGTCGGAGGCTTTGGCCAGATGGCCGGGCAACTGCATACCCGAATCGCGCCGGGGCGCGTGCGCCACCTGGGCCAGATACGGCGTCTCCAACGCGGAAACCTTGAGGCCGCGCCGCCGCGCGCCGGAGGCGAGCGCGCCCTTGCCGCTTTCGTCAACGTGCCTTTCCGCCAAAATGCCGCTATAGATCAAGGCGCGACCCGCGATTTCACGAAAGACCGGCGCGGCCACCACGCCGCCGAACTGATTGCGCGAGGGCTCGTCCACCATGACCAGAACCAGATAGCGAGGCCTGTCTGCGGGCAAAAAGCCCACGAACGACGCCAGGCGCTTGTTGCCGTATGTGCCGGCCCTGTGATCCGCTTTCTGGGCAGTGCCTGTCTTGCCTGCCACTTCCACGCCCTCAATGCGCGCGCGCTTGCCCGTGCCGTCTTTTTCCTCAACCACATCACGCATCATCTTCATGACCTGGCGCGCCGTCTGTTCGGTAAAGACCCGTTGGCGCGGCTCTTCCACGTTGCCCTCTTCCCTGATCAGCCGTAACGGCTTGTAGACGCCCTTGTTCAGCAACGTCAGGTAGCCTTGGGCCATTTGCAGGCCCGTGACGGAAATACTCTGCCCAAAGGAAGTGGACATGATGTCCACTTCGCTCCAGTCGCGCGGCATGCGCAAAATGCCGCGGCTTTCCGCAACAGGCACGCTGGTGCGCTCGCCAAAGCCAAGGGCATGCAGATATTTGTAAAACGTGGGCGCGCCCAGCGCGAGACCGATCTTGGCCATGCCGATATTGGAGGAGTACCGCAGCACCTTGTTTGCGGGCAGTACCCCCTGATTGGACGTATCGCGGATGATGAAGTTTTTGGTTTCCCATTTGCCGCGTTCGCAGTTGATGGGCGTCGTGGTCGTGATTTTGCGCTCTTGCAGGGCAGCAGCCATGACAAAGGGCTTGAAGGTGGAACCCGGCTCAAGCGCGTCGGCGGCCAGCCGGTTGCGGTAGATCAGGGGGCTTGATTCCCGATATGTATTGGGATTGAAAAAAGGATACTGCGCCCAGGCCAGGATCTCGCCTGTGGGCACGTCCACGACCAGAGCGCCGCTCCAGCGCGCGTCATGCTCCCGCGCGGCGCGGGCCACTGCTTCCTCGGCAATGAATTGCATCTGCACGTCGATGGTCAGGGTCAGATCCTGGCCGCGCGGCTCCGACTGACCCTCCTCATGCAGGTAAAAACGACGCCCCATGGCGTCGCGCTGCACGATCTGACGGGTGGGAATGCACCCCAGACGCGCTTCCAGGGCGCGCTCTATGCCTTCAAGGCCCTTGTCGTCCAGACCCACAAAGCCCAAAAGCTGCCCGGCCATGTGCTTGAACGGATAGACGCGGTCATATTCCTTGCTCAGGCCGATGCCCGCCAGATTGGCCTTGCGCACGGCCTGAGCCGTGTAATCGTCCACCTTGCGCTTGAGCCAGACAAAACGGCGGCTCGTTTTTGAAAGGTCGTCATACAGCTTTTGCGGCTCCATGCCCAGGATCGGCCCCAGGGTATTGGCCATCACCAAAAAGTCCTCGACTTCCTGAGGCTTGACATACACAGAGCGGGCCTCCACGCTGCGGGCCAGCACCTGCCCGTTGCGATCATAGATCATGCCGCGGCGGCCTGTAACCAGTTCAGAGGCCATGTGCTGACGGTGCGCGCGATCCGCCAGACGCGGCCCCTCGATCATCTGCAGATACCAGGCCCGCCCCCAGAGACCGGCCCAAAGCAGACAGAAAATGCCGACAACCACATTGATCCGGAAGCGCGCCCAGTCGACCCCGGCAAACCTTGCGGCAAGGCCGGGCCGGGAGTTCCTGCCGTTTCTGGCGCGCAGAATGCGGCTGCCGCGCGGGGACGTGTCGCGCTTTACGGCCGGATTCGGGCGGTTGCGGTTGCGTTTGCTGAACTTGAACATCTTTCCCCCGATAACGGGATCGCTTTGTATTCGAGCCGTCTGCGACGGCTTTTTTTCAGACTGTTTCAGCTTCCTGCACGGCGGGCGGACGTGCTCCTGCCCAAAGCCGGGGCAGCCGTCTTTTTTTGCGCGAGAACCCGGCTCCTGGAGCGGGCAAGGGGCCGTTTTCAAGATCCGGCGTCAGCTTCAGGAGCTTGTTTCTGCAAGGAGAGCGTTTTGCGCATGAAATGAGCTCAACGCCCTACTGTATTTCCATGCGCCGCACCTGACCGGGCCTGGGCTCGCGCATGCCGAATTCCTCTGCCCTGCGGCGCAGCTCATACGGAGAGAGCAGCCGCTCGCGCTCCACTTGCAGCTTTGCGCGCAGATCCCGGCGTTCGCGCAATTCGTTCTGCGCAATATTGATGAAATAGGTGGTATCCATGCGTTCAATATTGCTCCAGACAAGCACGAGGCCCATGACCATGCAGGCCATCAGCCCCAAAGCCAGAACAAGCAGCCAGCCCTTGCCGCCCCGCGCTTGAGGCGGGACGCTCTTTTTAAGAGACATTCCCGCTTTCAATGAAAATGATAGTGCAACCATATGAAATTCAAAACGAATTTTTTAAAAAATCATCGAAAAGGTGAATGTATCCTTTTTCATGAGACGGCCTCGGCTGTTTTTTCCGCGGCCCGCAGCTTGGCGCTGCTCGCGCGCGGATTCACGGCCAGTTCATCAGCCCCGGCCTGCACCGGTTTTTTGTACAAAATGCGCACTTCCGGCTGATGCCCACAGATGCAGACCGGCACATGCCGGGGGCAGCGGCAGCCTTCGGCCCAATGACGCATGGCCAGCTTGACCATGCGATCCTCCAGCGAATGAAAGGAAATCACGACCAGACGCCCGCCGATGGGCAGCCGGGCCAGAATCTGCGACAGAAAACGATCCAGCTCCCCCAACTCGTCATTGACCGCCATGCGCAGCGCCTGAAACGTGCGCGTGGCCGGATGACGTCTGGCCTTGGCCCGCCAGGCGGCCGGATAGGCTTTTTCCACCAGCGCGGCCAGTTCCGCCGTGCTGTCGATGGGAGCCTTCTGCCGGGCCTCCACAAGAGCGCGGGCGATACGCCCGGCCTGCGGCTCCTCGCCCAACGTGGCTATGCACTCCTTGAGCCGGGCGAAACTCTCGCGGTTGACCCAATGCCAGGCCGACAATTCCCCGGAATGCCGATCCATGCGCATATCCAGCGGGCCGTCGCCGTAAAAACTGAAGCCGCGCTCCTTTTCGTCGATTTGCAGAGATGAAACGCCGATATCCAAAAGCGCGCCGTCAACCTTGTCCCAACCGAGTTCGGCCAGAGCTTCGCTAAAACGGCTGTAGCGGCAGTGGAAAAAATGCGCACGGCCACCGTACGGGCTCAGTCGCTCGCGGGCCAGCGCCAGGGCTTGCTCGTCGCGATCCAGACCGCAGATCTCGGAGCCCGGCGCGGCGGCAAGCAGCGCCGCGGCATGCCCGCCCAGGCCCAGCGTGCCGTCAAGATAACGCCCGCCGGGTTTCGGAGCCAGAGCGCGCAGCGTTTCGGCGAGGAGCACGGGCACATGACGCTGTGCCGCGCTCTGCCCGTTCCCGGACATCACTTCCGCCATGGGGCTCGACCTTTTGAGCAATTTCCGATTGTCATTGCGTATCCGATCATAAAAGCATCCGGACCTCACAGCGAAATGTCCACGCCGCTGGCCGCAAGCTCTTCGGAGACATCCTCAAGCTGCAGTTCATCGAAGCGTTTTTGATCCCATATTTCAAACTTGTTGAGCATGCCCACCAGCATGACGTCCTTCTGCAAGCCGGCCTCGCGCATCAGAGATTGCGGAATGCGCACCCGGCCCTGCGGATCGGGAATCAACTCCTGCGCCAGCCCCATGATTTTGGTTTTGAAGTGCGAAAGCCTGGGCGACGGAATACGGATGCGACCCAGCTGCTCGGTGACGGCTTCCCATTCCGCGGGCAGATAGGCCGTCAGGCGGCCGTAAAAACAGGTCAGCCAGAAAGCGCCCGCGCCTTCACCATCCCCTCCCCCTGCGCAGAGGGCCTCGCGGTATTCCGGAGGCAACATCAACCGCCCCTTGGCATCAAGGCTGCGGGAAAGGCTTTTGGTGAAGAGCTTTTGCACGATTTACCACTTTTTTACTGATTCTTACCACTTTTTCCCACTTATGCCCCAAGCCCAACAGGGTGTCAAGCCGACCGCCTCCCGATCCCTGGCAGCGGCATCTAAAAATATTCAAAAATATCAATGAATTAAAATGAATGACAGGAAGAACCGCGGCCACGGCGGCTGTGCCTGTTTGCCTGCCGCGCATGACGGAGAAAGAGCATCGTTAAGCCGTACTTTGCCCCCGCGGCATGCGGCTTCGGGCGATGCTGTCGCATCGCCGCCAGGGCTGCCGCATACGATGCGTCTGCCCTGGGTATTTTGGCCGGATGCCTTGACAATGCCGCTGAAAACCAAGATGATTTATCCTACCCGGCCTTTTGAGCGAAATTTTTTCCGCGCACGCCCAACGGGTCGCCAACAAGAAGGAATCGCCATGAAAACAAAGATTGTCGCCACCATCGGCCCGGCTTCCAACAGCAAGGAAAAACTTTTGGCTCTGGCTGAGGCCGGCGTCAGTGTCTTCCGGCTCAATTTTTCTCATGGCGGAGCTTCAGATTTTGTAAATATCATCAAATATATACGCGAAGTTGAGCAAGAGATCGGGCGTCCCATCACGATCATGCAGGATCTTTCCGGCCCTAAAATCCGCCTGGGCGTGGTGCCGGAAAACACCATCCAGGTCAGCAAGGGCATGCGCCTGCTGCTCGGTCCCAGCGCCCGGCGCGTGGAAGAACTGCCCTACCTGCCCTTTGACCATGACGTCATTCTGGAAAGCCTGGAACCCGGAGATCGCATGGTGCTGGCCGATGGCGGCCTGCAGTTCATAGTCCGGGAGCGCCGCTCCGACGGTCTTGTGCTCCTGGAGGCCGACAACGCCGGGCTGGTTACTTCACGCAAGGGCCTGGCGCTGCCCGGCAAAGCCACCAAAGTGCGCGCCCTGACCGACAAGGACAAGAAAGACCTGGCCGACGGCCTGCAATTGGGAGTGGACGCTGTGGCCATCTCCTATGTGCAGACGGCTGACGACGTGCGGGAAGCCAAGGCGCTGATTGCCGCCGCCGGGCGTCGTGTGCCGGTGGTGGTCAAACTTGAGCGTCAGAGCGCCGTGGACAATCTGGCTGAAATTCTGCAAGAGACGGATGTCGTCATGGTGGCCCGCGGCGATCTCGGCGTGGAATGCCCCCTGCCCCAGCTCCCGGCTCTGCAGAAACGGATCATCAGCGCCTGCAACAAAGCCTCCAAACCGGTCATCGTGGCCACGCAGATGCTGCTTTCAATGGTCAACAGCCCCGCGCCCACCCGCGCGGAAACCACGGACGTGGCCAATGCCGTGCTGGACGGGGCCGATTGCGTGATGCTTTCCGAAGAGACTGCCATGGGCAACTTTCCTGTGGAAACCGTCCGCTATATGCGGCGAATCACGGATGAAGCCGAAAAGCTGCTGCTGGTCAACCGCAAGCTGGAAGAGCCGGACGGCGACAAGGGCATCCCGGAATTTCTGGCGTATTCAGCCTGCCTGCTGGCCGACAAGGCCCAGGCCCAGGCCATTGTCTCGCACAGCCTTTCCGGCGGTTCGGCCCGCCAGGTTTCCGCGCGCAGGCCGCCGCAACGCATTTATGCCCTGACGCCGGATCCCGTGACGATCAAGGCTCTCAATTTCGTCTGGGGCGTGGAGCCTGTTTTTGTGGACAACCCCAAAGCCGAGCCGAGCCACCTGAACAGGGCCGAGAACTTCATCCATGCGAGTCCTGACTTCAAGGCCAACGACTGCGCCGTGATCACCGCGGGCCAGCTCAAAGGATCCTCGGCCACGCCGCGCGGCACCAACCTCGTCAAAATCTACTGGAAATAAGTTATGGCCGTTGAAGCCCGGACAGCTCGCGAGATTCCTCACAACATCAATGAGGAATACTATCAAATCAACAGTGAAATTCTGGCGAGTTTTCCCAAATACCGGCCGCCGGTGGATCTCTTCTGCTTCCGCGAGGATATCAAGGTGCTTGCGCCCTACTCCAAAAAGGGCGTGCGACTGAGCAACGAGCAGGTGGAGGAGGTGGCCCGGCTTTGCGCGGAGGGCAATCTTTTCGTGTCGCGCTCCGATCATTCCGTGTATTCCCGGCACATCGTCAAACAGCTTGATCTGGTGCTTCAGGACAACAATCTCAAGGAATCGGAAATCGCGGACATCTGCATCCGCGCACTGGCCCTGCGCTATACGGATTTCAACGCGCAACCGGTCAAGTCGGTGTTTGAGCCGCTTTACCGCGACGTCATGGTGGTCACAGAGTACATCTGGGAAGACAAACACCGTATCAATGCCTTTGTGCGCCGGCTTTTTCGCAAGCACCAACCGGCCCGGCATGCCCTCAACACCATGTCCGTGGGGCTCTGGCTCTGGCTTCAGATTGTCTCCGACTTCCGCCGCAAGGATCTGGACCGCATGGCGCTCGCCCTTTTGCTGCATGACGTGGGCATGAGCAAGGTTCCGGCCTTTGTGCTCAACAAGCAGGGGCCTCTCAAGCCCGAAGAGTGGGAAAAGGTGCTTTTGCATCCCATGGTCGGCGTAAAGCTGATGCAAAAAACGGATATTGCCTTTGAAGAGCTGTTGCGCGCCAGCTTTGAGCATCATGAGCGCATGGACGGCTCAGGCTACCCGCAAAAGCTCAAAGGCAGCCAGATCAGCCGCGTAGGGCGGATCACGGCCATTGCCGATTCCTTTTCAGCCATGATCTGCGAAAAATCGTACGGCCAGACGCGAGAGCCGCTGGAGGCCGCAAAAAATCTGGCTGCCGACGCCCAGCGCTACGATCCGGAATTGACCAAACTCCTCATGTCAGCCTTTGCCACTGACGGCTTCGGACAATTTGTGGACATGGACAAAAATGTAGACGAGCCGTTGTAGAGGGCCACGCGGGCCCAGTCCACAGCCGTAACGGATTTTTACAGGCTGTTTTGCCAGATTCCGGCCGTATGCCGGGGATTGCATCAGACAAAGAAAATGCCGCGCAAGCGGCATTTTTACATGACGGCGCAACCAAGGCGCGCCACCCCGGCATTGAGATTAGAGCAGATTACCTTTGACTTTTTATGAAAGTCAAAGGTGGCATTCAGGCGAAAAACGCGGTTTTCGCCTGAATGTACGCCGCGTTGCGGCGGCTGCCGCTTTCGCGTCAGCAGAGCATTTTCAAAGTGAAAATGCTCTAGAGCAGATTAACTTTAAATTTTTTCATACCCGCACGATTCAAACCAGCCCTGGGCATCATTCTGTGTGATCATGCTCAGGGCTTTCGCTACTACCGCATAAAGCTCTTCATGGGTACGGGCCTTC
>NZ_JAAKEI010000015.1 GCF_011039085.1 Desulfovibrio sp. ZJ369 | reverse complement strand
AAGTGGATTGTTGGCAGGCACAAAGAAATAATCTTGGCTCCAAGATTAATTGGCAATTTACAACTGATCAAGCCAGGATAAAGTTAAAACGACTTTACCCGACACTTGTAGCTTGACGCAACACTAGTCATGACCCTTTTTCTTTAACGCGAGGCGGTTCACAACGGCCTCGGCCCCCAGGCGGGCGAACTCGGCCGTGTCCCGCCCTTGCCGGGCGCTCTCCGGCAACAGGAGTTCGGGCCGGTTGGCCAGGCTTTTGTCCGGCGTAATGCCGTAGGCTGGCGGGAAGCTGTCGTTGAAATACATGTCCTGAAAGCCCGCGAACTTCAGGCTATGGGCCGTGGCGTCCAACACGGCGTGCTCGTGCGACGCGATCAGGCCCAACGCTTTGGCGTTGAGCAGCCCGGCCAGACATTCGCCGCCCTGCGTGCAGGTAATATGGCCGTGACGGTTGGCCCGTATCATGGCGTCCATGATTTGTTGCTCCGTGACCCGTATCACCTGGAAGGCCTTTTCGCCGCCCGCTTCCATAAAACGCCGGGCCAGCCGCCGCACGCGCGGGAAGGAGACCGGATTGCCGATCATGGCGGCCTGGGCCACGCTGGGCGCGACCGTCACGGCTTGCCAGTGACGGGAGTTTTCGGGCGCGGCATAATAGCGATACACCGGGTCCGCGTGCTCCGACTGCACGCCAAAGACGCGCGGCAGCGCAGTGATGATGCCCAGATCCAGCATTTTCAACAGGCCGGACATGATCGCCGTGACGTTGCCCGCATTGCCGATGGGCACAAAAAGGCAGAGATCGGCCACATTCCAGCCGTACCATTGGGCCACTTCGCAGGCATAGGATTCCTGGCCCAGAATGCGCCAGCTGTTCTTGGAATTGAGCAGGGCCACCCGGTAGTGTTCCGCCAGATGCTCCACCACTTTCATGCAGTCGTCAAACACGCCGGGCAGTTCCAGCACGGTTGCCCCGCTGCCCAGGGGCTGCGAGAGCTGCTGGGGCGTGACCTTGCCGTGCGGCAAAAGCACAACGGATTTGAGCGGCGCGCCCACATAGGCCGCATACAGGGCCGCGGCGGCGGACGTGTCGCCCGTGGAAGCGCAGACAGTCAGGACCTCATCCCAGTTGTGGCGGCGGCAGAGCCATTTGAGATAGCTGAAGGCGCAGGCCATGCCGCGATCCTTGAAGGAAGCGCTGGGATTCTGCCCGTCATTCTTGTAGGCGAAGGGCAGGCCCACCGTGTCGCGCAGGGCGGGCGCGGCCTCCACAATGGGAGTCTGGCCTTCGCCCAGATACACGATATCTTCTTCCTCCAGCAAGGGAGCCAATAACTCGTAATAGCGGAAAATGCCCCTGAGCGCCGTGACCGGCGTTGCGGCGCGGGCGTCGAACAGTTCCCGCCAGGCCGCGCCGCTGCGCTCTTTCAGGCGTGAAAAATCCAGATTCTCCAGCAGAAAAACATTGCCGCACTGCGGGCAGGTGTACAACAGACTGTCGCCGGGGTAGCGCCCCCCGCACTCCAGGCAGACATATTCCATGCGGCCGCGATAGGACGGAAAATCAGCGTGGGGCATACAGGCTTCCTCCAGAGGGCGATGCCGGATCAAGGGGCTTCTTTTGCCGGAAAAACGGTTTCAGTTTCTGCTTTTCAGCCAGGGCTTTTCCGTGCCCGCGCGCAAGCGTCGGATATTTTCGCGGTGCTTCCAGAGCACCAGGGCCCAGACGCACAGGCTCAGGGGCAGCCAATCCCAGGTAGCGCCGCACAGCAGGAGCAGCGGCAAAGCCGTGACCAGGGTCAGGGACCCCAGAGAAACATAGCCGCTGCGCCAGATCACCAGCAGGCAGAGTGCCGAGGCGGCCAGCAGTTGCCAGAACGCCAGCGGCAGAAAGACGCCGATGCCGGTGGCCACGGCCTTGCCGCCCTTGAATTTCATGAAGCAGGAAAAGACATGCCCCAGCACGCAGGCCAGACCCACAGCCGACACGAACAGCGGGGCCGGGTTTATATGCAGGGCAATCCAGACGGGCAGCGCGCCTTTGAGCACGTCGCACAGCAGGGTGGCCACGCCCCAGCCGAAGCCGCAAAGCCGGGAAACATTCGTGGCTCCCGTGCTGCGGCTGCCGTCAGTGCGGGGATCCACGCCGCAAAAGGTTTTGGCGATGACCAGCCCCCAGGGCGCGGAACCCAGCACATAGGCCGCCGCTATCCAGAGCGCTTGCACAAGCATGTTTTTTCCCCCTTGAAACAAGCCGCATGCACGCTTCCGCCTTTTTTCACGGCGAGAAAACACGGCATTTGCTGCGGCGCTCCGGCAAAAAGCGATCTAGAGCATTTTGCTTTTGAAATTATTCAATTTCAAAAGCGGCGCTGCCATCATTTCGCGTCCAGGCTTCAGCCGTTGCGACGAAGGAAGCTACGGATGAAGACAGCAACTGGTTACTGCGGCAGCCAGCCAACGCAACCGCTGTCGCTATCCGTACGCAAGCAAAGCTTGCTAACGGCTACCGCAACGCGGTCTGGACGCTCATTCGGCGCGGGCGCCAGCTAACGCTGTCGCCAGAGCGGTTAGCTAATTTCATTAGCAAACCGCTCTAGTCCACCGTGGCCGCTTCCATAATCTGTATTTCGTTATACAGCGGCTGCACCTTGCCGAGACGCACCGTCACGGCCATGCCGGGGCAGGCGCGCTCGTCAAACAAGCGCCGCTTGCCGCGCACGAACATCCCCTGCTCCGGCAGGCTCACGCTGACGAAAGTATCGTTTTCCTCGGTGATCACGCCGGGCCACCAGACCTTATCCCCCTTCTGGCGGAAATAGAGCAGCTTCCAGTAGCGCGGGCGGAAGCGCTGCACCTGCCCGGCCGCGTCCAGCGCGGGCAAAAGCGCGGCCAGCAGATCCGCCAGCGCGGCCGCGTCCCTGAAGGGCGTGCCCGTGCGCAGAAAATGCACCACCTGGGCCTCATTGACAAGATCCGGGTAGCGGCGCAGGGGCGAGGTCACGGGCGTATAGCGCGCCAGACCCAGAGCCGCGTGCGGCCGGGCCTGGACTTCCAGGCTGGAGGGCGTGAGAGCGCGCATGATCCGGCTCATGTCCTGGGGCGCGGTCCAGACGCCCGCGTATTCCCTGGGCAAGGCCACGTCCTGCACGCGGTGCAGCATGGGCAGGCCGTGCTCATGGGCCCATCGGGCCACGGCCGCGCTGGCCAGAATCATCATTTCCGCGACCAGCATCTGGGCATCCGGGGTCGGGACGTCGGGTTCGATGTCCACGCTTGTTGCAGCGCCCTCGCCCTGTAATCTGATGATCGGATCGGGCCGGTCCATGATCACGGCTCCGGCAGCTATCCTTGCTTTCTGCCGCGCGCGGGCCAGAGCCAGCCCCAGACGCAGCAGGGCGGCATGCGGCGCGGCCGGATTGTCCGGCAGAGCGCCCGCGCCCGCTGCCTGCGCGTCCAGCACGGCCTGACTGTCCTTGTACGTCAGGTTGGCGGCCAGCCGCGCGCGCGCCGTGAAGATCTCGCACACGCCGGCTTTGCCCGCGGCGTCAATGCCCACGCGTACACAGAGCGCCGGGCGCGGCTCCCCGGCCAGCAGGGAGAACGCCCGGGTCCCCAGAATTTCGGGCAGCATGTGGCAATTGCCTTCCGGCAGATAAATGCTCGTGCCCCGGTGCAGCACGGCCTTGTCCAACAGGCCCCCGAAGGGCCAGAACAGCGCCGGGCAGGCCAGGGCCAGCGTCAGGCTGAAGCCCGCGCCGTCGGCCTCGACGTAAAAGGCGTCGTCCACGTCGCGGGTGCTGGCGCTGTCGATGCTGATGAACGGCAGATCGCACGCCGGCAGTTTCGTGTCGGCGGACGGCGCGCAGGCTTCCGCCGCGGCGTGCAGCAGGGCGTTTACTTCCCCGGCATGGGGCTGCCACCACGCGTCGCCGGGCGCGTAGTCCGCCCGGTCCAGCCAGAAATTATAATGCGGCGGCAACTCGCCCCAGGCCACCAGCAGTTGCAGGGGCAGATGCTGCACGTCGGGCAGACCCTTGGCAAGCATGCGCCAGAGGGCCTCATGCTCCTGGCTTTCCGGATCGCGCATCCGGGCCAGTAACACATCCTTGAGCCGGGCCGCAATATCCGGCGCGGGCCATTCGGTCGCGTTTTCGCTCCCTGCCTCAGGCCGCGGCGGCAAAACGCGCTTTTTGCAGGCCACGTCCCAGAGCATCCGGAAAAAGGCCGCGCCCCCCGTGATCAGGGCCTCGCGCTGCTGCTGGCTTTTCTGCTCGGCCAGGCGTTTTTCCACCATTTCAGCCGGAAAAACCTGGAAATCCGGCGGCTGAAAACGAAAATGGCTCTTGCAGGACAGCAGGGCGCGGCCGTAGGCGGCCACCGCATCGGCATCCGGCCCGCTGACGAAGAGTTCGGCAAACCAGCGCGCCGGAGCCGCATGCACCTCGCCCTGAGCCAGTTCCCAGGCCTCCATGAGCGGCACGGCCGCGGCCTGCTCCTCCCGCGCTTTTCTGTGGCTTTCCAAAAGGCGCACAGCGTCTTCCCGGCCCAGCCCGGCAGGATGCAGCGGGCCGAGCCAGGGCAGCAGGCGCGCGGCATTGAGCCGCGTCTCGCGCCTGTTGGGCAGCAGCAGGCGCAGGCGGCCGCCCGCCTCTTCCGTGACCAGGGCGATCTGCGGGGCGTTGCCTTCCATATACTCCACAATGCAGCCCGGCGCGGGATAGCGCACGCAATCCGACATGAGAACTCCTTCAGGACTGGCCTGAGAATCCTTCATTTTTGCCGTTCTGGCAAGCCCCCTTGCCGCCCCGGGGGATTCACCCCTGAGATGATTTTCGTAAAAAATTCATTTTCCTTTTCCATGGTTGCAAAAGGAATTTCACTCTCAACGTGAATCCTTCCAGGATCGCACGGACTGGACGGACGGCCGGGAAGCGGGTATAAAAAACTTTTGCAGTACATATTTCTACCGCGCCCAGAGCGCGAGCGAGCGGGAGGACCATGAGCAAGATCATCCACCAGAGCTGCGGCAGCCGCAATCTGGCCCTCCAGGAACCGGACAAGCCTCAGCTCTACCGCGATCTTTTTCCCTACAGCAGCATTTGCCGCACCTCTTTTGACGAGGTGCTCCTGGCCCCCCGCCCGGCCGAGCAGATGCGCATCACGGACACCACCTTCCGCGACGGCCAGCAGGCCCGGCCGCCCTACACGGTCAGGCAGGTGGCCAGGATGTTCGATTTTCTGCACCGCCTGGGCGGCAAGACCGGGCTGATCACGGCTTCGGAATTTTTTCTGTACTCGGCCAGGGACCGCAAGTGCATTGAGGTCTGCCGGGCGCGCGGCTACCGCTTCCCCAGGGTCACGGCCTGGATCAGGGCCACCAGGGACGACCTCAGGCTGGCCCGGGACATGGAATTCGACGAGACGGGCATGCTGACCAGCGTGTCGGATTATCATATTTTCCTCAAGCTGGGCAAAACCCGGCAACAGGCAATGGACATGTATGTGGATCTGGCCCGGCAGGCCCTGGAGTGGGGCATTATTCCGCGCTGCCACTTCGAGGATGTGACCCGGGCCGACATTTACGGCTTCTGCCTGCCCCTGGCGCAACGGCTCATGGAGCTTTCGCGCCAGAGCGGCATGCCCGTGAAGATCCGCCTCTGCGACACCATGGGCTATGGCGTGCCCTGGCCCGGCGCTGCCCTGCCCCGCTCGGTGCAGCGCATCGTGCGGGCCTTCACCGACGAGGCCGGGGTGCCGGGCCAATGGCTGGAATGGCACGGCCACAACGACTTTCACAAGGTGCTGGTCAACGGCGTCACGGCCTGGCTGTACGGCTGCGGCGCGGTCAACGGCACGCTCTTCGGCTTTGGCGAGCGCACCGGCAACACGCCCCTGGAAGCCCTGCTCATTGAGTACATCTCGCTCACCGGCGACGACGCGGCCGCGGACACCACCATTTTAAGCGAGGTGGCCCGGTTTTTTGAAAAAGAGCTGCATTACCGCATCCCGCACAACTATCCCTTTGTGGGGCGCGACTTCAATGCCACCAGCGCGGGCGTGCACGCCGACGGCCTGGCCAAGAACGAGGAAATTTACAATATTTTCGACACCAGAAGACTTCTGGGCCGCCCGGTGCCGATCATCATCACGGACAAAACCGGCCGCGCCGGGGTCGCCTACTGGATCAACAACAATCTCGGCCTGCCCGAAGAGAAGCAGGTTTCCAAAAAACACCCGGCCGTGGGCCAGATCTACGACGCGATCATGGCTGTGTACGAAGAAACGGGCCGCACCACGCACTTCTCCCACGACGAGATGGAGGCTCTGGTGCAGCGCTACATGCCCGAACTCTTTGTGACGGAATTCGATCACATGAAGCAACTGGCCGGGGAACTGGCCGCGCACCTCATCATCCGCCTGTCCCGCAGCGCCGGGCTGGCCGAACTCGGCGAGCAGGCCTGCGCCCGGCTGGACGAATTTGTGCGCGAATATCCCTTCATCCAGTTCTGCTGCCTCACGGACGCCCAGGGCAAGATGCGCTGCTCGGCCGTGACGGATCCGGAATACAAGGGCGTCTACGAAGCCCTGCCCGTGGGCTATGACTTCTCGCAGCGCGAATGGTTCACGATGCCCATGAAGACCGGCGATCTGCATATCATGGATGTCTACCAGTCGCACTTCACCAAAAAGCTGGTCATCACGGTATCCTGCGCGGTCACTGACAGCAAGGATCACATCGTGGGCGTGGTCAGCGGCGACATCCAACTGGAGCAATTGCTCAAGCGCGCCAGGGCCCTGCAACAGGAAGTGGGTTCGCAGGACGAGGCCGAGGGCGAATAGCAGCCCGCCGCGCGCCAGGGCGTGAACAGCGTTCGGGCCGCGCCTGTTGCGCCTGTTGCGCCGGCCTGTACGCGGATCTGCCCGCGCTTGCAAACATCGGGAGAAGAAATGCGGAAAAAAATTTACTGGATTGAAGGCGACGGCATCGGCCCGGAAATCTGGCGGGCCGCGCGGCCGGTCATTGACGCGGCCCTGGCCGGGGAATCCGCGGACATGACCCTGCAATGGGAAGAGCTTCTGGCCGGGGAAAAAGCCCTGGCCGAGACCGGCAGCCCCCTGCCCGAAGCCACGCTTGCGGCCCTGCGCACGGCTGACATTGCCATGAAAGGTCCTCTGGGCACGCCGGTGGGCACGGGCATCCGCAGCCTGAACGTGGCCTTGCGCCAGGGGCTGGATCTCTACGCCTGCATCCGCCCTGTGCGCCATTTTGCGGGGCTGGAAACGCCGGTCAAGCACCCGGAGCGGGTCGACATGGTCATCTTTCGCGAGAATACGGAAGATGTCTATGCCGGCGTCGAATTTGCCGCGGGCACGCCCGAGGCCCGCAGGCTGATCGACTTTCTGCGCGAGGAGCTGGGCGTGCGCAAGGTGGGCGAGACTGCGGCCGTGGGCATCAAGCCCATGACCGAGGCCGGTTCCAAACGCCTGGTGCGCCGGGCCCTGCGCTTTGCCCTGGACAACGGGCTGGCAAGCCTGACCCTGGTGCACAAGGGCAATATCATGAAGTTCACCGAAGGCGCGTTCCGCCAGTGGGGCTACGACGTGGCCGCGCAGGAGTTCGGGGATCTGACCTGTACGGAAAAGGAACCGGTTCCGGGCCGGCTGGTGATCAAAGACCGCATTGCGGACGCCATGTTTCAGGAAGCCTTGCTGCGGCCAGAGCAATACCAGGTGCTGGCCACGCCCAACCTGAACGGGGATTACATTTCCGACGCCCTGGCCGCGCAGGTGGGCGGGCTCGGGCTTGCGCCGGGCGTGAACATGTCCGACAGCCTGGCTTTTTACGAAGCCACGCACGGCACCGCGCCCGCCATTGCCGGGCAGGACAGGGCCAATCCCGGCAGCGTGATCCTCTGCGGGGCGCTGATGCTGGAAAATCTCGGCCATCCCGCGGCGGCGCAACGCATCCGCGCCGCTGTGGGCAAGGCCATTGCGGGCAGGGCCGTGACCGAGGATCTGGCCGCCCAGGTCAGTGGCGCGCGGGTCGTCGGCTGCCGGGAATTCGGCGAGATTATCGGCGAGAATTTGTAGGGGATTTTTTCGGAGAGGGACGCTTTTTTCAAAAAGCGTCCCCCGTATCCCCTCCCGGCAAAAATTTTTCTTCTTTGGCGTGCCGCTTGGCGCTTCACCGTAAACATCTGGAAGAAGGTCTCCCATGATCCAGCTTTTTGAACACGCCACGGTTATTGACGGCGCGCACATCCTCACTGCCGACCAGGCCACGGCCCGGGGCATAGATCCCGCGGCCGCCCGGCGCAACACTCTGGCCCATGCCATCCTGGCCGCCCATAATAAAGGCAGCGACACGCAGGCCCCCGGCAGCGCTGACGCGCCGGGCCTGCGCCTGCGCTTTGACGCCCTGGCCTCCCACGACATCACCTATGTGGGCATCATCCAGACCGCGCGGGCCAGCGGCCTGACGGAATTCCCCGTGCCCTACGCGCTGACCAACTGCCACAACAGCCTCTGCGCCGTGGGCGGCACCATCAACGAGGACGATCATCTCTTTGGCCTGGCTGCCGCCCAAAAATACGGGGGCATCTTCGTGCCTCCGCATCTGGCCGTGATCCACCAGTATGTGCGCGAAATGATGGCCGCGTGCGGGGGCATGATCCTCGGATCGGACAGCCACACCCGCTACGGCGCGCTGGGCGTCATGGGCATTGGCGAGGGCGGGCCAGAGCTGGTCAAACAACTGCTGGGCAAAACCTACGACGTTCCCGCGCCCGAGGTGGTGGGCGTCTGGCTGGAGGGCACGCCCGCGCCCGGCGTGGGGCCGCAGGACGTGGCTCTGGCGATCATCGGCGCTGTTTTCAAAAACGGCTTTGTGAAAAACAAGGTCATGGAATTCATGGGCCCGGGCGTGGCCAATCTCTCGGTGGAGTACCGCTGCGGCATTGACGTGATGACCACGGAAACCGCCTGCCTGTCCTCCATCTGGCAGACCGACGAAAAGGTGCGCGACTACCTTGCGCTGCACCAGCGGGAAAAGGATTACAAACGCCTGGCGCCGCAGGGCCCGGCCTGTTATGACGGGCTGATCAGGGTTGATTTGAGCGCTGTGCAAGCCATGATCGCCCTGCCGTTTCATCCCAGCAACGTCTGGCCCATTGCCGAGCTGAACCGCCATGCCGAAGAAATCCTGAAGAGCGTGGAAGAAGAAGCCCGCAAACAATTCGGCGACGCCGCGGCGCGGTTCAAACTCACGGACAAAATCCGCGACGGCCGCCTGCATGCGGATCAGGGCATCATTGCGGGCTGCGCGGGCGGCTCCTTTGAAAACATCTCCCTGGCCGCGGCCATTCTGGACGGCAAGAGCGTCGGCAACATGGCCTTCAGCCTTTCGGTCTATCCGGCCAGCGAGCCGCAGGCCCTGGCCCTGTTGCACAACAGCTCCGCAGCCAGATTGATGGCCGCCGGGGCCATTCTCAAAAACGCCTTTTGCGGGCCCTGCTTCGGCGCGGGCGACACCCCGGCGCACGGGGCGCTGTCCCTCCGCCACGCGACCCGCAACTTTCCCAATCGCGAGGGCTCCAAACCGGCCAACGGCCAGCTTGCCGCTGTGGCGCTCATGGATGCCCGCTCCATCGCGGCCACAGCGGCGAACGGCGGCCGCCTGACCGCGGCCACGGAGCTTGACTGGACGGAAGCCGGCCTGAGGGACGTGGATCTGCGCTACCACTTTACGCCGATCATCTATGAACGCCGCGTCTACAACGGCTTTGGCGCGGCCAGGCCGGAAACCCCGCTGATATTCGGTCCGAATATCGCGGACTGGCCGGCGATGAGCCCCCTGCCCGAACATTTGATCCTCCAGATCGCCAGCGTGATCACGGATCCCGTGACCACCACGGACGAGCTGATCCCTTCCGGCGAGACGTCCTCTTTGCGCTCCAACCCGGTCAAACTGGCGGAATTCACGCTCTCCCGCAAGGATCCCGGCTATGTGGCGCGGGCCAAAGCCATGCAGGCCCTGGAACAAACCCGCCGGGCCAATCCGGCCGATCCCGGGCTGCTGGCGCGCGTGCGGGCGATCTGCGCGCCCTGCGGCATGGACGAATATATTGACGGGCACGCGGCTCTGGCGGATTTCGGCCTGGGCTCAACCATTTTCGCGCTCAGGCCGGGCGACGGCTCCGCGCGCGAGCAGGCGGCGTCCTGCCAGAAGGTGCTGGGCGGCTGGGCCAATCTGGCCGTGGAGTATGCCACAAAGCGCTACCGTTCCAATCTGATCAACTGGGGTATGCTGCCCTTTGTGGTGGACGCGGAGCTGGCGGGCCAGCTGCGGGTGGGAGATTACCTGGTGATCCCGCGCATCCGGCAGGCCGTGAGCCAGGCCCGTCCCAACATTCTGGCCTGGCTGGTGCATGAGAGCGAGGAAGGCGGCCAGAGCCGGGGCGAGCAGATCGCCCTGACCCTCAGGGAGCTCACCGACGATGAGCGCCAGATCATTCTGGACGGCTGCCTGATCAACTTCTACAACCGCGAGCAGAAGCGCTGAAGTCAGCCCGCGTGACACTGCGGCCTTGCGGCAGATCCGCCCATGCGGACTGACTCCGGGCGCTGCCTCGGCAGCCGGGACGCGGAATATACCCGCCTTCCGGCTGCCGCTTTTCCCCCTTCCCTCTCCTTCTCGCCTCGTGGCCTGCGTGGTCGGGCTCTTGAGAGCGTTTTGCTCATTTCATGAGAGCATTTTGCTTTTGAAATTATTCAATTTCAAAAGCGGCGCTGCCATCATTTCGCGTCCAGAACGCGGTCTGGACGCTCATTCGGCGCGGGCGTCCGCTCCCGCGTCCGCCAGAGCGGTTGCTGTTTTCAGCAGCAAACCGCTCTGGCAAAACGCTCTACAATACCGTTGCACAAGGGCTGTTCCTGTGTCAGAAGAGAAGCTGCGCCGAAGTTGCCGGATCCGGCGCCGCACAGTGGCGAAACCGCGCGAGACAACGACCCATAAGGAAAAACCATGCTGAGCGTGTTTGATCTCTTTAAAATCGGCATCGGGCCGTCCAGCTCGCATACAGTGGGGCCCATGCTGGCGGGCAAGGCCTTTGCCGACGAGCTGCGCCAAAAGACCCTGCTGGACGGCGTGGCGCGCATCCGGCTTGATCTCTACGGCTCCCTTGCGCTCACCGGGGACGGGCACGGCACCACAGGGGCAGTGCTCAGCGGCCTGGAAGGGGAGGAGCCGCAAAGCGTGGATCCGGCGCGCCTGGCCGCGCGCACGCAGGAGCTCAAAAATAATGCCGATCTCCGCCTGGCAGGCGAAAAAGCCGTGCCCTTCCTTTACACGCGGGACATGCTGCCGCACAAGGGCCTTTTTCTGCCCCGGCACTCCAATGCCCTGACCCTTACCGCCTTTGCCGCTGACGGTACGGCGCTGCTGGCAAAGACCTACTATTCCGTTGGCGGCGGCTTCATCCGCACGGAAGAGGATTTTGACGCCCCGCAAGAGGCGTATCCAACGCCGCCATACCCTTACGCCACGGCCGCGGAGCTTTTTGCCGCCTGTGAGCGCGAAGGCAAAAGCATTGCCGAAATCGTGCTGACCAATGAGCTTTTCTGGCGCTCAAAAGCCGAAGTGGACGAAAGGCTGCAAAGGATCATCACCACGATGCGCGAATCCGTTGAGCGCGGCTGCTGCACAGACGGGGTGCTGCCCGGCGGCTACAACGTGCGCCGCAGAGCCCCCAATCTGCTGCGCAAGATCAGCGCGCTTCAGGCCGCGGGCAGGCGGGATCTGAGCCTCTGGCCCATGCTCTACGCCTTTGCCGTGGCTGAGGAGAACGCCTCCGGCGGCCGGGTCGTCACTGCGCCCACCAACGGCGCGGCGGGCATCGTCCCCGCGGTTTTGCTGCAATATACGAATTTTTATCCGCACGCCACGGAACAGGGAGAGCGGGATTTTCTGCTCACAGCCGGGGCCATCGGCCTGTTTTACAAGTGCAATGCCTCCATTGCCGGAGCCGAAGTGGGTTGCCAGGGCGAGGTCGGGGTGGCCTGCTCCATGGCCGCGGGTGCGTATTGCGCGGTTACCGGCGGCAGCGTAAAACAGGTGGAAGTGGCTGCGGAAATCGGCATGGAACATAATTTGGGCCTGACCTGCGACCCGGTGGGCGGGCTGGTGCAGATTCCCTGCATCGAGCGCAACGGCGTGGCCGCCGAGCGCGCCGTGAACTGCGCGCAGCTTTCCCGCCTGGAAGACGGCCGCCAGAGGGTGGTCTCCCTGGACAAGATTATTGAGGTGATGTACCGCACGGGCATTGACTTGCAGTCCCGCTACAAGGAAACCTCGCTGGGCGGCCTGGCTGAAGCCGTGGGCGAGGCAATCAGGGGCTGAGAAGCGCCTTTTTGCGGCGCGGCCGTCTGGATCAGCGCGGTTCGATGCTTTCCACCCCATCCATATAGGGCACAAGAGCCTTGGGCAGAACCACGGAGCCGTCCTTTTGCTGGCCGTTTTCGAGGATGGCGGCCATGCTGCGGCCAGTGGGCAGGCCCGATCCGTTGAGGGTATGAACAAAGGCGGCCTTGCCGCCCCTGGGCTTGAAGCGGATATCCGCGCGCCGGGCCTGAAAGTCCACGCAATTGGAGCAGGATGAAATCTCGCGATAGGTCTTTTGCGCGGGCAGCCAGACTTCAAGATCATAGGTCTTGGCTGAGCCAAAGCCCATGTCGCCCGTGCAGAGCGTAATCACCCGATAGGGCAGTTCCAGCAGCTCCAGCAACTGCCGGGCATGGCCGCACATCAATTCCAGTTGGTTGAAGCTGTCATCCGGATGGGCAAAGCGCACCATTTCCACCTTGGTGAACTGATGCATGCGGATCAGGCCGCGCGTATCCTTGCCCGCGCTTCCGGCTTCGGAGCGGAAGCAGGGCGTGGCCGCGCAATAGGCGCGCGGCAGATCCGCCTCGTCCAGGACGTCGCCGGCATGCAGATTGGTCAGCGGCACTTCGGCGGTGGGGATCAGATAATATTCCCAATCGCGCAGCTTGAAGAGGTCCTCCTCGAATTTGGGCAACTGGCCTGTGCCCGTCATGGTCCCGCGATTGACCATATACGGGGGGCTCACCTCCACATAATCCTCGTGCCTGGTGTGCCGGTCCAGAAAAAAGTTGACCAGCGCCCGTTCCAGACGGGCGGCCCAGCCCAGGGAAACCACGAAGCGGCTGCCTGTAAGACGCGCGGCGCGCTCAAAATCCAGGCCCCCAAGGCTTACGCCCAGTTCGCCGTGTTCGCGGATCGGGAAGTCAAAGACGCGCGGGCGACCCCAACGGCTGACCTCCACATTCTCCGTCTCATCCCTGCCCACAGGCGCCGAAGCGTCAGGGATATTGGGCACACGCAGCAGCCAGGCCTCCACGTCTGACTTGGCCTGAGCCGTTGCGCCATCCAGCTCCTTGATCCGCTCGGAAAGGCCGCTCAATTCGGCCAGCAGGGCGGTGGCGTCCTTCTTCTCGCGCTTGAGGGCCGCCACCTGGGCCGAAGCCGCGTTGCGCTTGCTTTTCAGGGCCTCCACTTCCGCGAGCAAGGCGCGGCGGCGGCCGTCCAGGGTCTGAAAATCCGCCACATTCAGATCCGAATGACGGTCGGCCAGGGCCTTGGCCAGCACTTCCGGCTGTTTTTGCACCAACTTGAGATCAATCATGCTCAGGGCTCCTGAAAAAGATCGGCAATTCTTGAGCCTGCCTTCACACATCCGGCAGGCGCGGCGCGCAGAGGCACAATCTAACATGCGGCCCCGGCGTCTTGCAAGGCGGCTGTTTTCCGGGTATGCGTAAGCATATTTTAGAAAAACTCTCAATACCACTTTTGCAATCCATGAGGCCGCCATGAAACACTTTCGTCTGCTTCTCGGATTTTCCCTGTTGGCCACGCTGCTGCTCACGGCATGCGGGCCCAGTAATAACGTGCGCCTGCTTTCCCCGCCGCCGCTGGACGCTGCCGTGCTGCCCGCCCCCAATGCCCCGCGCGTGAGCGTGGTGACCTTTGCCGACAAGCGCGGGGATCAGACGACCCTGGGCGTGCGCCGCGACAAAAGCGCTTTTGTGACCGGCGACGATGTGGCCCAGTGGGTGAGCCGCGCCCTGGCCGACGAGCTGGCCCGAAACGGCTTGCAGGTCAGCTATGCCGCCACAGTGGCGCAGGCCCGCAGCGGCAACCCTGACTACCTGGTCACCGGCCAGCTGGACGAAGCCTGGCTGCGCGAACCCTCGACCACGGAACTTTCCACGGGTCTGCGGGTCAACTATGTGCTGGCCAACCGTCAGGGCCGCATCCTGCACGAAACGCTCAATTCGGGACAGAGCCGCACCGGCCTGCCATCGGGAAGCGCGGCGGAAAACCTTTTGCTGGAGACCCTGCGGGATCTGGTCAAGCCCATGACCCGCAAAATCGTCCAGGCCATTGAAGCCAAAAAATAAAGGGCCATGAAGGCCTCACGCTTTCCCTTTCCGGCCCTGGCCCGGCTTGCGGCGCTGACCTTGTGTGTGGCCCTGCTCTGGTCAGGCCAGCTCCTCCCGGGCGGCCGGGAGGCCACTGCAGCGGTCTCTGGCGAGTCTGCCCGCGACACGGATCAGGCCGCGGCTGAAAAGGCTCCCCCCCGGTCCGCATTGCGGCTCACGCCGATTACAGAAGCGGCAATGCGCCAGATTCCCGCATCCCTGCCCTGGGCTGCGGCCTATGCGCATGCCCGCGCAACGGCCTGGCTCACGGCTGTGCGCAAGGCCGCAGACAGTCTGCCCCAACGGCGTGAAATACGGATGGGAGCCGTATCCCCGGAAGAACGCCTGGCCCTGGCCGCGCAACTCTATAACGCAGTGGCTTCGTCCCCGGACGCAAAAAAGGCTGCTCCCCTGCAAGCAATGGTCACCCTGGAGCCGCGCCCCCGGCCTGAGCAGCAAATACGCATGGCGCTGCGCCATGCGGAACTGCTTGAACTCCGGCGCAGGCTCCTGGCGGAGACCAGGGCAACGCTGCACAGCATGAATTGCCGCTGGCCCGGAGGCTCGCCTGCTGCCCCTCCCGAAGCGGAGAGCCCCAAGGCCCGGCTTTCTGCCTGCACAGGCGCACAATGGACCAGCGCGGACTGGACCCGCATGGGCGAACGGCTGGACGGCCTCTGGCTGGCTCAGGCCGCGTTGAAGCCGACTCCCGGCGGCTGGCTGGCGGCCCCGGACTCTCTGCCGGCGCTTGAAAAGGCGGCCCGCCTGGCGCCCGACAGCCCCAGTGTCCGGCTTTTGCTGGCCGAGGCCCAACTCCAGAGCGGCCTGCCGCAACAATGCGTGGAATCCTGCAATGAGGCTCTGCGCCTGGACCCGGCCCTGGGGCGGGCCCGCCATATCCGCGGTTTGGCGCATTGGCGGTTGCAGCAACTGGCTCTTGCCGAAGACGATTTGAGCAGCGCGCTGGCCGCCCGCTCCAAACCGCCGTCCCGGGGCATTGAACGCGCGCGGCTGCTGCGGGCCCGCGGGGCCGTGCGCCTCTTGCGCCGCAACTATGACGGCATGTGCGAGGACTTTGCAGCCGCGTGCGCCCTGGGCGACTGCGAGGGCCTTGCCGTGGCGCGCGCGCAAAACTATTGCCGCGCCGCCGACACAGCGGAAGACATGGGTTCACGCTCGCGGCCCCCGGCCGCGTTGCCCCCCGCGTTCCTGCTCAGCCCGCGCGACCTGCCGGGCCCTCCGGCGCAGGAGCCCGGCGTATGAGCCGCTCGCCCCTGCTCAAGGTGTATGGTCACGTTTACCCTGTATGTGATGATTTTTTCGCTGATCTGGCGCAGGCCTGCGCAAGCGCCCTGCCTGACGACGCGGCCGAGCCCGTGCTGGCGCGTGAGGGGGATCTGGCGCGTTTTTCCTTTGAAGGCGTGTATTTTCCTGTGGAGGAAACCCTGGCTGTGGTGACCCGGCATCTGCGGCCGGAACACAAGGGCAAACTGGATGTGCTGGATCTGGAAAACTGGCGGCTGATTCGCCACGTTTTCGCGGAGGGGAACATCCGCGTCAGCGCCGCGCCCCTGAACAATGTGCTGGACTATTCCGGGCATTAAAATTCCGCTTTGGATTGCTCCGGCGGCTGCGCCCGCGGCTACTACGGCCTGCCTGCCCTGAGCCGCGGCCCCTCCGGCCTCTCATTGCCTGCGCTTGAACAATTTCTCCAGATCCCCGGCCTCCCAACGCAGCACGCAGGGGCGGCCGTGCGGGCAGTACTCGCGTTCCGGCACGGCCAGCCATTGCCGCAGCAGCCCGGCAGCCTCGTCGTCGGTCAGCCGCTGCCCGGCCTTGACGGCTCCCTTGCAGGACATGGAGATGAACAGGCCAGCCAGATCATCCTTGCGCCCGGCCAGGGCCTCGCGCAGAAAATCACGGGCCTCGGCGCGCGAAAGCACGGGCGGCATGGCCCGCATGAGCAACGCATCCCCGGCGCATTCCAGCTCGAAACCCAGGGATTCCAGACGCTCGCGCAATTGGTAAAAGCGCTCTTTTTCCGCGGGATGCAGGTTCAGTTCCACGGGCAGGGCCAGACATTGGCCCGTACCGGCAAAACCGCCCCGACGCAGGCGTGCATAGAGCACGCGCTCATGCGCCGCGTGCTGATCCACAAGCAACAGGGCGTCGTGCTCGTCGCACAACACAAGATAAGTCCGGGCCACCTGCCCAAGATAGCGCAGCGGCCCTATCCGCAGCGGATCCCGGGCCCGCGGCCCTTCCCCGTTGTCGGAAGTCGTGGGGAAAGCGCGCGCGTCGTCAAAAAGCGCCGCGCCGCCGGGCTCGGAAACGGGCGGCTTTTCAGCCGGGGAGGATTGCGCGTCCGTAAGCCCCTGCGGCCCGGACGCGCCGGGTTCCGGCGCGCCAGCCCGCGCATCCGCGCCCTGCGCCGTCTGAGCCGCGCCGTACCCGGCAGCGGGCTCTTCCGCAGCCGCATGAAGGCGCAGACCGCCGCAAGGCACGCCGACCTGCCAATCCTCTTCCGCCGGGGCCTCGGAGCGGGGGGCGGCGGCTTGCGAACTCTTGAGCAGGGGCGGATTGTCCAGACTGCCCCAGAAGCCCTGGGGCCGTGGCGCGTGGCTCTGTGCGGCCGGGCCGGATTGCGTATCGGACCGTGACCCAGGCTGTGCCCCGGCGAAACCCTCGCCCCCGGAACTCCCGACGCCTGCCGCAGCGGCATCCGTCTGCTCCCCGCTTTCCAGCCCTGTGCTGAAGGGGGTCACAAGCGCGCTTTGCACAGCGTGCAGCACCGCGGAAAACACAGCGGACTCGTCGCGAAAGCGCACTTCGGACTTGGCCGGATGCACATTGACATCCACCTCGCGCGGGTGCATTTCCACAAAAAGCACTACCTGCGGGTAGTCCCTGCTGGTCAGCCGGCCCTTGTAGGCCTCGCGCACGGCGGCCAGCAGGCGTTTGTCCGTGACGGAGCGGCCGTTGACATAGAGCAGAAGGCGATCCCCACGCGGCTGGCTCACTGTGGGCAGGGCAGCCAGGCCGTGCGCGCGGATGCCGTGACGTTCCCCGTCAAAGGGGCGCAGGGCCTCCACAATCAGTCGCGGCCAGAGCTGGCCGAGACGTTGGCGCAAGCTCTGCTGCGGCAGAAAACGCAAAACTTCCCGCTCGCCCGATCGCAGCGTGAAACCCGTCCGGGCGCGGGCCAGGGCCAGGCGGGCCAGCCACTCCTGGGCGCGTTTGAATTCCGTGGACGGCGTCTTTAAAAATTTCAGCCGCGCAGGTATGTTGGAAAACAGATCCCGCACCTCCACGACTGTGCCCTTGTGCAGAGACGCCGGGCTTGACGTCACGAGGCGGCCGTGCTCCACTTCAAGGCAATGGGCCGCGCTCTGCCCGTCCGGCCCGCACACGGCGGAGACGATTTTCAAGCGGGAGACCGAGGCGATGCTCGGCAGGGCTTCGCCCCGGAAGCCATAGGATCGGATACGCTCAAGATCGTCAAAAGCGACGATTTTGCTGGTTGCGTGGCGGGTGACGGAGAGTTCCAGCTCCTCGGCCGGGATGCCGCAGCCGTCGTCCTGCACGCGTATCAGGGCCTGGCCGCCGTTTTCCAGAAGCACGTCAATATGCGCGGCGTCAGCGTCCAGGCTGTTTTCCACAAGTTCCTTGAGCACGCTGGCGGGGCGTTCCACCACCTCGCCCGCGGCAATCTGATTGCACAACTCAGGCGGTAACAAACGAATATGACGAATTTTCTCGGACATGACGCCAGTGTAGTCGCCCCCTGCGCGCAAGGCAAGCGGGCCCTGGAGCGGCAAAAGCGGCCCCGCAGAGCTTGCCTCGGCGCGCGGCGTGCTTATTTTCAAAAAGGCAGACTGCGCGCGCGGCTACGCTTTCGCGCCGTGAAGCGCGCAATCTGCCGGGAGAAAATCATGCAAAATACCACTGCCTCCATCGCACCGCCCAAGCGCGACATTATTTCGAGCAAAGGCTATGATCCCGAACTGCTCTATGTGGAATGCGGCCGCTGCGGCTCCCCTGTCATGTGGGAACAGGGCCGCGCCACCCATCTTCTGGAACAGGCCGGTATCGATCCGCTGGAACTGGACGCCTCCTGCCTGCTGGTCACGGACGGCTGCCCCATGTGCGGCGGCAAGGGCCATTATACGGTCCAGATTTTCCGGGTCAGCGCCGGGGCCGAGTCGCGCCGCCCCCCCTATTTCGGCAACGCCTGAGCGTGCCCCCACCATGTTCGTCATGACAAAAGCCGGCGGAGACATCCGTCGGCTTTTGCACGCAGAGACGCGGCGGCGGAGCCGCGCTGCGCTCCCGTGAAGCCTGCGGCAGAAACTTGACAAGGGGGCGACAAGTCTATAAAAGTTTATAAAAGTCTCTTCCTTAAAACGCTCTAGAGCATTTTCACTTTGAAAATGCTCTGCTGACGCGAAAGCGGCAGCCGCCGCAACGCGGCGTACATTCAGGCGAAAACCGCGTTTTTCGCCTGAATGCCACCTTTGACTTTCATAAAAAGTCAAAGGTAATCTGCTCTAAGGCTGAAATACGCTGAACTCAAAAGCCGCCGGATTTCCGGCGGCCTTTTTGCTGGCGTATGCAGTCTCACGCGGATATCCGGCCACGGCCAAAGAGAATGGCGGGAAACTTCGCGCCTGGGGGCTGTACAGCTATGCCCCGTATTTGCGGCTGATTTCCTCGCCCGCTTTTGCCACATCCTCGCGCATTTTGGCGCGGGCCGCCGCGATTTTGCGGTCCAGCTCCGGATCGGCCACGGCAAGGATCTGGGCGGCCAGCCAGGCCGCATTGCGCGCTCCGGCCTTGTCCAGCGCCACGGTGGCCACAGGAAAGCCGGGGGGCATCTGCACGGTAGAAAAAAGCGCATCCATGCCCGCCAGGCCGCCGCCGGAAACGGGAATGCCGATCACCGGCCGGGTGGTGCGCGCGGCCACGGCTCCGGCCAGATGCGCGGCCATGCCCGCGGCGCAGATAAAGACCCGCGCGCCCTGCGCCTCATAACTGCGCACCAGTTCCTCGGTGCGATCGGGCGTGCGGTGCGCCGAGCTTACGGTAAACGTATATGTAATGCCCAGGCGTTGCAAAATTTCAGCGCAGGGGCTGACTTTTTCCTCATCGGATTTGGAACCCATCAGAATGACGACTTGCGGCATACTCTCAGTCCTTGCATTTTCCATTGCTGCATTTTTCATGAACGAACATTCCGCGCGGGCAGCATTTGGCCGACATTCCGCTGGCGCATGTGACAGCGCATTGTGCCTTTAGAGCGTTTTGCTCATGAAATGAGCAAAACGCTCTACACTCTGCGGATGCGGCCCGGCAGGCGCGCAAAAAGCCCGTGGCCTGCGGCGCGGGGCACGGGCAAAAGGGAGTCTACTTCCGCTCCAGGCGGCGCATGCCCTTGTTGCCAATATCCTTGCGAAAATAGCCGTCGGGCATCCGGATTTCTTCCAGCGCCGCGTACGCGGCTTTCTGGGCTGCGGGAAGGTCATCGCCCAGGGCGGTCACGCAGAGCACCCGCCCCCCGCTGGAAATCAGCACATGATCCTTGACTGCCGTGCCGCTGTGAAAAACCTTGACCCCCGGACGGGCCTCGGCTTCGGCAATGCCCTTGATCACCAGGCCCTTGGGGTAGGCGCGCGGGTATCCTTTGGCCGTCAGCACCACGCCCAAAGCCGTCTGCCCGCTGTTGCCGATGCTGGCGGGGTCAAGCTTGCCGTTCACGCAATCCAGCATGATCTGCGCCAAATCGCCCTGCAACCGCATGAGCAGCGGCTGGCATTCCGGGTCGCCGAAACGGGCGTTGTACTCCAGAACCCTGGGCCCGTCGGCGGTTAGCATCAGCCCGGCATACAACACGCCCACAAAGGGATGGCCGTCTTTGGCCAGTTCCGCGAGGATGGGGCGGATGGTCAGATCCGCCATTTCTTCCAGACGATCGTCGGGCAGCACCGGCGCGGGGCTGTAGGCCCCCATACCGCCGGTATTGGGGCCTTGATCGTTGTCCCAGGCGGCCTTGTGATCCTGCGCGGAGGGCAGGGGCACGGCCCGCGTGCCGTCGCAGAGGCAGAGGAATGAGGCTTCCTCGCCCACCAGAAACTCCTCAAGCACCACGCGATCGCCCGCCGCGCCAAAAGCCCGCGCATTCATGATGTCGTCCACGGCCTGCAGGGCCTCCTGCGAGTCGCGGGCCACCACCACGCCCTTGCCCGCGGCCAGACCGTCAGCCTTGACGACCAGGGGCGCGCCCACCTTGACCACATGGTTTTTGGCCATTTCCGCATCGGCGAACACCGCGCTGCGGGCCGTGGGCACCTTGGCCCGAAGCATCATTTCCTTGGCAAAGGCCTTGCTGCCCTCCAGACGCGCGCAGTGCGCGTCCGGGCCGAAACAGGGGATGCCCGCCTCGCGCATGCGATCCACAATGCCCAGGGTCAGAGGCAATTCCGGGCCGGGGACCACCAGATCGATCTTTTCCTTTTGCGCCAGAGCCACCAGGCCGTCCAGATCATCCGCGGCCACGGGCACGTTGATGGCGCCTTCGCCATGCGTGCCGCCATTGCCCGGAGCAGCGAAAATTTTACTGACCCGCGGGCTTTGCCCGAGTTTCCAGACCAGGGCGTGCTCACGCCCGCCGGAGCCGATCACCAGGATGCGCACATTGCCTCCTTTGACTGCAAAAAACGGCCCTCCACAAAAACATGGAGGGCCGATTAGCATACACTAGTTGGGATTTACTTCAAAGTCGCTCATGTCCGCGGGCACATTGGGATCCGTCGCCGAGACATCCAGAGGATAGGCCACAATCATGCTCTGGCGGCTGCCGATGCCGAGATCCGGCGAGGTGTTCAGCCCCACCACCAGATCCAGGACGCCGTTGTTGTTCACATCGGCCAGATCCACTTCCGCCACGGACCCCTTGATGCGCCGGGTCTTCCATTTGAGGGCCAGGCCCACGCCGTCCCAGTACAGGGCGTGGATTTCGCCCTGCGGGAAGAAACGGTAGCGGTCAAAAAGCTGCGAAGCCGTGGAAATGGGCTTGTTGACCAGCAGCACATACTCGCCGGTGCGGCCCAGATCCGCGGCGATCAGGCGCATGGGCGCGTAATACTTGCTGGGCAGTTGATAATTGCGATCCACGCCCAGGCCGGGCATGCCCTTGTAATGATCCATACCTGTGGCCGAGCCAGAGAAGCGCTCCATGGTGGTGTGGATCAAAGTCTTGCCGTTCCCCTGGAAGACCTTCAGCCGCTCGTCGTCCGTGAGCATGACCAGTTGATCGCCCTTGCCGTCCTTGCCGCCGGGCAGCCAGGCCACATTGAAGACTGAGGCCCCGGGCGGAAGATCCAGGCGCGAGCCAAGGCTGAACTTGCTGCCGTTTTTCACCATAACGTGCACGCCGGGCGCGAAAAGCTTGAGCGAATCCCAGCCCTGGCCCACAAGCGTGGGCGTGAAGTGCGGCGGCACAGCGAGCACGCTCACGAAATAGGGGCAGCGATCCGCATATTCGCGGAAGGTATTGCCCCTGAAGCTGTAAAAATAGGAATAGGGGCGGTTGCTCTCTTCCTCAAACGTGGCGACGACCAGTTCTTTGGCGCCGTCGCGGTTCAGATCAATGGCCCGCATGGAAAAATTGGTATTGGACCTGGAAATGGAGATCTCGCCCAGTTTCTTGAGCTTGTCCTGGGGCGGCCATGTATAGATGGTCAGCTTGTGATCGCCGAGCAGCGCGATTTCATTTTTGCCGTCGCCGTTGAAATCGCCCACGGCCATGTCCACCATGTTGCCGGGCAGCCGCTGGCTGCGCAGGCGCGAGCCGTCGCTGGCCCCGGCGCCCTGGTAGCGGAATTGCGGGTTCAGGTACATCTGCTGCTGGCCCGTCTCATTGACCACGATGTCGGAACTCATGCCGCCGGCGCGGCCGCCCACAGGCGAGGTGACGCCCAGAGTGCGCGCCCCGCCCACGCCGAAGGCTTCGCTGCCCAGCGCGGCGCTCACATTCTGCACAACGCCGGTCAGGCCGCTCAACGGGCCTTGCCCGGACTTGCTCCAGATCTTGCCGGCCTTGTCCACGCAGTTGACCTCAATGGTGCACTCATTGCCCATGACGTTCACCGAACCCCAGACAGCATAGTCCGCGCCCGCAGAGCTCAGGGCCTTGCGGGCTTCAGCCTGGGAAGCGGCCTTGCCTTGCGCAACGCGCCCCTCCAGCACGCCGGGCCGGTAGAGCTTGGCCTGCATGGTGGCAGGCACGGCTTTGGAAAGGTAGGCATAGCTCTGCGGCGCATTGACCGTGAACGGCAGAATCACAAATGTTTTGGACGCGGCTTGCGCCGCCGGAGCCAGGCTCACGGCGAAGATCAGCAGGCACGCCGCGAGAGACAGTCGCATGAAAAATTTCATCCCGCACTCCTTGGGGCATTTTTCAAAAGCATGGCGGAGCTTCAGCCCGCAATCCCAGACACTATACGCATACTTGCGCCGCCGCGCAATACGTTGCATCCGCGGCGGGCATGGCTTCGCCTGCCAGAGCGTTTAGCTCATTTCATGAGCAAAACGCTCTAATTTCATCAGCAAAACGCTCTCTGCGGGCGGGGAAAAGGCGTTGCGGCCTGTTTCCGGCAAAGCCGGGCCATGTAAAAAAGCGCGCGGCGAAAAAGAGCTTGCCGCCGCGCCGCACCGGATTCTATAGTGCGCCATGCCCACATCCTTTGCCCGCTCTTTCCGCCTGGTCTGCGAGCCGCAGCGCATCCCCGCGGTGGAGGCCCTGCTGCGGGCCGAGGGGTATGACTTCGAGCCCGAGCCCTTTTCGCCCTTCTGCCGTCGGCTCTGCCATGAGCCCCGGCCCCTGGGCTCGTCAGCGGCCGCCTTTTTCGGCTACATCTATATCCAGGATCGCTCCTCCATGCTGCCGCCCCTGGCCCTGGCCCCGCAAGCGGGCGAAGCCGTGCTGGACATCTGCGCCAGTCCGGGCAGCAAAACCGGTTTTCTCGCGCAACTGACCGGGCCCGCGGGTTTTGTGCTCGCCAATGAACCCGCGCCCGCGCGCCTCGCCACGCTACGGGCCAATCTGCAGGCCTGCAACTTTCTCCAGGCCGCCACCTGCTCCTGCGGCGGCCAGGCCCTGCCTCTGCATCCCGAATCCTGGGGCGCGATTCTGCTGGATCCGCCCTGCTCGGGCTGGGGCACAGCTGAAAAGCATCCGCGCGTGCTCAAGCTCTGGCAGGGCGACAAACTCAAAAGCCTGACCGGATTGCAGCAATGCCTGCTCAAAAGCGCGGCCGCGCTGCTCAAACCCGGCGGGCGGCTGGTCTACTCCACCTGCACCACCAATGAGGCGGAAAACGAGGCTCAGGTCCGTTTCGCGGAGCAGGAACTGGGCCTTGTGCGCGAATTTCTGCCGCCTTTTCCCGGCTTTGCCTGGGAGGAGCGCCCCGGCGGCCAGGGCACGCTGCGGGTGGACGGGGCGCGCTCAGGCGCCCAGGGCTTTTACCTGGCGCTTTTGCGCAAAACGCATGCGGCCGCGCCGGGGCCGCAAGGGCGTTCCGGGCTTGCTGGGCCTGCGTCGGCCCACGCGGCTGCCCCGGACATGCGCGCGCCGGAAACGGAGCGGGAGCGCGGGCAAACACTCGCGCCCGAAATTCTGGCCGGGCCCTGCTGCGATCCGACGCTTCTGCCGCCGGGCCGGGTGGCGCTCTACGGCGAGCATGTGCGCTTCATTCCGGCCCAGGCCGCGGCGCTCCTGCCGGCGCGTCTTGTCTGGCAGGGCGCGCTGCTGGGCCGCCTGGCCGCAGGCCGCCTGAGCACAAGCCCGCGCCTGCGGGCACTGATGCCCGCGCTGCCTGATCCCGCCTCCAGCCTGGTGCTGGAAGACGTGCGGGAGATTGCCGCCCTGCTCTCCGGCCAAAGCCGACAAACCGGGCTGAGCGGCCGCGAGGCCGGGCTGTGGTGGCGCAATCTGCCCCTGGGGCGGATCGCGCTCAAGCAGGGCCGGGCCGTGGCCGCCTTTAAAGCGTTTTGCTAATGAAATCAGCAAAACGCTCTCAATAATCGTCAGAGGAGGAAAGAAATCATGCCCGGCCGGCATTGCGAAGCCGCGCGCTTCCGCCATCGGGATCGCGCCCTGGAAAGCCTTCTGCCCGATGCCAGGCTTGTGCTGGACGCCTGCGCCCTGGTGGATTTGAGCGTGGCCGAGGCCGTGGACAAAGCGCGCAAAGCCGGGCGCAGCCCTGCCTGCAAAACGGGCTGCCCTGTCTGCTGCTGCCAGCCTATCCCGGTTACGCCTCTGGAAAGCCTGGTCATTGAGGCCTGGCTTCAGCTTCATGTGCCCGTGCCCCGGCGCATGGCCCTGGCCCGGCAGTTTGAAGCCTCGGCACACCAGCCGCCGCAACTGCGCCCCTGCCCCTTTCTGGCCGAAAATGTCTGCCGGATTTATCCGCTGCGCCCTCTGGCCTGCCGCCGTTACCTGGTTCTGGATCGGCCCTGCGCGCCCGGCGAGGACCCGGCGCGCCTCCGGCCCGGCGATCTGCTGCGGCCCGACCCTGCCATGCTGACGGCCTCGCTGCTGCGCACCCTGCCCTGGTACAAAGAATGGCCCAGCTACCCCAGGCCGGTGACAAAAGCCACGGCGAGCGCCTTTTTCCACGCCGTCACCTTTGTGCTCCAGGCCCTGCCCTGGCAAAAGATGCTTGAAAAAAACGTCGATCCTGCATAAGCGCAAAAGCAGAGTACCTTTGACTTTTTATGAAAGTCAAAGGTAGCATTCAGGCGAAAAACGCGGTTTTCGCCTGAATGTACGCCGCGTTGCGGCGGCTGCCGCTTTCGCGTCAGCAGAGCATTTTCAAAGAGAAAATGCTCTAGATGTCGATCACGCGCACTTCCCCGCGGGTCTCATTGACCTTTTTGCGAAAACTCTGCCGCCGGTCCTCGCCGTCCAGCAAAGAGGCCAGCCATTCGACCGTATGCAGCACCGGGCGCTTGTCGTGCATCTTGATCAGGCAGCGGGCAATGCCGATCTTGCAGGAGGGGCAGCCCACCACCACCGGCCCCTGGCAGCCTTCTTCAAATGCTTTAGCCAGGCGGGCCTGTTTGCGCGAACGCAGCAGGTTGTAGATCTGCGGCGAGGTCATGGCCCCCATGCCCGATTCGCCGCAGCAGCCGGGGTTAAGGCTGATTGCACGGCCGCTGAACTCCGCCAGAGCCTTGACCAGTTGTTTCTGACCCTTGATTTTATGCACGTCCGCCCATTCGCAGTGGCAGGCCCCATGATAGATCAGGCTGCCGCCCCCTTCGGTTCCGGCCGCGCCGGGCAGGATTGCGTTTTTATCCAGCAGGGGCAGCACAAGCTGGCTCACATCCCGCCGCCGCAGTTCCGGGAACTGCTCTTCAAGATGCAGACGTTCCAGGCCGTCGCGGCAGGAGCCGCAGGCCGAAACCAGATATCCGCACGCAAAGCCCTGCTTGGCCAGATTGCGCAGCATGGCCGCCAGATACTGGCGATTCCGGGCCAGATTGTCTTCAAAAGCCGTATCCATGCCCGCGGCCAGCAACGGATAGCCGCAGCAGAGATGCCGGGGCGGCACAGCCACGGCGAAACCGGCCTTGAGCATAAGCATGATCGAGGACATGCCGATGCGATCGTAAAAGAGCGCGCCCCCGCAGCCCGGAAAATAGAGCGCGCAGGGCATGTTGGCCTGAGGCTCGCCGGGCGTGAAGAGCGAGCCTCTGTGCAGCTTGAGCGCCTCGTACAGATTGGTGTAGCCCATCTTGGGCCCGCGCCCGGAAAAGAGTGGATTTTGCATCCGCTTTTTCCAGATCTCCGGCACAAAGCCCAGAGCCTTGTTCTGCATCTTCTGGCCCAGGGAAGCCATTTTGGCGGCCTTGGGCGCGCGGCGCGCAACGTCGCCCGCCAGCCATTCCAGGGCCCGCTCCTTGAGCGGGTGGCCGCCCGCTCCTTCGTGCGCCAGCATGGCGCGCAGGCTCAGGGCCACTTCGCCGGAAGGGATCTTCACCGGGCAGTTGGCCATGCAACGCCCGCAGGCCGTGCAGTGCTCCACCAGATCACGCAGCCATTTGAGCAGGCGCTCGTCAATGCGGCCCTTGTTGACCTGAGAATAATAAACCGCCTCCAGCAGCATGCCCAGCACCATGTTTTTGTTGCGGGGATGGTACTGCATGGAGCGTTCGGGATAGCACATGGCGCAGACCTGCTTGCACTTGCCGCAACGCGTGCAGATCTGAATGGCCGTGAGCAGGCTGATCAGGGTTTCCTTGTCCGGCAGGCCGCTCTCGCGGATGTCGCGGATCAGACGGTTGAAGGAAAAGGTAAAGGGGCGCACCGGCAGCTCGCGGTGCACCAGTTTGGCCGGGTTCATCACGTCGCGGGGATCCACGCGCTCTTTAAAGGCGCGCAGGGCATCCATTTTGTCCTTGCCGAAAAAAGCGATCTTGGTGATGCCGATGCCGTGCTCGCCTGAAACCTCGCCCCCCATTTCCTGACATTCGGCCATGACCCGCGCCGCTGTTTCCTCGGCCTCCTCCAGCATGTGCGCGTCGTTGGAATTGACCGGAATATTCACATGACAGTTGCCGTCGCCCGCGTGCATGTGGCTGGCCACCACAATGCGGCTGGCCTCCATGTACTCGCGGATCTTGCCGATTTTTCCGGCCAGATGGGGATATTTTTCGGCCAGTTGCGCCAGAAAGGCCTCGGCCCGCGCGGTCATTTCGCTGTCCGAAAGATCCGTGGCCGTCACGTCGCCGGACGCCGCCCTGGAAGCCTGGGAAAACTCGCGGTTGAAATCCTTGTCCTCCAGGGGAAAGCCCGGCAGGCGGCCCACTTCCTGCAAGGCGTAGCGATAGGCCGCGGCAGTGCACTCCAGGTTGAGCTGTTCCAGAAAGAGCGCGAAATCCGGGATGCGCTCCATGGGGATGACCACGTCCTCATTGAGTTTGAAGCCCGAAGTACGCCTGGCAATGGCCGAGAGACGGTGGCGATCCTCCCAGAAGCGCTCGGCCTCCTTGTCGTCCCGGGCCACGATGATGTCCACGTTGTCCTGCTTCTCCACCACGCAGACGATGTCGCCCACGCATTTATCCAGCAGATAGGGGTCGTCGCCGTCGGCCTGGAGAATGATCACGGAAATGGGCAGGCCCTCGTACTTTTCGGACTTGCGCCTGTATTCAATGGCCTGCACATATTTGGCGTTGAATTCCTCCAGGGCCGAAAGATGGGCGTAGTCCCCCTCCTGCCGGATGCGGTTGCGCAATTCCACCAGCTCGCGCACCACCACGGCCGCCGGGTGCATGGAGCGGCCGAAAAATTCCAGAACCATGACCCGGCTGTGTCGCGGTTTTTTGTGGATGATGAAACAGGCCTCGGTGATGATGCCGTCCACGCCTTCCTTCTGCATACCGGGCAGGCCGCCCAGGGCTTTGTTGGTCACGTCCTTGCCCAGGCCGGGCAGGCGGATCTCGTCGCCGCGCAGGTGCACCACGTTGCGCACGCCGCCGCTGACGTCCTTGACCGCAAAGACGGCCGTTTCATCGGGCAGGATCTTGTGGCGGGGATGATTTTCGCGCTCCACAGTGATGATTTCGCCGGTTGGCGTGACCATCCGCCACCAGAGCAGGTTGTCCAGGGTGGTGCCGTATTCAAAGGCGCTGGGACCGCCCGCGTTTTCCGAGACATTGCCGCCGATGGACGAGGCCTGCTTGGAGGCCGGATCAACAGTAAAGAGCGCGCCCGCCGCATCCACGGCGTTGATCACGTCCTGGGTGATGGCTCCGGCCTGGCAGGTGACCGTCATCTGTTCCAAATCAATGGGGCCGATGCCGGTCAGGCGGGTCAGGCTGACAATCAGGGTGCGCTTGCGCGCGGGCACGGCCCCGCCGGTCATGCCCGAACCGCCGCCGCGCGGGATCAGCGCGAACTTCATGTCATTGGCCAGCCTGACCAGCCCGGCAACCTGCTCGGTGGTATCCGGCTCCACCACCAGCAGCGGCAGCTCCATGCGCAGATCCGTGGCGTCCGTGGCCGTCTCCACCAGGGCGGATGGCTCCGTGAGGATACATTCCTCCGGCAGGTGGCGGCGCAGGGCGTCAATGAGCCTGCCCCGGAATTCGGCCTCCGCCTCATAGGCGGACCAGAACATGGTGATGCCCTCGCCGATGGCCGTGGCATAATAATGCGCCAAGGCCACGGATTCCCGCTCGAAGCTCTCGCGCACGCTGCCGCGCACGGTATCGGCGTCGATAAAGGGATTATAGGCCACCAAAAAGAGCTCCTCGGCAATGGCAATGGCCAGATTGCGCACGGATTCGGGCCATTCCGCGAAATCGTCGATATTGATCTTCAGGATGCGGTTAACCACATAATCGGGCGAAATGGAAATATGCGGACCCTTATGGGGCATGATCATCTACCTCAATATGCTGCGGATGGCTGTCGTGAGTATACGGGGAATCGTGGGGGAAGCTTTTGATTTACGTTTTCCGGGCGTCAATGGCAAGCAGAGGATGGTGAGGGAGATTTCACTTTTAGAGCGTTTTGCTCATGAAAGCAGCAAAACGCTCTGGCAGGGCGGAACCATGCCCGCCGCGCGCGTCAGTCGTTGGCGGCTGTGCCGCCGTACGGATGACGGCAGCAGAGACAGGCGCAGGCGCAAGGCAAACATTGGACGAAGCTGTATTGAACATACCGCAAGGTCAATGTTGGCCCTGCAACGCCGCCGGACGTAAAAAAGCGGCTTTGCATGGCTTGATGAGGGCTGACCCCAGGCTGAGCGTTGTTATTCTTCCAGCCAGGAATCGTCTTCCAGCACTTTATAGCCGCGCACCGTAAGGTAGAACACGCCGTCCGCCTCTTCCAGCAGGCCGGTGGCCTCCACGGGCACGCTGACCTCGTCGTCCAGGTCCACCCCGGCGCCCCTGGGCATCACGCGATATTCCACATCGTCCTGCACCACCGCCACGCGGGCCTGGCGGCCGTCCAGCTCGCGCGGCACTGCCGTCACATAGCCTTTGACAACAATAGGGCTCTTGTTCATACGCTCTGACATCGCCTCTGTAGAGCAGATTGGTTTGCAACGCCCCCTGGGCAAGGCCTGGAGCGCGGCTCTGCAACACCGGAGCATTGTCACAGCATCAACGCTCCGCACGGTTTTTTTTGCCTATAGCCTCTTTTCGCCAGTGAGGCAAGCGGCAAGGGACGATATTGCTGCAATCACGGGCCATACGAGCTTTTCCCCATGACTGCCCGCCGGGCGGCTTCCGGAATTCGCTTTCCGCTTTAGAGCATTTTTTGATTGAAAATGAATATCTTCAATCAAAAAATGCTCTAAAGCCGATACTTTTTGATCAACTCATACCAATGGCCGCGCGAGATTCCGGCCATGCTCGCGGCCCGGCGCACATCGCCCGCGCTTACGGCCATAACCCGCCGCACATATTCCTCTTCGGCCTGCGCTTTCCAGGCCCGCAGGCTGGGCAGTTCCGCTTTTTCCGTGAGCCCGGCGCCAAGCCCGCTGTTGTACCCCGGCATTTCGTCGCGCACCGGCGCTTCCTGCGCCCGGCCGTTGTCCACGCGGCGTCTGGCCACAGCCACCCGCATCTGCGTGGGCAAATGCTGCGGCAAAATCAGATCCCCTTGCCCCGCTGCAAGGCAGGCCCGTTCCAGGGCGTGGATCAACTCGCGCACATTGCCGGGCCAGGGATACTCCAGGAGCATGTCCAGCACAGGCTCGGCCAGGGCCTTTTCGGGCAGGTCATTGCGCAGGCAAAAGCCGGTCACGGCCTGCCGGGCCAGAGCCGGGATTTCGTCCCGCCGCTCGCGCAGCGGCGGCACCACAATGGTAATGCCCTGGAGGCGGTAGAGCAGATCGCCCCGGAACTGGCCCGTGCGCGCCATGGTTTCCAGATCCCTGTTGGTGGCTGCCACCAGGCGAAAATTGCTGTCCACTTCCTGCACCTCGCCCACCGGCCGGAAGCGCCGCAATTCCAGAGCCCGTAAAAAAGCGCCCTGCATGGCCAGCGGCAGATCGCCCACTTCGTCCAGAAAAAGCGTGCCCTTGTGGGCAGCCAGCAAAAGCCCTTCGCGGGCTCGCTCCGCGCCGGTGAACGCGCCCCGGCTGTGCCCGAAGAGATGGCTTTCCACCAGTGTTTCCGGCAGGGAGGCACAATCCACGGTCACAAAAGGTTGCGCCGCGCGGCTGCTGTTGCGGAAAAGCGCCCTGGCGAACAGTTCCTTGCCCACCCCGGTTTCGCCCAGAATGAGCACGTTGACCTCACTCTGGGCAGCCTGCGCCAAATGCTTCAGGGCCTGGCTCATGCCCGGACTTGAGCCCAGGATGTGGCCGCTGTCCACTTGCAGCGCTTCCGGGCCGGGCGTTCGCCCCTGGCGAAAGGCCAGAATATGCCGCAATGATTGCTCAATATCGCGGATTTGCAGGGGTTTGGTCAGAAACTCCCAGGCTCCGGAGCGCAACGCGGCCTCGGCGGCGTCGCCGTCGCCGCGTCCGGTGACGATCACCACGTCCGGCACGCCCGGCAATTGCGCGAACTCCCGTTGAAACTCCAGCCCGTTGCCGTCCGGCAGCCAGACGTCCAGCAGAACCACGTCAGCCCCCTGGCGACCCAGGCTGAGCCCTTCCCTGAGCGTGGACGCCGCAAGCACATCATGCCCCATGCGCTTGCAGACCACTGCAACCATGGTGCGCATCAGCGCCTCATCGTCCACCACCAGTATGCGCGCCACTATGTTCTCCCGCCCTGGCGCGCCGTTGCCCGGCCATGCCCTTGCGCTCTTTGCCGCGGGCTTTCAGAACTGTTCACCGTTGCCTCCTCCTTGCCCCTGCTCAAGCTCATGCAGCAGGGCCAGTGCCTCGCTTACTGCTGCCTGCAACTCATCTGCCGCTGCCGCAAGGCTTGCGGATGCGGCTTTTCCCGTCCTGGCCGCAGCCTGTTGCAGGCGCACAAGCCGCAGGGTTGCGGCCGAATTTTTGCAGGAATGCGCCAGCCGCCTGATGGTCATGACTTCCCCGGCCGCAACGGCTGCGCGCAGTTGCGCGGCCGTTTCACGCAAATCCACGCGCAAAACCGCAAGCAAGTGCTCCAGCAACTCCCGGTCATTATCCACGGCCGCCAAAGCCGCCTCCCGATCCCAGACGGGGAGCGCGTTCGCGGCAGACTCGGCATCCTCAGGCTGATCCTGCTTGCGCGGCTGTTTGCCGCCGTCTTCGTGTGCCCCGGATTCTTTTGCCGGCTTGGGATCCAGCAGACTTTCCAGCTCGCTGCGAAGTCTGGCGAAACTCACCGGCTTGAGCAGAATGCCGTCCGGCTTGAGGCGGCGGCAGCGCTCCTGATCAGCGGCGTCCAGAGCCGCGGTATATATGATCACCCGCTGGTTCGGGGCCACCCCGGCCAAACCCTGCCGGATGCGCCTCAGAACTTCCAGCCCGTCCGGCCCGGGCATGCGCGCATCCAGCAGCACCAGATCCCACGGGCCTTCAGCCAGAGCGGCCAGGGTGGCCGCGCCATCAGCGGTCATACGCGTGTGCGCGCCCTCGCCCTGCAAGACGTGCTCCAAAAAAGAACGGCTGGTCGCGTTGTCCTCGGCCGCCAGGATCCGCCGCCCGCGCAACAGGCCCGCGGATCGCGCGTCCCCTTTGCCTGCCGTATGCCCAGTGGCCGCATTTTCCTTGCGCTGCGCCGTGTTTTGCCGCAGCACCACTTCCAGCACAAAGCAGGCGCCCGGCCCGGGCCTGGTATCGACCCGCACATCCCCGCCCATGCGCCGGGCAATGGTGCGCGCGATATTCAGGCCCAGGCCCGTGCCCGGTTCGCCGCCTGCGCGCGAACCGCGCTGAAAGCTCTCAAAAATCCGCTCCCTTTCCTCAAGTTGCAGGCCGGGGCCGCTGTCCTGCACGCTGATTTGCAAGGTGAGACGGCTATGGCGCGTATTCCCGGCCCGTACAGTGACCCGCACTTCGCCCTGCTCCGTAAACTTGACCGCATTGCTGATCAGGTTGCCGAGAGCCTGGCGCAGCCGAAAGGCATCGCCAAGCAGATCATCGGGCAGATCATCGGGCACGCTCAGCCTGAGCTCAATGTTCCTGGCCTCGGCGGCCGGGCGGTAAATATCCAGGCATTGCGCAAGCGTTTCGCGCAGGCCGAAAGCCTTTTCCCGCAAGGTGAGGCCGCCCTGCTCCAGAGCGGCATGATCGCTTATGTCGCTGACCATTTCCAGCAAAGCGCCGCCTGCCTGCGTCAGATACCGCAGGGCGCGCTTGTTTTCCCGGGGCGAAGCTCCGCCTTTGAGCAACAGCTCGCTCATGCCCAGGATCGCTGTGAGCGGCGTGCGCATGTCATGGCTTAAACGCGCCATGAACGCGCTCTTCATCCGGCTTGTCTCCTCAGCCTGCCAGCGCCGCTGGGCCAGATTGAGCGTCAGGCCGCCGATGCCCAGAACGCCGGTCAGGCCCAGCAGGACATAGACCAGGCGCATATTGCGTTCCTGCCTTGCGGCGTTGCGGAAATACGGTTCCGCCTCCTGGCTCACGCTGATGCCGCCGAGCACTTCCCCTTCCTGGCTGTCGGCATGGCAGCGCAGGCAGCTTTTCTGGGCGATGAGCACGGACAAGAACCGCAAACGCCGCTGCCCGTTGGCGTCCGGGGGACTGAAAATTTCCACGCGCCCTTCGGCGCATTGGGTGATGGCCTCCTTTTCCCATGCGTCGGACTGATTTTCCGGGCGCAGAGGCCTGTTGCTGATCACCGCGATGCGGATGCCCGGCTGACTGTTGCTCTCAGCCAGTTGCCGACTCATATAGGCCGGATTCACGAGCACCAGGGTGCGCCCGTCAACGGTTTGCAGGGTGCGCTTCCTGACGGGCAGCCAGGGGTTGGGCTTGTCGTACGCGCTTTCCGGCACATAAACGCCGCCGTGAACCGCGTTCCAGTTGCGCGCGTCCAGATGCTGTTGGGCCACAGTGGCCAGGCGGGTGTGCTCAAGCTCCAGGCGATGGGCTTCTTCCACCTGCGCGGCATGCCTGTAGAGGCCCACAGTCAGGCCCAGCCAGAGCAGGCAGGCAAGCACGGGCAGCCAGAGCACATGGAGAGAGCGGCTTCCAAAAAGCTGTTGCATGACATCTCCGGAAGGCGGCATGGGCCCGCTGCTGTCTGTTTTTTCTGATTTTTTGTCTGTTTTTTCTGAATCCTGCAAGTGCGATATTGATAATCATTATAAAAATCTTTCAAACCAGCTGACTCTTATGAATATCTTTTTTTTACGCTCCCTGGCATGTTTCTTGATTCACAAAGTCGATACTGCCGTCATGGGGGCGGCACGTTCTGGAGTGAGTGAAGGAGGCTTTTTATGGGAACACCCCGCAATGGACCCTGGCTCAAATGGTTGTTGGGCGGCGTTGCGGCGGGCGCGGCGCTTTTCGGCGTGCTGGCCTATGCCATGACGGCAACGGATCAGCGCCCGTTCTGCGCCAGTTGTCATATCATGCAGGAGGCGGCGGTGACCCACAAAATGGGCACGCACGGCGACCGATCCTGCAATGAATGTCACGCCCCGCACAATCTGCTGGCCAAACTGCCCTTCAAGGCGCAGGAGGGCCTGCGCGACTTCATGGGCAACCTGGCGGGCAATGACGTGCCTTATCCGGCCAGCGCGAGCACCCGCGACGTGGTCAACGAGAACTGCAAGGCCTGTCATGCCAGGACAAATGTCACTGTGGCCAGCATGGACGCCAAACCGTATTGCGTGGATTGTCACCGCAATGTGGCCCACATGCGCCAAAAGCCCATCAGCACAAGGACGGTAGCGTATGAATAAGCGGATCTTGAGCCTGGCGGTCGCCGCCTCGGCGCTGTTGGGAGCGGCGCTGCTCAGCGGCTGCGACGATGTTTCGACGACATTGAAGGCCCCGACCTATAAAACCGGCATCAAGGAAGACGAAACGCGCATCTCGGCGTTCAAGGCCGAGTTTCCCTCGCAGCACGCCTCGTATCAGAAAAACAACGAATCCGAGGTGATGACCGAGTACAAGGGCTCCGTGCCCTACCGCAAGAATGACAACGTGAATCCTCTGCCCAAGGGCTTCAAACATGCCCAGCCCTATCTGAAAAATCTCTGGCTGGGCTACCCGTTCATGTACGAATACAACGAAGCCCGCGGCCATACCTACGCGGTGGAGGACTTTGTGCATATCGACCGCCTCAACCGCTGGGGCGCGGACGGCAAGGGCAAGATGCCGGCCACCTGCTGGAACTGCAAGACGCCCAAAATGATGACCTGGATCAAGGAATACGGCGACAAGTTCTGGTCCATGGATGTCAACACCTTCCGCGGCAAGGACAAGATCGACGCCATGGACGAAACCATCGGCTGCGCCAACTGCCATAATCCCGCCACGATGGAGCTGCGCCTCTATTCCGAGCCGCTCAAGGACTGGCTGAAGCGCTCCGGCCAGGACTGGGCCAAACTGTCCCGCAATGAAAAGCGCAGTCTGGTCTGCGCCCAGTGCCATGTGGAATACTACTTCACCCACAAGGACAACGGCCCGGCCGCGCGTCCTGTCTTTCCCTGGGACAATGGCATGAACCCCGAGGACATGTACCAGTACTACAAGGGTCACGGCAAGAAGGACGCCGCCGGCAAGCCGGGTCCCTTTGTGGATTTTGTGCATGGCGCTTCCAAGGTGGGCATCATCAAGATGCAGCATCCCGACTACGAAATGTTCCAGGACGGCCCGCACGGCGCGGCCGGGGTTTCCTGCGCGGACTGTCACATGCAGTATCAGCGCGAGGACGGCAAAAAGGTTTCCAGCCATTGGATGACCTCGCCCATGAAGGACAAGGAAATGCGCGCCTGCCGCCAGTGCCATGCGGACAAGACGGCCGACTATCTGCGCGAGCGCGTGCTTTACACCCAGAAGAAGTCCTTTGACCAGCTGCTCAAGGCCCAGGACCTCTCTGTCAAGGCGCATGAGGCTGTGCGCCTGGCCAGCAATTACACGGGCGAACGAGCGCCCGACTACGACGCCCTGATGGCTGAAGCCCGCGAGATGGTGCGCAAGGGCCAGCTCTTCTGGGATTACGTCTCGGCCGAGAACAGCGTGGGCTTCCACAATCCGGCCAAGACCCTGGATACCCTGATGACCTCTGCCGAATGCAGCCAGAAGGCCGTTGATCTGGCCTCGCAGGCCACGCAGTACGGCATTGCTCCGGCCCTTGCCGGCGACATCAAAAAGATCGTGCCGCCCATTCTGGAGATGAGCCGCAAGCTGCAACAGGACCCCGAACACCTGAAGACCAATCCCTGGCTTCAGTTGCTGCCTGTTTTGCCCAAGGCCGACGCGGCGTGGGACGGACAGGAACGGCTGACCTCGACAAAATAAACTCAGGCAAGCTGCAAGGCTTTTCCGTGAGTGAAGCCCCCGCTATGCGGGGGCTTTTTTTCAACAAATTCTTTTTGGACTGCGGAGGTACGCATATATTGACTGGTATAACCATCATCAGTACATTTTTTGCCTTAAGTTTTCAGGCAGAAAGCCGTATATACCGAAAGAAGCGGCGTTACCCAAAGTTTAATATAATGCAAAAAATTTTCTATACTTTATTGAGAAAGTATATGCCTGGTACATATGTCAGACATTACATTTTCGCGCGCATATGCGTTCTGGGGTTGTTCTTTCTCCTCTTGCTTTCAGGCTGCGGACTGCTCAAACCGGCCGGCAACGGCCCTACCCCGGTCAAGGCGCAAAAAGTCGTTCATACCGCATATGCCCAGATGGGCAAGAAATACCGCCTTGGGGGAGCGTCCCCGCAAAAGGGCTTCGATTGCTCGGGGCTGATCTGGTGGGTTTATCGCCAGAACGGCCTCAAGGTGCCCAGAATCACGACCGAACAAGCGAAAGCCGGTCATGCGGTTCCCAAAAATCGGGCCAGGCCCGGCGATATTGTGGTTTTCCGTACAGGGCAAAGCCCGCGCGGCTTGCACACCGGCATTTACGCCGGTGGCAATGCTTTTATTCACAGCCCTCGCCGCGGGGAGCGCGTGCGTATGGAAAGCATGAACATACCCTATTGGCGCAAAAAACTGATCGCTGTGCGCCGGGTCGTTTACTGAATTGGCGATTCTCTGGTATTCTTATATGATCTTGAAGGCTTGCGCGAAAATTGGCGCAAGCCTTTTTTCGCAACACCGCAGCTTGCTATTACAGTTTTTTGGGAGTATCTCTAAAATCAATAGCAACGCGACCTGCGCCAACGGAGAGCCTTTCCTGGCGATACCCGAAAAAGCAGGCTGCGTGAGACTATACTTTGCCGTTTTGCATCAGCCGTTGCGTATGCGTTTTGCCTTCCCATGGTTTGTGCCAAGCGCCGGATCGCATACTATTTGCGGTCCGGCGCAACCTGGCATATTTGTCCGACAGTGATTCGGACGGCAATGCTGTCTAACGCAGGCAGGAGGACACATGACGCGCAAGGCATCCATGAATGAAGCTTTGTTGAGCATTGCGGACATTTCCCGACATTTTTCCCTGCCGGAATCAACAACCCGCTATTATTGCAAGCGTTTTGCCGCGTTCATTCCCAGCGTCGGCGAAGGGCGCAGACGACGTTATCGCCGGGAAACGCTGGACGTGATCGCCGCCATTCTGGAGCAAATGCAAAAATCGCGCACTGCCGCCGCTGTGGAAGAAGCCCTGCAGGCCCGATTCCCCCGCAATGCGCTTGCTGTCTCCAACCCGGAAATGCCGGCGCAACACTTGCCTAATCCCGTGCCGGATTTTTTCCCCACCGCCGCTTTGCAGTTGCTGGAACGTCAAACCCTGGCCCTGGAAGGCCTTTCCGATCTCATGCGTCTGGTTGTCGAGCGGCTGCCGCTGGCCGACGCCGAGCCCGCAATGGCCGAAGACAATCTGCGCTTGCACAAAGAAGTCGAAACCTTGCGCACTCTTTTGCTTGCATCTGAAAAAAACCAGCAGGCGGATTTGGAACAATTACGCCGCTGGATGACGCGTGTCATTCAACACCGTGTCAGCGATGCGGAAGCAATCTGACGACCAGAGCATTTTCTCTTTGAAAATGCTCTGCTGACGAGAAAGCGGCAGCCGCCGCAACGCGGCGTACATTCAGGCGAAAACCGCGTTTTTCGCCTGAATGCACCTTTGACTTTCATAAAAAGTCAAAGGTAATCTGCTCTAGGACTGCCCGGAGGGTCGGCCCGCCGCGCAATGCGGATCCGCATCTTACTTTTTGGCCTGTTTGGCGGCCATGTCCACGGCGCCTTTGAACAGATCCAGCGGCAGCGCCCCGCGCACAACCAGATTGTTGACCAAAAAGTACGGCGTCCCTTCCACGCCCAGTTTTTGCGCGTCCTGCTGATCCTCAGCCAGAATTTCGCTGACTTTTTTGCCGCGAACGTCCCGCGAAAGACGCTTCATGTCCACGCCCAGACCCTGGGCGGTCTTTTTCAAAAAATCCTCGCCCTCACTGACGAGACGGTCCCGGTCAGCGAACATGGCTTTATAAAATTTCCAGGCTTTCTCTTCGTCTTGCTGCGCAATAGCCACAAAATATGCCCCGGCCTGGCCGCCCGGCCCCTTTTCATCCAGAGGCAGATTTTTAAAGACCAGACTGACGTTTTTGCCGTATTCCTTGAGCAGGGCGTCCACTGTATGCGAGGCCTGCCGGCAGAAATGGCAGGTAAAATCGGAAAAGGCCACAATCCGCACCCTGGCGTCGGGCGAGCCCAGCACTGGCCTGCCCTTCAGATGCACGCTCTTGGGCGTTTTCATATCTTCACGCCATTGCGCCTCAAGATTGTGCTGCCGCCGCAGATTGGAGCCTTGCTGCGCGATGTCCAGTACGGCTTCACTGTTCCGCCGCAAGACATCCATGACAATATCAGGATGCTCCCGCAATACTTTTTCCAGTACTTGCGGAAAGTTGTCTTCCGTTACCTGAGCGTTGGCCGTAGCTTGCCACCCGAACAAAAAACTCCCGGCTCCCAAGCTCAGCATCAGGGTTACCATCAGGGGAAAAGAAATCTTTTTGCCTTTCATTCCGCTGTACCTCATTTTGTTTACAACCACGGGCGCGTCGTGCTGCCCTTGGACTCTAGAGCAGATTACCTTTGACTTTTTATGAAAGTCAAAGGTGGCATTCAGGCGAAAAACGCGGTTTTCGCCTGAATGTACGCCGCGTTGCGGCGGCTGCCGCTTTCGCGTCAGCAGAGCATTTTCAAAGAGAAAATGCTCTAGAGCATATTGCTTTTGAAACGCTCTAAGCGGCTTTGCGCCGCAGCGTCCTCAATCTTAAAGAGAAGCTCTTCAAAATCCACTGGTTTCATTAAATACCCGAATGCGCCCTGGCTCATGGCCTGCACAGCAAGCTGCATATCGGCATGACCGGAAAGCAGGATAACTTGCGTGCCGGGCCAGCGTTCGGCTATTTGCAGCAATGCGCCCATGCCGTCAAGCCCGGGCATTTTCACGTCCATGACCACGATGGGAAAAGGCTCATGCGCCATAGCCTCAAGAGCCTCATATCCGTTGGAAGTCGTGGTGCATGTATATCCCCGGCGGCTGAGGCGCTTGGATAAAATGCGCGTAACATCTTCTTCATCATCCACCAAAAGAATTCGTGTCAGGCACATAGGCCCTCCTGCGACAAACACATCATTTTTCATGGCAAGAAAAGCGTGCGCATTCCATGCCTTGCTATGCATACCCAGTTCGCTGCTTTCAGGCAAGCAGCCTTTCACGCAGGTTCATGGGGCATGAGCCGCAGCTCCATAAAAAGTTCCGTTCAATGGCAGAATTTCGCCTTGACGCCCCTGGATCCCTCTTTTACAAACAGCATGAACGCTACGCTGCCGCTTCTTGGTAAAGACTGTTTCATGTGAAACTTTCAAAAAAAGCGCGGCCCAAGTTCACTCAAAAGCAAATGGCAAGACAGAACCAAAAGCATGCCGGAGCGAGGACAGGGAGGTAATCAATGGCGCGCATCATCTCCATCGCCAACCAAAAAGGCGGCGTGGGCAAAACCACCACAGCCATCAACCTTTCCGCGGCACTGGCTGTTATGGAAAAAAAAGTGCTGCTGGTGGACTGCGATCCGCAAGCCAACAGCACCAGCGGCATCGGCCTGAGCCTGGAAGACTTGCAGGGTGATTTGTACAGCGCCATCTACTCGCCGGACTCTATCCGGCAAAGCATCGCAAAAACCCGCACTCCTTTTCTGGATATTTTGCCGGCCAGCACCAATCTGGTGGCGGTGGAACTGGAGCTGGTGGACAAAATGGCGCGAGAGTTCTACCTGGATGAATGTCTGAAACGAATCGCCGCAGACTACGAATACATAATTTTGGATTGCCCTCCCTCATTGGGTCTGTTGACGCTCAACGCGCTTTGCGCCTCAAAAGAACTCCTGATACCGCTGCAATGTGAATTTTTTGCGCTCGAAGGCATTGTAAAACTTCTTCAAACATACGAGCAGGTCAAAAAACGGCTCAACCCGGAGTTGTCGCTGCTCGGCGTGGTGCTGACCATGTACGACATCCGTAACAGGCTCACCCGTGAAGTGAAAAATGAAGTCCGTCGCTGTTTCCCGGATCATCTCTTTGAGACCGTGATCCCTCGTAATGTCCGCCTTTCGGAAGCTCCCAGCCACGGTAAATCCATCATCCATTATGATATCAAATCCAAAGGAGCGGAAGCCTACCTGGGACTGGCCAAAGAAGTCGTCTTGCGGCGTCCTTCAAAAAAAAATACGGTATTGCCATAAAGCAATCGAACCTGCGCGTTCCGGTTTAGAGCTGTTTGCTAATGAAATTAGCTAACTGCTCTGGCGACAGCGTTAGCTGGCGCCCGCGCCGAATGAGCGTCCAGACCGCGTTCTGGACGCGAAATGATGGCAGTGAAGTGATTGAAAATGAATATTTTCAATCAAAAAATGCTTTAGTAATGAGGCGTATTGTGCTCCAAAGCCACATGATCGCGAAAATGTTTTTGTCGAATGGTTGTCTGACAGTTTTTACAATGAAAAACCAGGAGTCCCCCCAGGTTGGCGTTGACCAGCACAAAGGGATGATCCGGCGCAGTGCGCCAATCTTTGACAGACTGGCCGCAATGCGGGCAGGAAACAGCCGGACTGTAGGGATAGGCAAAATCCCAGAATTGCAAAAACTCGGCAAAACTTTCCAGCGGCTCCGGCGGCGCGGCCTCTGGTTGTGAAATGTCTGCATCTTGCAGAAAAGGCTGTACGGCATGCTCCACTTTTTTCCAGAGCGTTGCGGAAAGTTGCACGGCCTGCAGATGCCCGTCGGCATCCCGAAGATAGAAAATTTGCATTGCGTCTGACATGGTCCATCCTTAAGGTGATGCATGAAATGAGATCCGGCTGGTGATCATCTCAGGTTCCAGAACTGCGTAAAAAGCAGGCGTCGGCTCAAGCTGCGTCGTGCGTGGACGGTCTGGTGAAACAGAGAGTGGACCAGAAAAACTCCGAGCCGTGGAACAAAAACGCTGACACAGCAAAAGCAGTTCGGCCGCAACAGGATGCGAAGCGCCCGGATGCGAAAGTAACGCACGCCCGTGCCGCAAGACTGCACGGCACAGGGTGCCGCGCATGCAGGCCGCTTGTCAAGACCGGTCATTAGAGCGGTTTGCTGTTGAAAACAGCAACCGCTCTGGCGACCGCGGGAGCGAACGCCCGCGCCGAATGAGCCTGAAAACCACGCTTTTCAGGCGAAATGACGGCAGCGCCGCTTTTGAAATTGAATAATTTCAAAAGCAAAATGCTCTAAGGAGGAAGCATGAGCAATATACAGAAAGGATTGGGTCGAGGTCTGGATGCCCTGTTCAGCGGTTCCGGCTCACAGCGCCAGCAAGGCGGCGAGATAAGCCTGCTGCCGGTTGCGGCCCTGCATCCCAATCCGAGCCAGCCCCGGCAGCATTTTGACGCCGAAGCCTTACAGGAGCTGGCCGACTCCATTAAGGCGCAGGGGATCATCCAACCCCTGCTGGTGCGTCCTCAGGGCGACGGCGGCAGCTATCAAATCGTGGCCGGCGAACGCCGTTGGCGAGCCGCCCGGCTTGCCGGGCTTGCACAGGTGCCGGTGTTCGTGCGCGCTCTGAGCGATAAAGAAGTCATGGCCGCTGCGCTGATTGAAAATCTGCAGCGCGAGGATTTAAATCCCATTGAAGAAGCCTTGGCCTTGCAAAGTTTGCGAGAGACCCTGGGACTGACGCAGGAAGAAGTGGCCGCCCGTCTTGGCAAAAGCCGTCCGGCCGTGGCCAACAGCTTGCGATTGCTGCAACTGAGCCCGGCCGCCAGAGAGGATCTTCAGGCGGGACGGATCAGCGCGGGGCATGCCCGCTGCCTTCTGGGCATTGATATGGCCGAAGCGGCTGATGCCTTGCGTCAACGCATTCTCAGCCACAGCCTGACCGTGCGCCAGGCGGAAGAAGCCGTGGCTCACTGGCGCAGCGCCCATACTCTGCCCTGGCAAGAGCAGGCGGAAAGTGAAAAGACGGCGGCGCGCCCCAAAGCCGGAAGCGGCCGCAAAAAAACGCCGCAACTGCTCAACCTGCAAAAAAATCTCAGTCAAAAGCTTGCCTGCAAGGCCACCATAAGCGGGGATGAGCATACAGGGCGGATCAATCTGTCGTACGCCAGTCATGATGAGCTGCAAACATTGCTTGAGCGGCTTGGCGTAGGTTTGCCCGAGGCCTAGCCGCCGCGGGAAGGCCCGCACACATGCGGAAGCAATGACAGCCACGGCTGCCAGACTTACAGGGACGGCAACAGAGAAAGCGCGCTGCGGGGGCAACTGCGCCTGGCCCGGCGTGGCTTCAGCCGCCGCCTGAAGTTGGGCGACGGGCATGTGCCGGGGGCAGATCCATCTCAAATTCGGACCAGAAGCGCCCCATACATGCCCTCAAGCCAAGGATGCTCATGAGGGGTCTGCCACTGCCGCACTGCCCGGAGTTCAGGCCGCATGCCAAGCAGGCGCTCAACAACCTGCTCATTTTCCTGCGGGTTAAGGGTGCAGGTGAGATAGGCCAGTTCCTGACCCGGCACAAGACGGGAAGCAAGCGCGTGAAGCAGACGAAGCTGCAAATCCGCAAGTTGCGCAAGCTGTTGCGGTCCCCGCCGATCCCCGCGTCTGATGTCAGGGCGGCGGGCCAGCACGCCCAGGCCGCTGCACGGCGCATCCACAAGAATCGGGCCGGGCCAGCGGGCCAGTGGCGGTTTTTCCGCATCAGCCAGGCACACGCCCGGCACGGGCAGGCGCAAGCGACGGCAGAGCTCAGGCAAATGCCGCAAGCGCGCAAAAGCACAATCGGAACTTAGGGCCACCGTAACGCCGCGCTCAAGCAAGGCCGCGCTTTTTCCCCCATAGCCCGCGCAGGCATCCCACACCGGGCCTTGCCAGCGGGTCAGGCCCAGTTCATGCAGCACTACCTGAGAACCGGCCGACTGAAAGGACAGAGCGCCCTGCTCCTGCCAAAGCGCCATGCTTTGGCCCAGCGCGGCTTGAGGCACTGCCCCGGGCGCAAAAGCCACGCCCCACTCCCCTGCCGCGGCGCTGCCCTCACAGGCCAGCAAAGCAGCGCGCAGGGCCAGGGCCGAAATATGCCGGGCATTGACGCGAACCGCGCTCCGCGGGCGTTCAAAGGAGCGGCGCATCAAGGCCAGAGCAGCCTCGCGGCCATAGGCGGACAGCCAGATGTCTGCAAGCCATACAGGCAGGCTGTAATAGCGACAGAGCGCTTCCCAGTGGGTCCGCGCGCTGCCTTTGCCTTTGCTTGCGTAAAATTCCGGCAGGAGCACGTCCCTGCCCAAACGCTGCACTGAGCGCAATGCGCCGTTGGCGACTCCGGACAGCTTCCGCCCGAAAAGGCGATGCGCAAGCTCCACGGCGCTGTGCACTGCCGCGTGATCCGGCACGCGCTCCTGAAAAAGCAGGGCATACACTGCCTGATGGAGAAGAAGCAGCAAAGGCCGGGGAAGCCGCTGCGGGTTTGGCAAAACCCTGGCCAGAATATGCGTCAGGCGAAGTTCCGCGCGCAAACAACCGTAAACCAGTTCAGCGCAAAGATGCCGATCCTGCGCGGCAAGTTCCCTGCTGTCCGGCCCGGCACGCAGAACCTCGGCAAGGGCCTCTTGCGCGGTGCGCCCGGCCTCGACCAGCATGATCGCCGCCAGGGCGGAGACGCGGCCCGACGCAGGCAGTTTTTCCAAGGCGCGCAGCACGGCGCGGGTCTGACCGGATGCCGTCGGATGCGGTTGGCGGGACGCTGCGGCGGGCATCAGCGGGGCCCTGCTGGCGGCAAAGGTTTTTCCTCCGGCCGCTGCAAAAAGAGCCGGAGCATGGCCTTCAGATGCTCCAGGGGCACAAGCGTGTCCAGACAGGGGCCGCAGGGCCGTTCGTTAAGCACGCCGAAAACCGGCAGAGGATAACTGTCCTGAATGCCGGAGGCCAGATCGCGCTCACAGGCAACGGCCACAATGCAGCGGGGCTTGATTTCAACCACAATGCGCCGGGCTATGGTTCCGCCGCTGGCAATGGCCAGCCGGATGCCCAAGGTATCGCGCAGATCGAGCAAGGCGCCTACCGGGCAACGGCCGCAGCGCTCGCACAACTCCACATTGTGCGTCAAACGCCGGGGGCAGGCGCTGCGCTGCACGCAATGCGGCAGGAGCAAAAGCAGATCCCGGGGCGCGACAGGCTTGCGATCCGCCAGAACAAGCTCATTATTGACCTTCACAAAGGAGCGGCGCACCGTTCTGCGATCCAGACCCAGGGCCCTGGCCAGCAATTCCATAAGGGGGAAAAACAAACGAATGGTCACATGCCGCACGCCGCGCACGCCCGGCAGCCGCAGCCCGGTATAGATATGAAAAACCAGGGTCAGGCACATCCAGGTCAGAACAACAATGCCGCCAATGCCCACGCCCATGCTGATCAGCGGCAACCAGCTCATGCCTGCGCCAAACGAGGACCAGGGAAGGATCAGAAAAAAGCAGAGCGCCAGGCAGAGCAAAACGCAGGAGGCCAGCATCAGACCGATGAAAAGCCGCTTGCGCGCGCCGCCGTACTGGTCGGGCGGCAGGGAATGGGGAGATTTGCGCAACAACATACGGCCTCGCAGCAAATTCCGGGTGAGATGAGAGCATGGCGCTAAATAGAAAAAAAGGGCGCACAACGCCCGCTGCAATCCGTCAGACAAACGCCCTTAGAGCGGTTTGCTGTTGAAAACGGCAACCGCTCTAATCAACCGGCAGAGCCGAAGCGCAAATTCCTTCGGGGAGCCCGCGCAAAAAACCGTTCACAAAATCCAGTGCCGGCATATCCTTGCGCCCTTGCGGTCGGACCGAAGACAGGCGATACCAGCGATCCGCGCAGGCCACGCTCAGGCCGTCAGGGCCGCGGCGCATCAGGCCCGGCGCTTCTCCGCTCAGAGGCTTACCCACGGTTCCGGGCGACAAAAGCAGCACAACAGGCTCTTCCCGGCCCGGAAAGGCGAAACGCGCCCGCGCGCCCGGCCAGGGCGTAACCGCGCGGATCTGCGCATGAACCGCCGCTGCCGGCCGATCCCAGACAATGGCGCCGTCCTGTTTGCCGATCTTGGGCGCATAGCTGGCCAATGATTCATCCTGCTCTTTGGCTCGTGCCGTGCCGGACACGATCCTGTCCAGAACGCCGAGCAGGGCCTGCGCCCCCAGGTCGGCCAGAGCGTCGTGCAGGCTGCCGGCCGTGTGCTCGCCAATGGGTATGGCGGCCTCGGCATAGACCGGCCCGGCGTCCAGACGGCTGACGATGCGCATGATCGAAACCCCGGTCCGCGCGTTATCCTGCCAATTTTCCAGTATGGCGCGCGGTATGGGAGCAGCCCCGCGATAGCGCGGCAAGAGCGAGGCGTGCACATTGATCGGGGCAAGCCGCGGCACGGCAAGCACCGGATCCGGCAGGATCAGGCCATAGGCCGCCACCACCAGCAGGTCGGGCGCAAAGGCCGCCAGCTCTGCCTGAGCCTCCGGGCGCGTGAGGCTTTGCGGCTGCAAAACGGGAAAGCCGAGCTTTTGCGCCAGCAGTTTGACCGGCGCGGGCCTGAGTTTGTGACCCCGCCCGGCCGGCCGATCCGGCTGCGTGTAGACGGCAAGGATCTCCCCGCGCGGCCAGTGCGCAAGCCTGTCCAGAATGGCCGCCGCAAAATCCGGCGTGCCCATGAAGACTATGCGACTTTTTTGCGCCTGAGCCATTTCTTTACCTTGCTGTCATACATGGTGCGCCGCAAGCGGCTGATGCGGTCAATGAACAATATCCCGTCCAGATGATCCGCCTCATGCTGGATCACAATGGCCGGAAAACCCGTCAGCTCCTCCTCAATGAGCTTGCCGTCCAGATCCCTTGCCCGAAGAAGAACACGACTTTTGCGCAGCACGTCGGCACGGTAATTCAGCGGCACGGAAAGGCAGCCCTCCTGCTCACTGAGCAGATCCTCGCCGCTGAGGGTCAGTTCGGGATTGATCAGGACGCGGGGGCGTTTTTCGGCATCCTGGGCCGCAGGATCCATAACCAGCAGACGCATGTTGCGCCCGACCTGGGGCGCGGCCAGACCAACCCCTGGCGCGGCGTACATGGTTTCCAGCATATCGGCGGCCAGGCGGCGGATCTCGTCGCTTATCTCCGCAACAGGTTCGCACTTCTGTTGCAGACGGGGATCAGGATAGGTGACAATATCAAGAATCATGCGCCCTTCCTTGCGCTACGCCTGCACTGGATCGCTGCCGGGCCGGGCTTTGGCCCCGCTGCCGGCTTCTGGCTCCCTGGCGGGCTGCTCGCGCAGACGCAGCCCCAGTTCGCGCAATTGCCTGGCCGCCACGGGCGCGGGCGCTTCGGTCAGCAGGCAGGTGGCTTTCTGCGTTTTGGGAAAAGCTATCACATCGCGGATGCTGGAGGCTCCCGCCAAGAGCATGACCAAACGATCCAAACCAAAGGCAAGGCCGCCGTGCGGCGGCGCGCCCTGTTCCAGGGCCTGAAGCAAAAAGCCGAACTGACTTTCGGCCTGTTCCGGCGTAAAGCCCAGGGCTTCAAACATGCGCCGTTGCGTTTCGCCGGAATGGATGCGAATGGAACCGCCGCCCACCTCGCTGCCGTTGAGCACCATATCGTAGGCCCGGGCTTTGGCCCGGGAAGGATCGCTGCGCATCAATTCCAGATGACCCGGCGCGGGTGCGGTAAAGGGGTGATGGCAGGCCACATAGCGCTTTTCTTCCTGATCATACTCATAGAGCGGAAAGTCCGTGACCCAGAGAAAATTGAAGCTGTTTTTGGGAATCAGGTCAAGGTGTTCGGCCAGATGCACGCGCAGATTGCCCAGGGCCGCATTGACCATTTCCGGCTCCCCGGCCTGGAAAAAGACAATATCGCCTGCTGTCAGATCCAGGGCTTGCGCAATGCCGTTGCGCTCGGCCTCGGACAAAAACTTGGCAATGGGCGATTGCCATTCCGCGGGTTTAATCTTGATCCAGGCCAGCCCCTGCGCGCCGTAAATTTTCACAAATTCGGTGAAGGCGTCGATTTCCTTGCGGGTCAGGGATTCGCCGCCCGGCACCTTCATGGCCTTGACAAGCCGGGCCGTGGCAAAAAGCTTGAAGCCGGAGTTGCGCACAATGTCCGTAATATCCACAAGTTCAAGGCCAAAGCGGGTATCCGGCTTGTCCACACCATAACGCCGCATGGCTTCGTCCCAGGACATGCGCGGGAAGGGCAGCGGAAGATCCCGATCCATGACCTCCCTGAACACGCGGGCCATCAGGCCTTCGGCTATGCTCATGACCTGGTTTTCGTCGGCAAAGCTCATTTCCAAATCAATCTGCGTGAATTCAGGCTGGCGATCCGCGCGCAGGTCTTCGTCGCGGAAGCAGCGCACCACCTGAAAATAGCGATCCAGGCCGGCCACCATCAGCAGTTGCTTGAAAAGCTGGGGAGACTGGGGCAGGGCGTAAAACTCGCCGGGATTCAGACGGCTGGGCACCAGAAAGTCGCGCGCGCCCTCGGGCGTGGATTTGGTGAGCACCGGGGTTTCCACTTCCACAAAACCGCCCTCATCCAGATAACGGCGCACGCTCTGGGTGACCTTGTGACGCAGACGCAGATTAGCCTGCATGCGGGGGCGGCGCAAATCCAGATAACGCCAGGCCAGACGCAGATTTTCACCGGCTTCGCAGCGGTCTTCAATGGCAAAGGGCGGCGTTTTGGAGGTATTCAGGAGCTTCCACTCATGGGCCACCACTTCAATGGCCCCGGTGACCATATTTGCATTGACCATGCCCTCAGGCCTGGGGCGCACCTTGCCCCTGACCGCCAGCACATACTCGGAACGCAGGATGTGCGCGTTTTCATGCGCCGCGGGCGCAATATCCGGGCTGAAGACCACCTGGGTCAGGCCCTCGCGGTCGCGCAAATCCACAAAAATCAAGCCCCCGTGGTCGCGCCGGTACTGCACCCAGCCCATCAGGCAGACCTCCGCGCCGTTTTCGGCCAGGGTCAGCTCCCCGCAATTGTGGCTGCGCTGCCAGCCGCCCAGATCTTCAATGAATTTCCGGTGTTCCTGCTGTACATCCTGCGTTTGTTCAGTCATTGCTCTTCCCGTTGACAAGATAATGGATGGCGTCGGCCTGCGGCATGCCCGTCTGCTCGCCGTTGTTCAGATTTTTCACTGTCACCGCGCCTTGCGCCGCTTCATCCGGCCCGATGATCAGGCAAAAACGCGCGCCGGACTTGCCGGCCTGACGCATCCGGCTTTTAAAGCCCGCCGTACTGAAATTCATTTCCCCGGCCAGGCCCTGCGCCCGCAACTTCCGCGCCAGGGCAAAAGCCTGCGCCTGCCCGCTTTCATCCAGGGCCAGCACATAAAAATCCAAACCACGGGCCGGGGCCCCGCCCAGAAGCAACGCCAGCCGCTCCATGCCGCAGGCAAAGCCCACGCCGGGCACATCCGGCCCGCCCAGACTTTTGACAAGGCCATCATAACGGCCGCCGCCGGCCACGGCCGACTGCGCGCCGATGTTCCCGCTTACCACCTCAAAGGTGGTTCGGCAATAGTAATCAAGGCCGCGCACCAGACGGTGATCCAGCTCCAGGGGCAGATCTTCGGCACGCAGCAGGCCGAGCACGGTCTCAAAATGGGCTTTGCACTCCGGGCAAATGTACTCCAGAAGTTTGGGCGCATTGTCGGTGAGCGCACGGCAGCCCGGCTGCTTGCAGTCCAACACGCGCAAGGGATTGCTTTCCGCGCGGCGGGCGCAGTCCGGGCAAAGCCCGGCCGGATCCACGCTGCGCAGATAGTCCAGCAAAGCCTGCGTGAAGCGCGGGCGACACGCGGCACAGCCCAGGGAATTCAGTTTAAGGGTCAGCTCCCTCAGCCCCAGAGCGCCCAGAAAAGACATCAGCATGCCGATCAATTCGGCATCCGCCAGGGGGCTCTGTGTGCCCAGACATTCGCAGTTGATCTGATGAAACTGGCGCATGCGGCCCTTCTGCGGCCGCTCATAGCGGAACATGGGCCCGGTGGTGAACAGGCGGCTTACCGGCTCGCGGGCGTGCAGGCCGCTTTCGATATAGGCCCGCATGACCCCGGCCGTGGCCTCGGGACGCAGGGTCAGGGAGCGCCCCTTGCGGTCGGGAAAGGTATACATTTCCTTTTGCACCACATCGGTTTCCGCGCCGATGGAGCGCTGGAAAAGCTCGGTATACTCCACAAGCGGCGTGCGCAATTCCACAAAACCGTAACGGCCGAAAATTTCCCGCGCGCAATTTTCCATGCGCGTGAAATTGTCGCTCTCCGGCGGAAACATGTCCGCAAAACCTTTACTGCGCGTATAACCTGTGCTGCTCATACTGTCCTCTGCTGCCGCGACCGGTTCCGGAGCCGGGTCGGCCTCTATCGTGGAAGCGCGCGGGCGTCAAGTTGCCCGGAAGAAAGCAATGCGCGGGAAGCCGGAGCCCGCTCGGAAAAGACCTTCCCTGCCCCGCGCGGCATCACGCCACATTGCTTGGCTGCTGTCCCTCCAGGCGGTACTTGCCGCACTCGCCGCAGGGCACGGGGTATTCACCCGTGAAGCAGGCCAGACAATAACTGTCCGAATGCATGACCGAACGCAGCAAGCCGTCAATGCTCAGATAATGCAGGGAATCCACATCCAGGCGGCTGACGATCTCCGGCAGGCTGCACTGGGCCGCGATAAGCTCGCCGCGCGAGGAAAAATCAATGCCGTAATGGCAGGGATATTTCACCGGCGGGCAGGAAATGCGGATATGCACTTCTTTGGCGCCCAGTTCGCGCAGCTTTTTGACCCGGGTGATCATGGTCGTGCCGCGCACAATGGAATCATCCACAATACAGATTTTCTTGCCCTGGATCATGGCCCGCACCGGGTTGATCTTCACGCGCACGCCGAAATTGCGCATGCTCTGCGTCGGTTGGATAAAGGTGCGGCCCACATAATGATTGCGTATCATGGCATGTTCGTAAGGCAGCTCCGCGCATTGGGCAAAGCCCACGGCCGAGTAAACGCCCGAATCCGGAAAAGGCAGCACAAAATCCACATCCGGCGTGGATTCATGCGCCAGTTGCCAGCCCATCTGCTTGCGGCAGAGATAGACCTGCTCGTTGAAGACATAGGAATCGGGCCGGGCGAAATAGACCAGTTCAAAAATGCACTGGCGCGGTTTTTGCGGCAGCGGCCCGCGGAGTTGCTCGCTGCGCTCGCCTTTTTCATCCACAATGATCATTTCGCCGGGTTCCACCGAGCGTTCGTATTCGGCTTCCAGCAGATCAAAGGCGCAGGTCTCGGACGCGAAGACCGGCCTGCCGTCCAGACGGCCCAGAGCCAGCGGATGAAAGCCAAAGGGATCGCGCACGGCAATCAGGGTCGAGTCGGCCAGCACAAGGAGGCAATAGGCCCCGCGCACGCGGGAGCAGGCTTCGCGCAGGGCTTCGGGCAGGCTGTTCCGGCGCAGGGAGCGCACCAGAAGATGTATGAAGATTTCCGTATCGTTGCCTGTGGAAAAGATGGCCCCTTCGTTTTCCAGCTCCGCGCGCAACTCGGCGGCGTTGACCAGATTTCCGTTGTGGGCCAGCACGATGTCCCGGCCCTTGTAGCGGGCCAGAAAAGGCTGAGCGTTACAGCTTGAGGATCGCCCGGTGGTGGAATAACGCACATGCCCCACGGCGATCCGGCCGGGAAGCGCGCGCAAAATGTTTTCCGAAAAAACATCGGGCACCAGACCCATGCCCTTGTGCTCGTGCACGCCGTCCGTATTCAGGGTGACGATGCCGGCGCTTTCCTGACCCCTGTGCTGCTGGGCGTAGAGACCGAAATAAGCCAGGCGGGCAGCATCCTCATGATCGTAAATACCGAAAAGACCGCATTCATGCCGAATCATGTCAGCTCAACCTCAACCGCCGCGCGGCGGTCTATTGTTTCAATTTTTTGCGCAAATGCGCAATGCGATTATCAATAACCGCGGGATTGGGATAATCGTCACGCGCCAGTTCAAACTGTTTGAGCGCCTCCTTTTTCTGCCCCAGTTGTTCCAGCGCATCGGCCAGCAGATACCCGGCCAGCCCGCGCACGTTCACATCCGGCTCGCTGTCCAGGATCTGCTGGGAGAGATCCGCCACTTCCTGCCAGCGCTCACGGGCCATGTTCTGATCCGCCAGATCATACATGCACATGATCTTGTCATGATCCGGCAACGGCAACGCCAGGCATTGCTGCAACGCTTCCTCCCCGGCTTCAAAGCGCCGCAGGCTGAACTGCGTGCCCGCCAGATGCCTGTACGCCTCCACGGTTTCCGGCGCAGTCAGGCCGGCCAGCCCGATATAGGCGCTCCAGGCGTCGGCGGCATGTTCGTAATGCCGCAGATTTTCATGAAGCTCGCCGATGCGCTTGAGAATGACCTTGTTCCGGGCGTCGTTGTCCGCAAACTCCTCCAGCATGGCTTCCAGATATTCCAGGCTTGCGCGGGGCTCCACGCCTGAGAAGTTGATGACGGTCAGCAGTTGTTGCCAGGCCTCCCAGCGTTTGTCCGGCTTCTGCTCTTCGCGCAGATAACGCTCCAGCAGGCGTTCGGCCAGGGGCCAGTCCCGCTTGCCCACGGCCGCGCGTGCGGCTTCAAGATCGTCGCTGATCAGGGAGTCCTGACTGCACGCCCCGACAAAAGCTGCCAGGACCAGAGAGCAACAAAGCGCGACAAGCCGCCATGCGGCCGCGGGCCGCCTGTTCCGGGAATGTTGTTGTGTCGCCCGCAAAGGACCCAGTCCCAAAGGCTGCGCGGATTCTGGCAGAATATGCGGCTTGCGGCACAACAGGATCTTTGAAATGCCGAACATTTCAAAGACCCCCTGCGTTACGCCTCATCTTCCCGATCCCGGTCGTCATTCTCCGCCGGAGTCGCCCTGTCCGGGACGGGCATGCTGGCGGCGGATGCTGCCGCCGCGCTCTCACTCAGGGCATTGTCCACTTCCAGTTCCAGGCTGCGCCCCGTCTGGCCGCCTTCATCCACACGGTCAAAGCCCACCACGCGCGCGCCTTCATCCAGACGCACCAGCATGACGCCCATGGTGGCCCGGCCCTTGCTGCGCACCTCGTCCACGCTGATGCGCACAATCTTGTTGGTCGATGTCAGAAGCACCAGCCCGTCATTGTCGCGCACGGGCATGGCGCCCACCACCGGCCCGGTTTTGGATGTGACCTTGAAGTTGATGATGCCCTTGCCCCCGCGCGACTGCAAACGGTAGAGATCCACTCTGGTGCGCTTGCCGTAGCCCTTGGCGGAAATGGACATGATTTCTGTGGTCTGATCCACGTCTTTGAGAATCACGCCGGCCACCACGCTGTCCTGGCGGCGCAGGGCAATGCCCTTGACCCCGGTGGCCACACGGCCCATGGGCCGCACGTCGGCGCACGGAAAGCGGATGGCAAAACCGTCGGCCGTGACCAGCGCGATATGGCTGTCTTCCCGCATGGGGCGCACCAGCACAAGCTCGTCATCCTCGCGCAAGCCAACGGCCATCAGCCCGGTTTTGCGGCAACGAGCGTACAGCGAAGCCGAGGAACGCTTGACCATGCCCCGCCTGGTCACGAACATAAAGTATTTGTCTTCGGCAAACTCGCGCAAGGCCAGCACCGTGGTCACCCATTCGCCTTCCTCAAGGGGCAGAAGGTTGTTGATATGCACGCCCTTGGCCGTGCGGCTGCCCTCGGGCACCTGATGGACCTTGAGCTGATGCATGCGGCCCTTATTGGTGAACAGGCACAGATACTGATGATTGGTGGTGGTCAGAAATTCCTGCACATAATCGTCTTCCGAGGTATGCAGGGCCGCAATGCCCTTGCCCCCGCGCTTCTGCTGCTGGTAATTCTCCAGATTGGTGCGCTTCATGTAGCCGCGCCGGGAAAGCGTGATCACCACTTCCTCGTCCGGGATCAGATCTTCAATGTCGATGCCGGTCAGAGCCTCGGCAAGCACTTCCGTGCGCCGGGGCGTGGCAAAGGTTTCGCGCAGTTCGCGCAGTTCGCGCTTCATTTCGTTGCGCAGCACTTCCGGATTGTCCAGCACGGATTTGAAAAATTCGATTTTCTGCAGAAGATCCTTGTATTCGGCCAGCAATTCCTCACGCTGCAAGCCGGTCAGCCGTTGCAGGCGCATTTCCAGAATGGCCCTGGCCTGCACTTCGGAGAGCGAGAATTTTGCCATCAGACCGGCGCGGGCCTCGTCCGGATTGGCTGAAGCCCGGATCAGGGCCACCACGGCGTCAATGTTGTCAATGGCAATGCGCAGGCCTTCCAGAATATGCGCCCTGGCTTCGGCCTTTTCCAGATCATAGCGCGTGCGGCGGATGACCACTTCACGCCGGTGATCCGTGAAGCAGGTCAGGGCGGTCTTCAAGTTGAGCAATTGCGGCCGGTTGTCCACCACGGCCAGCATATTGATGCCGAAGCTGGTTTCCAGGGGTGTGAACTTGTACAGGGCATTGATCACAATGTCCGGAATCATCCCGCGCTTGAGATCAATGACGATCCGGATGCCGTTGCGGTCCGACTCGTCGCGCAAATCCGCAATGCCGTCGATCCGATGCTCATTGACCAGAGCCGCGATTTTTTCCACCAGGGAGGATTTGTTCAATCCATAGGGAATTTCTTTGATCACAATGGCTTGCAGGCCTTTTTTACGCTCCTCCACCTCCAGGCGGCCGCGCACTTTCACGGTGCCCCGGCCGGTGTGATAGGCGTCGTAAAGACCCTTGCCCGCGTAGACAAAGCCGCGGGTGGGAAAATCCGGGCCCTGCACATGCTCCATGAGGTCGTCGATGCTGCACTGGGGATTGTCCAGCAAAAGCTGCAGGGCGTCGCAAAGTTCGCCCAGATTGTGCGGCGGAATATTGGTGGCCATGCCCACGGCAATGCCCGAAGAGCCGTTGAGCAGCAGGTTGGGCACCTTGGTGGGCAGCACCGCGGGCTCTTGCAGGGTATTGTCGTAATTGGGCCGGAAATCAACGGTATTCTTGTCAAGATCGCCCAGAAACTCCCCGGCCAGGCGCGACATGCGCACTTCCGTATAGCGCATGGCCGCGGCCGAGTCGCCGTCAATGGAGCCAAAGTTGCCCTGGCCATCCACCAGGGGATCGCGCATGGAAAAATCCTGGGCCAGACGCACCAGCGCGTCATACACCGCGGAATCGCCATGCGGATGATATTTGCCGATGACGTCGCCCACAATGCGCGCGGATTTTTTATGCGGGCGGTTATAACTGTTGCCCAGCTCATACTGGGCGAACATGATCCGCCGGTGCACGGGTTTCAGCCCGTCGCGCGCATCGGGTAGGGCACGCCCGATGATCACCGAAAGGGAGTATTCCAGATAGGACTGGCGCAGTTCTTTTTCGATGTTGATTTGCGGCTGTTCTTCTGACACGTTTGCCTCGCTGCTGAGGAAAAATTAGAGAAATTCTTTGAGAAATTTCTTCCGCGGCCACGGATTGTTATGAGCAAAACGCTCTAAAGCAATTTCAAAGTGAAATTGCTCTAAATATCCAGATCCTGCACGGCCAGGGCATTGCGCTCAATGAACTCCCTGCGCGGCTCCACCCTGTCGCCCATCAATTCCTCAAAAGCCTCCGAGGCGGAAATGGCATCCTCCACGGAAACCTGGAGAAGAATGCGATTGTCCGGGTTCATGGTGGTCACCCAGAGTTGTTCCGGATTCATTTCGCCCAAGCCCTTGTAGCGTTGGATGTTAATGCCCTTGCGGGCTTCATCCAGCACAAGCTGCATAAGGCTGAAGACATCGCCCGCGGGTATTTCAATTTCCTTGCGCTGCATGGTGAAGCGCAGGCCGCCGCATTCGTCGCGCAAGTCCCGGAACATCTGCCAGGTCTGCTTATAGAGACGGGAAGCAAAAAATTCCATGCCGCGCCGGGTATGGTGGCTGCCGGTATTTTCAAAGACTGCGAAAAGACGATCCTCGTCATCTTCCTCGCTGCGCTCATGTTCCAGGGTCAAAAGGTAACCGTGCTCATTGAGCCAGGCCGTAAATTCGCTGTTCTGATCTTCCAGCATGCCTGCCTCCACCCGCACGGGGTAGGTGGTCAGGGCCAGAAAAAGATCCCGCGGCGTGCCGCTGCCTTCCGCGTCGTTCACCCGGCCGGAAAGTTTTTCAATACGTTCCATAAGCTCAATCAGAGCCCTGCCCGTGAAGGTTTTGCCGTTCTGGGCCACCACGGTCACATCCTCGCTGACCCTGTTGAGCAGAAACTCGTTGAGTTCGGGATCGTCCTTGATGAACTTTTCCATGCGCGCATTGTGCACGCGGTAGAGTGGCGGCTGCGCGATGTACACAAAGCCCCGTTTGACCATTTCCTGATACTGGCGGAAAAAGAAGGTCAGCAACAAGGTGCGGATGTGCGCGCCGTCCACATCGGCATCGGTCATGATGATGATTTTGTGGTAACGCAATTTTTCCAGATCCGTGTCGTCCTGGCCGATGCCCGCGCCCATGGCCGTGATCAGGGCCTTGACTTCCTTGTTGGCCAGCATTCTGTCAAAGCGGGTCCGCTCGGTATTCAAAATTTTGCCGCGCAAAGGCAATATGGCCTGATTTTTGGGATTGCGCCCCTGCTTGGCCGAGCCGCCTGCCGAATCGCCCTCCACAATGAAAAGTTCGGATTCGCAGGGATCCTTGCTCTGGCAGTCGGCCAGCTTGCCAGGCAGCGCATTGTCCGAAAGCGCGCCTTTGCGCCGCACCAGCTCCTTGGCGCGTCGCGCCGCGTCACGGGCCCGTGCCGCATCCACGGCCTTATCGATAATCAGCCGGATATCCTTGGGATTTTCCTCAAAAAAAACAGTGAGGCGATCATAAATCACGCCTGCCACCACCCCGGCCACTTCGCTGTTGCCGAGTTTGGTCTTGGTCTGGCCCTCAAACTGCGGCTGCGGCAATTTGACGCTGATCACCGAGGTCAGGCCCTCGCGCACGTCATCGCCGGAAAGCTGGGTGCCCTTGAGCTTTTTGGTCAGATCCTGCTGGCCCTTGATGTAGCCGTTAATGGCCCTGGTCAGGGCTGTGCGAAAGCCCACCAGATGGGTGCCCCCTTCCTTGGTGCGGATATTGTTGGCAAAGGTAAGAATATTTTCCTTGTAGCCGGCATTGTATTGCAGGGCGAATTCCACAGTGACGTTGTCCACCACGCCTTCGCCGGAAATGATGCCGTGAATGCCCTGTTCGCCGGAATTAAGATCCGTCACAAATTGACGAATGCCGCCTTCGGCGTGAAAAATATGGGTTTCGCCGCTGCGCTCGTCCACACATTCGATGCTCAGGCCCTTGTTCAGATAGGCCAGCTCTTCAAAACGCTTTTTCAGCGTCTCATAAGAAAATTCCAGAACCTCGAAAATTTCCTCATCCGGCTTGAAACGCACTGTTGTGCCGTGGCCTTCCACATCCTCGCCGATCACGACCAGTTGATCCAGCGGCACGCCGCGCGCGTAATGCTGACGGTAACGCTTGCCGTCGCGGCGCACCGTGACGGTCAATTCTTCGGAAAGCGCATTGACGCAGGATACGCCCACGCCGTGCAGCCCACCGGAGACCTTGTAGCTGGAATTGTCGAACTTGCCGCCGGCATGCAGTTTGGTCATGACCACCTGCACCGCGGGCACGCCTTCCTTGGGATGAATGTCCACCGGAATGCCGCGGCCGTCGTCGCGAACCGTGACGCTGTTATCCGCATGCAGGATGACGGTAATCCGCGAACAGTAGCCGGCCATGGCCTCGTCTATGGAATTGTCGACGACCTCATACACCAGATGATGCAGGCCGCGGCTGTCCGTGGAGCCTATATACATGGCCGGGCGCTTGCGCACGGCCGAAAGCCCTTCCAGAATAGTGATGGAAGAAGCGTTATAGCTACCGCTGCCGGAAGTTTCGGGAACCATTCATCTTTCCTTTTGCAATCAGTGTTGCCGGGACGCCTTGGGGGCTGTTTTCAAACCGGAATCAGTCTCATCAGTCCCTAAACGTCTTCCTCGCTGTAATACGTCGTTTCGGAAACCTTCATGGGCATGATGATCACCGTGTAGTCCGGATCTTCGGCGCCCCGGATGCCGCATGGCCCTTCCGCGCCGGTCAGCAGCATATCCGCCCTGGCGGAAACGAAATGCCCGAACACGTCCAGAAGATTGCGGGTCGGAAAAGCAATGCGCGAAATCTCGCCCTTGTAGCTGACTTCCAGACTTTCCGAGGCCGAGCCCACATCCTGGCCTTGCGCCGAAAGCCGGGCTTCGTTTTCGTGCAGATCCATGTAGGTGCAGCGATCACTTTCCGTATTGAAAATCAGGATGCGCCCCAGGGCTTCCATGCCTTCCTTGCGATCCAGCGTCATGGCGCTCACGCCCTCGCCGCTCAGTTTATCCATAAAAACATTGTAATCGGGATACTCATGCGCCGCGCGGGGCAGACTCAGGGTTTCAGCGCCGTCCAGGCTGCGCAGGTAGAGGCGCTTCTCTGTAATATTAAGTTCGATCTCGTCCAGGCCCAGCCATTTTTTGATATCCTGCAAATATTTTTTCTGGATCAGAATGCCCTGGGCGGGCAGGCGCGCGGCCAATTCGTCATGCGTGAAGGAAACCAGAGCAAACTGATGGCCGTTGAGGCCGCAGACATCAATGCGGCCGTTCTCGCGCGGCTTCATGCACAGGCAGGCAATGGCGTCCATGGCGTCGTCGTCGCTGATGCAAAAGGTCACTTTGTCCAGCACGTCCTGCAAAAAATCGCCGGACCAGGTGACAATGTTTTCCGCCGGGAATTCCGAAAAATTCTGAAACCATTCGGAACCGCTCACCGGCAGTTTGTAGGCCCGGCGTCCCTGCTCCAGCAGCAGATTGCCCGATGCTTCATCCAGAGTGAGGTTGAGCACGCCCGCGGGCAGTTGCCGCACCAGATCCACAAATGCCCTGCCCTGCACGCCGATCAGCCCTGGCTGACTCACTTCAGCCGGATAACGACCCGTGAATTCAATATTTGCGTCCGTGGACATCACAGAAAGACTGCCTTGCTCGGCCTTGAGCCAGATGGAACGCAAATAGGCCGCGCCTGCCTTGGCCGGAATAATCGCCGCGGCTTTTTGCAGGCCTTCAATGATTTGCTCTTTATTGACAATAAGTTTCATACATTTTTCCTTGAATATTAATATTATTGAGGTCTGTTCCTTTGTGAGCAACTGCCCCAGCCTTTTGAAAAAACAGCGTTTTTTAGATCGGATCCGACGCGCGGGAAAGGAACGGGGCGCACATTTCCGGCCGCAGTCGAACTTTTTTTCCGGCTCAGACGGTCTTGATTTCCAGCTCTGTCACCAAACGTTGCACAGCTTTGTCACTAATGAGCAATTTCTTAATTTTTTTAATGGCATGAATGACAGTGCTGTGATCCCTGCCCCCGAATGCCCTGCCCAGCTCCGGATAGGAAAGGCCAAGCTTCTGGCGGCATACATACATGGCCACCTGCCGGGCAAGAACCAGATCCGGCCGGCGTTTGGCGCCCAGAATGTCTTCAGGCCGGAGATTGAGCCCGCGCGCCACTTCTGTCAGTATTTCCCGGCAACCCGGCGGCCGTTCGGCGCCGCCGGTGCGCAGGATGTTCTCCAGATCCGCCGGAGTCAGGGGCCTGCCGTGCATGGCGGCAAAGGCTTCCACTTTCAGCAGCAGGCCCTGTAAAAGCCGGAACTGGGCGCAACGCTGGGCCAGAAAAAGAAGCTGCTCCCTGTTGAAGCTCAGATGCCGTTGCCTGCAAAGGGTCTGCAAATACCGCAGGCGCACTTCCAGATCAGGCTCCATGAGTTCCACCACAAGGCCGCTTTCCAGCCGGGAGCGCAGGCGTTCGTCCAGGGCTTTCAGGGCCTGCGCGGAACCGGCAAAGGCAAAAGCCATCTGGCGCCCCGGTTCCGCTGTTGCGCCGGGGCAGGCGTCCATGCAGGCTATCATCTTTTGTTGCCACAGTGTCTGGCCGATCAGATCCTGCATGTCGTCCAGCAAAAGCACGTCGCATTGTCGCCAGAAGGCTTCCGGGCAGCGCAGCCACTGCGGGTTTTCAGCGCAAAAGCGCGCCGCGCTGCGGCAAATCACGCGGCCCGGTTTGGTTTTTTGCTCAAAAGCGGCCGCCAGGGTCTGCAAAAGATGGGTTTTCCCCGTGCCGCTGCGTCCGCAGAGCAAAAAGGGATTATAGGCCTCGCCCGCCTTTTTTTCGGCTATTTCTCTGGCTACGGCCAGAGGAAAGGCGTTTTTTCCGTTACAGATGAAGGTGCTGAAATCCTGTTTTTCCGTTGTCTGCGGCCCGGATGGCCGGAATCCGTCACAAACTGTCTGCCCTTGTGCCTGGCCGCCGAAGCGGGGCAGAGCCGGGGGAGCCGCTTCAGCCGGATTGCCGCAACCTGTTTTGCAAAAAGCCTGCTCATAGACGATTTCCGGCAGCGGCCTGCCTGCGAAATGCCGCCGCACGGCTTCTTCAAACAAGGCGCGTTTGTGGCGCGCGAACCAGGCGGCAAAAAAAACGTGAGGGAAAACGACCCGCAGCCTGTTTTCTTCTTCGCGCAGGATCAGACATTCAAACCAGTCTTCCGGTTCCCGGTTTTTGTCCGGCGTGAGTATGTCCCGCAATACGTTTTTCAGCATGGCCTCGGCAGCGGCGTGCGCCCTCGCGTGGTCCTGTGGATAAACAGTGGGGCCGGGCGTCCGGAAGACGCGGGCAACGGATGCTCCCTCCCTCCCGCAGTGCGGGAACAAGGTATGTATGTACCATAAAATATTGCTTTCAACAAGTGCCGCAGGACCGGACCCTGCGATCCCATCCACATTGCGCACGACGCGGACCTGTGGACGCCTGTGGATAGAGCGGAATGCAAACCAGTGGGGGAATGAGGTACCGGCGCTTCATGGCGCAAGAAAATTTCGCCTGCGGCTTCGGGCGATGCTGTCGCATTGCCGCCAGAGCTGACGCATCTTCTGCGTAGCCCTGGTCGTAAAAAGAGCCACGCTGGACAATGCCAGGAGTGCCGGATATAGTGATCAAATGGAGTTGCCGATGAAACGACTCTGTCTGGTGGGGGTTTTACTGGTTTTGCTGGTGGGCGTCGTATTGGTGAGGCATACCGGAAAAACGGATATTTCCTCGCAAAACCAGGAAGTCAATCCTCAAGAAGTCCCGGCCTTGTCCCTGGAGGCCAAGGCCGACAATGCGCATGAACCTCATGCGGCTGTGCCGGGCAATGTGCCCGGCCGGATGCCCGCCGCAGCCGGGGATGGCGCGCATGCGCGGCTGCCCCAGCCACAAGCTGAAGCATCGGCCGCGGAGGAGAAAAATCAGGATCTGCCCACTGCCCGGCCGCTGCCCGCCGAATCCGCTGCTGCCCTGAGCGATCCGGCTGCCGCCGTGGGCGAGGAAGTCGTCAAAGGCACGGTGGAAAAGGGCGACACGGTCAGCAAAATTCTGGAAAACACGGGCAGCGAGGGCGTCTATCAGTATGTCAGCGCGGCGCGGCAGGTTTTTTCCATGCGTTCCTTCCGGGAAGGTCAGCCCTATGTGATCATCACGGATTCTGCTTCAGGGCGGGTCAAGCGCTTTGAATACGAAATAGACAACAGCCGCAGGCTGGTTGTGGAAGGCATTGAAGAACCCGTGGCCAGGGTGGAGCTCATTGACTACGTTACCCTGCTCGGCGCGGTGGAAGGAACGATCAGCGACAATTTGTTTCAGGCCGTGGCCGATGCGGGCGAAAGCCCGCAGATGGCCCTGCACCTGGCCGAGCTTTTTGGATCCGAGATTAACTTCATCCGCGATCTGCAGGAAGGCGACAGCTTTTCCGTACTGGTTGAAAAACGCTACCGCGACGGCGAATATAAAGGCTACGGCCGCATTCTGGCCGCGCATTTCACCAATAAGGGCAAAACGTTTGAGGCCTATCTCTTTCGCGACGGCAATGCCAGGGCCCAGTACTACAATCGCAAGGGAGAAAACCTGCATAAAACGCTGTTGCAGGCCCCCCTGGCCTTTACCCGCCTGACGTCGCGCTTTACCATGCGCCGCAGGCATCCCATTCTGGGCCATACCCGGCCGCACATGGGCGTGGATTACGGCGCGCCCACCGGCACGCCGGTCAAGGCCGTCGGCGATGGCGTGGTGACCAGGCGCGGCTGGGCCGGCGGGTACGGCAATCAGATCATTGTCAAACACGTTGCCGGACTGGAATCCATGTATTCGCATCTTTCGGGCTATGCCCGCGGGCTGCGTCAGGGCCAGAAAGTGCGTCAGGGCCAGGTCATTGGTTTTGTGGGCAGCACAGGGCTTTCCACCGGCCCTCATCTCGACTTCCGCCTGCGCCAGAACGGCAGGTTCATCAATCCCACCAAGGCCATCAACCCGCGCAGCGCGCCGGTTTCCAAAAAACGCCGGGCTGAATTTGAAAAAGTCATGGCCCAGGAGCTGGCCTATCTCAAAGGGCAGAAAGCTTTGGCCGGATATACTGTGGACAGCGTGGTGCCGGAAAAAATCGCACTCACGGAAAACGCGCCCGATACCGGCAAAGAGCAGAAACCGGAACGGCGCAAAAAACGCCGCCGGAGTTGAGTACGTCGTAGCATCCAACGCGTGGCAGGTCGGAGCGGGCTGCGTCCCGCTCCGCGGAGGCCCATATGGTCTTGTATGATCCCATTTCACAGACAACCGCGATCATTCAGAAGACGCCCCCGGATCAGGTCACGGTGATTTCCTACCCGCCTTCAGTGCTCAGCGACAGTACGGCCGCAGTGGCCCAACTGACGGATTCGGCCAGCACGCGATCCTTTATGCAGGATGAATGGCGGGCCGTGGCGGAAAACATGCTGGGCATGGGCACGATTATCAGCGCATACGGGTAAATGTTTATCGTGGAGGCGCCTTTAGCGGCAAAGCGCGCCAGGAGCGCGAAATAGAAAAGCTTTTTCCTATGCAGGGTCCCTTATTGTTTTCCCGGCATTTTGACTGCAAAGGCCGCCGCGCCAAAGCCGTTGTCGATATTGACCACGGCCACGCCGGGCACGCAGGTGCAAAGCATGGTGGAAAGGGCTGCGAAACCGTGCGCGCCCACGCCGTACCCCACCGAGGTGGGCACGGCCACCACCGGGCAGGGCACGAGACCGGCCAGCACGCCCGGCAGCGCGCCTTCCATGCCTGCCACGGCAATGATCGCCCTGGCCTTGCGCAGGGCATCCAGATGCGGGGCCAGCCGGTGCAGCCCGGCCACGCCCACGTCCGTGACGCAGCCGCAGTCATGATCCCAGAAGGACAGCGCGCCAAAGGCCTCCAAGGCCACGGGGATATCCGCGGCTCCGGCGGAAACCACCATTATCTCGCCCTGCCGGGGCCAGGGCGGCGTCATGTTTGCTTTCAATCGGGGCGCGTCGCCCACCACGAAAAGCCGCGCCTGGGGCCAGCTCAGGCCCTGGGGAAAATGCGCGCGCAGCAGCCGGTCCTGTGCCGCGGCTACACGGCTGACCAGCACCGGCCCGTGAGGGCGCAGCCCTTCCACGGCGGCCAGCAGAACCTCGTCGCTTTTGCCCTGGGCAAAAACCACTTCGCCGAGACCAGAGCGCAATTCGCGCTGCGGGTCCAGATCCAGGCCGTGCAGGGCGTCCCGCGCGGTTTCAAAACTCATGCGCTCCAAAGCTTCGTCCGCGTCGAGACGACCTTGCGCAACCAGATCCAGAATATGGCGAATACTGCTTTTCTGCATGAGTTTATGCATAGGGCAAAGCAATGCTGTTGTCAGCTTTTTTCATGCGCCCGGCAGGGCTGAGGCAACGGAAAAATCCAGGCAAAAAGAGCGGCATGTTGGCAGAAAGGCCGGTAAATGCCGCACTTCCTTCTCGTGAAGCCTGAGGCCTGGGCAATACTTTGTATCTCCTTCGGGCCAGGCGCATTGTGTGCGTTTGCCCTGACGCCCACGGAAGACGCGGTTGCATTGTGAGGCGCGACACGGTACAAAAAGCACCATGTCAACGCGCCGTTTGCTTTTTCTTGCTCCGGCCCAGGCCGTAACCGCGGTTTTTGCGCCTTTGCGCGATGCCGGATACGAGCTGGGCATTGCCGAAAACCTGAAAGGGGCTTCGCTCTTTATTCGCAAGTCCGGTCCCGGCGTGATTTTCGCGCGCCCGACGCTGCCCGGTTTCCGGGTGGAAGATCTGCTGGCCGTGAGCGCGGGAGACCCTGACTTTCCGCCGGTGATCGTCACCACCGACAAGGGCAGCCCGGAAGAGGCCGAGCGCCTGATGAGCCTTGGCGCGCGCGACTACTGGCTTGAGCCTCTGAACGTGGAACGGATCATGGCTGTGGCGCGCGAGCCGCGCAAAGCGGCGCCTGTTCCGGCTTCCTCAACGCTGGGCGGCCGCAGGCCGCAGCCTGTGGAGGGTCAGACGGGTCCGCGCATTGTGGGGCGGCATCCGGCCATTGCGAGAGTATTGCAACTGGCCCGGCAGGTGGCCGGCTCCAAGGCCACAGTGCTGATTACCGGCGAATCGGGCACAGGCAAGGAAATGTTCGCCCGCTATCTGCACGCCATGAGCAAGCGGGCCGGAAAGGCCTTTGTGGCCGTAAACTGTGCGGCCCTGCCCGAACATTTGTTGGAAAGCGAATTGTTCGGCCATGAAAAGGGGGCCTTTACCGGAGCCATTGCCCGCAAGCTGGGCAAGTTCGAGCTGGCCGACAACGGCACGCTTCTGCTGGATGAAATTTCCGAAATGGATTTGGCCCTGCAGGCCAAACTTTTGCGCGTGCTTCAGGAAGGCGAGATCGACCGGGTGGGCGGCGCGGAAACCGTGCGCGTGGATGTGCGGGTGCTGGCCACCACCAACCGCGACCTGGAAGACTGGGTCAGGCAGGGCAAGTTCCGCCAGGATCTGTATTTCCGCCTGAATGTCATCCCCCTGCGCCTGCCCTCTCTGCGCGAGCGCGGCGACGACGTGCTGGATCTGGCCCGCTTTTTTGTGGACATGTATGTGCGCGAATATGCGCTGCCGCCCGCGCCGCTTTCGGAATCCGCCATAGCCTGGCTGAAAAGGTATGATTTTCCCGGCAATGTGCGCGAGCTGCAAAATCTCATGGAACGCGCCGTGCTCCTGGCGAACGGCAAGCCCATCGAACCCCGCCATTTTCTGCTTGAAAATGAAGACTGGCCCTTGTTTGAGGAAGACAATGCCCGCGAGGACGGCGCGGAGCAGCAGGCCGCGCAGTCCGGGGCAACAGCTTCTTCCCCGGCGCGGCCTCCGGCGCAGGGCGGCGCTTCGGGCATGGCGGCAACTGCCGCCGGGCAAAGCCATTTTGCCGGGCCCGTGATACCGCTGCATGAAATGGAGCGGATCATGATCATCAAAGGCCTGGAAGCCACTTCCGGCAATCGCACCCAGGCTGCGGAACTGCTGGGCATCTCGGTGCGCACCTTGCGCAACAAGCTCAACGAATACCGTTCTCTTGGGCATCCTGTGGATTGACGCGCGGGCCGATACGCGGGCTGCAAGCTCCGGCCCGGCCGGCATGCCCTGGTGGATACGGTCACATCTGGCGCTTACGGGGGCGTTGAGAAAAAACATGCCAGAGCGCTTAGCTAATTTCATTAGCAAAACGCTCTGGCAAAACGCTCTAGCGCGATTTCAGTTTTCCATAAACGAACAAAAAGATAAGCGCGCCGATGACCGCTATCACGAAGCTCGGCAGGTTAAAGCCGTCCACCCGGCCGAAACCGAGCATGGTGCCGATGAAGCCGCCGATGACCGCGCCGACGATCCCAAGCAGCGAGGTCAGGATGATGCCGCTGTCCAGGCGGCCCGGCATGATGAATTTTGCTATGGCCCCGGCCACCAGGCCGAAAATGATCCATGATATAATGCCCATTTTACTTTCCTTCTTTTTTGCTTGTCTTCAGTGCGCGGGAGCCTGGCGGATTTTTCCGTTGGTTGCCGGCGTTGGCTCCGGCAAGAATGCCGCCGGGGCAACACCGCCTGCGAAAACCACAAGCGGCACTCGCAAAAATTTGCCGTCGGCACTGCAAATAACAGCGGACAAACCTGCAACGCAGTGTATGGCCTGTCTCCCTGCACAAAGATTAAATTCATAATTCCGCTGCTCTCGACAATCTTCAGAATATTTTTCTCTGAAAACCGCCCGCGCAGTCTCATGCTGGGATGTAGTATAGTCTTAGCGTTATTAAAAGTCAAAGTCTATATTCTGGTCATCAATGTTGCGGGCAGCCCCCTCACGGCAAGCCATGCCCATATGAAGATCCGCACATGCCAGAGCGTTTAGCTCATTTCATGAGCAAAACGCTCCACGCAACGTTCCGGGGGCTGAGACCGGGCTGACGCAGCTTATGCGGCAGCCCTGTACATGCCTATCCCGTTCTTGAGTTTGTGCGCAATTCCACCTATAAGAAGAGCTTCTCCCGGAAGCGGCATGTCCTGGGCATGACCTGTTCCTGTGCCCGGCTTGCCCCGGTCCGACGAAAATGCGGCCGGATCTGTACAAAGTTCCTGGGAAAATCTCGCATTCCGGAGTGCGCATGCTTGATTATATCCGTTCCAATGCCCAGTCTTTTGGCGTCAAACTGGCGTTCGGCATCATTATTCTGGTGTTTGTGTTCTGGGGCGTGGGCAGCCTTACCGACAGGGGCGCAGTCAATGTGGTGGCCGTGGTCAATGGGGAGCCCATTCTTTTTCAGCAGTTTGAGCAGGCGTATCGCAATGCGGAAGAATCCATCCTGCGCAACAATCCCGGCGTGACCCGCGAGCAGCTCAAGGAACAGCATTTGGGCCGCCGTGTTTTGCAGGATCTTGTTCTGCAGGCGCTCACCACGCAGGAGGCCCAACGCGCGGGCATTTCCGTGACCCCGCTGGAACTGCGGTATGCCGTGGGCCAAAACAAGGCTTTTCAGGACGCGCAGGGCCGTTTTGATCCCGAGGCATACAAGCGCGTTCTGGCCGCGCAGCGCATCAGCCCTGCCCAGTACGAGCAGGACATCAGCAACAGCCTGCTGCGGGAAAAAATCTTCGCCCTGGTCACGGCCCCGGCCTGGGTGGACCCGTCCGAAGCCCGCAACCGTTATAACTTTTTGCGGGAAAAGCGCGTAGTGGACTATCTGTTTATTCCGGCCAGGGATTTCGCGGCCGGCTCCAGGCCCACGGAGCAGGAAGTCGCGGCCTATTATGAAAGCCATAAGCAGGAATTTGCCATCCCGCGCAAGGTGGACGTGGAGTATGTGGCAGTGAAGCCTGAGGCCCTGGTCAAGCCTGAGAGCATCAGCCGCGCGGCGGCCGAAAAATGGTACGCGGACAATAAAAATCGCTTTGAAGAGGTTGAGCAGGTCAAGACCGCGCACATTCTGGTGCCGTTACGCCAGGATGCTCCGGCCGATGAGGTGAAAAAGGCCGAGAAAGAGATGGCCGCCATTCAGGCCGAGCTCAAAAGCGGCAAGGATTTCGCGACTGTTGCCGATGCCCATAACAAAGCCAATGCCGCCGGTCCCGGCGGCGAGCTGGGCTGGATCGCGCGCGGCAAAACGGTCAAGCCCTATGAAGACGCGGCCTTTGCCCTTGCGCCCGGCCAGGTTTCAGAGCCGGTGCGCAGTCCGTTCGGGCTGCATCTGATCAAGGTGGAAGCAAAGAAGCCCGCCGGTCTCAGGCCCTTCACGGAGGTGGAAACCGAGGTGCGCCAGGCTCTGGCCCAGGAACAGGGCGTGGATAAACTGCACGATGTGCTGGACAGCCTGATTGAAGACAATATTCTGGGCAAGGATCTGAGCGCCGGCGCGGCCCGCTTCGGCCTCGCGGCGCAGCGGACGGGCCTTGCGGATCAGGCCGGGCTGGAGAAAAAACTGAACCTTGCCCCCGAAGCCGCGGCCATGCTGATTGCCACGCCCGCGGGCGCGCCCGTGGATACCGCTCTTGAAGCCGGCGATCAATACCTGGTGGCCAGGGTCATCACCTCTGAGCCGGCTTCTACCCGGCCGCTCGGCGCGGTGAAGGAGACGATCACAGCCGCCCTGACTTCGGAAAAAGCCCTCAAGGCGGCCATGGAAAATGCCGCGGCCCGCCGCAAGGAGCTTGCTGACGGCGAATTGCCTGAAGCGCTCAAAAAGAGCTTGCATTGCAAGACCGCTCCGGCAATGGAGCGGGGCGGCGCGCTGGCGGATTTCGCCCCGGATGCGGCCCTGGCTGAAGCCGTGTTTGCCGCCCGGCCGGGAACCTGGCTGACTGCGGCTTTTGCCGTGAACGGCACGGCCGAGGGCCCGGGCGCGCTGCTCGTTCGGGTGGACGCGGTGCAGCCGCCGGACGCCGCGGAATGGAACACCGTGCAGGATCTGATGCTCAACGGCGTCACCCGTGAGCGGGTGGACGGCCTCTATCAGGCTTTTCTGCAGAATCTTGTTTCCAAAGCCAAAGTGGAAGTGGTCAATCAGGATGTGGTGGATCGCAAGGATATGTAGAGCGTTTTGCTCATGAAATGAGCTAAATGCTCCAGTGCCGCGACCTTGATTTTTTTCGCGTCAAAGGCTGAGAGCGGCATCAGCATCGGGATTTTGCCGCACGTTCAACGCGCTCTGTTCCAGGAGGAAATATGTGCGGAATTATCGGCTACGCGGGGCACCGCCCGGCAGTGCCTGTCGTGGTGGAGGGCCTGCGCCGTCTGGAATACCGCGGCTATGACTCGGCGGGCGCGGCTTTTCTCCGGCAGGGCGGACTGCGCGTGGTGCGGGCCGAGGGCAAACTGACGGCTCTGGAAGAAAAGCTCGCGCAGGAAGCCACAATTACAGCCACCTGCGCTATGGGCCATACCCGCTGGGCCACGCACGGGGTTCCGGCCGAGCGCAACGCCCATCCGCATCTCTGCAATGACGGCTCCCTGGCCCTGGTGCACAACGGGATCATTGAAAACTACCAGGAAATCAAGGCGGAACTCAGGGCCAAAGGCTATGTCTTCCATTCCGAGACAGACACCGAGGTGCTGATCAACCTGATCGCCGAACGGCGCAAGAGCGAGCCGGATCTGCTGCACGCTTTTGCCGCGGCCCTGCGCGAAGCGCGCGGCGCCTATGCCGTTTGTCTGATGAGCCGCGACGAGCCGGAAAGCCTCTATGCCGCGCGCATGTCCGCGCCGCTGATTTTCGGCCTGGGCACGGGCGAAAATTTTGTGGCTTCGGATATCCCGGCTTTTCTGCCCTATACCCGTCAGGTGGTCTTTCTGGAGGACGGCGAGCTGGTGCGGGCCACGGCCACGGGCTATGACATACTGCGCCTTGCGGATTTGAGCCCGGTGGAGCATGCGGCGCAGACTATCCAATGGGATATGCAGGCCGCGCAAAAGGGCGGCTACCGGCATTTTATGCTCAAGGAGATTTTCGAGCAGCCGCGCGTGATTGCCGACGGGCTCACAGGGCGGATCAACGCCCCCGACGGCCGCGTGCTCCTGCCTGAGCTGGATCGGCTCCCCGTGCCGCGCCGCCTGCATATTGTGGCCTGCGGCACGTCTTTTCATTCCGGGCTCTGGGGACGACATTTGCTGGAGCATTGGGCCGGCGTGCCCACGCAGGTGGAAATCGCTTCGGAATTCCGCTATCGCGAGACCCTCTTGCTGGACAGGGAAGATATGGTGCTCGTGATCAGCCAGAGCGGCGAGACTGCCGACACCCTGGCGGCCCTGCGCATTGCGCGGGAGCGGGGCGTGACCGTGCTCGGGCTGTGCAATGTGGTGGGATCGTCCATAGCGCGCGAGGCTTCGGCCGTGCTCTATACCCAGGCCGGGCCGGAAATCAGCGTGGCCTCCACAAAAGCCATGAGCAGCCAGATGCTGACGCTCTCGCTCATGGCCCTGTATTGGAGCGGCCGCAACACTACCCTGTCCGAAGATCGGCGCCGTGAGTTGATCGGACGGCTGGAATCTTTGCCCGCCCTGTTGCGCGACGCCCTGCCCGGCATGCACGAACGCGCGCGCGAGCTTTCGCGCAAGTACGCGCAGGCCCGCAACTTCTTCTATCTGGGCCGCGGGCATTGCTACCCCCTGGCCCTGGAGGGGGCGCTCAAGCTCAAGGAGCTTTCGTACATTCATGCCGAAGGTTCCGCGGCAGGCGAGATGAAGCACGGGCCCATTGCCATGATTGACCCGTCCTTTCCCACCTTTGCTCTGGCCCTGGACGACGCGCTTTTTCCCAAGGTGAAATCCAATATTGTGGAAGTGCAGGCCAGACAGGGCAAAGTCATTGCCCTGACCAACCAGGGGCTGGATCTGGCGGTGGATGATCCCTGGATTATCCCCGCGCTGCCTGCGCCCCTGGCCGCTTTTGTCGCACTGCCCGCGCTCCAGCTCTTCAGCTACGAAACCGCGGATTATCTGGGCAAGGACGTGGATCAGCCGCGCAACCTGGCCAAGAGCGTGACAGTGGAATAAGAAGGCGGCTGTGCCGCCTTACGGCTGACGACAGCAGAGACAGGCACAGGAGCAATTTACTTGCGCAGTTAAGCGCCGGAGCGAGCGTTGCAAAGAAATATGCTCTACATCTAGAGATAGGGTGAAAAAATCCAGCAGGCAGCGTTGCGCAACTTGACCCACAAGGGTTGACGTTGCAGATCCCGCAGATAGATTTCGCGGCTGCGGGCAATGGTGCTGTTCACATGCCCGGCCACCAGAGTGTGGAAGGAGGGATCAAAGACTTCCATATTCAGCTCGAAGTTGAGGCGCAGGCTGCGGGCGTCCAGATTGGCCGAGCCGATCTGGCTGTAGTAGCCGTCAACAGCGAGCAGCTTGGTGTGCGCAAAGGGCGGCGGCTGGTACCAGATGCGCACTCCGGCGGACAGCAGATCCGGCAAAATCCTGAAGGTGGCCCAGTGCACATAGGGCAGATTGTTCTTGCCGGGCAGCACCACGCGCACGTCTACCCCGCGCTGGGCCGCGGAGCGCAGACTGGACATCAGCTCGTGGGAGGGCAGAAAGTAGGGCGTCATAATCCGCACGGAGCGCCGCGCGCCGTTGATAACCCCGCAAAAGAGATCATTCAGGATATCCGCCTGGGAGCCGGGGCCATCCATGAGGATGCGGCAGCGGCTGTCCCCCACGGGGCTGGGGCAAGACGGGGGCAGCGAGCCATATTCGCCGGTGCAAAAGCCCCAGTTGAGCAGAAAAGCGCGGCGCAACTGGTTGACAACAGGTCCCAGGCAGCGGAAATGCACATCCTGCACACAGTTTTTCCGATTGCTCAGGATATTGTCGTCGGAAATATTCATCCCGCCGGTAAAGCCGATGTCGTCGCACACCAGGACTTTACGATGGTTGCGCAGGTTGATGCTCAGATTGGGGGGGAAAAGCTTGGGTGGCAGAAAAAGAGCCACCCGCACTCCGTATTCCGGGAGTTTTTTCCAGGGTTTGCGCCAGGAATAGAGCGTGCCGATGCCGTCCACGAGCACCCGCACGTCCACGCCGCGCGCGGCCGCCGCGGCCAGGGCTTCGGCAAAGGCCGCGCCCGTGGTTCCGGCATTGAAAATGTATGTGGCGAGAAAAACCTGCCGCCTGGCTTCCTGGATGGCCTGAAGCATGGCCGGGTAGGCTTCGTTGCCGTTGTGCAGGGGCGTAAGGGCATTGCCGCCGCACAGATGCTGATCCGTCAGGCGGCGGCCCAGATGCTCCATAAGCGCAATATTGTCAGGCACAAACTCCGGCGGTTCCGCCGGGCAGACAGGATGCGCGTATTCCGGCTCAATGGCGGCCTGCTGGCGCATGATCCGGCTGGCGCGGCTCTCGGCCCGGCTGATGCCGAACAGGACATAGAGCAGGGGCCCAAGGATGGGCAGGAGCAGCGCCGTGACTGTCCAGCCCAGCGCCGAGCGCGGATCGCGCTTGGTCAACAGCGCATGGCTCACCGCCACCCAGGAAAGGGCATGGACGGCCACCAGGCCCAGGACTTCCAGCAGCAGGATCAGCAAGATCGTCGCTCCCGGCCTGGCCGCTAACGGCGCACGACCAGCAGCGCGGTGTCAGTATTGCGCAGAACCCGTTCGGTTATGGAGCCGATGAGCAGATCTTCAAGCCCGTCCCGTCCGTCAGTGAACATGATAATCAGATCCGCGTTTTCCTCGTGAGCCACGCGAACAATGGTTTCTGCGGGGGTGCCTTCTTCCACGCGCGCATGAAAGGGGATTTTGGCTTTTTCCAGCTCCTGGATCACCGGGCCGAGGCAGGTCTGGCCCTGGGCGTTTTCTTCCCGCTTCAACTGGGCATGGGCCTCGCCGCCCACCATCTGCGACAGCGGCTGCGTGACGTGCAGAAGGATAATCTCGCCCGCGCAAAGCTGCATGGCATGTTGCAAGGCTTTGTTCGCGCGTTCGCCGCGGGTTTTGCCGCTCACCGGCAAAAGAATTTTGCTGTAACTCATGAGTGCTCCTTGCTGACGGTGCAGAAGAATGTTCGCCTTTCGGCAGGTTGCCGCGAAAAAGCGTTTAGTCCAGAGACGCTTGTGGATACAGACGCCGCAAAAACGGTTGCAAGCAATGCCAAAACGGAACGGTTCTCGCGGCATACCGCAGATGCAGGAACAGAAACCTGCCTGATCAGTCGGCAGTTTTGTCCTGGCCAGAGAAACATTTTTGCATGAGGCAACGTTTTGCGCAAGCCATTTGCCTGTCTTCTCCATTGCTTTTAGAGCAGATTAACTTTAAATTTTTTCATACCCGCACGATTCAAACCAGCCCTGGGCATCATTCTGTGTGATCATGCTCAGGGCTTTCGCTACTACCGCATAAAGCTCTTCATGGGTACGGGCCTTC
>NZ_JAAKEI010000014.1 GCF_011039085.1 Desulfovibrio sp. ZJ369 | reverse complement strand
TCTTGAGCGCGTTTTGTCCGCGCTGGAGCGGGCCGGGTGTGAGGGATGCGCCGCGCGGATGGTGCTCAAGCGCGAAATCAAATTGCTTCGGACCGCACAGGAGGCCGTCAATGGATAGCGCACTGCAAATCATGGAACAGCGGGTTTCCGGACTTCGGGCACGGATGGACGCGTTGCGGGCCGACGAGCGCCTTTTCCAACGCGCGGCCGGCCTCAGGACGCAACTGGAAAAGGACCGCGCGGCGGTGTTGGAGCTGGCGTCCGCGCTGGAAGCGGAAAAGAAGACGCTGGACGACCTGCGCAACAAAAAGGCGGCGGCCATGCAGGCCACGGCCACGGCCATTGCGGAAAAAATGGGCCAGGTGCTGCCCCTCGGGCGCGCGGAATTTCGCGTTGACGATGAAGGCGCGGTATTTCTCGGCTGGGAAATTCCGGGCCACGGGGTTGTGCCCTGCGGGGGCCTCTCCGGCGGCCAGCGTGTGATGTTCGAGAGCGCGCTTGCCTATGCGCTGGCGCCGCAAGGGCAGAAAAACCCGCTCATCCTCATTGAGGGAGCGGAACTCGGCCAGGAAATCGGGCTACTGTTGGAGAGCGTGGCCACGTCCAATGTGGACACGCAGATTATCGCCTGCACCTGCCACGAACTGGCCTCCATCAGCGACGGGTGGACTGCGGCGCATGTTGTGGAGGCCGCCCGATGACTCACCCCGCACTGAACCAGGAACAACAGGCCGCCGTGCTGGCGCGGGAAAAAAATGTGCTGGTGCTGGCCGGGGCCGGAAGCGGCAAGACGCGGACGCTCATTGAGCGCGTAGCGTGGCTCATGGAACAGGGCGCGAGCGGCCATGAGATCGTTTGCGCCACGTTCACCCGCGCGGCGGCCGGGGAAATGCGGGCAAGGCTTGAGGCCCGCGTCGGCAGAGAGGCCCGTAAGGTCACGGTGTCCACCTTTCACGGCCTGGGTCTGGGCCTGCTGAAAAAATACGGCCATCACATCGGCCTGCGCTACGGCAATCTGACCGTGTACACGCCGCCGGAAACGGACACCCTGATCCGGCTCTGCGGCGAGCAGCTCGGCCTGTACGCCAGGGGCAAATGGAAGCACGGCAAAAAGGCCCTGGATGCCATGTTTGCCGCCTTGGAGCGGAGCGGAGAAAAAATCGGGACAGCGCACCCGTACTATCCCGTGTTACAGGCATTTGAGGCCGCCTGCCGTCAGAACAACGCCATGCCCTATTATGGGCTGATTCACGGGCTTGTGGAACTGGCTGAAGCCGGCAAGGTCAGAGAGTTCACCAACTGGAAATACCTGCTGGTGGATGAAGTCCAAGACCTTGATCCGATGCAGTGGCGTGCACTGAAAGCCATCACGGAACACACGGACGGCGCTGAATTGTACGCCGTGGGCGACCTTTCACAGTCCATTTACGGATTTCGCGGGGCTGTTCCTGCCCACCTGCAACATCTGATGGATGCCGGCGCGTTGACCGTCTACGAGCTGCGCAACAACTACCGCAGCGCCCCGGATATAGTATCCGCCGCAAACTGCCTGATCCGTCACAACACCAGCCACCGGGCGCTTGCCATGCGGGCCATGCGGGATGACGCGCCCCACGCTCTGGCAATCATTCCAAACGCGGACAGTTCCCGACTGGCCGATATTCTCGCCGCCCGGCATGAGTGGCCGCATCCTCCCGTTGTGCTGTGCCGGAACAACCGGATGCTGGACAGGCTCAGTGAGGAGCTGAGCGCCCGCGACGTGCCGCACAAGCGAATCGGCAGGCGCGCCGCGGCCCTGCACAGCCCGCTTTTCGTCAAGGCCAACGCAGCCTTGAAGTGCATCGTCAATCCCTTTGACGAAACCGCCTTCCTGCTGGCTCATGCGGGCCTCGGCCTGGATGCGGGCGCATACGCGAACATCCGCGTGCGGGCTGCGGAAGAAGGAAAATCCTGTTTTGAGGCGTACCGGGACGACCTGAACGCGGACATTCTGGAAGCTATGCCCTCGGCAAGCAGCACAGTGAAAGAGGCCCTCGACTGGTTTGGTTCGGGCGGATACCAGTTCGACCCGCTGGACGGGTACGGCCCGGAATACTGCCAGTGGCTGGAACTCTACGCCGCTCAATATCCCACCGCCACCATCACAGACTACCTCGACTGGCTGGCCCTGGTGGATGTGCAGGACGAAATGCCCGCCAGGGACGAAGAACCGTGCATCCTGCTCATGACCTGCCACGCCGCCAAGGGGCTGGAGTTCCCGTGTGTCATCATTGCGGGCTGCAATGAGGGCGTTCTGCCGGGCAGGCAGGCTCTCACCGCCGAAACGAAAGGCGACACGGCGGCCATCGAGGACGAGCGCCGCCTCATGTATGTGGCCGTCACCCGCGCCAAAGACCGCCTCATTCTGGCCGTCAGGCCGGAAAAGGAAGGTAAGGAAGGCGCCGGCGAACGTCCATCCCGGTTCATCGCGGAATCAGGCTTGAGCAACCAAAAACAGGAGCATCCCCATGTCCCATGACGATATGATCACCATCCACGCCGACATCCTGCAACTGACCAACTCCGCCGTACTGGTGAAATGCGAGGACGAGGACGTCTGGCTGCCGTTGTCCCAAATCGACTTCTGCGGCGAGCGCGGCGATACCAGTGTGCCCATCACGCTGCCCGCATGGCTGGCCGGGGAAAAAGGGCTTTCGGACGGGGACGGCAAGAGCCAACAGCCGGAGGCCGACGCCCCTGCCAGTGAAGCCGACCGCACCGTGGACATTATGCTGACCATCCTGGAAATCTCCGAGGACGGTGAAACCGCAACCGTCCAGCCCGAGGGCGGCGAGCCCTGCGAGATCAGCACGGCGGACTTCACGCACGACTGCACCGAACTCAACGAGGGCGACACCCTGCTTTGCCACGTCAACACGCTGGCCGCCATGTCCGCCGGCATTGTTGACCCCGACGCCCCCGCGAAAGCTGACAAGGGCGTGACCTGGCTCTGCAAGGACAAATACGAGCGGGCCTTCCCCTTGAGTGACGAGGAAAAGCTGGAGCTTGGCAACCGCATGGCCGAGGCGCAAAACCGGATTGACGAGATGGAGGACGAGCTTGCCGGCATCCGCAAGGACTTCAAGAGCAGGATCGAGCAGGAGCAGAAGAAGCTCTCCGATGCGGCCGAGAAGTTCCGTAGCGGGAAGTCCGAGCCGTGCAAGGTGGAATGTGACGTTCTCCAGGACTGGAACACAGAGGAGATCGTGTACGTCGCCTGCGAGGATGGTGTGGAGCTTTTCCGGCGCGCCATGACCTCGAAAGAACGGCAGCCCACGCTTTTCACGTCCGCGCCCGGCGGCTCCGCGCCCCTTGGCGAAGAGGCGTGGGGGCATACCTGCATTGACTGCGGGCGCCTGGCAGACAAGGAGGCCGGGCAGGCCGAGGAGTGCGCCACATGTTCGCAGGCCGTGGAGGGCGGTACGGACAACTGGACGCCCAGGCGCGAGTGCAAGACCTGCGCTCACAAGCACACCGCCGTCAACATGCCGCCCTGCAAGGGCTGCATCCACAATCCCGACTTTACCCCGAACACGGGAGAGGACGCGGACGATAATTGGCTTATGCCGGCCGACTTCGGCAACTCCAATGCCACAGAGGAAGCGGACGCCCAGGGCGTCGCAGAGGCCGCGCTGTGAGCGATGAATACTGGCCGGAGCATAAGGCGGCCGTCCGGCACAAGAAAAGTACGGGGCTATGGCCCGGCCAACGGCTTTGCATGGACTGTGGCCGGGCCTTTGACCCGCCAGAGCCGTGGCATTACCGCTGCCCGCGCTGCCACAGGCAGCACAAGGCGAAAAACGAGAGGCGCAAGCCATGAAGCAATACGACAACCCGGCGCGCCCGGAATGGAGGAGGAAGCGCAAGCCCAGGAATTTTGCGCGGATCTATTCCTCCTGCAAGGGGGAACGCCTCTCCGATGGTAAACCCAACCGCGAGTGCGCCAAGTGCGGCCTTGTTTCCAAAAAGGAGAAGTGCCCCGGCTGCGGATGCACGGTTTTCAAGAAGCTGTAAGGAACAAAGCGCGCAGGTATCCTGGCGGGTGTCGGTTCGACTCCGACCCGCGCCCCTGCTCTATAAAAAACACGAGGTAGATATGAGCGGAAATACAGCCGAGCCCAACTATGACATTGCTTGCACCGTCTGTGGGCAAAAGCCCACGGTGGACATTGTTGCCCTCAACGGCAGCATTGAACACACCGCGCTTTGCGGAGTGTGCTGCTTCGGGGAAGCGGACTGCGCCGACCCGGAAAATTGGTAAGGAGACGGTGAAATGAGTAACCCGATAGGTTGGTGCGACATCACAATTAATCCTTTGGTCGGATGCTCCAAGTGCAGCCCTGGCTGTGACCACTGCTATGCCGAGAAGTTCGCCGCAAGGCTGGCGCGCAACCCGAAAACGGCGGAGAAATACGCCGGAGTCGTGGACGAGCGCGGGAAGTGGACGGGCAGAATAAACTATGAAGGATGGGGCTGCCTGGATACGTTACCAAGGAGTCCAAAGCGCGTTTTTCTTGGCTCGATGACCGATATTTTCCATGAAAACTCCGAAGAGGCATTCGAGGACCTCGTTGACTACATGCAGTATGTGTGGCCGCAACATACCTTCCTGCTCCTGACAAAGCGACCCCAAATTGCGGAAAAACGCATAGAGGCTTTGCCGCTTCCTAAAAACGTATGGCTTGGGGTGACGGTCTGCAATCAGGCCGAGGCAGACGCAAAGCTGCCCATCCTGATGGAAATCAGAGCGCACAAGCGTTTTGTGAGCATTGAGCCCATGCTTGGGCCCATCGCATTGGACATCTCCGTCTGTGCGGAGTGCGGCTCATGGACAGGCCCGAAATACCCGCGCATTGGCACACCCTTTTGCGAGGATTGCGGTGCAGACCCCGTTACCACCAAGCCGGGCATTGATTGGATAATTTGCGGCGGCGAGACCGGCCCCGGCGCGCGGCCCATGCGCCCGGAATGGGTGCGGTGCCTGCGCGACCAGTGCCAGAACACAGGCGCCCCATTTTATTTCAAAGGCTGGGGCGGCACGAAAAAAGCCCCGGCCCTGCTGGACGGCAGGGAGTGGAGGGAGTTCCCCGCGCAGGAGGGGGAGAGATAGTTCAACCTGTCAGAAATTCTGACAGGTTCATGGGGGAGTTCCCGTAGACGTATGTATCTGATGCCACGCCGAAGGAGGAAAACGATGCCCAATGAAGAAAAACTGCCGCCGGACACAATGACGGTAATCATTCGTGACGATTCGCCCATGATATTTTGCGGCGATGGCCCGTCATACCGGAGCGTCAGAGTGAAACTGACGGAGAAACAGCGGAAAGCGCTGGCCCTCCGCTGCACCGGCAACAGTAGCGGGACAGATATATGGGAGGATATTAGCCGCGTAATAATTGAATCTCCGCGAGACCACGAAGAAATACCGCGCCTGCGGGATGAACTCAGATACCTGAAAGAGGATGTTCCAGGAATGGCGAGGGAGGAAGAATGACCACGACTGACCGCACCACCGAGGCCCTGCTTGCCCGCCGGGCGCTCGCTGAGAATGCGACGCCGGGAAAGTGGATAACCACCGGGATCAACTCTGTGAATGGCGGTTATTGTAATCGTCTCATCTACCCGGATGAGAATTCACATTTTCTGGTAGTCTCTATGAGCAGCATCAGCAACCCCAAGTGCGCCGAAGACGCCGACCACATCTCTGCCAACTCCCCGGACGTGGTCATGGCTGACATTGATGAAATCCTGCGCCTGCGGACGGAATTGGCCCGCTTGGAAAAAGAGGCCGACTGGCTGGCGATGGTGCTGGCCAATGCCTGTTCGGGCATACCGTTATCGGAATACATCGAAGAGGATGTCAATGGCATGTCCCCGCCTGCCCCCGAACATTGGCGCGAAGCGGCCCGCAAGGCCATGGAGAAGATGAATATCCGCAGGCTTGAACCATAACCCCCGTGAGGTGGTAAGATGCAAGATAAAAAAATTCTGACACTTCCGACAGAAGGCTTTGCCCGCCCCGCCCAGGTCGCTTTTGCCTTCGGCATCAGCAGGGGGACGCTCTACAAGCGCATAAAGGATGGCAAATTCCCCCCGCCTGAGAAAATTGCTGAGAGGATCTCCCGCTGGCCCGTCTCCGTCATTCGGGAATATCTGGTGCGTGAAGGCGGCTCTGTCCTTGTGCCAGACTGTCAAGATAGTCAGCCCACGCCTGCATCATAGCCCGGCGTTCATCCATGTATGCGGCGCGGTTATATACGGCCCGCACCTTGTCAGTGTCGCCATGAGCAAGCTGGCGCTCGATAAGGTCGGGCCGGTAGCCCATCTCATTGAGCAGCGTTGACGCCATCGCGCGAAATCCATGCGCTGTCATTTCGTCCTTTCCGTAGCCCATACGGCGCAACGCGGACAAAACCCCGTTCTCCGAAAGCGGACGCGAGGGCCGCACCCCAGGGAAGATCCACTGCTCCGAGAGCTTCCGCTCCCTGATGCCCTCCAACAGCGCCACACATTGCCTGGCAAGCGGCACCCGGTGCTCGAAACGCATTTTCATCTTATGCGCCGGGATGCGCCACTCCCTCCCCTCCCAGTCTATCTCCTGCCATTCCGCCCTCCTCACCTCGCCCGGACGGCAAAAAGTATATGCTGACCACAGCATTGCCGCGCGGGTAATCAAATTCCCCCTGTACTCCATGATCGATGCCATCAGGCCCGCAACGTCCCCGGGACGAATCAAGGCAGCCCGGGGCTTTTCCACATGCGCCGTGAGGGCGCCCCGTAAATCACGGCACGGATCTGACCCGCAATAGCCGCAGGCAACCCCGTATCTGAATACCTGGGAGCAAATCCCCAACACGCGCGAGGCAGTCTCAAACTTCCCGCGCCCCTCAATCAGGCGAAGGAACTTTAAGATTTCCGGTGGGGTAACGGCCTGGATCTCGTTCCCCCCGATGTGGGGGAAGGCATATTTTTGCAGCCGCGTGGTGACAGTGGTTTTGTGCGCCTCGCTCCACCGGGGAGCCTGGCGCTCTATCCATTCCAGAGCGCTGGCGCTGAACGTGGGGTTTTGCGCCTTGGCATCCGGCTCCAATCGTTCGCCGGACTCAAGAAGCGCCTTCGCATTGAGGAGAGCAAGCCGCGCATCCCGCAGGCTGACGGCGGGATAATGCCCGATGGTATGGCGGCGATCTTTCCCGGCCTCGCGATATTTAATGCGCCAGACCTTCGAGCCGGTAGGCAGAATTTCGAGGTAGAGCCCGCCGCCGTCAAACACCTTGTAGCGGGTGGCCTTCGGCTTCAGGGCCCTGATAGCTGTGTCAGTGAGCGGCATTGGGGTAACAACTCCGGTTCGCTTTATCTCGTTACCCTGGTTGTTACCCTATTTCTGACGCGCTGCCAATGACCATAATGGCAACATGGACAACATGAGAAGCCTTAAAATCAAGAAGTCCAAGGACTTTTGAATATCCTTGGACTTCCTTGACATCATATTGGTAGCAAGGGAGGGATTTGAACCCCCGACACTGCGGGTATGAACCGCATGCTCTAACCAACTGAGCTACCTTGCCGTATGTTGCGCTGCCCGGCTGCACTGCGCCCGGCAGTGACGCGTCGCACTGAATACACAATTCAGAGCTGCTTGGCAAGATTTTTTTACGGGATTTTCAGTAAAAAAATCAGCGCCTGCGCCCTGCCCGCTTCCGGCCTGCTCCGCATGTCCGCCGCAGCGCGGCTGCCGCAACACCCCGCAAGCGCACAGCTCTAATGAACCATGAAATAATAGACAAAGGGCGCGAGCAGCAGGCGGTAGACGGCAAAGGGCACCAGGGTCATTCTGCCCACCAGGGACACGAAAACCCTTACGGCCAGCAAAGCCGACACAAAGGCCCCGGCACTGCCCACCAGAAAAAAGGGAATGTCTGCCGTGGAGAACAGATTGAGATTGCTGAGCATGTCATAGCCCGTGGCAGCCACCATGATCGGCACGGCCGCAATAAAGGAATACTCCGCCGCTACCGGGCGCCTGGCGCCCATGAGCATGCCGCCCATGATTGTGGCGGCCGAGCGTGAAAAGCCGGGCCACAGCGCAAGGCACTGAAAACAGCCGATGCCCAGGGCCAGCCGCGGCGTCATCTCGTCCAGACTGACACAGGTGGGCTTCTGCTTGCGGCGTTCCACCAGGATCATGCAGACGGCCCCCACCACCAGAGCAATCAGCACTGTGGCGGGCCGGAAAAGATAGTGCTTGATCAGGGAGTGGAACAGAAGGCCCACCACGCAGGCGGGCAAAGAGGTCAGGATCAGCAGCCAGATCCCCCGCATGCCGGCAAAGCGCACATAGGGTTGCGGCCGCGCCAGGCCCCAGAACCGCTTCCAGTACAACACCACCACGGCCAGAATGGCCCCGAGCTGAATGACCACTTCAAAGGTAGCGGCGCGTTCTCCCACAAAATCAAGCAGCTCTCCCACCAGTATCATATGGCCGGAAGAAGAAACCGGCAGAAATTCGGTCAACCCTTCAACTATGCTTAAAATAAGCGCGGTGAGGAGATTATCCATGTATTCAGCCTCAATGGGCCGCCCAGCGTCGAAGCGCCCGCAAGCGTGTCCGCGCGGCCCGTGGTTTTCCGGTAAATGAAGGCCGCGGCATTGCCAAAAAACGCTGCCGCAGCTATGCTAAGAGAAAAAGAGGTATACGCCGATGTCAACCATCATGCCCCAGAGCGAACTTGTGCGCAAAGCGGCCGCCTTTCTGGCGGAACAGCGTTCTCAAACCCCCGGCAGAAGCCTGGCCAGCCTTTTGGATGAAGCAGGCATGCGCTTCAATCTCACGCCGCTGGATGCGGCGGCCCTGGAACGCCTTTTTCGCAAGGAGCCCCCGGCGGAATAATGCCCCTCCCTTTTCCGGCCGGGCCTGTCAGGCAATTTCGCTGCCGTTGGGCATGACCTCGGCGGCGTTGAGCAGGCTGAGCCTGTCGTTGCTTTGCGCCGTGAGCACCATGCCGTAGGACATCAGGCCGCGGATTTTGCGCGGCGCAAGGTTGAGCACCGCGCAGACCTGCCGACCGACCAGAGCGTCTGGCGCATAGTGTTCCGCCAGGCCGGAAAGAATCTGGCGCGGCTGCCCTTCCCCGAAGTCGATCTCCAGACGCAGGATGCGGTCGGCATTGGGATGTTTTTCCGCCGCAAGCACCGTGCCTATCCGCAGATCCAAGGCCTTGAACTGCTCAAAGTCAACAAGTGGCGCGCCTGCGGCGGCGACGTTGTCTGAGGCGTCCGCGGGTTTTTCGCCCTTGTGCGGCGTGACCGGCAGGCTCTTTTCAGGCTTTTTCCGCGCGTTTGCGGTGGATGTTCCTTTCGCCTCCGCAGGGGCGGCCAGCTGCCGCTCAATGCGCGGGAAAAGATTGGAAGCCTCGGCCACCGGCGTGCCTGCGGCAAGACCGCCAAAGCAGGTGATTTCATCTTCCAGGGCAGGCACCGGCGGCATGCTTTTAGGTACAGGCTGACCAAGCTGCTCAAGCATCCTGCCGGACGCATCGGGCATCACCGGCCAGAGGCAGACGGCAATTTTCCGCATGGCCGCGAGCAATATGTACATCACCGTGGCCAGCCGTTCCATGCGTCCTTGCTTGTGCAGCGCCCAGGGAGCCTGGCCGTCAACGTATTTGTTCAATCCGCGCACCAGCTCCCACAGACATTCCAGGGCTTGCGCAAACTGGACATTGGCGAAAAGCTGCGCGTAATTGCGCATGGCTCCGGCGCAGAGCTCAACGACAGCTTCATCCTCGGGCTCGCGCTGCCTGGGCTGGGGAACCTTGCTCCCGAAGTATTTGGCTGTCATGGACAGCACGCGGCTGAAAAGATTGCCGAGATCATTGGCCAGATCCGCATTGATCCGGCCAATGAGCGCGTCTTCGCTGAAATTCGCGTCAGAGCCGAAATGCATGTCGCGCAAAAGAAAATAACGGAACGCGTCCACGCCGAAGCGTTGGCCGAGATCCGCGGGATCCACCACATTGCCCAGGGACTTGGACATTTTCGTATCGCGGGAAAGCCAATAGCCGTGCACGTTCAGATGTCTGTACAACGGCAGGCCCGCGGCCTTGAGCATGGCGGGCCAGAAAACGGCATGCGGCTTGAGAATATCCTTGGCCACCAGATGCTCGCCGGGCCAGTAGCGCGCATACTCCGTTCCGTCCGGCCAGCCCAGGGCGCTGATATAGTTCAGCAACGCGTCGAACCAGACATAGCAGACGTAATTCTTGTCAAAGGGCAACTCAATGCCCCAGGTCAGCCGGCTTTTGGGGCGTGAAATGCACAAATCCTCAAGAGCCCCCGACTCCAGCATGGACAGCACTTCGGCGCGGTAGCGATCCGGCCGGATAAAGTCCGGGTGGGCGGCAATATGTTCTTTGAGCCAGGGCAGGTATTTGGACATACGGAAGAAGTAGTTCTTCTCGCTGATAAACTCTGGCCTGGTCTGATGTTGCGGGCAGAGCCCGTTTTCCAGTTCCTTTTCAGTATAGAAACGTTCGCAGCCATAGCAGTAGTGGCCGCCGAACTCGCCGAAATAAATATCCCCGGCATCATGGACCTGCTGCAAAAAGTTCTGCACGGCGCGCTTATGCGCCTTGTCCGTGGTGCGCACAAAGCGGTCGTTGGCAATGCCCAGTTGCGGCCAGAGCGCCTGAAAACGCGCGCTGATGGCATCCACGAACTCCTGGGGCGTCTTGCCTTCCTTTTCGGCGGCCTGCACGATTTTGTCGCCGTGCTCGTCCGTGCCGGTCAGAAACAGCGTGTCCTCGCCGAGCAATTTGTGGAAGCGCGCCAGGGAGTCGGCAACCACTGTGGTATAGGCGTGCCCCAGATGCGGTTTGGCATTGACGTAATAAATGGGCGTGGTGATGAAAAAGCTTTTCACGCAAGACTCCGTACTGCTGATCGTTTCAACCGGGTATTCAGATCTGTTTGCGGCAGCGGCGTGCCGCAAATGCGGCCTTTTCCGCAGCGCGCTTGCCGCTGCGCGCCGGAGCCGCTTTACTCGCTCTCGGAACGCGGCGGCCTGCGGCGGCGCTTGCGGCGGTTTTTCCCGGAGTCCCCGGCTGCCCCGCCTGCCCCGTTCCGGGGGGCAGCGCTTTCTTCCGGGTGCGTTGGCGCGGCCTTGGCGTCCTTTTCCCGGGGCAGCAGATTGCCAAAGAGATTGGGATCTTCCACATTGTCCGGCGTGACCGAAACCACCAGCATACCGTCGCCCTGAGGCGGCCTGGCAGGCTGTCTGCCCTGCCCTGCCTGCGGCTGACTTTCCGGACGATACGGAGTCAGGGCCTGCCACTCATCCAGGCTTACTTCCAGCTCCTCGTTGTTTTCCGTGAGCACGGAAAGGGTATTGCGAAACATATTGGCCCGCAAAACCTTCATGACGCCCTGGCTTGTCTGGTACTTCTTGCCCAGGCGCGGGCAATTCCGATGAAAGCGATCGTAATTTTCCTGCTCATAGGAAAGGCAGCAGAGGAGCCTGCCGCAAATGCCGGAAATTTTGGCCGGATTAAGAAAAAGATTCTGTTCCTTGGCCATCCTGATGGTCACCGGGGCGAACTTGCGCAGATACCTGCGGCAGCAGCAAACCATGCCGCAATTGCCGACAGCGCCTATCATCTGGGTTTCATGGCGCACGCCGATCTGCCGCAGTTCTATGCGCGCGCGGTATTCCCGCACCAGATCCTTGACCAGATCCCTGAAGTCGATACGCGCTGGCGCGGTAAAGTAAAAAATCAGCTTGCTGCGATCGAAAAAAACTTCCACATCCACCAGCTTCATGTCCAGGCGGCGCTCGCGGATGCACTGACGGCAAAAAAGACGGGCCTCCCTAGACAGGGCTTCATTTTCCTGCCCCTGCCGCAATTCCTCGGCATTGGCCTCGCGCAGCACGGGAGGCAGGCTTGCCTCTTCCACGCCGGGCAGGGCCTCTACCGGGCCGGAAACCACCTGGGCGAGAGTCCGGCCCTGTTCGGCGTCAATAAGGACATGATCCCCCGGTTTAAAGCCGGGGGGGCCGGAATAATAACTTGTCTGACCAAGTGTGCGAAATCTGAGACCGTATATGGGCATAAGCGTCACTTATGATAAAAATCGGGAAAAATGTCTGAAGACTTTTCTTTTCGGCCATATCAGCCGTGCTGTCAACAGGCGGCGGAATTTCAAGGGTTCACTGCCCGCGCCGCGGCTTGCCATCAGGCCGCCGCTGCCTTACTATTTACCTTCTTGAGGGGAGAATGTCATGATCCAAAGAGCCGAAGCCCTGAAATTGCTGGCCGAAGAGGGCACGCCGGAATCGCTTTTGCAGCACGCTCTGGCCTCGGAAGCCGTCATGCGCGCGCTTGCGCGGCATTGGGACGAAGATGAGGAACTTTGGGGCCTGACCGGGCTTTTGCACGATCTGGATTTTCCGCGCACTGCAAGAACGCCAGAACGGCATGGTCTGGAGGCGGCTGAGCGGCTGCAAGGCCTTTTGCCGGAAGAAGCCCTGACTGCCATTCGCGCCCACAATGGCGAGATGAACGGCTTTGAGCCTCGAAGCCGTTTCGACTACGCCCTGCGCTGCGGCGAAACCGTGACCGGCCTGATCGGCGCGGCCGCTCGCATGCGCCCCACCGGGCTTGACGGCATGGAGCCGAAAAGCATCAAAAAAAAGATGAAGGACAAAGCCTTTGCCGCCGGCGTCAACCGGGAAAATATCCGCCAATGTTCCCAGGCCGGGCTGGACTTGGATGCCTTTCTGGCCCTGGCGATCGAAGCCATGCGGGATCGGGCTTCGGAACTCGGTTTGCAGGCTCCGGACAGGGGCTGACCAATTGCCGGCAACACGCGGCGCGTCGCCGCGCAAAGCCGGGCGAAGGGCTGTTGGGCTCTTTTGCGCTCGGGACGGAGCGAGAACATACTGTCGCTGCCCTTTGGCGGCCAACCGGATCTTTATGGCCTGTGAGGCAGAGAATTTATGACTGAAGATCGCACGCTGAATACATCCATTCGCACCCTTGGGCCCTGCAAGCTGGAATCGCATTTGCCGTACAGGACCTGGGCCGACGACAAATGCATACCCATATTTGTGGATGAGGAGCTGAGCGAGGATGCCCAGGAGCCCTTCTGCGTGAGCTTTGAGGCGGCCGGGCCGCGCAAGAAGCTCTATTTCGATTCTTCCCGCGCCAAATGCGCCATTGTCACCTGCGGCGGACTCTGCCCGGGCATCAACGACGTGATCCGCGCCATAGTCATGGAGGCCTATCACGCCTATAACGTGCCGGCCGTTCTCGGCATTCCGTACGGCCTGGAAGGCTTTATCCCCAAATACCGGCATGCGCTGCTTGAGCTGAACCCGGAAATGGTGGCCGACATCCACCGCTTCGGCGGCACAATATTGGCTTCCTCCCGCGGGCCGCAGCCGCCGGATGAAATCGTGGACACTCTGGAGCGCTGCAACATCAACGCCCTTTTTGTCATCGGCGGCGACGGCACCATGAAGGCCGCGCTCTCCATCAGCCAGGAAGTGCAAAAGCGGGGCCTGAAAATCTCGGTCATCGGCATCCCCAAAACCATTGACAACGACATTAACTTCATCACGCAGTCCTTCGGCTTTGAAACTGCGGTCTTCAAAGCCACCGAGGCCATTGAATGCGCGCATACCGAAGCTTGCGGCACGCCCAACGGCATCGGCCTGGTCAAACTGATGGGCCGGGAATCCGGCTTTATTGCGGCGCGGGCCGCTCTGGCCCTCAAAGAAGTAAATTTTGTTCTGATTCCTGAGGCTCCCTTTACCCTGGAGGGCGAAGGCGGCCTGCTGCCCGCCCTGGCACAACGCCTGAAGGCGCGCGGGCATGCCGTGATCGTGGCGGCCGAAGGCGCAGGCCAGCATCTGCTGAAGCACAATGCCGGCACTGACGCATCGGGCAATCCCGTTCTCGGCGACATTGCCGATCTGCTGCGCAAGGAAATCAATGCCTATCTGGATGCCCGCCATGTGGAACACTCGATCAAATACATAGACCCGAGCTACATTATCCGATCGGTCCCGGCCAATGCCAACGATAAGGTTTACTGCGGCTTTCTCGGACAATATGCCGTGCATGCGGCCATGGCCGGGCGCACCGACATGGTGGTGGCGAAACTGCAGGACCGCTATGTGCATCTGCCCCTGCAACTGGTCACCCGCAAGCGCCGCAAGCTGAATATTTATTCCGACCTCTGGCGCGCGGTGCTTGAATCCACCGGCCAGGGCATGCTCACAGGCATGCTGCCGCCCGAGTAATGCGCGAGCTTTCCGGTATGCCGCGTTTGCGCCAGGTCAAGGCTTCGGCCGGTTCCGGCAAAACGTATGAACTGACCCGCTGCTTTTTGCAGCGCCTTCTGGAGTGCGGCGGCGCGCAAAGCGCCGTCTCGGTCTCCCCGGCCTGCGCTCTGGCTGTCGACGGCCTGCAAAGCGGCTGGGGCGACATCCTGGCCATCACCTTTACCAATGCGGCCGCAGCCGAAATGCGCGATCGCGTGATCATGCATCTGAAAAGCGTCGCGCTCGGCAACTGCCAGGATGTTTCGGACAAGAGCCTCGTTCTGCGACCTGCTGACGCCCGCTTCTGGGTAAATGTGGTTTTGCGCGATTTGAGCGCGCTGAACATCCGCACCATTGACAGCCTGCTGCATTTGATTGTGCGCGCCGCTGCCCTGGAGTTGAATCTCCATCCGGATTTTCAGCCGGTTTTCGCCACGGAGGAAGCCCTGACGCCCTACCTGGACGTGGTCATGGAGCGCGCCTGGCAGGGCGATCCAGACATGCGCGATCTGCTGTGGCAAGCCTGCCGCGCCTTAGTGGTTTACGGTCAAAGCAAGGGCTTTCTGGCCGGTGAAAAATTGCTGCGCCCTCTGCGGGATCTGCTGGACGACGTGCTGTTGGGCCGCTTTGAGGATCTGGCGTCCGAAAGCTTTCTTAAAGAAAAACTTCAAGAAATGGACAAGGCCGCCATACATGCCGCCCGGGCCTTGCTGGCAGTCGCCCCGGCACACAGCCTGCGCTGGAAAAAAACGGCCCTCGCGGCGGTGGAGCAATTGGCCGCAGGCCGCCTGGAATGCTGTTCTTCAGCCTATACCTCTAAGGCAAGAGTTGAAGAACTTTTTTGTAAAAACAGCGTTCTGCCTGCAAACGCAGGCCAGGCCTATGCCGCGTACGCTGCCTGCGCCGGGCGCAGGAAGAAAAGCGGAGCGCTGATCACCCAGGCCCTGCGCCTTTTGCCTTTTGTGCGCCTTGCTCAAGTACTGGTGAAGGCTTTTCTGCAAAATCAGGAACAGGAAGGCGCGTTGCCCGGCCTGCTCGCGCCGCGCCTGGCCCGGGAAATCCTGCTCGGCGAGCGCGGCGTGCCGGATGCGCTCTGCCGACTGGGCACGCGATTGCAGCATTTTCTGGTGGACGAATTCCAGGATACCAGCCGTGAACAATGGCAAGCCTTGCGGCCCCTGATTGAAGAAGCGCTCTCACGCGGCGGTTCGCTGACCTGGGTGGGGGATGTGAAGCAGTCCATTTATGGGTGGCGCGACGGAGATCCCGAACTTTTTGACGCCGTTTTTGAAGATCAGGGCCTTGCTCGCCTGGCCCCCGATGGAGAGCGTTGCAACTTGCCGTACAACTGGCGCAGTCGGCGCGTTGTGGTGGAGCACAACAACGGCTTTTTTGCGCCCCTGGCGAATTTGCGCACGGCCCGGCAGGTCTTGAGCGCCCTGCTGCCGGGCGATACTCCTGACGCCGTGGCCGCGCTGGACACCGCCGCGCAGCGCCTGGCCGGGGCCTTTCAAGGTGTCAGCCAACAGTGCCCGCCTCAGGCCCTGGAGGGCGGCCTGGTGCGGATGGAAAATCTGGTCGCCGACGATGCCGAGGAGCTGCGCGAGCTTGTGCTGGATCGTCTCTGCACGCTGTTGCGCGAGGAAATCGCCCCGCGCAGGCGATGGTCCGACGTGCTTGTGCTGGTGCGCGGCAATCAGACTGCGGGCTTTGTGGCCGAACGACTGGTGCAGGAGGGCATCCCGGTCATCACCGAAAACAGCCTGCTGCTGGCCGGGCATCCGCTCATCGTGCAAACCGTGGCTTTGCTGACCTTTCTGGATAATCCCAATGACGATGTGGCCTTTTGGACCATGCTCACGGGCCCTGTTTTCAGGGAACACCCAGAAGCAGCCTGCCTGAGCTGGGAGGCTCTGCACGAGTGGTGTCCGACGCGCGGGCAGGGTCCGCTGCATCTGCTTTTCCGAAAGCGCTGGCCCCATGTCTGGCAGCGCCTGCTGGCTCCTTTTTACAGCCAATCCGGGCTGATGACGCCTTATGACATGACCCTGGAGTGGTTCGCGCGCCTTGATGTGGAGGCGCGTTTCCCGGAAGCCGGAACATTTTTGCGTCGCTTTATGGAGGTTCTGCACAATGCCGAAGAAAAGGGTCTTGCGACCCTGCCGGCCTTTCTTGAGCACTGGCGGGCCAAAAGCGACGAGGAAAAAGTGCCCATGCCGGAAAGCATGAATGCCGTGCGCGTCATGACCATACATAAATCCAAGGGCCTGGAGTCGCCGGTGGTGATTATGCCCTGGACCAGCCTCGGCATCCGGGCCGCCGGCGCGCCGGTCGTCACGGAAGTGGAGGGCCTGCGCATGGTTGTGCCCAACCAGAAGGCGCTCGGCCTGCCCTATTTTTCCGAACTGGCCCGGCAGGCTTGCGAAAATCTGCATCTGCTCTATGTGGCTTTTACCCGCGCCAGGGATGAGCTGTATGCTTTTCGCACCCAGACGCCCGGGCTTCAGAAACTGGGCTCGCTTTGTGCCGGGCTGGATATTTTGTGGCAGGAGGCAGGTTTGCGTTTGCCGTACAGCCTGGGAAGCTCGACAGAAGCGGGAAGCCGCGAGGCCGAAGACGCCCCTCCCCGCCCGGAGCCGCCCGCGCCGGAAAGCACGCCCGACCCGGCTTATGCCGGGGAGTGGCGGCCCATGCAATGGCTGCCGCGCCTGAAAATCTTTCGCAACCCCCTGGGCGGATTTACCTTCAAAGCCGAGGATCGCGGCAGTCTGTTGCACTTCTGCCTGGAGCGCTTGCGGCTCACCGGCAAGCCGGAGGAGGATGCCCAGGCCGCGCTGCACTTCGGCTTGCGTCATTTTCCGCTGCCCGTGCCGGAGGATCCGGCCTTGCGGGCCGAGTTGAGCGCCATCCTGGCATGGTTTGCGGGCCAGCCCGAGGCCCGGCGCTGGCTTGAGCGCGGCTGGCCCGAGCAATCCATAATGGACGAGCGAGGCCGCGTGCTGCGCATGGATCTGCTGGTGCGCGAGCCTTGGGGGACGTTGGTTGTGGATTACAAAAGCGGCCGGCCTGAGTTGGATCATATTGCCCAAATCCGCCGCTACCTCGCCTGCCTGGAGGACAGCGGCGAGGCAAAGCCCGGCCGGGCGCGGGGGCTGCTGGTGTATCTTGATTTGCGCCGGTTTCAATTGGTTGATTCCGCCCAGGCCTCGGAATTGCGCGGAAACTACAGAGATCTGCCTCTGCCGACCTTCAGCCCGGAAAACATATGACAAGACGCGCGCCTTTTCTGATTTTTCCCTGGCAGCGCCCTTTTCTGCCGGATCTCAAGGCGGTTCTTGAGGAGCAAAGCCACGGGCGCCCCGGCTCGGCCCTGCTGATCGTGCCGCACAATCGTCCCTGGCGCTATCTTCTGCAGCTCTATGCCCAGGACGGCGGCCGCCGCCTTTTGCCCAAGGTGATCACCCTCTCCGGGATGATCGGCATCTGGCGGGCGCATACGAGCACGGCTCCGCTGCATACGGCCAATATGCTGGATCGCGCGGCCCTGCTCCATGAGTGCGTGCTGGCCCTCGCCCGTGAGGACGCAGCGCTTTCCGCCCGCTTTGCGCGCATGGACATGGCGCTTTTTCTGCCTTGGGGATTGCGATTGGCCGCGCTGTTGGAAGAAATGTTCGGGCAGAGGATCGAAGCCGCGGATCTGCTCCATGTGGAAAGCGAAGTGGCTGCCCCGGCTGCCGCGCTTCTGGGCGCGCTGGGCCGGATCAGCCGCGCCTATCTGGCGGCTCTGGCCCAACGCAACTGGACAACCCCAGGCCTGGATTATTATGAAGTCTGCCGCGAGGCGGCCGCTATCCCGCCGCTGCTTCTGCCCGGCCCGGACAGGCCTGTGCTGATCGCGGGTTTTTCCGTGCTGACTCGCGCGGAAGATATGCTTCTGCGCAGCTTGTGGGAGTCCGGGGCGCGGATCTGCCTGCACAGCGATCTCAATCTGGCCCTGGGCAAAGCCGGGCATTGGGCCTGCGCCGAACATGCGGCCTGGATGCGCCGCTGGCAGGCCGGAGCTGTTCCCGCGCTTGAGCCTCGCCCCGAAGAGCTGGAGCACAGGCCGCGCCTCTTCTTTTTTGCCGGCTACGACTGCCACTCCCAACTTGAAGCTCTGCGCGAGACCCTCAGGGAAAGCGGAAATCCGGCGTCGTCTTCGCCCTCCACGGCGGTTGTCCTCACGGACAGCGCCCTGCTGATGCCGGTGCTGCATCATCTGCCGGACAAGGACGTCAACGTGTCTATGGGCTATCCCCTGGAGCGATCGCCGCTGAACCGTCTTCTGGATGCCCTGCTGCATCTGCAGGCCGGACGGCGCGAAGACGGCCGCTATTACTGGCGCGATCTCTTGCAATGCCTGCGCCACCCGTACTTGAACATGCTGCGGGTGGATAACGGGGACGGCGAACAGCTTTTTTTGCGCGAGGCCCTGCATCGTCTGGAAAGCCTGATACGCAACGGCAGCCGTTTTGTGGATCTGGAGGCACTGTCTGCGGAATGTCGCTCCGCCCTGCCCCCTGCCCTGGCAAGCCTGCTTGCGGAAACGCTGGAAGTTATGGTGAATGCCACGGCAGCCGCTTCCACCACGGCCGAAATGGCCGAAAGCCTGCGCGGCATTTGCGATTTGCTGCTGGCGCGCGGCGGCGACATGTGGCGTCATTTTCCCCTGGATGCCGAGGCCATCTATCGCCTTGTGCAACATGCCGCGCCCATTCTGCGCGAAACCTGCCTTGCGCGCACGCCCTTTCCCAAAGCAGTGCTGCACAACCTTACCCGGCAGGTGCTTGCGCAGGAGCGCGTCCCCTTTGAGGCTGAGCCGCTTACCGGTCTGCAGGTGATCGGCATGCTGGAAACCCGCCTCCTGCATTTTGAACGTGTGTTCATCGTGGACGCAACGGATGACAAATTGCCGGGCAATCCGGCTCAGGATCCGCTCCTGCCCGACTCGCTGCGGCAGGTTCTGGGACTGCCTGACGCGCGACGGCGCGAACGCACGGCCGCGCATACGCTCTACCGTCTTTGCGCCGGAGCCCGGGAACTGCATTTTTTCTGGCAGGAGGGCATCAGCCGGTCCACGCTTTTTGACGGGAAGAAAAGCCGCAGCCGTTTTGTGGAGCAACTGCTCTGGGAGGAGGAACAGCGCCGGGGCGCGCTGCTTGTCCCCGGGCGCGAGCCCTTGCGCGCCGCGCGTTGCACGGTTCGCGCCACGCAGCCCGTGCCCAAAAAACTGCACCGGAACGCGGGTCTCGACACTGCTCTGGAAAAACTGTTGCGCGCGCCCCTTTCCGCCACGCGTCTGGATGTTTACCTGCAATGCCCGCTGCGTTTTGCCTGGCAACATTTATGCGGGCTGGCTCCAGTGCAGGAAATCAACGAAGGCGATGATCCGGCCGCGGTGGGCATCTGCCTTCACCAGACCCTGCGTGCCCTTTTCGAGCCTTACCTGCATAAAGAGGTGCGCCGGGGTGATATTTCGCCGCAAACCGGGCGCGCCTGCTTTTATGAGGCTTTGGAGGCGGCGGATCTGCGGCGTGTTCTGCCGCCGGACAGTTGCTTGATGCTGGAGGCCGCCGTGCCCCTGAGGCTGGAGCGTTTTCTGGACCGGCAGCCGGAATGCGCCACGATTTTGGCGCTGGAGCAGAAATTGCTTGCGACTCTGCATCTGGCAGGCCGCAACTACACCTTTACCGGAACCCTGGACCGCCTGGACCGGCGCGACGGCCTTTTATATGTGCTGGATTATAAAACAGGGCGGATCGCGCGGCATGACGGCAGTTTGTGGACGGACAGAGGCTTTTTCCAACGCGTGCAAGCCGCGTTGGCTCTGGAGCCGGGGCAAAGTGCGGCCTGTGCGGAGCAGCTTGACAGCGTGTTCACGGAACTGCGCGAACGGTTGCCCAGCCTGCAATTGCCCTGCTACATTTCCATGATACGCGCCAAAGGCCTGGGTTCCCCCGGCGATGCCGCGCTGGTGGAATTGAGGGACGACGGAGCGGAAGTGCCTTTATTCGGCGGACTTGCGGAAGACGAGCTTGCGGCGGCCCTGGAATATTGCGATCTGGCGCTCGCCTTGACCCTGCGTCACCTGGAAACTGCCCCGGAGTTTGCGGCACAGCCGAAACAGCACTGCGCGTGGTGCCCCTATGCCACGTTATGCAAAGCCTGAGTCCGGAACCGGAAAAAAGTCTTTGCCGGGCGTGTCGTCTGCCTGTTGCCGGCTTTGCCTGGTACGATGAACTGATTTTTCTTCTTCATGTTACACTGGAGGGATTCACCTTTGAGATGCTTTTCTAAAAAATTCGTTTTGAATTTCAGATGGTTGCAATATCATTTTCATTGAAAACGTGAATGTCTCTTCCGGGGCATCTTGTTGCGTCTCGCGTATTTTCAGTCTATGCTGATTGCGCTATGGATTATGGGGCCTGATGCCCGGCCGGGAGGCCGGACGGCGACCCCACACTCGTCACGACGGAGGTCTTGCAATGCCTTTCCCTCCTTTGCAAATAGGCGATCTCACGGCTAAAGTTCCTATCGTTCAAGGGGGCATGGGCGTGGGCATCTCTCTTTCCGGTCTGGCGTCCGCTGTTGCCAATCAGGGCGGCATCGGCGTCATTGCCGGGGCCATGATCGGCATGAAAGAGCCGGATGTGGCCAAAAATCCCCTGGAAGCCAATCTGCGCGCCCTGCGCAATGAAATTCTCAAAGCCCGCCAGCTTTCCAGCGGCATTATCGGCGTGAACATCATGGTTGCCTTGACCACCTTCAGCCAGATGGTGCGCACGTCCATTGAAAACAAGGCCGACATCATCTTTTCCGGCGCGGGCCTGCCCTTGGAGATGCCGCGCCATCTGCTGCAACTTTGCGAAGAGAGAAAACAGGAATTTAAAACCAGGCTGGTGCCCATCGTCTCTTCGGCCAGAGCAGCTTCGATCATTGCCAAAAAATGGCTCTCACGCTTCAATTATCTCCCGGACGCCTTTGTTGTCGAAGGGCCCAAGGCGGGCGGGCATCTGGGCTTCAAGGCCGAAGAACTGCAAGACCCGGCTCTCGCGCTGGAAAATCTTGTCCCGCAGGTGGTGGAAGCCGTGAAGCCCTTTGAGGACCGTGTTGGCCGCGCCGTGCCGATCATTGCCGCGGGCGGCGTATACACTGGCGCGGACATCAAGCGCTTTCTGGATCTGGGCGCCGCGGGCGTTCAGATGGGCACGCGTTTTGTGGCCACCCATGAGTGCGACGCGGACGTTCGTTTCAAGCAGAGCTACCTCGCTGCCCGACCGGAAGATGTCACCATCATCAAAAGCCCCGTGGGCATGCCCGGCCGCGCATTGGGCAACGAATTCATCAACGCGGCGCGCGAAGGCCTTAAAAAGCCCTTTAAATGCATTTTCCACTGCGTAAGCACCTGCCAGCAAGAAAAGACTCCGTACTGCATTGCTCAGGCTTTGATCAACGCCATGAAAGGGAATCTGGAACGCGGTTTTGCCTTTTGCGGGGCCAATGTTTTTCGCGTGAACAAAATTATTTCCGTCAAGGAACTTATGGAATCCCTGCAAAAGGAATTTGACGAAGCCATGAACTCCATAAGCAAGGGTATGCAAAACATGCAGAATAGGCTGGGCTACGCCAATAAGACGTAAACGGAAGCAGGATCTGCAATCGGGATTGGCAAAAAGGCATGGCCCGCGCATGAACGTAAAACTTCATGGCGGGCCATGCCTTTTTTACTGCCCGAATTGTGGGGCCTTTTCAGGCGGTTGCGCCCTCTATCGCCATGAAGCGACAGAAAAGCCAATGCAGCGTCGCCTTGAATCTGCCCTGCCAGAGCGTTGAGCTGATTTCATGAGCAAAACGCTCATTCTTCCCAGCCTGAAAAAACTTCCCGCTTTACTTGAACAATTCTTTTTCCGGCACTGCCTGATCAATGCGATCCTCAACCTCCACGCCTTTGGGCGGCGTAAAGCTGAAATCAGAGGCTTTGGATCGTGCATCCGGTTTAAACTCGGTGAAACGCACGTCATTGATGTTGCCGTAAAAATCCACAATACTGGCCCGGCGGATATATCCGCTCCCCGGCTCCACCCAGATCAGCGCTTCCACCATTTGCGGCGCGGGTTCCCTGGGATAAAGACGCAATTTGGCAAGTCCGTTTTCCAGGCCCTCATCCTTGACCTCAAAGTCCTGGGTCAAAACCGCCTGCCCGGTAATGACCTGGATGATGCTGCGCGAATCCTGCGCCAGGCTGGGCGGGTATCGGTACGCCACCTCTTCATCCGGCAGATAATCCCAGATTTCCCTGGCCGTCACCACCAGGGTTTCGGCATGCGGTTTGGCCGTCTGCCAACGGATCAGCAATGGCTTTTGAAACAGGAGCGTGCCTTGCCGTTTTTCCACGGAGCCGCTTTCCTTGTGGGTCAGGGTTTGCTCAAAGGAGGCGGAAAAAGATTGCAATTTTTCATACCGTTGCTGAATGAGGCCGGTCAGATCCGACGCCAGGGCCGGGACCGACGCGCAGAGCAAGGCGCAAAAAAGTGTTCCGGCAGTGCTGATTTTGCAAAAACTGCGCATGATACCTCCACACTAAAGCGGCAACCTACCGGACAACGGGCCGCGGCTTGCTGCCGTCGGCCGGGCCGATGATACCGTCTTGTTCCAGTTGTTCCACAAGGCGGGCGGCGCGGTTGAAACCGATTTTGAAGCGGCGCTGTACCAGAGAAATGGAAGCCCGGCCCTGTTCGCTGACAAAAGCCTGCACTTCGGCATACAGGGGATCCTGAGCAGCGTCGCCGGCCCCGCTGCTCTGGCCCGCGCCGCTGCTTTCCACTCCCCACTCGGCAAAATCCACTTTGTACGAGGGGCGCAAGTGCCGCTTCCAGTACGTCACCACGCCCTGCACTTCCTCGTCGCTCAAAAAAGGACCGTGCAAACGCTGCAAACGGCCGCCGCTGGGCTTGAACAGCATATCTCCCCTGCCCAGCAGGTGCTCGGCGCCGACCTGATCCAAAATGGTGCGCGAATCATGTTTGGATGTGACCTGAAAAGAAATGCGGCAGGGGAAATTGGCCTTGATCAGGCCAGTGACCACATCCACGCTGGGGCGCTGCGTGGCCAGAATCAAGTGAATGCCGGCGGCGCGCGCCAACTGGGCCAGGCGCACGATGCTGGTTTCCACTTCGCGGGCCGCGGTCATCATCAGATCCGCCAGTTCGTCAATGACAATGACCAGATAGGGCAAGGGTTCCAGATCCGCAAAGTCGGGCGGCAGATCATTTTTAAAGGCCGCCAGCTTCTGATTGAAGCCTGCCACATTGCGCACGCCAAGACGCGCCATGGCTTCATAGCGGCGGTCCATTTCGTGCACCGCCCAATCCAGCGCATTTTTGGCCTCGTTCATTTCCGTGACCACAGGATGCACCAGATGCGGCTCATCGGCATAGACCGCCATTTCTATGCGCTTGGGATCAATCAGCAAAAGCTGCATATCTTCCGGCTGCGTCCGATAGAGCAGGCTGATCAGAATACCGTTCAGGCAGACGCTCTTGCCCGCGCCCGTGGCTCCGGCCACCAGCAAATGCGGCATGCGGGTGAGATCGGCCATAAAGGGTTTGCCTGCAATATCCTTGCCCAGAATCATGGTCAACGGGCCGCAGCCCTTGCGAAAAGCCTCACAGGCGGCCAGTTCCCTGAAGTTGACAATTTCCCGATTGTCATTGGGTATTTCAATCCCCACTGTGTCCGAGCCGGGAATGGGCGCTTGAATGCGCACGGCCATGGCCTTCAGGGCCAGGGCAAGATCGTCGCTCAGGTTGGCGATGCGGCTTACCCGGATGCCCGGAGCCGGGCGCACCTCATACATGGTCACCACCGGCCCCGGCGTGATCCGCACCAGCTCGCCCTGAATGTCAAAATCCTTAAGGCAGGCCATCAGGGTCCTGCCTTTGCCTTCGCGATCTTCACGGCCTTGACCGTGCGGCGCTTTGGCGGGCGGCGCAAGCAGTTCCAGGCCCGGCAACGGCACAGGGACCTTTTTGCCCATGGCAGCGGAAATCAGTTTCTCCCATACCGGTTTTTTCGCATCACGCTGCTCCTTTTCAACACCGCCGTCTACCGGCATTTCCTGCCTGGGCGCGGCTGAAGCCTGCTCTTCGTTTTCAATCGGTTCCGGAGCAGCCTCATCCCCGGAATGCGCCGCCATGTCGCCCAGATCCTCGGTCTGGGCAAAAGGCTCGTCATTGTCTTCACCCGACTGTGTTTGCTTTGCCTTTGGAGCGCGCGGCGCAGCTTTTTTTTCATCCTCATAGACTTCGGGCAGGGTATCGACGGCGGGGCGGATGTCGCCGAGCGCATCCCGCCATTGGGCCAGGCGGGTCAGAAAGCTCCATTGCGGCAAACGTAATGGGGGCAAGCGCCATTTTTTGCGCCCCTCCTGATCGCTCACAGCCGCGTTTTCAGCAGTGAGCCTGGCGCTCAGCCAATGGCCGAAGCGCCCGGCCAGGCTGAACCAGGAGATATTGCAAGCCAGTTGCAGACCGACCAGCAGGACAAACACCCACAGCAAGGCAGAGCCGCCGGGGCTTAAATAAAGGCTGGCGTTGGTATGCAGGGCGTTGCCTACCATGCCGCCGCCCCAGAGATCGCCCAGAGAAATATCCCAGGCCGCGCCCATGACAAGCAGACAGACAGTCAGGAGAAAAAAACCGCACCAACGCCACCAGTGCATTGCGTAGGCCGGGGAGACATAGGCGGCCCCCAGCGCTCCGAAAACCAGCGGCCAGAGCAAGGCGGCCACCCCGAAAACATCATTGAGAAAACCTGCCGCGTAAGCGCCGAACAGGCCTGCCTTGTTCTGCACATCCGCATGTCCGCTGACTACATGATTAAAGCTTGGATCATTGGCGTCAAAGCTGAGCAGGCTGAGCAGCAAAAGCAAAGCCCAGAAGAGAAGAAAAAGGCCGAACAGCTCCCGGCCGAATTTATGGGCGTCCGTAAGACTAACCTCCCGGACAGAGCAAAGGGGTTGCTGCCTGCTCCGTTCGAAAGTGGATAAAAACGCCGGGCTCTGCTTTCCCTGCCCGCTGTTTTTTGCCGACAAGCGAGGACAAAGGCAGCAAAGCCGACCGTTGCACTCCCTGCATTGCGGATTGAACAGGGGGGTGAGCAGCGGCATCCGACAAAAAACAAATCCCCAAAGCCGCCCCTGGGAAGAGAAAGAAAGGGGCGCGGCGCACAGCACGAACTGAAACCATACTGCCCCCTTCCCTGCTCAAGCCCCGGCTTGTTCGGACGCCGTATCCGGAGGAGCGAAGCCCATTCCCTGCGCACTGGCTCGCGCATTTGATCCTCAGCATGCCGGGGGAAGCCGGGAACATATCGAGGCAGCAAGTCACAGGAACTGCCATGCTGCAAACGCGTGCTCTCATTCCCTGCCCAAATACTCCTTGGTGCGCGTGTCCACTTTGATTCTGTCGCCGGTATTGACAAAGATGGGTACCTGGACCATGAGGCCGGTTTCAAGCTTGGCCGGTTTGGTGACGTTGCTCACCGTATCGCCCTTGACGCCCGGTTCGGTTTCCGTGACTTCCAGCACCAGGGTCAGCGGGATATCAATATCCAAAGGAGAGCTTTTGTAAAGCAGCACGCGGCACTCCTGCCCGTCTTTGAGAAAGCCCTCTTTGCCGCCGGTGGAAGCGACGGCCATCTGCAACTGCTCGTAGGTCGTCATGTCCATGAAAATAAGTTCGTCATCCTGACGATAAAGAAACTGCATGTCGCGCGTTTCCAGATCCGGCTTCCCCACCTTGTCGCCGGAACGGAATGTTATGTCCTGCATACGCCCCGTCAGAATATTGCGCAGCTTGGTGCGGACCATGGCGCCGCCTTTGCCGGGCTTGAAATGCTGAAAATCCACTATTTCGTAAGGCGTGCCTTCCACTTCTATCTTAAGGCCCTTGCGAAAATCGGTGGTTGAATACATGCTTTCCTCCTGCATGAAGCCGCATGCCCGGTAGTGGCCGAAAAGCTCGCCCTTCATTTGCCAAACAAGGCTGGAGCGGCTACTCTGCGCCGAAAGTTAGGTTATGTGAGAGCAGAATCCTGAATTAAAAATATTCGATGAAAAGCGCCTTGTTGTCAAGATATAATAATAAAGTAAAACATGAGGTTTTATGATCACCGTCAGTCTCACGCTGGAAACCACGGCCTATACATTGGATCAGCTGATTTCCCGACCAGAGCCGCAGCTTGCCCTTGCAGGGCGCTCCAATGTGGGCAAGTCATCACTGATCAACGCGCTCGCCGGACGAAAAAAACTGGCCAAAGTCAGCTCAACGCCCGGCAAGACGCGATCCGTCAACTTCTACAAGGTGGAGCCCTATGACTTCTATCTTGTGGATCTTCCGGGCTACGGCTATGCCCGCGCAAGCCATACGGAGCGGCAGAAATGGGCGCGCCTGTTGGAACACTATCTGGCGGACTGCAAGAAGCTCAGGGCTCTTGTTCTCTTGTTGGACTGCCGTCTGCCGCCGCAGAAAATAGATCTGGAGCTGGCCTCGTTTGCCCGCCAGTGCCGCCTGCCCCTGCTGCCTGTTCTGACCAAGGCTGATAAATGCAAGCAGCAGGAACGCGCCTTGCGGCAAAAGCAATGGCAGAATCTGCTGGGCGTAAGGCCCGTGGTGACTTCGGCCGAAAGCCGCCTGGGCATGGAGCAACTCTGGCGGGCATTGGCCGTTGCTGCGGAAGCGGAACCTGAAGCGTGGCAAAGCACTCCGGCAAGCGAAAAAAAGCCGGAAGAAAACTAACCTTCAGCGGACTGCCTCTTCCTTGCCCGCCGCAGCTTGCCGCGGCTCCATGTGCACGATAATTCGTGCCAGAAACGGCACTGCGGCGCGGAGCTGCTTTTCCAGCCTGAGGCAGACAGTATGCGCCTCCTGGACGCTCAACGTGCCGTCGATATTGCAATGAAAAGAAATGCAGACGCCCTGTTCCGGCAATTCATATATGGAAAATTTATGCGGATTGTCAGCCAGGGGCTCGCCGTCCACAATGGATTGAACCTGCTCCCAGGCCAGCCCGGAGAAAGGCACGGAAACAGCGGCCCCGGCGCACAGCACGCTGGCTGCGCCTTCAGGCTCCATATGGCTCACGATCTCCACGCCCGGCAGAGCGCGGCGCAAATCCTGCTCAAAAGCCTGTACGCGCTCATACCCTTTGGCAAAGGGCAATAGGCCGGGCAGTTCCACATGCAGCTCAATATGATCGCATTCGCCGCCGCGCAGCACATGCACATTATGCGTCGCCAAACCGTGTTCCGAGGCGATGAGCTGCACCAGGACAAAAGGATTGTCGCTCTGCTGTGAGCCGTTGCTCAACGGTTCCACATGCACGCTCACGTCCGATCCCGGCAAAACCGCTGCCACGGCCTGTTCCGCCTCATGGGCCAGTCTGTGCCCGTCACTGACGCGGATGCCCGGGGCCACTCCCACGGTCAGTTCTACAAAGCTTTGCGGCCCGCTGCTGCGCAAACGCACGCGGCGCACCGCGGTTATGCCCGGAACCTGTTTGACGGCGGCGACCACGTCTTTTTGCTCTTTCGCGGAGCCCGAATCCATGAGCGCGTTAACGGCTGCGCAGGCCATGCTCAGGCTGGCCCGGAAAATAATCAGAGCCACCAGCAAGGCCGCCACCGTATCGGCCTGGGCCAGCACCCTGTACAGCGGATCGGGCAATTGCAGGGCTGACGCCAGCCAAACGGCCAGCACGCCCACCAGAACCACCGCGGAAGAAAGAATATCCGTGGAAAAGTGCAGGGCATCAGCTTCCAGGGCCTGACTTTTATACTGCCGGGCAACACGTCGCAAAATACGCACGCGGTTGACGTCAACGGCCACGGAGATCGCCATGACGCCAACGCCCCACAGGGAAGGCGTCACCGGACTGGCCCCCTCCATCAGGCGTTGCACGCCTTCGTAAACCACCCAAATACAGGTCAAAAACAACAGGAGAGTCTCGCCCAGCGCGGAAAGATTTTCGATCTTGCCGTGACCGTAGGGGTGACAGCTGTCCGGCGGCAGCGCTGAAATCCGCACTGCCATCAGGGTCATGCCTGCGGCAAGCAGATCAAGGCCGCTGTGCAAGGCTTCGGAGAGAATGCCCAGACTGTTGGTGTGCAAGCCGACTGCCAGCTTGAGCGCGGTCAAGGCAAAAGCGGCGACCAGCGAAGCAAGTGCTGCCCTGTGCTTTTCAGTTGTGGCGTCAGGAACCGTCATGGGCTTTCTCCCGCGAGTCCAAGTAAAAAAGCCCCGGAAGAGGCCCAGAACTTATTTCAACCTTGTATATCCCGGTTTTCAGCGGCGCTGATAAGCATTTTGGGCGCCGGCTGCATCCGGAGGGTGCGCCCTGCATCCCTGAAAAGTTCTACGTTGAAATTCTGTGCGGGTTCACGCGCTATTCCACAGTCAACCACAGGCCACAGCCCTGCCCGGAAGAAATCGATATATGCGGTTCGTTGCAGGCTGCGAGCAAGCACAAAGGTCAGATTTTGCACAGCCGCTGTGAAGCTCTTGTCGCGGGTTGCGAACCTGGAAAGCGACTGCATCGACAGAGACTGCAAACATCGGAACTTAGAGCAGATTACCTTTGACTTTTTATGAAAGTCAAAGGTGGCATTCAGGCGAAAACCGCGTTTTTCGCCTGAATGTACGCCGCGTTGCGGCGGCTGCCGCTTTCGCGTCAGCAGAGCATTTTCAAAAAGAAAATGCTCTAGAGCGGTTTGCTGTTGAAAACAGCAAACCGCTCTGGCGGCCGCGGGAGCGGACGCCCGCGCCGAATGAGCCTGAAAACCACGCTTTTCAGGCGAAATGATGGCAGCGCCGCTTTTGAAATTGAATAATTTCAAAAGCAAAATGCTCTAGAAAAATCTCAGCGGCTGGAGCACAGTCGCGCGTTTAGAGCGTTTAGCTAATTTCATTAGCAAAACGCTCTGGCCGTCGCCGCGGCAGCGGCATACGGATACCCACAGCGGTTTCTTTAGGCAAAGCTCAGCGCAAGCCAAGTGCTGTTTTTCTCCGTACGGCTCGCCGAGCTCGCCTGCGGCCAAAGCCAAAACGTCGTGTCAGCAGGTCCTGGAGACAGTCTCTGCGCTCATATGTCGGAATTACAGCCAGGTAAACCACTGCCGCCAGGTACCCTGCCGCTTTTCACGCACTTGGGCCCCTTGCTCTTCACGGTAATAATGATACGAGGCAAGACCTTTTTCTTTGGCGTGATCCGCAACTTCCGGCACATCTTTAAAGTTTTCCACGATAAACTCATAGCGCCGCCAGGCCGGGCCGTATTTTTTCATGTGCCAGAACACGTCAGCTATGTACAGCTCATGCTCAGCCATCAGTTTGCGGCAGGTGAGCATATGTTCTTCCGCGCTCTTGGCATACGGAGAATCCGGATAGGTCTGGCGCAGGCGGTTGAAATAATCATAGGCTTCCTGCAAGCCCGTCGTGGCCCTGTCAATGGAGCGGAATTGTTTCAAGAGAGACATGCCCGTCTGATAAAGCACATAGGGAATAGCTTCGTGACGAGGATGCAGCGACTCGAAATCTTTATAGCTTTCAGCGGCCAGCTCATACTCTTCATCCAAAAAGTAGGCGTCGCCAAGGGAAAGCTCGGCATCAATGGTATAGGGGCTAAAAGGATAGGCATCACGCAACTTATTATACAACTCCACGGCGCGCACATAATTCTTCTCGCTCATGGCGTCATTGCCGGCTTCAAAAATCTCTTGCGCGGTATCTTCAGCAGGCGGCAGATAAATCATGTCGATAATGCCGCAACCGGAAACCGCGAACATGCTGATGACAAGCAGGAGCGAGCGAAGCAGTTTTTTATGCATGGAGCTGTTCCAAAAAGACAAAACAGATTGAATGCAAAATCGCTGACGCGATCCTGCGAGCCAAAACCGCGAAGGCTCTCGCGGCTCTTCCCACGCCGATGCCGGTCTTTTGAGCGCCGACACGCGATGTGGCCTGGATGCCGCAGAGGCCAGTGCGGCTGAGAGGCGCAAAAGCCGCTCAGGCCGCCGATTATATCCAAACGTATCAGGTAAACGCACTCCGCTCAGGGATGAAGCTGCTCCAAAAAGATAAAGGCCGCCTGGGCCGCTGTTGCCCCATCGCCCGCGGCGGTAATAACCTGTCGGCAAAGTTTTGAGCGGATATCGCCCGCTGCGAATATGCCGGGAATATTGGTACGCATTTCCGTATCCGTCACAAGAAAGCCCTGGGCATCCCGTTCCAGCGCATCGGGCAGAAATTCCGTGGCAGGCGTGAGGCCCACATAGATAAAAAGGCCATCAAGGGGCAACTGCCTCTCTTCACCGGTTTGAACATTCTGAAGAGTGAGGCCGGTCAGCTCGGTATCGCCGTTCAGGCGAGTAATAATGGTGTTCCGCAGAATTTCGACCTTCTCCGGCATGCCTTCCAGCCTGTCAAGATAGACTTTAAGGCCCCTGAATCCCTCGCGTCGATGAATCAGATATACTTTGTCCGCAATGTTGGAGAGGTACAGAGATTCCTCCAAAGCCGCGTTGCCCCCACCGACGACAGCCACGGCCTGATCCCGAAAAAAATTTCCGTCGCAGAGAGCGCAGTACGAAACGCCATGCCCGATCAACCTGTCTTCATTTTCAAGGCCCAAGGGACGATGACGCGCGCCGGAGCAGACCAGGACGGTTTTGCAGGCATATACCTCGCCGCTGGCGCGCACATTGAACTGGCCCGCCGTGCCGGAAACGGATTCCACGGCACCGGTGGGCCGTTCAATGTCAAGGCCGTCCAGATGGGCGGCAAAGAGATCCGCCAGCTCATACCCCTTGATGCCTTTGGGGTAGCCGGGGTAATTCTCAAGGGATTCCGTTGAAAGCACCTGCCCTCCGGGGCTCAGTTGCTCAAACAGGAGCACGGAGCAGCCGGAGCGCGCAAGATATAAAGCAGCCGTAATGCCGGCAGGCCCGCTGCCAATGACAACGGCGTCAAATACCTTCATGCCAGGGCCTTTGAATCAAGCAATTCTTTCATGGCCGCCTTGGTGACGGCGCCGGTGATTTGTTCCACCGTTTCACCGTTTTTAAACAACACCAAAGTGGGAATGGCGCGAATGCCGAATTTAGTAGGCGTGGCGGGATTTTCATCAACATTCATCTTCACAATGCGGACCTTGCCGTCGTATTCTTTGGAAAGCTCATCAATGATCGGACCCACCGCGCGGCAGGGGCCGCACCAGGGAGCCCAGAAGTCGAGAAGAACCGGCAGCTCGGACTTGAGCACGACATTTTCAAAGGTAGCGTCAGTTACCTGTTCAGCCATTGGGATATCTCCTTGCTTTTCTTGGCGTCACGTTTCAGGCGTCGATACGCCTGCAACGGCGGGACGCTCATTGTGCAGGCGGCAGCCGGCAAGGCAGCGACCGTTGCCGTATGCACTGAGAGTAGATTCCAAACGCTTCAGTGTCAAGATAATCTGCGCCTTTCAGCAGGGCTGACGCATCTTATGCGGCAGCCCTGGCGGCGATGCGACAGCATCGCCCGAAGCCGCAGGCTTCGTGGGAGCGAAGTGCGGCTCCGCCGCCGCAGCGGCTCTTCTCAGCGTTTATGATAACATAACAAAATTATTGCACTTAATACTTAGATGCGTCTGCCCTGCGCCTTTCAGTCGGTTTGCAGCTTTGAGGCGCAGGCTGCCGCGCAAAACATATCATCCGGGATGCATCTGCCGCGGGGGATAGTCTCCATCCGCAAATCATGACGATAACCGGCACTGCCGAGCAGCCAGCCGGCATAGGCGATCATGGCGGCATTATCGGTACAGAGAGCGCGGCTCGGCATAAGGGCGTCGCCTCCCCTCTCCCGCATCAGCTCTGTCATGCGCGTTCGCAAGAGGCTGTTGGAAGCGACGCCTCCGGCCACCAGAAGCCTGCGCAAGTCCGGATGGCGCTTCAAGGCACGCTCCACTTTTGCGCAAAGCGTCTCCACCACTGCTGCATTGAAGGAGGCGCAACAATTTCTCAAGGATTCCGGCGCGTCTTCAATCCGCCGCAAAGGGCGCGGCCACTGCGCGGAGCCAAAATTCCGCTCAATATACGCGGCGGCTGCCGTTTTCAGGCCGCTGAAACTGAAATCCAGGTTGTCATTGTCAAGGTAAGGGCGAGGGAAAAGCCCGGAAGAGGCCACACCGGCCCTTGCCAACGCGTCCATCAACTGACCGCCGGGATACGCCAATCCCAGAAGTTTGCCCACTTTATCAAAGGCCTCGCCCGCGGCATCATCCAGCGTGCGGCCCAACTGCAGGCAGCGCCAGGGCGACTCCAGGCGGTAAAGATGGGTGTGCCCGCCGGAAACCAGCAGCCCCAGGGCCGGAAATGTCAGATCGTGTTCCAGCCCAACGGCCAGCAAATGCGCATGCAGATGATTGACGCCAAGAAAGGACGCGCCCAAGCCCAAAGCCAATGCTTTTGCAAAGGCCACGCCCACCAGCAGGCTGCCCAGCAAACCCGGACCGCGCGCGACAGCCACAAGATCGATACTGTCCGGTTCTGCGCCGCAACGCTGCATAAGCTCGTCAAAAAGAGGCCCCAGATAGCGATAATGCTCGCGCGAGGCCAGTTCAGGCACTACCCCCCCGAAAAGCGCATGCACATCGGACTGGCTCGCCAGCACGGAACCCAGCAGGCGTCCGTCCTCCACCAGAGCCAAGGCGGTTTCGTCGCAAGAACTTTCAATACCCAGACAAAGCATGGAGCCATCTTCCGGAGTTGAGAGCGAGGCCTGAGCGGACAGGTCGAGGCAGTCCCATGCCAGGGCGCAACAATCGACGCCAAACCGGTTCAGGCAGTCTTGTGCCTGGCATAGACTTTTTCCACGGCTTCCACGTCTTTGACGGAACCGATAAAAAGAGGAGTGCGGGCATGCAGGCGCTCAGGCTGGAGATCCAGAATCCGGCGCTTGCCGTCGCTGGCCTTGCCTCCCGCCTGTTCCGCCAGAAAAGCAAGCGGCGAGGCCTCGCACATCAAGCGCAACTTGCCGTTGGGCTTGTTGACGTAGGGCGGATACATGTAAATGCCGCCGTAAATCAGGGTACGATGAAAATCCGCGACCAGGGCGCCCACATAGCGGGAAGAATAAAATTTTCCGTCCTGGGTTTCACAATTGTGAAACCAGTCCACCGCTTCGCGGGTCGGCGCATCCCAGTTGTTCCTGTAGCCTTCATTGACGGAGTAAATGCCGCCTTGCTCAGGAATGCGCATATTGGGATGGGAAAGCAAAAACTCCCCCACGCCGGGGTCTAATGTAAAGCCGTGCACGCCCTGCCCGGTGCTGAACACCAGCATGGTGGAAGGGCCATATAAGATGTAGCCTGCCGCCACCTGATTGCGGCCGGGCTGGAGCACTTCTTCCAGGGCCACCTCGCCCGTGCAGCCTTCCGGCCGCCGCAAAATGGAAAAAATAGTGCCCACATTGATGTTGACGTCAATATTGGAGGAGCCATCCAGGGGATCAAAAATCAGGATATAGTCGCCGCGGGGAAATTCCGGGCTGACGCGGATCAGCTCGGCCTCCTCCTCAGAGCTCATGGCGCACAACGCTCCGCAGCGTTCCATCCGGTAGATCATGATCCGGTTGGCGATTTCATCCAGCTTTTGCACATTTTCGCCTTGCACATTCACTTCGCCTGTGCCGCCCAGAATATCAAGCAGACCGGCCTTGTTGATGCGGCGGGAAATGGTTTTCCCGGAAAGAATAAGATCGTAAAGCAGACCGGTAAACTGCCCTGTGGCCTGGGGGGTTTGCTTCTGGTGGAGAAGAAGGTGCTCGGTAACCGTAACGTCAGCCATGATGACCTCCTTGCTAAGGCCGGAATGCGAGTTTGGATCCGGCTCAGTAACGGTCTGCGCCACCCTGACGGGCGGCGCAAGCCAGTATTTCCACGATGCCTCAGTTCCGCGGTCCGAAGGGACTCGGGCGACCGCCCGGCAGTTGAGCAGGCGGCTCTGCTGCGGGCGTGCTGTCCGTGGTTTTGTTCTCGGACGGTTTTGTTTGCGCAGCAGGCAGCGCGTCCTGCTGCGCCGGGGTCTCGGTTTGCTGCGCTGCCGGGGCCTGCTCATTACGCTGCTCGTCGTGATTGGGCTCCCGCCTGGATGCCTCAACCGGGGCGGTCGTCGCGTCCGTGCGCGGTCCGAATGGACTGGGCCGCTGTATGCCCGGAGCCTCGCGCGCGGGCCCGAAGGGGCTGGGGCGGCCGCCGGGCAAGGAGGGCATATCGATATCCGGCACAAGATCCACGCTCGGAGCGCGGCGCGGGCGCTGGGGCGCAGTGGCCTTGGCGGGACGCCGCACGCGCTCCACCGGCGCATTCTCGCCTGCCAGAGGACGTTCATCCACGCGGGATTTTTCCGCGCCCTTGCCCTTGAGCAACACACTGTCACGGCTGCCCGGCTGGATGTCGTTGGGCGAAGTTCCTCCCGCAGTCCCGGTGGGCGCGCCTACGGCATTGCCGTCAGATGCGCCGCTCCGGGCAGGCGTTCCGAAGGTCTGTCCCTCGGACAAATCGACTTTGGTCTTCCTCTCGGGCTGGGGCGGCGGCGGCAGTTTTTCCCGTTCCCTGGGAAAGAACGGCAGCCCCTGCGCCACATCGCCGTTGCCTTCAGGGAAGGCGCCTGACTCGGCCACGGCAAAAACCAGGGGCAGATTGCCCAGGTAACGCACCATATAATAAAAAGTGCCTGTGGCATTGGTGCATGTGCCGGAAGAGCTTTTGGCCACGGTCTCAGACCAGTTCACGCCGGCCAGGGGCGTTGCTGCGAAATCATACTTGCCGGGCCAGAGCAGCGCGTGAGGAGAAAGAATGACCAGATTTTCCGGATTGTCGGAATATTGCATCAGAGCCCGCATGTCGAAGTATGCCGCCACAATGCCCAGGAAGTCCACGCCATCGTAGAGCGGAGCCGCCAGCATGACTTCCGGCCCCAGAGGCGTGTTTTGCACATCGCCGCGCAACGCGCGGCTGTTTTGTTTTTTATCTTCATAAAGAAGGGGGATGAAATCCAGTTCTTTCAGAGAAGTCGCCGGCTCCTGCCCCAGTATGGCGCCGTCATACTTGACGCCCGCAAAGCCGTCGATCCAGGGGAAGGTAGTGAAGAAATCGGCGATCCATTCCTTTGTGGGCGGCTTGTCAGCATTGAGCATGACGCGTTCGAGGCGGCCCAACTCCACGTCAATGCCCAGCATGGAAGTCGTCAGCGCCAGAGCGCGGGGGGAAAGATTCCCTTTTTCTTCATAGTCCACAGTGGCCGGAGGGCTGACGTAGGTGTTCCAGAATCCTTTGGTGCTTTTCCAGGCGTTTTTGGTGGGCTGATAGGAACTGCAGCCGACCGCCAATGCCGCAACGGCTATCAGCAAAAGAAAACAACGCAACAATGATTTTGACACCGTACTCTCCTCTGCTTTAGAGCGGTTTGCTGTTGAAAACGGCAACCGCTCTGGCGGCCGCGGAGCGGACGCCCGCGCCGAATGAGCCTGAAAACCACGCTTTTCAGGCGCTTGTCCCGCTTGCGGGGACTTGTCCCGCTTGCGGGGAATGATGGCAGCGTCGCTTTTGAAATTGAATAATTTCAAAAGCAAAATGCTCTAGAGCATTTTCTCTTTGAAAATGCTCTGCTGACGCGAAAGCGGCAGCCGCCGCAACGCGGCGTACATTCAGGCGAAAACCGCGTTTTTCGCCTGAATGCCACCTTTGACTTTCATAAAAAGTCAAAGGTAATCTGCTCTAGCTGTGCGCCCTGGCTTCCACGCGCTCCGCCAACGCCTCAAGCATGCTGATCAGCTTGTCTTTGCCGCTGGCAGACTCCGGCTGGGCCGGGGGCTGCGCCGCATCCGCTTCCTGGGCCGTGCCGAGCCGCGCGCTCAGGGTAGCGATGCGCTGCTGCAGATCGGCAGCCTCTTGAAGGCTGACCGCGGCTGCAGCCAGCTCATAATAAATGTCCAGAGCGCCCCTGATGTCGCCCTGCTCCGCCAGCACTTCCGCCATGGAGCGGGTGCGCAGGGAAAAGCGTTCCTCGGCGTCTTCGGATTCATCGCGGGGAGAGACGGCGCTTTCTGTTCCCGGCCCGGCGTCGGCCTGATCCTTTGCAGCAGAATCCTGCGCCGCGGGATCGGCTTCGGCCTCCTGCCGCACAGCGGCAGATGTTTCTTCCGGCAAAGGCTCGTCGTCGGCCATGGCCGCAGCGGGATCAAAAGACGTCTCGCCGCCGTACTCCGGTTCGGGAGCATCAGCAAAGGATGCAACGTCCGTGTCCGGCGGGGCGGCCGACGCGCCGGGCGCGTCTTCCAGCGGCAACAGCATCTCGTTTTCTTCGCTTTCGGGGAACGCGAAAAAGCCCTCGCTTTTTACAGATTCAGCTTCCGTACTCCCGGATTGAGGCGCATCTTCCGCGAGTTTCGGCTGTACCGGCGCAATCTGCGCCTCGCCCGCAGCGTTTACCGGCTGGGGCACAGGACGGCCGCTTTCCTGCCCGGCGCTTTCTTCCAGGAGGGAGGCAACGCCCCGATCCAGAAGCTCATGCAGCGAGACCGGGCCGCGCAAAAAATTGGCAGCCAGAACGCGCAAGACAGCGGCGGCATCCGGCGATTCTCCCGAAACCGAAAGGCAAGCGGCCCACGCCTGCCAGAAACCCGCGTAGGCGGCGAACATTGTGCTGAGCTTGTTGACCTGGGCTGTGCAGGCAGGCCGCCGCCCGGTTTTAAACAGCAGTTCAATAAAAAAAAGCCGGGCCTCCAGAAATTCCGAATGCCGCTCCAGCCCGCGCTCCAGCACCTCCACGGCCTCGTCGTACCGTTGCTCTTCGGCCAACATACGGGCAAGGGGGAAAAAAACCTTTGAATTGGGTTCCAGCTCCAGAACCTCTTTATACCATTCAATTTTTTCCGTCATCTTTTACGGCTCCCGATCCGGTCTCGCGCGAATCGCCAAAGAGGTATAACACTTCATTATCCCGCACATAATGCAGGCGTTGCCGAATCATTTTCTCAACATACTGCCTGTCGGACTGCAACAGGCGAATTTCCTGGCTCAAGGCCAGATTTTCCGTATCAATGTCGGCAAGCTCTTTTTGAAGTTCGGCATACTGCCCTTTGAGCTCGCGGTATTCCACAAGCCCGGTGGGTCCCCAAATCATACGGCTGAAAAGCACCACGTTCACCAGGCCCAAAGCGACCAGTAGGAAAACCCGCCAGAACATAATCATTGCAGCGGGTGCTTTTGTTGCGGCCGGCTCTTCGGGGAAAGCCTGAGCTCGGACAAAAAACCGGCTGTGGCGGCTTCAAGCCGCTGCACGTCGTCCTCCGCCAGGTCCATGGCGTCCACACGCTGCAAGCACGCCTTGAGGGTCGAAAGCTCCTCATCAAAATGCCGTCCCCAGATCCCGGCGCGCATATCGGGCTCGAGATCGAGAATAGTCTGGATGCAATTTTTAAGACGCAGTTGCAATGTGCTCATGCTTGCTTCTCAGGCTGGGGCTTACCGCAGGTATTACGATAAAAATCATAGCAATAATTGACGCCGGAAATCAGGGCCAGGATCATCGCCACATACAAAAGAACCTCGCCTGTGGGCCAAAGCCGGACCCCAAATATGGGATAATGGAGCATCAAAGGCACTATGGCAAAGATCTGGAGCACGGTTTTGGCCTTGCCGAAATAGTCCGCCGCCAGCACCACGCCTTCGTCAATGGCCATGGCCCGCAATCCCGTGACCACCAGTTCGCGGCAGACAATCACGATCACCACCCACGCCGGAGCCCAGGCCAGCTTGACGAACATGATTAGCACCGAGCAGATCAGCACCTTGTCGGCCAGAGGATCCAAAAATTTGCCCATGCTGGTGACCATGTTGCCACGTCGCGCAATATATCCGTCAACCCAGTCGGTGATGGAAGCGAAGATGAAAGCCAGGGCCGCCAGCACACAGAAGACAGGACCCTGGAAATAAAGCAGAAGTACCACCAGAGGCGCCATAAGGATACGCAACAATGTGATTTTATTGGCAAGGTTAAACATTGTTCCTCTCTGGCGTTCAAAGCATTTTTCTGTTTTTCTAGCACAAAAGCACTGAAGAGAAAAGAAGAAATATGCTCCCCTGGACGGGCTTGAGCGTCGTCTCGGGGGAGCATTTGAACGAGAGCCGTGTGCCGGAGCGGCCGGCGATGGCATGAGCAAAACGCTCTAAGCCATGCAAAGCCGCCCCAGCCTGCCCGGCTCAAAAAATAAACAGCGAGGCCAGGCCCAGAAAAATGAAAAAGCCCGCGCCGTCGGTGATGGTGGTCAGAAAAATACTGGACGCCTGGGCCGGATCGCGCCCCACGGCGCGAAAAATCAGGGGGATGGAGCCGCCGGCCACCGCGCCGAGAATCATGTCGCACAAGAGCGCGCCGCCCATGACGGCCCCGACCACGGCGTTGCCCGTGAATGCCCAGGCCCCGAAAAATGCCGTCACAGCCACGATCAGGCCGGTGACGATGCCGATCTTGCCCTCGCGCAGCACGGCCAGCCAGGCTTTTTTCTGATCAAAGCGATCCGTGGCCAACTGGCGGATCATCACGGCCAGGGCCTGCTGGCCGGTATTGCCCGCCTGATTGGCGACCATGGGCATGAGCACGGCCAGCACGGCCATCTGCGCAATGGTGCCCTCGAACATATAGACCACCGAGGCTGAAAGCGCGGAGTTGAGCAAATTGACCACCAGCCAGGGCAGGCGCTTGCGCACGCTTTCCGGCCAGGGCGTATCCACGCTTTCCTCCGGGTCCGCGCCCACCATGCCGAGCATGTCGGCGCTGGCCTCGTCGTGCATGATGTCCATGATGTCGTCGTAGGTGACCACGCCCATGATGTGCCCTTCATAATCCACCACGGGCATGGCCAGATAATTGTAGTGCGAGAGCAGGCTCGCCACCTCGCGCCTGTCCGTGTCGTAGGTCACGCTGACCACGCTTTGCCCGGCCACGGCGTCGCCCACGATGGTGCCGGGCCGGGCCAGCATCAGATCGCGCAGGGAGAGCACGCCCACCAGCACATCCTTCTGATCCACCACATAGCCGTAATACGGGCTTTCCTTGTCCTCCATCTCGCGCCGGATATGGGCAATGGCCTCATCCACGCTAAAATTTTTTTCCAGGAGGATGAGCTCGGTATTCATGGCCCCGGCTGCGGAATCCGGGTCGAAATTGAGCAGATTGCGCAATTCCTCGGAACTTTCTCTGGTCAGCTTTTCCAGGAGCACGTCGCGGTGATCCTCGTCCAGCTCGTCCAGCACGTCGGCCGCGTCGTCCGGGGCCATCTCCGCAATGATCTGGGCGGCCACGTCGGCGTCGAGATTTTCCAGCACGTCCACGGCCACGCTGCCGTCCAGCTCGGCCAGGGCCTCGGCCGCATCCTCGGTGGGCATGTGGCGCAGGGCGCAGACCTGCTTTTCCAGGCTCAGGTTTTCCAGATGATCGGCCATGTCCGCGGGATGGACGAATTCCGCCCCCATCCCGTCATCCAGACAGGCATCGGGCATGCTGATGCCGTGGCTCTCCGCGCCCTCGGGCTGTCCGGGCCCCTGGCCGGGCGGCAGGGCGCGACCCGGCCCGGCGGGCGGCAATGCCCCATCCGAAGCCTTACGCGGGCGGATTTCGTCAGTGCGTTCGTCAGCCATGCAGTGTGCCCTTTGCCGGAATCGGAAGTGATCGTGAAAAAAACGGCCGCGTTTGGAACGGCCGTTGACAAAAAACAAGCGTTACATTCCAGGGCGGTTTGCCGCAAGACCCGGATGCCGCCCGAACCGTGCCCGCGGCCGGGCGCAGACGCACTGTCGGCATCCCGCGTTTTCTGCACCTTACGCGTCGCGGCCCATGCCCGATGTGACGCAACATACTGCTTTTACAGGCAGCACGGGGCAAGCCGGAGGCGCGAACACGGAAAGCGCATCCGGTCCGGGACGACGAATATGTGAAAAACGTCCCAAGAGCCTTCCCGCCTTGACGCGGCCGCCCGGTCATTCTATCTACATGCAATGTTCCGGGCCGAGGAGCGGGCCGGAGCCCGGCGACGCGCCCGTGCCGCGTGCGGACGCTTTTCTTTTTTAGCATGCGTACCTAGTGGGGACAAGCGCAATGTTCACGCCCTGGGCAGCTTTTTTTTCTCCTGAAGGGAAGCGACTGCTGCAACAAAGCATTGATCTGGCTCTGGCCGAGGACGGCCCGGAGCTGACGGCTCAAGGGCTCTTTGCGCCAAAAACGCAGATGCGCGCAACCATCCGCGCCAAGGAAGACACTCTGGTGGTGGGCCTGCCGATCATCGGCGCGGTACTCAGAAGCCTGCACGTCCCTTTCCGCTGGCAGGCGCTCTGCGCTGAAGCCTCACACGTCCCGCCCATGACCGAGGTGGCCCGTATCACGGCCCCGGCCGTGGCCATGCTCAAGGCCGAGCGGGTGATCCTGAATTTCATCACGCATCTTTCGGGCATTGCCAATCTTACGGCCCGCTATGTGCGCGAGCTTGACGGCACGGGCGTGCGCCTGCTGGACACGCGCAAGACCACGCCGGGCCTGCGCTGGCCCGAAAAGTACGCCGTGCAGGCGGGCGGCGGGGCGAACCACCGCAAAAATCTCGCTGAAATGCTGATGCTCAAGGACAATCATATTGACGCCGCGGGTTCGATCAGCGTGGCCGTGGCCAGGCTGCGCGCCTGCTACAGGCCCTGCCCTCCCGTGGAGGTGGAGTGCCGCACGCTTGAGCATGTGCGCGAGGCCCTGGCAGCCGGGGCCGAGCGGATCATGATGGACAATATGGAAGGCGAATTGCTGAGCCGCGCGCTTTCACTGGTGCCCCGGCATATTGAGGCCGAGGTCAGCGGCGGCGTCCGCCTGGAGACGATCCGCCGCATTGCCCTGACCGGCCCGCGCAGGCCGGATTTCATCTCCGTGGGCCGCCTTACCCATTCGGCAGTGGCCGCTGACTTCAGCATGACTCTTGTTCAGGCCTGAAACGCTCTTCCGGCCGCTCTCCCTTCTTCTCTACACCAAACGGATCGAACAACCATGCGCACTCTTGCATCCGCCATAGCGGCGCTGAAAAAGGAACTGGGCCGGGATCTTTGCATCATGGGGCATCACTATCAGAACGACCGGGTAGTGGCTCATTGCGACATCACGGGCGATTCTCTGGAACTGGCCCGCCAGGTGCCGGGCATTGAGGCCGCGCATATTGTTTTCTGCGGGGTGTATTTCATGGGCGAATCCGCGGCGCTTCTGGCCAAGCCGGGCCAGGCCGTGCATTTGCCGGATCCCGCGGCCGACTGCATGATGTCCCTGATGAGCCCGGCCGGGCTGGCCCGCCGCGTGCTGGAACAATTGACGGCCACGGGCCGCCGCATCGTGCCCCTGGCCTATGTCAACACCACGCTGGCGCTCAAGGCCGTGGTGGGGGAATACGGCGGCGCGGTCTGCACCTCGGCCAATGCCGAGACAATGCTGCGCTGGGCCCTGGAACGGGGCGATGGCGTGCTTTTTCTGCCGGATAAACATCTGGGCCGCAACACGGCTGAAAAGTTGGGCCTTGCGCCGGAGGACCAACATATCCTCAAGGTGAGCGGCCAGGGCCTTGCAGAGCCCGAAAGCGCTTTTTTGGGCCGGCCGCTGCTGCTCTGGCCGGGCTGTTGCGCCATCCATGCCCGATTCACGCCCGCGCAGGTGGCGGATGCGCGCGCCGCCCATCCCGGTTGCCGGATAACGGCGCATCCCGAATGCCGGCCGGAAGTCATCCACGCTTGCGACGCGGCCGGCTCCACATCCTTTCTGATCAAGGATGCCGCGCGGCTGGCCGAGAAGGCGCCGGGCTCCACGCTGATCATCGGCACGGAAAACAATCTGGTTGCACGACTGGCGGCCCGCCATGCCGGGCGCTGCCGCATCCTGCCGCTGGGCCGGGCTTTCTGCCCGGACATGGCCAAGGTGACGGAAGAAAAACTTTCGGCTACACTCTCGGCCATTGCCCGAGGGCAGGCCGCGCCCCTCCAAGTGGAAGCCGCGCTTTGCGAACCTGCCCGTCTCTCTCTAACCCGCATGCTGGAAGCCTGCGCTTAATGAGGATTTTCCCGTGACTCCCACCCGCCGCCATGTGCCCATCCTGATTATCGGTTCCGGCGTGGCCGGTTGCACTGCGGCCCTGACTCTTGCCGACGCCGGTTGCGACGTGCTGCTGCTCAATGCCGGCGACAAACTGGCGGACGGCAATTCCGAACTGGCCCAGGGCGGCATCATCTACCGCGCCGCTCCCACGCCGGACGACCCTGAAAGCCTCCGCGACGCCGCGGCTCTGGAAAAAGACATCCTGGTGGCCGGGCACTGCTGCAATTATCGCAAGGCTGTGCGCTGGCTCTGCCGCCAGGGCCCGGCCTGCGTGGATGAAATGCTGATCAGGCGCGCCGGGGTGGAATTTGACCGCAATGCCGACGGCAGCTTCAATCTGACCCGTGAGGGCGGCCATTCGGCGCCGCGCATCCTGCACCGGGCCGATTATTCCGGCCGGGCCCTGATGGACGGGCTCACGGCCCAGGTGCAGGCGCATCCCCGCATCACCTGTCTGCACCGGCGCGCGGCCATTGACCTCCTGACCAGCCAGCACCACGCCAAAAGCTCTCAATACCGCTACGAGGTGACCAACCGCTGCCTGGGGGCCTATGTACTCAACGAGCAAAGCGGCGAGCCGGAGACCATTCTGGCCGATTGGACCGTGCTGGCCACCGGCGGCGTGGGCCAGGTTTTTCTGCACTCCACCAATGCGCCGGGCTGCGTGGGCGCGGGCGTGTCCATGGCCTTTCGCGCGGGCGTGAATCTGGCCAATCTGGAGTACATGCAGTTTCACCCCACGGCCCTGTATGAGGAGCGCAGCAACCGCCGCCCGCTGATCACCGAGGCCATGCGCGGGGAAGGCGCGCGCCTGCTGGATCACAACGGCCGCCCCTTTATGCTCCGCCATGACAGCAGGGGCGATCTTGCCCCCCGCGACGTGGTGGCCCAGGCCATGATGGAAGAAATGCTGCACAGCGGCGCGCCCTGCCTTTTTCTGGACGTGAGCGGCGTGAAGCAGGATCTGCCCACCCGCTTCCCCACGGTGTTCGAGGAATGCAGGCAGGCAGGGCTGGACATCCGAAAGGAACCCATCCCGGTGGTGCCTGCCGCGCACTATTTCTGCGGCGGCGTGCTGACCGATACGCGGGGCCGCACCTCCATGCCCGGCCTTTACGCCATCGGCGAATGCGCCTGCACCGGCCTGCACGGCGCCAACCGTCTGGCCAGCACTTCCCTGCTGGAGGCTTTGGTCTGGGGCGTGAGCTGCGGGCGGGATCTGGCCCGGCGCGCGGCATCCGGCACTTCCATGCCCAAGGGACTGGCAGCCGCCATTCCGGACTGGCAGCATGAAGGCGACGAGCGCCGCGACGACCCGGCCCTGGTGGCTCAGGACTGGACCAACATCCGCAACACCATGTGGAACTATGTGGGCATCGCGCGCACCGAGGCCCGGCTGCGGCGCGCCTTTGAAGACATGCGCGATCTGGTGCGCCACATTCACGATTTTTACATTCGCACGCATATCTCGCGGCGTCTGGTGGATCTCTTCCACGGCTCGCAGACGGCCTATGTGATCACCCAGGCGGCCATGCGCAATCCTGTAAGCCTGGGCTGTCATCACCGGGTGGACTGACGCATAAGGAAAAACAGGCATGAAAACTCTTTTCCGCGCGCTTCTTGTTCTGGCAGCCCTGATTCTGGCCGGAATCGCGGCGCTGAGCTTCTGGGTCGGCCCCAGGGTGGAGGAAATGGCGCGCCGGGAGCTGGCCGAACTGCCGGAAGCCGCCGCTACGGAATATCTGCGCTTCTCCCCGCCCGAAGTGCGGGAAATTGCATTTTCCCCCTTTTCCCGCCGCCTGACCCTGCGCGGTCTGGAAATGCGCGGCACAATGGCCCCGCAGGCCCTGGAAGGCGGCACGCCAGAGCGGCAGCCCGCTCCCGGGGAGGCGCGCTATACTCTGGAAGAGATCTCCTGCCGGCTGCCCCTGCGCGCGCTCCTGCTGTACACGCCCCTGCGCGGCCTGGTACTGCCCGAAACGGGCATGATCACCATCGGCGAGGACGTGCGCCTTTCCAACTTTGCGAGCTTTCTCGCCCAGGGCCCCATCAGGACGCAAAGCACCGTGAAAAGCAAGGAAGCGGAAGGCATCCGCATGGACAGCGCCTTGCTCAGGCAATTGCTGGAAGAGCGGGAGAGCCAGGGGGACACGCCGCGCGCGCAGCCTGCCCCGGACGTGCTGGAGATTTTCTACGGCATGGCAATCAGGGAACTGCGCGTGTCGGACATGCGCATGAGCAGCACCCTTCCCGAAGGCCACGGTACTGTGGACTTCAGTTGCGAATCCATACATATGCGCAACTGGGAAGGGCGCAGCCTGCAGGAAGCGTCCCTGAACGGCCTCAACCTGAACGTGGACGGCCAGGAATTTTTGCGGCTCGGCAACCTGACTGAAAAAGGCATCACCTTTCCGGAAGAAGCGGCTCTGCGTGAGCTGATAGCCCAGGCCTGCCGGCCCAATCCCGATCAAAGGGCCTTGCAGACACTGCTGCTGCGCATGTTCACCAGCGGCGAGCCTCTGATCAGGGAACTCAGCGCGGCGGATCTGCGCGTTGCCCTGGACGACAAGGCGGGCCAGGCCGTGACGCTCAGCAAGGCCGCCTTGCATTGGCAGTCCAGCGCGCCCTTGCGCTACAGTTTCAGTGTGGATGCCCTTTCCCTGCCCACGGCCCTCGTGCAACGCAAGAGCGGCCTGGCGTTCCCCGGACTGCCCGCGCTGGTTCTGGACGCGAGCCTGAGTTTCGCGGCTCAGGACGCGGACGCCATGCGCGAGCAAGGCACGATCCGCGCCGCGGCTCTCGGCGCTCTGGAGTACGACTTCGTGATTTCCGGCAAGGCGGGGGCGCTGACCTTGGGGCAAGCCCTGTTGGGCAGCGCGTTCCGGGATGTCCGCCTGAAGTACGCGGATCAGGGGCTCATGGCGTATCTGGCCAGAAACATCCTGCCTTCGGCCCGGGAGGCCACGCCGATCCTGAAGGAAGCTGTTGCCGCATTCTGCTCCGGGCCCGCGCCGGAAAATCCGGCCATCCGCAAGGCTCTGGATACCTTTGTAACCATGCCGGGCATCCTTGAAGCGCAAAGCAAGCCGGGCAGGACGTTCCGCATTCTGGACTTTATAGGTCTGCTGGGCGGGGATCCGGGCGCGCTGTTCACTGTCACGGCGCAGCCCGGCAAGGAAAGTCTGGAGGCGCAGATCGACAGCTTGAACGCGGCAGCCACAGCCCCGGCACAATAGCGACCCATGAAAAGAACTTTCCTGCTCCTTGCTCCCCTGCTGGCCGCGGCACTGGCCCTTGCGCTGGCCGCGCAGTTCTGGCTGCGCCCGCATGTGGAGGAACAGTTGCGGCGCAGTCTGGCCGCGCCGGCCGTTGCGGACGGCGTGGTGACTCAGGCCCGCGCGCGCGAGGTGGTTTTTTCGCCTTTTTCCCGGCGCGTGCTGGCGCGCGGTCTGGAAATGCAAGCCCTGCCGCCGCAGGGGCCCGTGACCTGCCACATAGCGGAAATCTCCCTGCGTCTTCCCTGGCGGGCCCTGCTGGCCTGTACGCCTTTGCGCGGCGCGATTCTGCCGCAAGGCGGCATGCTGCCCGTGGCCGAAAACGTGGTGCTGCGCAACCTCCGGATCCGGACGCCGTGGAGCACAACCGGCGTCCAGCGCGTGGAGCTAAGCGAAATCCGCGCGCAAAGTTCCCTTGTCGCGGCAGTGCTTGAGGGGCAGGGCTCCCTTGAGCCTTGCAGCCTTCTTTCCCAAATCAGAGTTGCGGAGGCCCGCGCCTCTTTTCTCAACGTGGACATTCCCACCGTGAGCCGGCCCGAACAGATACGGATCAAGAAAGTCTTTGCGCGGAACTGGCATGGCCGCAGCCTGGAAGAACTCACACTCGCCAATCTGGAATTTCGCGTTGCTGATCTGGAGGTTCTGCGCCTGGATGCCTTGAGCCAACACGGCATGCTGCTGCCGGGCGAAGTGCTGGACGCGCTGAAGGCCGGGGATGTGGGCGCCTTGGTGCGCGTTTCGGCGCAAGCCGGCGACACAACCCCGGACCGGGAGATGGAGCGCATCAACGCCGCATTGAAGGCGCAGCCGTAATTTTTCACACCACTTTCCCCTTTGTGACACATGCGTAAACTCTGGCTCAAAAAAAATGAAGACCGCCGCCTGCGCGCAGGGCATCTCTGGGTATTCAGCAATGAAGTGGACGTGCAAAAAAGCCCGCTCACGGACTTTGCGCCCGGCGAGGAAGTCACGCTCTGCGACGCGCGCGGCGCCACGCTGGGCAGCGCCTGCCTGAATCCGGCCTCGCTGATCTGCGCGCGCCTGCATTCCCGCCAGGGCGAACAGCCCCTGGACGCAGCCCTGTTGCGGCAACGCCTGGGCGCGGCGCTGGCCTTGCGCGAACGGCTCTATTCCGGGCCCTGGTACCGGCTCTGCCACGGCGAGGGCGATTTTCTGCCCGGTCTGGTCATTGACCGCTACGGCGATCACCTGACCATACAGATCAGCACCGCGGGCATGGAAGCCCGGCGCGAAATCATTGAGGCATGCCTTGACGAAATTCTCGCTCCGGCTACGCTGTTCTGGGACAATGACCTGGCCGCTCGCGGCCTGGAAGGCCTGGCGCGCGAGCCGCAAAGCCGGGGCACGCTGCCCCCTCGCCTGCTGGTGCCGGAAAACGGCTGCCGTTTCCACGCGCCCTGCGCCACGGGCCAGAAAACCGGCTGGTTTTACGATCAGCGCGGCAATCGCCGGGAAGCGGCACGCTATGCCCAAGGCGCTGACGTGCTGGATATCTTCTGCTATGCAGGGGGCTTCGGGGTCACGGCCGCCGCTGCCGGGGCAAAATCCGTCACATTTCTGGATGCCTCGCCCCAGGCCCTGGCTCTGGCGCGTGAAAACGCGGCGATCAATGCGCCGGACTGCCCGGCTGAGACAATCTGCGGCGACGCCTTTCAGCAGCTCAACGAACTTTATGAGGAAGGCCGACGCTTTTCCCTGATCTGCCTGGATCCGCCGGCCTTCATCAAGCGCCGCAAGGATGCCGCCCAGGGCCTTGCGGCCTATCGCAAGATCAATGCCCTGGCTCTCCGGCTGCTGACGCCCGGCGGCATAGTGGCAAGCTCTTCCTGCTCGCACCATCTCCCGGCCGAAGCCCTGCGCGGCTGCGTGGCGCAGGCTGCCGCGCGGCGCAGGCTGCACGCCAGGCTGCTTTTCGCGGGCGGCCAGGGGCCTGATCATCCGGTGCACAGCGCCATGCCCGAAACCGCGTATCTGAAGTGCTTCATCGCCCAGGTGGGCTAAACCTTCACGGAGTCTGTCATGCTCAACAAGTTTCGCCTGCTGACCCCGGGCCCCACGCCCCTGCCGGAGCGCGTGCGCCTGGCCCTGGCCAGAGACATGATTCACCACCGCAAAAAGGAATTCAAGGCAGTCATGGGCCGGGTTCAGGAACGGTTGCGGCTGCTGTTCGGCACAGCCGGGCCGGTGCTGCCGCTCTCCTGCTCAGGCACCGGAGCCATGACCGCCGCCGTGTACAGCCTGTTTCAGCCCGGCGAGAAAGTTCTGGTGGTGGATGCAGGCAAGTTCGGCCAGCGCTGGGCGCAGATTGCCGCGGCGCGCGGTCTGGAAGTGACGACGCTGCCCGTGCCCTGGGGCCGTGCCGTGCGGCCTGAAGCCGTGGAAGAAGCCCTGACGGCCGATCCCGGCATCACGGGCGTGCTGATTCAGCTTTCCGAGACATCCACCGGCGTATTGCACCCCGTCCGGGAAGTGGCCCGGATCACCCGGCAGCGGAACACGCTGCTGCTGGTGGATGGCATTTCCGGCGTGGGCCTTTCGCCCTGCCCGCTGGATGCCTGGGGTCTGGATTGTCTGCTCACCGGCTCGCAGAAAGGCCTGATGCTGCCGCCCGGCCTGGCTTTGCTGGCTCTTTCGGAGCGCGCCTGGAAAAAGGCCGAACGCGTGACGCCGGGCTGTTTTTATTTCAATCTGCCCCAGGAGCGGGCCAAACTGGAAAAAGGCCAAACCTTGTTCACCTCGCCGGTGGGGCTGATCCTGGGCCTGGACGCAAGCCTGGACATGCTGCTGGAGAACGGGCTGGAACCCATCTACGCCAGGCAGTGGGCCCTGACCATGCTCACCCGCGCAGGCGCGCACGCGCTGGGCCTTGAGCTTTTCGCGCCCGAGCACTTTGCCTGGGGCATCACCAGCGTGCTTCTGCCCCAGGGCGTGGACGGCGTGGAAGTGCTGCGCCTGGCCGCCGAAAAATACGGCGTATGCATGGCCGGAGGACAGGATCAGCTCAAAGGCCGGATCGTGCGCATCGGCCATATGGGCTGGGTGGACTGGGCCGATGTGGCGGCCGCTTTGTACGCCCTTGAACGCAGCATCACCGAGGCGGGCGGCTTTTCCGGCGCGCGCGACTACCTGGAGCAGGCCCTGGCCGCATACCGTTCCGCACTGGCTGGCAAACCCGGCGAGCCCTTGCCCCTGATTCACAGTTAGCGCGTTTTGCTAGAGCGGTTTGCTGTTGCAACCCGCTCTAAACGCTCTAAAAATCTGTTCGGAGAAATGCCCCTCTTCGTGTGCCTCTCCGCGTCAAGTGCGGCGAGGCATTGAAAAAATTTGTGCTGCCCGTCTGCTTCCGCGCTGCTTGCAACCCATAAACGGCATCCGCTTCCCCGGAGGTACCGTTCGCGCCCCGGCCATATTTGCGCGCGCGCCTTGCCAGCCCATAAAAAAAGCTTAACTGTCGGGATAATTCAGTGTAGCACTTTACCTGCAGACCATGCAGCAAAAAATGAGGTTGTCATGAGTCAAGAAACGTGCGGCTGCCAGCCCCCGGCCGAAGGGCCCATGCCCGAAGTGACCTTTTCCACCTTTATTCTTTCCCTGGCCTCTTCGGCCCTGGTGCAGTTGGGCGAAGTGCCCAACCCTGAAACCGGCCGCCTGGAGCAGGATTTGCTCCTGGCCCGCCATAATATTGACGTGCTGGACATGTTGCGGCAAAAAACCTCCAGCTGTCTTGAAGAAGAGGAGCGCCGGCTTCTGGACGGCATTTTATATGAATTGCGCATGAAATATGTGATCAAATGCGGGCCGGATTGCAAAAAAAACTGCGGCGAACACGCATAAGGACTGCCGGGCATGAAGACATTCAATGTGGGGCTGGTGGGCATTACCGGGTATGCGGGCATGGAGCTGGCCCGGCTGTTGGCCGTTCATCCGGCCATGCGGCTTGCCCTGGCCTGCTCCAGAGCCGAGGCCGGAAGACGTCTGGGGGAATTTTATCCCTTTCTGGAAAATCTGCCCGGTTCGGACGTTGTGATCAGCGTCTTTGAGCCCAAGGAGGCCGCCGCGCGGTGTGATCTGGTTTTCCTGGCCGTGCCGGCGGGCACGGCCATGGAGATGGCCGGGCCGCTGCTGGACGCCGGGGCCAAAGTCGTGGACCTTTCGGCGGACTTCCGCATCCATGATGCCTCGGTCTACGAGCAGTGGTACAAACATGCCCACAGCCGCAAGGATTTGCTGCGCTGGGCCGTTTACGGGCTGCCCGAACTCTATGCCGCGGATCTTGCCCATACCGCCCTGACCGCCAACCCCGGCTGCTACCCCACTTCGGTGATTCTCGGCCTTTACGCCGCCCTGAAGAGTGACCTCATCGAAAGCGCGGACATTGTGGTGGACGCCAAATCCGGCGCCACAGGCGCCGGGCGCAAAGCCGCGCTGCCCACACTTTTTTGCGAAGTCTCGGACAACTTCCGGGCTTACGGCCTGCCCAGGCATCGGCATACCCCTGAAATCGAGCAGGAAATTTCCCTGCTGGCCGGTCGCGACGTGCGGATCTCGTTCAACACGCATATTTTGCCCATGAACCGGGGCATTCTTTCCACCATCTATACTAAGCTCAAAAACCCCAAGACCACTCTGGATGCCGTGCACGAGGCCTTTTGCCGCGTGTGGGAGCGCAGCCCCTGGATTCGCGTGCTGCCCAAGGGCAGCCTGCCGGAAACGCGCTATGTGCGCGGCAGCATGTTCTGCGATCTGGGTCTGGTAGTGGATCCGCGCACCGGGCGGCTGATCATTCTCGCAGCCATTGACAATCTCTGCCGCGGCGCCGCGGGGCAGGCTCTGGCCAACGCCAACCTGATGTGCGGCCTGCCGGTGGATACCGGGCTCAATCTCGCGCCGCTGGCATAAGCGCGCAACGAGCCTGCAAGGGAGCTGCCGAGGAACACTACGCCCTTCCGCAATTCGCGAGCAAAGGACTGCGCCCGTGCGGAGTGTTCGCCAGGCGGGACGAGCCGCCATTTGCCAAAAAAGATCTCCGGGTTTATGAAGAGGCACAGCGGTCGCCGGCGCGCACCCCTCCCTGTGAAAATTCTTTCCGCACAGCGCACCCGGCCCGGCCGCACGCGGAGCATACATGCAACTCAACAGCGCTTTTCAGGATCCCCACCTCTGCCGCGCCCTGCTTCAACGTCTGGAAACAGCTCTGAACGGGCGTTCCATGAGATTCATGGAAGTCTGCGGCACGCATACGGTGGCCATTTTTCAAAGCGGCCTGCGCTCTTTGCTGCCCGCCTCGGTCACGCATCTCTCCGGGCCGGGCTGCCCGGTGTGCGTGACCCATGACGCGGAAGTGGCGGCATTTCTGGATCTGGCCGGACGGGACAAGGTCATTGTGGCCACTTTCGGGGATCTGCTGCGCGTGCCGGGCCCGGACGGCCGCAGCCTCAAGCACGCTCAGGCCCAGGGCGCGCGGGTGGAAATCGTCTACTCGGCCCTGGACGCGCTTGCGCTCGCCAGAAACAACCCCGGCGATCTGGTGGTCTTTCTGGGCATCGGCTTTGAAACCACCGCTCCCACCGTGGCCGCCACCCTGCTCACGGCCCGGCAAAAAAAGATCGAAAATTTCTGCGTGCTCTCCCTGCACAAGCTGGTGCCGCCCGCGCTGCGCGCGCTGCTTGACGACGCATCCTGCGCTGTGGAAGCCTTTCTTTTGCCCGGCCATGTCTCCACGGTTCTGGGCCTTGCGCCCTACGCCTTTCTGGCCGACGAATATCACATGCCCGGCGTTGTGGGCGGCTTTGAGCCCGCGGACATCCTGCTGGCCCTGTGCATCATGGCCGAACAACTGCGGGACAGGGCCCCGGCCGTGATCAACGCCTATCCCCGCGCGGTGAGCGACACAGGCAACGCGCGCGCCCGCGCTCTGATGGAACAGTTTTTCACCCCCTCTGACGCGCTCTGGCGCGGCCTTGGCCGCATCCCGCGCAGCGGCCTTGCCTTGCGGCCCGAATATGCCGATCTGGACGCCCTGATCCGCCTTGACCTGCGCCTGCCGGAAACGCGCCCCTTGCCCGGCTGTCGCTGCGGCCAGGTGCTCAAGGGGCAACTCCGGCCGCCGCAGTGCCCGTTGTTCGGCAAAAAATGCACGCCGGCCACGCCCGTGGGGCCGTGCATGGTTTCCACCGAAGGCAGTTGCGCGGCCTACTTCAAATACGGGGAGCATTGATTCATGGATGATTGTCTTCTGCTGGACGCGGGCAGCGGCGGCCGGGCCTCGCAACGCCTGGTGGCCCAATGTTTCCTCCGCCATTTCGCCAATCCCCTCCTGGAACGTCTGGACGATGCGGCTTTGCTGGAGGATCTGCGCGGCCCCCTGGCCATGAGTACGGATTCCTACACAGTGACGCCCCTCTTTTTTCCGGGCGGCAGCATCGGCAGCCTCGCCGTGCACGGAACGGTCAACGACGTGGCCATGCTCGGCGCGCGGCCCCGCTACCTGAGTTGCGCTTTCATTCTGGAAGAAGGCCTGTCCCTGGCGACGCTGGAGCGCGTTGCGGCGGACATGGCGCAAGCGGCCCGCGCTGCCGGGGTGCGCATCGTGACCGGCGATACCAAGGTCGTGCCGCGCGGAGCCTGCGACAAAATGTTCATCAATACCACGGGCATCGGTGAAGTTTTCACTGCTCCCGCTCCTTCGGGGCACAATGCCCGGCCCGGCGACGCGGTGCTGATCAGCGGTGCGCTGGGCGATCACGGCCTGACGATCATGGGCAGCCGCGAAAATCTCTCCTTTCTCACGGACGTGGCCTCGGACTCGGCGCCGCTGAACCGGATGATCGCGGAGGTAATCGCCGCCGCGGGCCAGGTGCATGTTCTGCGCGATCCCACGCGCGGCGGCCTGGCCACCACGCTCAATGAAATCGCGGAACAGTCCGGCGTGAGCATCGACATTGAAGAAGAGCGCATTCCGGTACACGAAGCCGTAAAAAACGGCTGCTCCTTTCTGGGGCTGGACCCGCTCTATCTGGCCAATGAAGGCAAGTGCATCTGCATTCTGCCCGAAGCGCGCGCCGAGGCCGCGCTGGCGGCCATGCGGGCCTCCCCGCACGGAGCCGAGGCCGCGCGCATCGGCACGGTAGGCAACGGCAAGCCCGGCTGGGTCGCCTTGCGCACCCGCATCGGCGGGCAGCGCCTCCTGGGAATGCTGGAAGGCGCCCAACTGCCCCGGATCTGCTGAAGATCCCTGGAGCGTTTTGCTCATGAAATGAGCTCAACGCTCCGGGTTCTTCTCAGCGCCCTTTTCCCGTGCCGGATTCCGGCTTCCGGCTTAAAATCAATGACATATAAGGCGGCGTGCCGTCCACCGCGTCCATGCCGCGGCGGATGTTTTCTTCTGCCTGCTCCACATGGCTGGCCAGCAGGGAGCTCGCGCTGCGGCCCGTGCCGCGCAGAGCTTCACTGATGGCCGGAAAATTACGATACGCCTTGAGAATCACGGCCGTGTCGGCATGGCGCAATTCTTCCGCCAGATCGTTGCAGCCGTTGATGCCGGGCAGGATGCGCAGCGTTTCGCCGCTTTCGCACAAGACTGTGCCGGTACGCGCCGCCGCGGCCTGAAAGGAGGTGATTCCCGGCACGATTTCCACGGGCAGATCCGGCGCGCTTTCCCGCAAGGTGCGCAAAAGATAGCCGAACGTGCTGTAGATCAACGGGTCCCCGATGGTCAGAAAAGCCGCGCTTTCCCCGCCTTCCAGCACTTCTCTGGCGGCCTGCGCGGCTTTTTGCCAGGCCGCGCGCAATGTGCCGGGATCGCGGGTCATGGGAAATTCCAAACGCAACAGACGCGTCTCGGGCCGCAGATGCGGGCGCGCGGTTTCCAGCGCCGCGGAATAATCATTGCGCGGCGAGGCGGCGGCCAGAATCACATCCACGCTGCGCAGCACGGCCACGGCCCGCAGGGTCAGCAAATCCGGCGCGCCCGGGCCAACGCCGATGCCGTAAAGAGTTCCGGTCATAGTCGTTCAACTCGCTTTGAAAAAATTCCCTTCAGAGAAAAACGCCCGGCCCCTGCGCCTGGGGCATAGAGCATTTTCTCTTTGAAAATGCTCTGCTGACGCGAAAGCGGCAGCCGCCGCAACGCGGCGTACATTCAGGCGAAAACCGCGTTTTTCGCCTGAATGCCACCTTTGACTTTCATAAAAAGTCAAAGGTAATCTGCTCTGGAACACAAGCCCGGGCCCCGGACATTGCCAGGGGGCGGAAGAACTTTTTCAACGTGCTTGCGGATGCAGCCAACGCTCCAACTCCTCCGCCGCATCCACGGCGCGGGGGCCGGGCCGGGCAAAGCGATCCTCATCCACAACCAGCACCCTGCCCGCGCGCGCGGCGCGCAGCTCCCTGTAATGGGCCCGCCGCTCCAAAGGCTCGGGATCGGGATTCATGGGGCCTTTCTGAAGCAGGTACACGTCCGGGTCGGCCTGGATCAAGGCCTCCTCGTTGATACGCACCAGCTTTTTCTCTTCCCGGACCACGTTTGCGCCCCCGGCATAGGCAATGATCTCATCGACGATGCTGCCCTTCCCGGCAGCCAGCAGGTTCGGATAGCGGACCTCGTAAAAGACGCGCACCGGCCTTTGCCCGGCATGGCGGGCCCTGAGCGCGGCCAGGCGGCCGCGCCAGCCCCGGATCAGCGCGGCGGCCTGTTGCTCCCGGCCCGTGAGCAGCGCGATTTTCCCCAGCACGTCGAACATCCGCTCAAAAGAATTCATCTCAAACGTCAGAACATTGATGCCCAGCTTGCGCAGGGCCTCGGTCTGAAGTCGCGCCTCTTTGCGGCCGGAAAGTTGCAGCACCAGATCCGGCTTTTGCCCCACAATCAGTTCGGCATTAGGGCGCATATGCGTGCCGATGACGGACAGATCCGCCAATTCCGCCAATTGCGGAAGCCGCGCGTCGGCCACGGTGCGGGCCACCAGCAGATCGCCCGCGCCCAGGGCCAGCAGCAGCTCGTTGTAGGCTCCGTAAAGGGCAATAATCCGCGTGGCCGGTTTCTCCAGCAGCACAGTGACGCCTGCGTCGTCCGTGACGCAGAGCCGGGCCGGAGCGCTGTTTTTTCTGTCAGGGCTGTCCACTGTTGTGCCGGCAATGGCCTGGTAGTCGCTCCGGGGCACAGCCGGCGTCACGGCCAGGGCCGGGGGCGTCGGCAGCGCAGCCGCAAGGCTGAACAGAAGAAGCGGCATGGCTCCACGGGCCGGCCGCGCGGCCCGGCAGCGCCTGGGGCAGCCCCCATTGCGGATGCGGAAAAACCCGTATGGGAAGATCGTACAAGGCACTGAGTCGCTCCTCCGTAAAGACGTGGGTTACAGGGCCGTCAAACAGCACACGCCCGTTTTTCAGACCGATCAGCCGCGTGGCGTACAGCGCGGCCAGGTTGCAATCGTGCATGGCCATCAGCACGCAGGTCCCGGCGGCCCGACAGCGTTCCAGAAGGTCGAACAATTCCACCATGCGGGCCAGATCCAGACCGGCAGCCAGCTCGTCCAGCAGAAGCAGGGGGCTTTGCTGGGCCAGCGCCCGCGCCAGCAGCACGCGTTGCAGCTCCCCCCCCGAAAGCTCGCTGACCCGGCGCTCGGCCAGATCCAACGCGGCCGTGGCTGCCAGAGCCTCTTCAGCCGCCGCGTAATCCCGGCCGCTGTAGCCGCCCAGCCAGGAAAGATAGGGGTAGCGCCCCAAAAGCACCATCTGCCGCACGCTCATCCCTTGCGGGACTTCGCCGCGCTGCGGCACCACTGCCGCGAGACGGGCCCGGCTGCGCGGCCCAAGCTGCTCCAGCGGTCTGCCCTGGAGAGCCAGATGCCCGCTTTCCGGCCGCAAGACGCCCGAGATGGCCCGCAGCAGCGTTGTCTTGCCGCTGCCGTTAGGCCCCAGCAGGGCCACGCTTTCTCCTGCGCGGGCCGCAAAACTCACCCCGCGCAGCACGCGCCGCCCGCCGTATCCCGCTGTGAGCCCGCGCACCGTGAGCATCAGCGCCTCCGCACCAGCATGGCGAAAAACGGGCCGCCCAAAAGGGCCGTCACAACGCCCACCGGCAATTCCTGGCCGCCGTCCAGTACGCTGCGGGCCAGAACGTCGGCCCAGACCAGCAGAATACCGCCGCCGAAAAACGCGCCGGTCAGCAACGGCCCATGCCCGGCCCCCAGCAGCAGGCGCAGCACATGCGGCACCACCAGACCCACAAAACCGATGACGCCGGCCACCGCCACGCAACCGGCAGTCATGCAACTGGCCCCGGCCAGCAGCCAGAAACGCGCCCGGCCCACGTTGAGACCCAGTTGCGCGGCCTGCTCGTCGCCCAGGGAGAGCACATCCAGGGCGCGCCAGCCCAGAGCCACGGCCAGAAGCCCGGGCACGAGCGTGGTCAGAAGCAGGGGCAGGCTGTCCCAGCCGCGGCCCTGCAGGGAACCCATAATCCAAAATACGATGCTGGTGACGGATTCCTCGTTCAGCGCCTTGATCAGCGCCACCAGCGCCCCCAGAAAGGCGGCCACGGCAATGCCTGCGAGAATCACGCTCTCCCGGCTGAAGCTTCCCCGGCTCCGGCCCAGCCAAAGCGCACCGCACAACGCCAGCAAGGCTCCGGCCAGGGCTGCCGGAGCCACCAGCCCCGCCTGGGACAGCCCGAACAGGCCGGACAAACGAATCTGACTTCCGGCCATGCCGCCCAGGGCAATGGCGAGGCTGGCTCCGCAGGCCGCCCCCGCGGAAATGCCCAGGGTGAAAGGATCTGCCAGCGGGTTGCGCAGCACGCCTTGCAGCGCGACTCCGGCCACGGCCAGGGCCCCGCCGCAGAGCGCCGAAAGACAGACCCGCGCCAGACGGATCTGGTTCACCACCAGCGATTGCGCGCTGTTCTGCGGCGCGTCCGAAAAACCGAAATTCACGGCCAGGGCCCGGAAAACCTCGTGCGCGCTCAAGGGCATCGGACCGGGCAGGCAGGCCAGGGGCAGGGAGCAAAGCCAGAGCGCCGCGAGCCCGGCCAAGGCCCATAACAGGCGGCGTTGCGCGGCCGCTCCTGAAAATGCGGGGATCAGATCCGGCTTGCTCATGTGCTCAACCGCCCGGGCTGCTGCTGGGGTCAGCCCTCAGTACATCGTCCGCCGCAAAGCAGCCTTTCTCCATGTGGCGGCGTACCGCCCGCTCATGCCGGAGGGCCTGCAGTGAGCCTTGCGCAAGGTTGTGACAGCGCACCCGCGAGCTGTCCCGCGCCGCGGCCGCCCGGCAGGCGCCGCAGGCCACAAAAAAACCCCTTCCATGCGTCATGGAAGAGGTCCGTATTTCCTCCGCCTTTCCGGCAAAAACCCGTTGCCGGAGCGGTAGACACCGCTGCCGAAGCCCGTATCAAACGGCTCCGCGGCACGGCAGGTCTTCCGGCTTGCCCCCCGCAGTCCCGGCCTTCCCGTTTCCAGTGGCGCAAAAAGGGATGCGGTTATGGGGCTCACGGCGGCGGGTCCGCTCCCGCTTCGCACGGGATTCCCTTTTCAAGCCGGAAAAAGCCCGGCTACCGTAGCCAGGGAGCACTCTAGACGCGGGGCGGCGCGCTGTCAATGCGGCCCGGACCCGGATCACAGGGCTGACGTATCGAAAGATGAGAGCGTTCAGCTCCTTTCATGCGCAAAACGCGCTACGCCATCAATACGCGCGGACTTCAGCCTGTCATCCAGATCAGACTGGCCTGGCGGCCGGACTTCTTTTCCCGCCGGTAGGAAAAGAATTGACCTGGCAGTGAAAAAGTGCAGCAGTCAAGACTGTAGATATGGCGCGGCAGAAGCCCGGCCTCCAGCAACTGCGCGCGGGTCAGCCCCCAGAGATCCATTGTGCGCGAAGCCGGATCAAACCAGGGGCGAAAGTCCGCGCTCCACTCTTGCTCGAAATGGACGAACTCCGCCTTTTCCGGCCCCAGGCTCGGCCCGCGCACGGCCACCAGATCGCGCGGCCTGAGGCCGTAATGCGCGCAGAAGCGGGCCACGCCCGTGCCCGGAAAGTTGCAACGATTGCCCCGCCAGCCCACATGCAAGGCCGCTATGTGGCGGCCGCTGCGATGGGCCAGCAGAATGGGCTGGCAGTCGGCCGTCTTGATCAGCAGGCCAAGGCCCGGACGCGACGAGGCCAGTCCGTCGCCGTCCACTATGGCTTGCGCCTCACAGCCTACGGCATCCGGCTCGAAAACCAGGGTGTCGCTGTGCACCTGATTGAGCTCGGCCCAGGCGGCAAGGCCCTCGCCTTTCAGACTTTGCAGCAGAGAACAACGGTTGGCCGCCACATGGGCGGGGTCGTCGCCCGTGCTGTAAGAGATATTGCCGCCGCCGTATGCGCCCCGGCTTGCCCCGCCCGGACGGGTCTGAAAAACGCAGCGCACATTTTCAAGCCCCGGAAAGGCAAAAGGAAGGAAACTCACAGACATACGAAGCTCTCTTCCGTGCACAGAAACTGCACGCGCTGATCCCATTGCTCAAGAGGCAGCTCCCTGAACACCTGAAAGGCGAAACACAGGCCCACGCGCGGGCAGTGCAGCCTGGCGTCGTCCAGAAAACGGTCGTAATAGCCGCCGCCAAAACCCAGGCGGCCGCCGCGCCGGTCAAAGGCCAGGCCGGGCAGCACCAGCAGATCCGGGTCAAAACCATTGCCGATGTCTTCCGCTCCAAAGCCGGGCAGGCTTTCCTCGGGCTCGCGCAGTCCAAAGGGGCCGGGCCGCAACTGCGCAAAACCGGCGCAGGCGACGAAGCTCATGCGGCCGGGCTCATGCGGATGCACGCGCGGCAGATAGACTGTGCGCCCGCTCCGCCAGGCGGCCTCCAGCAATGCATCGGTGGACACTTCCCCCTTGAGGGCCACATAAAGGGCCACGGAGCGCGCAGCGCCCCAGCATGGGGCATCCAGCAGGCGCTGCTGGGCCTCCAGGCTGCGCGCGCGGGCCAGGCCCGGCGGCTGCTCGCGGCGTTGCCTGCGGATGCGCTCGCGCAGGGCGGCTTTCTGCACGCCAGGGGACTCTGCGGAATCAACGGCTTTCTCGGGCATGGCGGCTCTTTTCATCTGGCAGGAGTTATGGCAGAATTTCCATAAAAAGTTCTATAACAAAGGATGTACCGTCATGCCAAGCGCTGCTACCCGGGACTACCTCTGGATCGCCGTGGGCGACATCCACGACGAGCCCGCGCGTTTTGATCAAATCCCTGAGCTGTCTCAGGCCGACGGGGTTATCGTGACCGGCGATTTGACCATCACCGGCGGGGTCAAGCAGGCCGAACTGGTCATGGAAGCTCTGCGCGCCCACGACATCCCGGTCCTGGCCCAGATCGGCAATATGGATCGCCCGGAGGTGGACGCCTGGCTCAGCGAAAAAGGCTGGAATCTGCACACCTTCACCCGCGAACTGACTCCGGAGATTGCCGTTTTCGGGGTGGGCGCTTCCACGTTCACGCCCTTCGGCACGCCCAGCGAGTATCCCGAATCCGCCTTTGCCGCATGGCTGGAAGCCGCATGGCAGCGCGCCCGTATGTATCCGCATACGGTGCTGGTCTCGCACAATCCGCCCAAGGACACGGCCTGCGACGTGATCCCGGGCGGCGTACATGTGGGCTCCATGGCCGTGCGCGAGTTTCTGGAAGAGGCCCAGCCCGACATCTGCCTCTGCGGCCATATTCACGAGGCGCGCGCCGTGGATCGCGTGGGGCGCACGGTGGTGGTCAACCCCGGCGCCCTGGCCGCGGGCGGCTATGTGGTGCTGCGCTCCAACTCCGGGCAATTGTCCGCGGAGCTGCGCGTGCTGGAGTAGATCGTTTTGCTCATGAAAGCAGCTCAACGCTCTGGCAGGGCGAAGCCATGTCCGCGCGCGTCAGCCGTTGGCGGCTGTGCCGCCTTACGGATGACGACAGCAGAGACAGGCGCAGACGCAATGTACTTGCGCCGTTACGCGCCGGAGCGAGCGTTTCAAAAGCAATATGTTCTCATACAGAAGCCTTTGCAAACTGTCTCTTGGTATGAGGATACGGTCTGGCATATTTGTCTCTGGCAGGAGTTTCCCCACAAGGAAATTGGTGGCAAAGATATAGATAATATTTGTATCGCACATAGCAACCGATGATAAAATTTTGAATCTGTTGCAGCAGTGGTAATGTGACCGATGAGGTTATCAAGCAATACATTGCTCAACAGGAAGATGCTGATGAGACCTTCCGGATTGAGGGTGAATGACTTAAGCCTGCTTCAGCAGGAACCATACCGGATTTAGCCGGAACGCGACTTTAGTCGCCAAGGTGAATCCACCGGCTTTAGCCGGTGGAGTGTTCAATAAAATGCTCTTTAATTTCCTGAAGCGTCATATCACCATTTTTATCAAGAAGGGCTTGCAATTCCCGAATCTCCTCGCATGAGAAACAACTTGGGCGATGGCCATTGGGTTTGGCTGATAATCGTTGGTTTTCACGGTAAGCTCTGACCCAATTGCAGATGCTAGCCGGGGTATAACCTAAAATATCTGCCAATTGCCTGGCTGTTGCTTTTCCATCAAGATACGCATGAACAGCCTTGGTTCGGATTTCTTCAGATGCAAATTTCATCTCTGCAATCTAGAGCAGATTACCTTTGACTTTTTATGAAAGTCAAAGGTGGCATTCAGGCGAAAAACGCGGTTTTCGCCTGAATGTACGCCGCGTTGCGGCGGCTGCCGCTTTCGCGTCAGCAGAGCATTTTCAAAGTGGAAATGCTCTAAACGATTTTTAAATAAAGAAGAAGACAAAAAAATGGATAAGAAAATGGATAATCAACCAAGGGATCACCGGGGCATGAAATGTCAGAGTCAGGCTCCGGGGTTTTCCTATATCTCTATGAAATTAAAGAAAATATATCGTAAGGGCACTCCAGGGATTTATATGTGAGGGACTCTCAAAGTGAATCTTTCGCTGCCCGACACTATTGACGATATTCTGGATGCAGGCATGGACGACCATATCTCCAGGCCGTTTGACGTTGCCGTTCCGCGCAAAAAACCCTCCTACTGGCTCAGCCGGCATTGATCGCCGGCTCGCATCCTCGCCATGAGCGTTTCAGCCGCCAAAATTTCCAAGACCAACGCTGCCCGTCTGCTTGAAAAAATGGGCATTGCCTTCAGCCTGCATCGCGTAGACGTGGATGAAAAGGATCTTTCCGCCGTGAGCATGGCGCGCGCTCTGGGCGCGGCGCCGGAATGCGTGTTTAAAACGCTGGTCGCCAGAGGCGACAGGACAGGGGTGCTGATGGCCTGCATCCCGGCGGCGGCCGAACTGGATCTCAAGGCTTTGGCCCAGGCTTCCGGCAACAAGCATGCGGAAATGGTCCGCCTCAAGGATGTGCTGCCCCTCACCGGCTATCGGCGCGGCGGCTGTTCCCCGTTGGGCGCGAAAAAAGCCTATCCCGTCTTTGTGGATCACAGCGCCTCTGCCTGCGAGCGCATCTATGTAAGCGCGGGCGCGCGCGGCCTGCAGCTTTTTCTCAAGCCCGACGATCTGCTGCGCGCGGTCAACGGGCGCTATGCGTTTCTGGCCCGTGCGCCCGTGTGAGGCCTGGCCCGACGTTCATGAATCTTTCCTGCTCTGCACGGGCGGGTAACAAAGCGGATCCGGCCCCATTCTGCCCCGGCCTTCAGGCAGTTCAAGCCCGTCCAACGCCGCGATTTGCGCCGCATCCAGGCTGAAATCGAAAACATCGGCGTTCTCTCTGATCCGCTCGGCATGCACGGACTTGGGAATGGGCAGCAGGCCTTTTTCCAGATGCCAGCGCAGGACGATCTGAGCCGGTGTTTTATGGAGCTCCGCGGCCAGACTTTGCACCATCGGATGTTCCAGATCCCTGCCTCTGCCCAGCGGACTCCAGGAAATGACCCGGATGCCGCGATCAGCGCAAAAACGGCACAATGCGGACTGCGTGAAAAAAGGATGGATTTCAATCTGATTCAGAGCAGGCCAGAAACCAAAATTCTCCTGCAACGGAATCAGATGCCCGGCCAGAAAATTGGAAACGCCCGGCACGCGGATCTTGCCTTGCTCCTGCAAGCGCAGCAGGGCCTCAAAAACGCGCAGGCGGCAGGAAACGTCCATGCCCGGCCAGTGCAGCAGACAGCCGTCCAGGTACTCAAGACCCAAAAGCCTGAGGCTCTGCTCCAAAGCCCGCGCCGGAGCTCCGAAATCCGAAGGCCAGATTTTGGAGAGCACAAAAAGCTCTTCTCTGGGGATCCCGCAGGCGTGCAGGGCCCGGCCCACAATATCTTCATTTCGGTAATAGGCGGCCGTATCAATGTAGCGGTATCCGCAGGCCACGGCTTCGCGCACGGCCAGAGCCAGCTCATGCCCTGAGGCCTTGTAGCAGCCGAAGCCGTAGCCGGGCATACTCTGGCCGTTGTTGAGAGGCAGGGTGTCGGAAATGGCTCTGATCATGGCATGCTCCTGATTGCCGCAAATGTTTAGAGCGTTTTGCTAATGGCATTAGCTAAACGCTCTGGCGACAGCGTTAGCTGGCGCCCGCGCCGAATGAGCGTCCAGACCGCGTTCTGGACGCGAAATGATGGCAGCGACGTGATTGAAAATAGATATTTTCAATCAAAAAATGCTCTAGTCCTGAAGCCTGTTGCCGGCGTCCGCCCCCGGCGCGCAATGCCGGGCCGGGCAAAGCCTGCATGGATCCTACTGTCGCGGCGCGCTTGAGGCAAGCCCTCTCGCCGCTCTCTGCAGGGCTGACGCATAAGATGCGCCTGTCCTGCCTCTCGCGAACATTGCCTCGCGCAAGGCCGGCCCTGGCAGCAGGCCAACGTATATGCCGCGCTGAACTCTCTCTCCGGTTTGCATGTCCTGACGCATTTGTTCAAGCGGCGTCCGGCTGAAGACTGCTTGCGCGTCCGTTTTGGCGGCCTGCGGGGCAGGGGTATGACTGTAGCGGAATTTGAGAGTATTAATAATATGATGTAAATGTGTTATATCCCTCCAAAAGGAGAAACACATGGAAGCAAAGCCCGACTGCCCCAAGTGCCATGCCAGCACGGTATATCGAAGCGGAAAGATTCTGGGAAAACAACGGTATCGCTGCAAGAATTGTGGATTTCAATTTACTCGCACCACTCCACGGGGCCGCCCGGCAAGTGAAAAAGCCCTTGCTGTCACGCTGTATACCATGGGTCTGTCCCTGTCTGCCATTGCCCGAATTTTTCATGTTTCACCCCCCCCGCTGTTTTACGTTGGGTACGAAATTTTGCGGAACGTGTTTATGAAAAGCCTGAACCTGGTGAGGCCATCATTGTTGAACTTGATGAAATGTGGCATTTTCTAGATCATTTTCACTTTAAAAATGCTCTGCTGACGCGAAAGCGGCAGCCGCCGCAACGCGGCGTACATTCAGGTGAAAACCGCATTTTTCGCCTGAATGGCACCTTTGACTTTCATAAAAAGTCAAAGGTAATCTGATCTAAAGTCAAAAAAACAAACTTTGGATCTGGAAAGCCTATTGTCGTGATACCGGTCAACTCATCGACTGGGAATGTGGCGGGCGTGATCAGGCTACCCTCCACAGATTGATGGAGCGTTTGAAAAAGTGGAAAGTCTGGCTTTACTGTACGGACAAGTGGAAGGTTTATCCTCTGGAGATAGCCGAAAACGATCTGTTTCAGGGGAAAGGTGGAACAGTCCGTATAGAAAGGAACAATTGTCGCCAGCGTCACTGGTTTGCCAGATTCCGCCGAAAATCGGTCGTTGTTTCACGAAGTCTGCACATGGTTGACTTGACGATGGATCTTTTTGCCAGGTTTCATGTGAATGGAACTCTGGATGACATTAAAACATTATTTAATTAATACTCTCTGAAAAAGATATACTGATTCCCCGCTGCAAGGGGCGTGTCTTGCAGGACATCACAACAAGAGAGGAAAGTGAGGCTTTTCAGGAACTGGCCATGCGCCAGGCGTGGAGATGGGCACAAGGCCGGAGCCGCCGTGTTGACTTTTCCCTCGCCGGGGGCCGAAAGACCATGAGCGCGAGCCTTGCTCTGGCCGCGCAATGCTACGGTCGTGAGCAGGATCGTCTGTTCCATGTGCTTGTCGCCCCACACTGCGAGACAGATGCGCACTTTTACTACCCTTCACCCGATGCAGCCGCGGATGCGCAGATAACCTTGGCTCCGGTACTCTTTCCCCGTTTGCGCCCTCACCTGCCGGAGGCCCTGTTACGGAAGCCGGCCTTCCCGCAAGACATGCTTCGCAGCTTCGACGCGTCGGCTGCGCCCAGTGTGCATATCTACATCAAGGAACGCCGGGTGGTTGTCAATGGGCGTCTGTGCATCCTGCCCCCGGTTCTTTTTGCGCTTTTCCTCTGGTTTACCCGTCATAAGCGCGCGTTCGCCTGCAATGGTCAGTGCGGTACATGTCAAGGATAGCCCTGTTTTACGGAGAGTGCATCCTCACTTGCCCTTGCGACAGGGCAGGTGAAGGGATATTTTTCAAAAAAAATATCGGCTGACACATCAGGAGGCCCGCATGAAGCAGGAGCTTTCTATACTGGCGGCATGGCTCCATGATATTGGCAAGTTCGCACAGCGCGCCGACGCCCCCTGTTCCCAGGGACTGGCGCAGGAATACTGCCCCCACGGAACCACGCACCGGCATGTGCTGTATACGGACTACTTTATAGAGCATGTACTGCCGCTCCCGCCGGATCTGGAGGGCATGAGGAGCCGTCTTGCCCGCCTGGCGTCGGCACACCACAGACCCGACGCCACTTCAAGGGAGGAACTGTTCCTGCAAAGGGCGGATCGTCTCTCGTCTGGCGGTGACCGTCTGGAAGGTGAGGCCGAAGGCGATTTCAGAACGGCCCGGCTGGAGTCGGTGTTCACCAACGTTCGTCTGAACGGCAAGGGACTGGCGCAAGACGCGCCTCCGTTGCGCTACCGTCTGCTGCCCCTTGACACACAGCCGGGGGCCGGGGATGACTCTCCCCTCTTCCCTGTCGCGCAAGCGGGAAAAGGCGCTTCCTATAAAGCCCTGTATGAGCAATTCCTGGCTGCCCTCGACACCCTGCCGCTTCATATGGGGCGCCACCACTACATGGCATCGCTGGTCAGCCTGCTGGAGCGGTTCACCTGGTGTGTGCCATCCTCAACGTGGAAGACACGGGCCGACATCTCACTTTATGACCATGCGGCCACAACGGCGGCAATCGTTCAGGCGCTGCTCGCCTGCCCAAGCGGGGAGGAACGCCTGCTGCTCGCCGGTGGTGAGCTTTCCGGTATCCAGCGCTTCATTTTTGGGGCAGAAGGTCAGGCGGACAAGGGGGCCAGCAAGCTCTTGCGGGCGCGTTCCCTGTATTTGCAGGCGCTCACCCGTTCTGTATGGCTTTCCCTGCTGGAGCGGCTGGATCTCTCCCCGGCAGCCAGGATTACGGACGCGGGCGGTCGTTTCGTGCTCCTCCTGCCAGACACTCCACAAAGCCGTGAAACCCTCCACATACTCCATCAGAAAGTGGATGCGTGGCTCTTGAAGACCTTCCTGGGCACAGCGCGTATGACATTCGCAAGCTTGCCACTGTTGCCTGAGGATCTGGAGCGCACGCGCTTTTGCGGGCGTTTCGAGGCTTTCAACGACGCATTGGAGGAGGCCAAACTCCATCCTTTCGCAACAGCTTTCAAGGGCGGTGTCTCCCCGGTTCTTGGTGTGCAGCAGAAAGATTACGCTGAATATGGCGAATGTGACTTTTGCCGCGCGCGCCCCGCCACGGGGCGGCTTGATGACGGGGCTCCCATCTGCGGGCTGTGTCGTCGCCTCATTGAGCAGGTGGGGCGACGCCTGCCAAATGCGCAGTACCTCGTCTTTACCCGTGAGGGCGATGGGGTCGCTCTCTTTGATGGACTGCGCCTGCGCCTGGAAGCGCGTGATCCCGCCGCCGATGCTCTTCTGCGGGACGCCCTGGATGTTGTGAACATGCGCGGCTATGACGGTTTCGCCGCTGTGCCGGTTGCCGGGCATGTGCCATGTCTGACTCAGGATGATATGGAGCGGTGGCGCAACGAGGGACGCCTGGAAGACATCAACGGCGCAGCCGTCCTGAATGGCGAAGCCGTGGAAGTTGACGCCCCCAAGACTTTTGCCATGCTGGCCGAAGAGGCCCGCGTGCCCATTGCAGACACCACGGGGATGCGTTCTGTGGCCTGTCTGGCGGCATGCAAGGCGGACGTGGACAACCTGGGCCTGCTTTTCGGCATGGGCTTCGGCACAGGGGAGGAGAGCCTGTTCTCCATTTCCCGCTTTGCCATGCTTTCGCGCATGATGAACCACTTTTTCGCCGCGCATGTGCCGCGCCTCATGGAGCGGGAATTTCCCGGCATGTACCTCGTTTTTGCGGGTGGTGACGATCTCTTTGCCCTTGGGCCGTGGTCTCAGGCAATCGACTTTGCACGCCGGCTGCGTGAGGACTTCGGACGCTTTACCGGCGAAAATCCCGCCGTGACCTTCTCGGCTGGCCTGCCTGTCTTCAAGCCGCGCCTTCCCATGCGGGCCATACGCCGCGCGGCGGAGGATGCGCTCGAAGCCTCCAAGCATCAGCCCGACAAGGACGCGGCCACGTTGTTTGGCGTTACAGCCGGGTGGGCTCAATGCAAGCACCTGCTTGAAAATGGTCAATGGCTGGAGAGCATGTGCCTGAAAGGGGCCGTCACCCAGGGCTTTGTGCGTCGCCTGCTCGGCTATGCCCGGGCCTGCGGCGAATTTTACCGGGGCGACATGCGCAAGGGCCTTTACCTTGCGCATCTCGCCTATGACATGAAGCGCAACTGCCATCCTGACAACGTGGACACAGAGCGCCTGTGGCGCATGGCGCAGGACAACAAGGCCTTCCCCCAAGAGGAATTGGGCATCACCTGGGCACTGTACCGCACCCGCACTACCGGAGAGAGGAGCAGAGCATGAGTAAAATTGAGTATTACAAGGACAAAGCCAAGCAGGAGCTCAACCCCATATGGGTAGATTCCAGGGCAGAGGAAACGGCAAGATCCTTCACAGAAAGGCCGGAAATAAAAACCTCTCAGCTGCGGAAATTTTACGCGGACGTAAAGTCGCTTGAGAGACAGTTGCTGGACGCCCGGGACGAACAGGCCGCCTTTTGCCGCATCCTGCCTATGATTAAGCTGCTCAAGGCCAAGTCGGAATACGCCCTCAAGCGTAAGGTCGTCCCTGAAAGTTTTAAGACATGGCTATGGAAGAATGTGGACAGTATAGAGGATGTTTGTGATTTCAAGGCATTCCTGCTGCACTTTGAGGCGGTTGTCGGCTTCAGCGCCCGCTATCTCAAGGATTGACATCACGGAGGAAGACATGCAGTTGCAATCCATACGCACACTTACCGGCCGCATCCGCCTGCGCACCGGCCTGCACATCGGCGCGGGCAAGGAAACTGTGGAGATCGGCGGGCTTGACCAGCCCATTGTGAAGGATCCGCTTTCCGGGGCGCCCTATATTCCCGGCTCATCCCTGAAGGGCAAGATGCGATCCCTGCTGGAGGTGGGTATCGTCATGGGCACGAACCCTGAGACCCGGAAATGCATAACCAAGGGCGCGCCCTGCGGCTGCGGCAGGGCGGATTGCCCCGTATGCGTGCTGTTCGGCGCGCATAACGATCCGGGGAAGTGTGATCCCAAGCTCGGCCCCACGCGCCTTTTGGTGCGTGACGCCATGCTCTGCAAAGAGGACAGAAAGCGCTTTGCGGCCGGGCAACTCTCCATGGAGATCAAGTACGAGAACACCATCAACCGGGTCAACGGCACAGCCGAACATCCCCGCCCGCTGGAGCGCGTGCCCGCCGGCGTGGCCTTTGAGCTGAGCATCGCCCTCAAGGTTTTTGAGCACGATGACGCGGACGAGCTGGCCCAATGGCTTTTCAAGGCTCTCAGGCTCGTGGAGCTTGACGCCCTGGGTGGCGGGTCTTCACGCGGCAATGGGCAGGTGGCATTCGAGGATCTGGCGCTGGATGGCGAGCCAGTGGATCTGGCCGGCATCAGGGCCCTCTAGCCGGAGTCAGCCATGCAACTTTTGCGCTACATTGTGCGGCCGCTCTCTCCGTGGGGGACGCCCCTGCGCAGCGATACGCTGTGCGGAATGCTGCTCTGGCGCATGGCCGAGCGCCAGGGGGCGGGGGCCTGCCGCGCCGCCATTGAGGGCTTTCGCTCGGGGAACCCGCCCTTTGCCGTATCCTCAGCCCTTCCCCTTGACACCGTCAGTATGCCGCGCCTGCCGCCGGCCAGCCGCGGCAGCTTTCGGCAATGGGTCGCGTCCGGGGAGTTTTGTGGCCCCGCGGGCGAGCCCCTCAAGCTCTTTGACGCGTTGCAGGAGTACAAGCTCTTCCGCAAGACAAGGCATCTGCCAGTAGCGGTCTGGGCGTGCCACTCGGCCGCCCTCTCCCTGAAGCCCCTGCTGGCCTGGTTCTGCCGGCAGGAAAAGCGGCCTGACTCCTCCCGGAGCCGCGAAAGCGTGGAGCCGCATGTAACCATCAACAGGGAGAGCGGCACAGCCGCCGAGGGTGGTCTTTATTTCAACCGTCTCACCTGGTTTGCCGCCGGCACCGCTTTCCACATCTACGCGCGCGCCGAGGCCCCGGATGCGCTACTGGAGCTGCTGGCTGAAACAGGTGACCTGGGCTTCGGCAGGGACGCCTCCACTGGCAAGGGCCGTTTTGCCGTGGAGCGGGATGAAAGTTTCGACCCCGCGCCGCTGGAAAAGGGCGGTCCCCACTCCCTGCTCTGTTCCGTCTGCGCCGCCATGAACATGTCGGAGCTTGATGGCTGGTATGCGGTGGAGGCAAAGCGCGGCAAGGCCGGCCCCGGACATGCCAATCCCCACAAGGCCCCTATGCTTCTGCTTCAGGAGGGCAGCGTGTTGCGGCACATGCCGCACGGGCCCTATGTGCTGGAGGGGATCAATGCCGACCCGGCTGTCGTCCAGGTGACACAACCGCTCATTCTGCCCTGCCATGTTGTTGAGGAGGAAAACCATGCCTGACCGCAGCCAACGTTCCGGCCCGCGCCGCTGGACGCGGGAAAGTTTTCTCCCCTTCCGGCTGGAGGCGCTCACTCCCGTTTTTATCGGTTCCGGGAGCGATCTCTCTCCGCTGGAATATGTCATCCGGCAGGAGGGCGATGTGTACGCCCTGCACCTGGTGGACGCGGCGGCCTGGCTTCAGGCGGCACAGGACAAGGCGGACATACGCAAGGCGCTCGACTCTGGCGAGATGCTGAACCTGCGCAGCCTCATGGATGAACACCTGGACGCGGCCCTCTATTCGCTCGCGCGTGTGGCCGTGTCCTCCGCTGCCCTGGCTGAAAATTTGCGCGCCCATATCAAAAATCCCGGGAGCCTGAGCAACGCGGAGGTCCAGCCCCTTCCCCGCAGCCCCGTCACCATGGCGCCATATATACCCGGCTCCTCCCTCAAGGGGGCGCTGAGCACAGCACTCATTGATGGGCTTGATCATGGCGGTCTGCGAGCCGTCGGGCGGGATAATCGCGCCTATGCGGACGAGATGAAGCGCCTGCTCGGTTCCATCCGCAACCACAGCATGCAGGCCCTCAAGGTGTCGGATATTCCGATACCGCCGGGCGCCACGCGTATCGTGGCCGCTGCCGAAGCGCGGCTCAACCCGGAAAAGCCTGGTACCCCCAAAACGCCCTGCGAGGTGCTGCCCCCAGCCGCGTCTGGTGGTCTGCCGCTCTATGGGCGTTTGCTCATGGACGCGGCAGGCATTGGCCTGCCCGGGGGGAAAGTGCTTTCGTTTGCAGACCTCGGAACCATCTGCAAGAACTTTTACGAAAAACGCTTTCGGGAAGAACTGGGGAAATTCTACCGGCTGCCGCATCTTGCCGAGGTGGGAAGGCGGCTCAAACCCGTCCTGAGCCGCATGGAAAAGCTGGATCCACAGCGGGAACTCCTGCTGCGCGTGGGGCACTATTCCCATGTGGAATGTGTCACTGTCAGCGCGAATGCGCCTCGCTCCCGGAAAGGAGCCGGCAAGACGCGCACCCTGGCTGACCGTGAATTGCCCTTCGGCTGGGTGGTGCTGTGCCGCTGTGAGGAGGCTGAATACAAAGATGGCGTAGCCCGGGTGGAAGAGGCCATCAAGAACGCCCGGCGTGAGCGGGAGCAGATTCGTGCCGTGCGCGAGGAGGAAATCCGCCGCGCTGTGGAGGAGCAGCGCAAGCGGGCGCAGGCCGTTGCCGAAGCCAGGGCAAAAGCCGCTGAGGAACAGCGCCGGAAAGAGCGCGAGGCAGCGGAACGCGAGGCGGCACTTGCCGCCCTTTCCCCGGAGGAGCGTGCCATTGCTGAAGTTGCGGCCCCCGATGCCCCGGAGGAGCGCAGTATGGAGCTTTTTGCCAGGCTGGACAGCCTGGAGGGTGACTTGCGGGTAAAGGCGGCGGCTGCCTTGCGTGACTGCTGGCAGCGCCTGGGCAAGTGGCAAGGCAAGCTCTCCCAGAAACAGCAAAAGAAAGTCGCAAAAGTAAAACAGCTTCTCGGCGAGTAGCGCGAACCGTGGCTGTCTTCGGTGGGTTTTGCCAACCTGTTGAAATGAATGAAGATGGCGCGTCTGTCCCGGAGAGGTTCGCGCAAGGAAAAGAGTTTTTTATTTCAGTAGGTTGGCTTGACATGTTCGCCCATGCACGGCTGAAGTTTCATCGTTGCCCTGAAGGTTCGCGCAAGTCAGACAGCCAGGTGCTGTGGAAAAAGGAGTGGGAAGGGAGGAGTAAGAAACGACCTGAAATAGAAAGGGATTAAGACCTCACAAAACCGCGCGAAAGCCTTTGAGCCGCCAAGGCGTAAGAAACGACCTGAAATAGAAAGGGATTAAGACTTTTCGGCGGCTTGCTTGTTTGTGGTGCGATTACTGGGTAAGAAACGACCTGAAATAGAAAGGGATTAAGACCATTAGCCGTAGTACTTTTTCTTGAACCTCAAATATGGTGTAAGAAACGACCTGAAATAGAAAGGGATTAAGACTCCTTCAACAACCCCAATATCTCTTCCTTTCTTCCCTCGTAAGAAACGACCTGAAATAGAAAGGGATTAAGACAGCCTGCCGGTTGAGGCGTCAAAAATTGGCATAACGGCGTAAGAAACGACCTGAAATAGAAAGGGATTAAGACATCGCTGCACGATGAACGTTTTCAATACCGATGGCCGTAATGTAAGAAACGACCTGAAATAGAAAGGGATTAAGACAGCTTGGCCGGCGCTGGCCGTTTGCGCTGCACTCCTTGGTAAGAAACGACCTGAAATAGAAAGGGATTAAGACGCACGTTCAGCGGCTCGGCGCTGCTTGCGATTCATCGTCGTAAGAACCGACCTGAAAGAAAAAGGGATTAAGACGCTTATCCAAATTCTCCACCATCGCTCTACATAAGTACCTGGTGAGAGCAGATATGCCCATTCCGCCGCTGAAAAATCACATTGTCCTCGTTTCCCGGCAGGCGCTGCCCAGCCTGCTTGGCGCCTCCTTTCCGGGGAGTGGCCCTGTGCATATCCATGCCGTGGTCACCCCTGCCATGAAAGGGGCTGCCCACCTCTTGCGCAAGGCCCTGGAGGCCCGGGGGAGGCAGTGCGCCTTCACGGAGTATCCGCTTGCGGACAGCTCCGACCAGAATGCCATTTACAATGTGCTGGAGGAAATCCGCGCCACATGCGGGAGCGAATCACTGGGCATCAATCTTACAGGCGGCACAAAACTCATGGCGCTGGCAGCGGCCGAGTGGGCCCAGGTATGCGAAGTGCCGGCTTTTTACATTGATACGGATGGGGAACAAGTCATCAGCGTGGGGCGCGACTGGGCCTATGCTCCTTTGCCCGATGTCCTCTCAGTGCGCGATCTTTTGGCGGCAAACGGCTTTGATATGGAAGCTGCCAACAGTGAGCCGGTGCCGGCCCCGCGCCGGGAGTCACTCACACGTCTGTTGAAGCTTGCCTGCGCACCAGCGGGCGAAAGGGCAATGGGGCGCCTCAACCGGCTGTCAAAGGCTGCCGCGGGCGCGCTCTACGCGCGTGATGACGGCCCCCCGGATCCATCATGGCGGGAACTGCTGGCAATCTGCAAGGAGGCCGGCACAGCACTGGCTGGAAACGGGCATGTGACCTTTCTTGATGAAGCCGCGCGTCGCTGGTGTAACGGCGCCTGGTTTGAGGAATATGTGCGGATGACACTTTTCCGCTTGAAGGCCGCCCAACGCCTCAGGGATTTCGCTTCATCCGTCAGCGTGCGCCGTGACGGGGTACTCAACGAACTGGATGCTCTTTTTGCCGCGCGCAATCGCCTGTTCACCATTGAATGTAAAACTTCCGCCATGTCTGGCGGCGGCAACATACCTGAGGATCGTGTTTCCACAGCTCTTTACAAGCTGGATTCCTTGCACGATCGTTTGGGCGGCATTCTCGCCAGAGCCATGCTTTGCTCGGTACGCCCGCTCTGCGGGAAGGACAGGGAAAGGGCGCAAAATCTGAGGGTGCGCGTTGTCTGCGGCAAAGATTTACTGAATCTGGAAGAGATACTCATCAGCTGGAGCCACGAAACATGAGCACTACCGAACCCATTGTGATGGTCTGCACTGTAGGGGGCACGCCGGATCCCCTGCGCACAAGCATCCGCCATCACCATCCGAGTCATGTGATATATCTGGCATCCCCGCAGTCACGCGCGACAATCCGTCAGGAAATTGAAAATGACCTTGGATGGAAGATTGGGGATACACAGATTGTCACGCTGCGTGATTATCAGGACATGGTGCAGTGCGTGAAAGATATGCGAGAGGGCATCGCCAAAGCCCTGGCGGACATGTCCCTGCCGGAGGACATTCCGCTTGTCGCGGACATCACTGGCGGCACAAAGATCATGTCGGCGGCATTGGCCCTGGTTATGATGGAGTTCAAGAGCCGCTTTTCCTATGTCGGGGGTGGTGTCCGTACCAAGCAGGGGCTGGGCACTGTGGAGTCCGGAACGGAAAAAGTGGTGCAGGACGCCAACCCCTGGGATGTACTGGCCTTGCGCGAAGTGCGGGCCCTGGCCTATGCCTTTAATCATGCCCAGTTCGCGGATGCCCTGGCCACAGCCCGGGCACTCGCTGAAAATATGGATGGCGCACAAAAAAAATTCTACAGCGCCATTGGCGACATGGTAACGGGCTACATGTCGTGGGACAGCTTTAATCACAAGGAAGCCCAGACATGCCTCAGCCAGGCTCACGGCCGTCTGGCGCCCTATGGCGTGCGAAATCCGCGCCTCTCTGAACTGCTCAGCGCCCTCAAGCGGGATGTGAAGCGGGTGGAAACCCTCAGGCAGGATGCGGCGGCTCTCAGGTGCGCTTCTGATCAGCAGGGGGAGGCAAGAGGACGCCCCTATCTGCTTGACCTCGTGGGCAATGCGCGGCGTTGCGCAGCCGCCGGGCATTATGACGATGCCGTGGCCCGACTCTATAGCGCTATCGAAAAATGCGCCAAGATTGCCCTGTGGACAGGGCATACCATTGATAATGGACATGTGCCGCTGGACCGCGTTCCGGCATCCATCCGTGACGAGTGGCGGCCACTGGCCGACGCGGAAGGTGTTGCCCGTGTCGGTTTGGAAAGATCATACCAGCTGCTGGCCGCACTGAATGATCCCTTGGGAAAGTCCTTCCAGGCTCATGGGGATGCCCTGAAGAAAACATTGCAGTCACGAAACAGCTCATTGCTTGCTCACGGGTATGATCCCATAGGCAAGGAAAAGTATGAAAAGCTGCTGGCTGCGGCACTGGAATTTCTTCATACCGATGTGAAAGATCTGCCGACATTCCCCCATCTTGACTGGAAAGCTCTGCTATGAAAGACAAACGCCACGCGGCTATTGAGTCACTGCTCCAAACAGTGGCCCCGGGCGCGGCGCTGCTTGCGGCTGTGCGCCGCCGCGAGGCGTGGCTCCCCCCCTTTCTTGCCGATGCGGACACTATCCCGGCCGGGCCTGCCCCCTATCATTCAGGGTCGGTGCTGGCACACACGGCCCGCTGCATGGATGCAGTGGCCGGGGATGCCCTGGCTGTCTGGATGGCGCTGGGTCATGATGCGGGCAAGCTGACAACTCCCCGTGCCCTTTGGCCACACCATTATGGTCACGAATCTCGCGGGAGGCGGCTCGTCGCTGTCTGGGCGCGCCATCTGGGCCTCTCCGATAAATACACGCGGGCCGGCATTCTCGCGGCACGGCTTCACATGAAAGCCGGGCGCTACGCCCGACTGCGGCCCGGCAAGAAGTTTGACCTCCTGCATGAAGTCGCCGCCAGCGGTTTTTTTGTGGCTTTCTGGAAGGTGGTGGACGCGGACACCAAATCTTCCATAAGCGAGACTGCCTGGCGGGATTGGCAACAAATCCGCACAATTCCGAATGACACGCGCATGGAGGAAAAGACGCGCCAAAAAGGGATTGCCCTGCTAAAATTGGCCTAGTGTTGCGTCAAGCTACAAGTGTCGGGTAAAGTCGTTTTAACTTTATCCTGGCTTGATCAGTTGTAAATTGCCAATTAATCTTGGAGCCAAGATTATTTCTTTGTGCCTGCCAACAATCCACTT
>NZ_JAAKEI010000013.1 GCF_011039085.1 Desulfovibrio sp. ZJ369 | reverse complement strand
CTTGCAGGCGTATAACCAAAGATATCAGCCAACTGCTGTCTAGTGGCCTGTTTTGCCAGGTAAGCCTTCACGACGATAGTACGAATATTTTCAGGAGCGAACTTCATAGAACAAGTTTAGATTTTTTATGTAAAAAATTAAAGTTAAAATGCTCTAGTTCCGACGTGATCTGACAGCAGGCTCCGCTGTGACGGGCCAGTTGTCCGGTCAGTTGCGCTGTCTGACCTTTTCCTTCCAGATGGCCTTGCCGTCAAGAGGGTTTGCATGGGCGTCCGTCCGCAACACAGCTTGCCCTGGCGGCGATGCGACAGCATCGCCCGAAGCCGCAGGCTTCGGGGGAGCGAAGCGCGGCTGTGTCGCCGAAGAAGTCATGAAAAGACCTGAAGGGAGCCAGCTCGGCTGAAGAAACAAAAAAGCCGCGCGAGGCGGCTTGAGAGACTTCCAGATGTGGATTAATTCTGTTTATGCTTGCGGGTCAGATAAATGCCGTAGGCAAAGACGCCGATGCAAATGATGGTGGCAAGAATCCAGACGCTCATTGCCCGCCTCCTTTTTGGGCAAGAGAGAGACTGCCCACAAAACAGGCCAAACCGGGAAATACGCCATACCCCATGCCTTGAAAGATGCCGACAGCCCTTGCTGCCACACTCATTTTTTCAAGCCAATCGGCGGTGCGTTTGAGCATTTTTTCTCCTCTCTTCTTCTCAAGAGATAGCAATCAGCGTGAGCTCTGGCAAGCTCACAGGCTTCAGGCAGAGGCGTGGGCGTATGAAAGGCTTGCCCCCGCCGGACTCTTGGCGTAAAAGTCTCGAATATGTCCAGATTACACCTTGCCTTGTGTGGCCCTCGTGTGGCGCGGTCCCTGCGCCGCGTCCTTGTGATCTGCCTGCTGCTTTGGCTGGCCTGCGCCATCTGGCTGCCCGGCAGCATCGCCGCGGCTCCGGCCATTCCCGCTCACGGCCTGATGGGCGTCAGTTCGGCCATCCTGTACGATCTGGATAATGAGGTGATCCTTTTCGAGCAAAATGCCGACGAGCGCATCCCTCCGGCTTCGCTGACCAAGGTGCTCTCCATGTTCCTGGCCCTGGATCACATCAGCGCGGGCCATGCGAATTTTCACAGTGACGTGCCGGTCAGCCGCGCCGCGGCGCGCTCCGGCGGCTCGCGCATGGGCCTGCGCGCCAACGAGCGCGTGCGCCTGGAGAAGCTCTTGCTGGGCATGGCCGTATCCTCGGGCAATGACGCCAGCATGGCCGTGGCCGAGTATGTGGGCGGCTCGGCCCAGGCCTTTGTGAACATGATGAACGTCAAGGCCCGCGCGCTGGGCATGCGGGACAGCCGTTTTCTCAACCCTCACGGCTTGCCCGCCCAGGGGCAGCATACCACGGCCCGGGACATGCTCACTCTGGCCAGAGCCTATTTGCGGGCCTATCCCTGGGCGCTCAAATTTCACAACACGCATGTGCTCAAGCACCGGGGCCGGGTCACCAGGAACAAGAATCCCCTGCTCGGGCAGTATCCCGGCGCGGATGGCCTGAAGACGGGCTGGATCAAGGCTTCTGGCTACAATCTGATCTTCACGGCCAGGCAAGGGCCCAAACGCTTGCTGGCCGTGATCCTGGGCGCGCCCGACGTGCGCGTGCGCGAGGCCGAGGCCTGCCGCCTGCTGGATGCGGGCTTCCAGGTCTGCGACAATCAGGCGGTTTCCGTGGCAGCGGCCCTGGACAGGCTGCCCGTGCAGGGCTACATCAAAAAAGCCGCGCCTGCGGCCGGGCGGCAGTATGCGCAGTCTCAGCCTGCCTCGCGCAAGCATCTCAGGCAAAGCCGGGCGAGCAAAACGGCCAAAAGCAAGATGACCAGCAGCAAGCCCGGCAAGAGCAAGGGCGTGTCCAAAACCCGCGCCCGCACCGCTCAGCAAAACCCCAAAGCCACGCGGCACGCCGCCCAAAAAGCTCAGGCCCGATCGAGCTGACATCTGGGCAAACGCGGACGACGAAAGCACTGCAAAAAAACTTCTTTTCGCTTGAGATCGTCAGAGCGTTTTGCTCATGAAAGTAGCTAAACAGCTCTATTTGCCGCGATCCAGGACGCGCAGGGAGATCGCTTCGGCCAGATGTTCCACGCCGATTTTTCCGGCCCCGGCCAGATCCGCGATGGTTCGGGCAAGGCGCAGCACGCGGGTGTAGGCCCGCGCCGAAAGGCCAAGGCGGCGCACCGCCGCCTCCATCAGCCCGTGCCCGGCGGCGTCCAGGCCGCAGTGTTCCTCCAGCAGACTGCCGGAAAGCCCGGCATTGCAGAGCACGCCGCTGCCGTCATAGCGTGCGCGCTGCACGTCCCTGGCGGCCAGCACCCTGGCCCGCATGGCGGCCGAGGAGCCGCTGCCCGATGCGTCGCGCAAGTCCGCATAGGGCACTGCGGGCACTTCCACATGCAGATCAATACGATCCAGAAGCGGGCCGGAGAGCCTGTTCCGATAGCGGGCCAGTTGCTCCGGGCGGCAGGTGCACTCGTGCTCCGCATCGCCATAATAGCCGCAGGGGCATGGATTCATGGCCGCCACCAGCATGCAGGCGGCGGGATAGGTCACGCTCTGCGCCGCGCGGGAAATGGTCACAACGCCGTCCTCCAAAGGCTGGCGCAGCGCTTCCAGCACGGCTTTGCGGTATTCCGGCAGCTCATCCAGAAAGAGTACGCCCCGGTGGGCAAGGCTGACCTCGCCGGGCCGGGGACGGCCGCAGCCGCCCACCAGAGCCACGTCCGACACTGTATGATGCGGCGAGCGAAAAGGGCGCGCGGTCAGGAGCCCCGCGCCGGGGGCAAGCTTGCCGGCCACGCTGTAAATTTTGGTGACTTCCAGAGCCTCCTCAAACTCCAGAGGCGGCAGGATGGTGGGCAGGCGCTGGGCGAGCATGGTTTTGCCGCTGCCCGGCGGCCCGATCATCAGCAGGTTGTGCCCGCCGGCGGCAGCCACTTCCAGCGCGCGCTTGGCCGCCTGCTGGCCTTTGACCTCCGCAAAGTCCAGACCGTAGGACGGTGGCGGCAGAGTGCCCGCGTCACAAGCGGAAACGGGTTCAAGTTCTGCGGCTCCGGCCAGAAAGGCGGCGCAACGGGCCAGGGTATCCGGGGCATAGACCGGCAGGCCGCGCACCACCGCGGCCTCGGCCTGGTTGCCCGGTGGCACCACAATCCCGCTTGCGCCCTTTTTTTGAGCCAGAATAGCCAGGGGCAGCACGCCGCTGACCGGCCTCAGACGCCCGCTCAGCGAAAGCTCCCCGGTCAGAAAGAGATTCTGAAGCTTTTCCAGGGGGATCAACTCCGCAGCGGCCAGCAGGCCCAGAGCCAGGGGCAGATCATAGGCGGCGCCGTCCTTGCGCCGTCCGGCCGGGGCCAGATTGACCGTGATCCGGGCCGGGGGGAGCCGGAAATTGCAGGCCCGCAGCGCCGCAAAGACCCGGTCCTTGGCTTCGCGCACAGCCGCTTCGGCCAGGCCGACCAGAGTGAATCCCGGCAAGCCCCGGCGGACATAATCCACCTCCAGCTCCACGGGAAAGGCGTCAACGCCCTCCAGACCACCGCTGTATAAACGGATTACCACAGGCTTTTCCTGGCGGTCATGGCGCGTCTCTGGCTGTCGCCATCCGTATTTGCTCGTTCCTCGCAAACGGCTGCCGCGCCCTCCAGACCACCGCTGTATAAACGGATTACCACAGGCTTTTCCTGGCGGTCATGGCGCGTCTCTGGCTGTCGCCATCCGTATTTGCTCGTTCCTCGCAAACGGCTGCCGCGCCCTCCAACCCACCGCTGTATAAACGGATTACCACAGGCTTTTCCTGGCGGCCATGGCGCGTCTCTGGCTGTCGCCATCCGTACTTGCTCGTTCCTCGCAACCGGGGGTAAGCCGCCCAAAAACAAACCCGCCTACTGAATGAGCTTGCCCAGCCTGCTCCAGCGGATGTCGTCCAGGCCGCCCCAGGACCAGTAAATCCGCCAGGCCTTGGCCCGGATGGCGCTGCGGCTCACAAAGCCCCAGAAACGGGAGTCCATGGAATTGTCGCGATTGTCGCCCATGACGAAATACTTGCCCGGCGGCACGGTGACCGGCCCGAAGTTGTCCCGCACGGGCTCAATGCGATCCGGCTGCGCAAAGCGGATGTAGTCCTCACGCACGGGCTGGCCGTTGCGGTAAAGCTGCTTGTTGCGCACTTCAATGACGTCGCCGGGCAGCCCCACCACGCGCTTGATATAATCCACGCTGGGATCGTTGGGATACTTGAAGATGATCACGTCGCCCCGTGCCGGTTCGTCGCCTTTGTAGATATAGGTGTCCGTAAAGGGGATTTTGATGCCGTAGGCGAACTTGCTGGCCAGCAGGTGATCCCCCACCAGCAGGGTCTCCAGCATGGATTCCGAGGGGATTTTGAAGGCCTGTACCACAAAGGTGCGGATCAGCAGGGCCAGAACCAGAGCTACCAGCAAAGCTTCGCCATACTCGCGCAAAAGAGATTTCCTGGGCCGCGTTTTCTGTTGCAACAGACTGGATTTCATAGACTTCCTTTATGACGACCTTAAACGTGCCCGGCGCGGATCACGCCGGGCGGCGACCATGCCGGTGCAGTATGCCGCGATGTTCTTCCGATGGCAAGCGCAGGCGCGCGAACAGCCCCTGCCCGGCATCTCGCGCTTGCGCGTCTCCGCCAAATGCTCCGTTTTCTCACTTCGCGGTTCTCGTGAAAGCCGCAACTGGCCGCACTGCCCGCCGCAGCCTGCCCTAGAGCATTTTTGATTGAAAATATCTATTTTCAATCACTTCGCTGCCATCATTTCGCGTCCAGAACGCGGTCTGGACGCTCATTCGGCGCGGGCTCCAGCTAACGCTGTCGCCAGAGCGGTTTAGCTAATTTCATTAGCAAACCGCTCTACTGCAGTCGCAAACTGAAGTTGATCGCAAAACAGAGCGCAATAAGCGCCATGAGCGCGTTCACCTCCCTGAAGCGGCCGGTGAGCAGCCTGATGCCCACCCAGCTCACAAAGCCGAAACCAAAGCCCGTGGCAATGTTGAAGGTCAGCGGCATACTCACGATGGTCAGAAAGGCCGGCAGGGCCACGGTGAAATCCGCAAAACGGATGCGCCCGACATCCTGCATCATCATGGCGCCCACGATGATCAGCACTGGCGCGGTGGCGAAGGTGGGCACCAGGCTCACCAGGGGCGCGAAGAAAAGGGCCAGAAAAAAGAGCGCGGCAATGACCACGGCCGTGAGCCCGGTGCGCCCGCCTTCGGCCACGCCCGCCGCGCTTTCCAGATAGCTTGTGGCCGTGGTGGCTCCCAGCGCGGCGCTGCCCATGGTGGCCAGGGAATCCGTGATCAGGGCGCGATCCAGATTTTCAATATGCCCGTCTTCACGCATGAAGCCCGCCTTATGCGAAAGACCGATCAGCACGCCCATGTTATCGAAGAGATCCACCATGGTCAGGGTGAAAATGATTGAAATGAGGCCGTGCTGCAAGGCGCCCTTGATGTCCATGCGCAGAAAGGTTTCCCCGGGCAGGGGCAGAGTGGTCGAAAACAGAGGGCCCTGCGGCGCGGAGGTCACGCCCGTAAGCATGCCGAGCACAGTGATCGCCAGAATGCCGATGAGTATGGCTCCGGGCACGCGCAGCACCATCAGCATGCTGATCAGAAAAATCCCGGCCACGGCCAGCAGGGTTTCGGGCGCGGCCAGATTGCCCAGGGTCACGAAGGTGGAAGGATCGGCCGCCACCATGCCGCAGTTTTTCATGCCGATAAAAGCGATAAACGCGCCGATGCCCACCACGATGGCGTATTTCAGATCCAGAGGCACGGCGTCAATGATCTTCTGGCGCAAATGCGTGGCCGTGAGCAGGAGAAAAACCACGCCGGAAATGAATACCGCGCCAAGGCCCGTCTGCCATGTGTAGCCCGCCGGGCCGCAGACGTAATAGGCGAAAAAGGCGGTGATGCCCAGGCCGGGAGCCACGCCCACGGGGAATCCGGCCCACAGCCCCATGAGCAGGGTGGCGAGGATGCTCACCCAAAGGGTGGCGGCCACGGCCGATTCCCTGGGCATGCCCGCGTCCGCCAGCATGGCGGGAACCACGAAGATAAGGTAGCTCATGGCCATGAAGCTGGTCAGGCCCGCGAGACACTCCCGCCTGACGGTGCTGCCCCTGGCGGCGGGGTTGAAATATTTTTCCGGCAGGTTCACCCGGCATCCTCCTTCCGGCTCTTGACCATCTCTGCCTCCCCAGGTTCCCGTCCCTGGAGCGTTTTGCTACTTTCATTGGCAAAATGCTCCAGGGACGCGCCGAAAGCCGCCGGACGTTTATTGCCGCAGAAAAGCATTCAGGCCCGTAAAAATCACCTGCGCGGCAATGGCGGCCAGCAGCAGGCCCGTGAGCTTGGAAAGCACGGTAATGCCGGTCCTGTGCAGCATTTTGGCCACGCCGTCGGCCAGGCGCAGCAGGAGAAACATGCCCAGCGCCGCGAAAAACAAGGAAGAAACCCCGACCAGCATTTCGCGCAGGTTCGTGGCGGACGCGCCCAGGACCATGACCGCGCCGATGGAGGCAGGCCCCATGCCCAGAGGAATGGCCAGAGGCACAACGCTGATGTCCCCGTCCTTCTGGGTCTGCGTCTGCTTGCCGTCGTCGTTCATCAGAGAAATGGCGGTCAGAAAGAGCAGCACGCCCGCGCCGATGCGAAAGGCGTCCAGAGTGAAGCCGAACAGGGCAAACAAATGCGAGCCGAACAAATACAGCACCACGCCGATGATGAAAATCGCGCTGGACGTTTTCAGAGCCACGGCGGCCTTCTGTTCCCTGCTGTACTCCTTGGTGCCGCTGATAAAGGCGCTGAGCACCGCGGGCGGGGTCATGAGCGCATAAATCTTGATGCTGGTGCTAACCACGTCGCTGATAAGGCCATTGTCCATCGGCACATTCTCCCTAGAGCATTTTTTTTGATTGAAAATATCCATTTTCAATCACTTCCTGCCATCATTTCCCCGCAAGCGGGACAAGCGCCTGAAAAGCGTGGTTTTCAGGCTCATTCGGCGCGGGCGTCCACGTCGCACCTCACAGCCTGCCATTGCTTTGCAAACAGGCTGCCGTCAGGCCAGTTTCAGGCCCGGATCGCGCGGGTTCTCCCTCACGGCATCCCGGTTCCCGGTCTGCGTCTCGTCCAGGGTAGAGATACCGTATTTTCTGGCTTTGCGCACTACCGACGACTGGCTGATACGCAGGCGGCGAGCTGCCTTGTAGGTGCTGCCCGTCTCGGCCAGCGCAACCCGCAGCATGTTTTTTTCGAGCTCTTCCACGGCTTCTGTCAGGGATTGCTCGGCACCGGGAGTCCGGGAGGCCGTTTTCTCCTGCGCGCGCATGTACGGAGGCAGATCCGCCGGCGCGATGCTTTCCGCCTCGGCCAGAGTGATCAGGGACTGGATCACGGATTGCAGCTCACGCACATTTCCCGGCCAGTCATAGGCCAAGAACAAGTGCTCGGTGCGCGGGGCCAGACGTTTGCCCGTGCCGCTTTTTTGCAGAAAATGGCGGGCCAGGGGCAAAATGTCGTCTTTACGCTCGCGCAGGGGGGGGATCTCCACGGTCAAAACCCGCAGACGGTAAAAAAGATCCTCCCGAAAGGCGCCCGCGGCCACCATTTTTTCCAGGGGCTTGTTGGTGGCAGCGATCACCCTGGCGTCGGCGACAATGCTTTTGGTGCCGCCCACCCGGTAAAAAGGCTGCCCGTCCAGCACATGCAGAAGCTTTGACTGCATGGGCAGGGGCAGCTCGCCGATTTCGTCCAGCAGCAGCGTGCCGCCGCTGGCCAGCTCCAGCATGCCGGGCTTGCCGCCCCTGGATGCCCCCGTGAAGGCCCCGCCTTCATAGCCGAAAAGCTCCGACTCCATGAGCGAGGCGGGAATGGCTCCGCAGTTGACCGCCACAAAGGGTTTTTCCGCCCGCTTGCTCATATCGTGGATAATCTTGGCCGCCAGGGATTTGCCCGTGCCCGTTTCGCCGAGGATCAGGGTCACGGCCCGGCTTTGCGCGGCCCTGGCTATATCCTGGCGCAGCCTGTGCAGGGAAAGGCTCCGGCCGATAAGGCCGTTATTGGCTTCGCTTTCCAGATCCTGGGCGCGGATCTTGTAGGCCATTGCCTCCACTTCGAGATCCGAAAGTTTTTTCTGCAGGTTTTCCAGCTCCGTGATGTCGCGAATGGCGGCGATCACCCGCCAGACCTTGCCGTTCTCGTCAAAAACCGGCGTGCTGGTATTCAGGCAGCGCTTGCCGTTGGCGTAGTCGTCGAAGAGCGTCACCGTATGCCTGGCCTGCAGGGCCCGCAAGGTCACGCAGGTCTTGAAGCGGCCTTCGGACAGGGGCTCGCTCACATGCCGCCCCACCACTTCCTCGGCCTTGATTCCGGCGATGCGCTCCATGGCCCGGTTGACGCGCCGGGTGATGCCCTCGGCGTCAATGACCCAGATGCCGTCATGGATGAACTCCAGCACGCTGTCCAGCTCCCGCCAGGAGAGCCGGGCCGCGCGGTTCAGATCGTCCAGAGGGATTTCATAGGTCGTGAAATAGCGCACCGGGCCGTGTTTTTTGCTGACGTCGCCCCACCAGTAAAGCAGATAGCTTGCGCCCTGCGGATGCCGAAAGATCATCCGCCCCTGGCTGCCGGGTTCGCCGCCCGCGCCTGCGGCCTCGTGAAAGCCCTCCAGCACGCCCTGCGCCAGCCAGCGGCTCAGAGCCGTGCTGGGCAGAACCTCGCGCCGGATGTCGAGCATTTCGCGCAGGGCGTCGTTGGCATACAGCAAAAGCCAGTTTTCCGTGCAGCATACGCCGCTGGGCATCTGGGCCAGACGTGCCCCCAGGGCTGCATTGTGCGCGCCGCTCTCCGTCATAGGCGTTCCCCCTGCGTGTTTGGCGGCCTTGCCGGCCCGCCGCGCAGCCGACGCTGCCCGCCTCCCGGGCTCGTGCCGGCGCGACGGGTGCAGCCCGGAAAAGACTGCCGAAGCCCCACGCGCGCCGGCCAGGCGCCGCTAGCGCCCCACTCCCACGCCCACCACCGCCTGACCCTTGGGCCGCACCTGCACGCTCTGGCCGCACGCGGCCAGCAGGGCTGCCAAAAGACACAACGCCAGCACAAGGCGGAGCGGTGATCTGGTATTTATTTGCAAAAATTTCATGCCTTGCTCTTCACACCGAAGCGACATGTGCGGCAGGACATGGCGCTAGTCACGGGGCTTCTCCTGCGCAATTTTCGCCCCCGCGGGCACATCTTCGGTTATCCAGACATTGCCGCCGATGACCGCGCCGGAACCGATGGTGACCCGCCCCAGAATGGTGGCCCCGGCATAGACCGTCACATTGTCTCCCAGCACCGGATGCCGCGCAATCCCCTTGGTCAGCGTGCCGTCCGGATTTTTGGGAAAGGAAAGCGCGCCCAGGGTCACGCCCTGGTACAGGCGGCAGCTGCGCCCCAGAATGCAGGTTTCGCCGATGACCACGCCCGTGCCGTGATCAATGAAGAAATCCTCCCCAATGGCCGCGCCGGGGTGGATGTCAATGCCTGTGCGCGAATGGGCCATCTCGGAGATGATCCGGGGAATCACCGGCACCATGAGCTTGTAGAGCTCATGGGCAATGCGGTGATGGAACATGGCGTGCATGGAGGGGTAGCAGAAAATGGTCTCGCCCGGACTGGAGGCCGCCGGGTCGCCCTCATAGGCGGCCTGCGCATCTCCGGCCAGCAGACGGCGGATTTCGGGCAGGCGATCCATGAACGCCAGGGCCGCGGTCGCGCCTTCGCTTTCGCACTCGGCGCACGGCACGGTCTCATGCCGCCCCTCGCAGGAAAAACACAGGCCGCGCACAATCTGCTCGCCCAGTTTGCGATAAATGGAATCCAGGTTGGCCGAAAGATGGTACCGCATGGATTCGCGCCGGATGCGGGCCGAGCCGAAATAACCGGGAAAAATGGCCGCGCGCAGGCGTTCCATGATCTCCCTGAGCTCGTCCAGCGAGGGCATGGCCGCGCCCTGGGCCGGACGATGCCAGACAGCGTCCAGCGATAAGGGGTGGCAAAGCCGCTCCACTACCGAATCCAGCTCCGGCATGGTGACGGCCTTGGCGTCATGATTGCTGTTCATGGGCGTTATCCTGTTGTTTTTCTTTATTGTACACGGCCACAGACCAGCCTGCAACGGCTTTCGCGCCACGGCGCGGCTGGGGAGGAAGCGCGCGGGCTCCTGGCAAGAGACGGAACAGGGCCGGATCCGGTCAGGAGCCGCCCCCTTTTTTTCTGTGTCAGGCTGGGACAAAGCGACGTTGCCTGGCGTCGGCACGAAGAAATCCGGCAGCGGCAGCGGCAAAAGGGCATTTTTTGCCTTGGGCAAAAAAGCGGCGCGGCCGCCGTTGCCGACGCCGCGCCGCAAAGGGACGGTTGTGCGGGTCAAAATTCGCAGTTCAGTTGCAGGCTGCCGCTGTCGCCTTCAAGGCAGGACGCGGGCACGTCCCGGCAAAGATGGAGGGCGCGCCGGAACAGCCAAGCTCAGCGCAGATCCAGATCCCGCAGCAGATTGTCCACGGCCATGCGGCCCATCTGCTCCACGGCCCCTGCCGTGGACGAGGAGCAATGCGAGCCCATGACCAGATTGTCCAGCTCATACCAGGCCGGATCCGCCGGGGGCTCCTGCTCAAAGACATCCAGGCCCGCGCCGTAAATGCGGCCCTCGCGCAAGGCGGCCAGCAGGGCGGCTTCGTCGATGAGGCCGCCGCGCGCCGTATTGATCAGCACGGCTGTTTTTTTCATCATGGCCAGGCGCCGGGCATTGATCAGCCCGCGGGTTTCGTCCGTGAGCACAACATGCAGGCTGATGAAGTCGGCCTCGCGGCAGATGCGATCCGGATCCGCGCGCTCAATGCCCGCCTCGCGCGCGAAAGCCTCATCCCAGACCACGTCGTGAGCCAGAATCTTCATCTCAAAGCCGCGCGCCCGTCGGGCCACGCATTTGCCGATGGCCCCCAGGCCCACGATGCCCAGGGTCTTGCCGTGGAGGTCGATGCTGGTGATCTTGCCCCAGTCCCGCTCGCGACAGCGCCGGTCAATGAGCGGCACTTTGCGGGCCACGGCCAGCATCAGGGCCAGGGCGTAGTCGGCCACGGCATTGCTGTTGGCGCCCACGGTACGCGAAACCTTGACGCCCCGCGCCGCGCAGGCCGCAAGATCGATGTTGTCCAGGCCCACGCCGTATTTGGCTACGGCGCGCAACTGCGGCGCGGCGGCCAGCACAGCCGCGTCCAGGGGATCCACCCCCAGGATCAGGCCGTGACAGGGCGCCAGCTTTTCCCGCATCTGCCCGGCGGAGAGGATGCCGCCCGTGTCATTGCGGATGACCTCCAGCCCGGCCGCGGCCAGCCTGTCGAAAAGTTCCGGATTGTTTTTGCCGAATGAGCGAGGGGTGACCAGTATCTTCACGGCGCGTGCTCCTCCCGGAATAGGGATCTTTTGCCCGCAGGCTACCTCAAGGGCGGGATTTGTCAACGCTGCGCCCAAGGGGCTCGCCAGAGAGTTTCTGTCCGCCTGCACGAAAGGCAGGCCCGCTTTGCGGGAGTATGCGCCTGCCCCGGCACATTCAGTCCGCCGCGGCCGCAGCCTTCGCGGCATCCACGCCATCCACGGCATCCGCGGCATCCACTATGGCCCGGGCATCCATCTCCGGGCGCAGCGGCAGCAGAGCCAGACGCCGGAAATCCTCCGGCCGGTCCAGATCCAGCCTGAGATCCGGGCGGCGGAGCCAGGATTCTTCCGGGTCAAAGGTGGAAATGCGGAAGGCGGCGGCATTGTCCCAGATGTAGTTCAGGCAATGTTCGCGCTGGGAAGGCTGTTTTGCCCTGGCCTCCAGCTCGTCCAGCAGCTCGCGGGAGAGAACCTCGGCCCCCAGGCCGTCAGGCCAGAGATTCTGGCGCGGAATATGATTGTAGGCGTAATCGCAGGCCGTGCGCTCATAATGCGCCAGCAAACGATCCACGGCCTCGCCCCAGATCAGGGGATTGTCCGCGCAGACGCGCACCACCAGGGCGGCGTCCGTTGCCGCGGCCGCCAGGCAAAAACGCGCCAGCACGTCGTTTTCCGGCCCGGCCAGGCAGGGCACGCCCCGGCGGCGCAGATGCTCCAGCAGCACGCGATCCAGCTCCGTGTCCGGCACGGCCACCATGATCCGATCCAGCCGCCGCGCTTGCGCCAGACGGCGCGTCACCCAGTCGATGACCGGCAGATCGCGCAGACAGAGCAGGGATTTCAGGGGCAGGCGGCTGGAGCCCAGCCGGGCCTGCACAACAGCCACGGTTTTGCCCTGGCGGATGTTTTTCATCATGGTTTTTTCCTTATTCGCGCTGCCCATGCGCGCGCTGTCGCGGGTCAGCAGGCCGCTGTCGGCAGCCTGGCGCTTTGCCCCGGATCATGTTTCGTCCCTGTCCAGAAGATCCAGCATCAGACCCACAACCCTGGCCTTATTGGCAGTGAAGTCCAGACGGTTCTGGCGGGCCCAGAAGCGCGCCCGCCTGTTCTGTTTGAGCATGGCCAGAAAAACATTGCGGATTTTATCGTCGCCGATGCGATCCATGAGGCCCGCAAAGGCAAAGCCGTTGCGCGGTCTGGCAAAGCTGTGCCGGGCCTCGCGCTCGTGATGGGCCAGAACAATGCCGGGCACGCGCATGTGCGCCAGCTCGTAGACCGTGCGCCCGGCCGAGCAGATGGCCAGATCCGCGCCTTCCATCATCCGGCTCATGACGTTGGTGGCCCAGGTGAATTCCACCAGCGGATTTTCCAGCTTGCGCAGATGGGCCTCCATAGCCGCTTTGTGGGCGTAGCCGGGCCCGGCCACCAGCCGGATGGCAATGCCGTAAGCCCGGCAGATGGGCTCAATGATCTCCAGAACCCGGCGCGAGCAGTCGCGCTGATCCGTGCCGCCAAAGGTGATCAGCACTGTTTTGACCTGCGGCCGCAGTTCATTGCGCGCGGCGCCCACGAACTCGTCGCGCAGGCAGAAGTAGCCCGGCCCGCAGCGCAGCCGTTCCGTGCTTTGGCCGTTTTCGTACAGGGCATTGATCACAAGCTGCGCCAGCTCCGCGCCCGGCCCCTCGTCCTCAAAATTAACGCAACGCGCGCCGCCCGCGCGCAATCGCTCCATGTAGGGCGCGTCGGTGTTCAAAAAATCGTTGACCACCAGATCAGGCCGCAGGGCCAGCACCGTGTCGGCCAGATCCTCAGCCCCCTGGCGCACAATGGGGTAATCCTTTTGGGCAATGCTTTCCACGGCCAGCTCGCTCTCACGCGTGCAGACAAAGGTGATCTTGTGGCTGGTGATCTCGTGGGCCAGCATCAGCGCGCGGAAGACATGGCCCATGCCAATGGCCGGATACCCGGCCACCACAAAAACCACATGCCGCCGCCGCAGCAGATGCTCGCAGATCCACCAGTCCTGATAGCTCTGGATCTCAATGGCCCGCTCGTTGAGGAAATAGGGGATCACTTTGCTTGGGCTCAGGCCGGAAAGGCGGCCCCCAAACGACGCGGGCTCCCTGTCCCGCAGCAGAGCCAGGCGCAGGATGATCAGGGCCCGGCTTTCCACCAGAAAGCAATCCTCCCCGTCCGCGCCGCTTGCGCTGTCCAGCAGGCTTTCCAGATTGCCGCCGCGCACGTTCCAGATCCGCTGGCGCACGCTTTTGACCGTGACCAGGCTGTCGGCCCCGGCGTCCAGATATTTTTTCCAGGCGTCCTCCACATCCACCCAGGTCAGCAGCGGGCAGGAGGCGCGCAGAATGATGCAGTGCCGGTAGCGGGCGGCCAGTTCGCCCAGCAGATCGCGCATCTCGGCCACAATGTTCAGGCTTGTGAAGCGCAGATCCTTGTTCCGATGAAAGCCCACGCCCGCCCTCTCGCAAATCAGCGAGATTTCCTGGCTGTCCGTGAGCACCACGATGTCCTTGCCCGGAACCACGCCGCGCGCCGTGTTGATGGCCCGCTCCATGAGCGTGACCCCGGCCAGCTTTTTGACCAGTTGGTCGGGGATGACCGCGTTTTTCTTGATCGCGGGGATGACGATGCAGCGTTCCTTCACGGCTTTCACAATCTTGCATGACGCCTGCACGGGCGGGTTTGCTCCGGGGCTTGAAACAGACCCCGGGTGCGGGCAGCGCTGCGCTTCAGCGCAAAGCCTGAATCACCTCGCGCGTGGCCGTCAGCATATACTGAAAATCCTCCTCGCTCAGCCAGTGCTGGAAAGGAAAGGAAACCATGCTGTCAAAAAAGGCGTCCGCATTGGGGCAATGGGCCGTGCCGCAGCCCAGGCGCCTGTAAAAGTCGTAGCGGTCAAGCGGAATATACTGCACCACGCATTTGACGCCCTTTTCCTCAGCCATGGCGCGCATGAAGCGGTCGCGCATCTGCGGGCCCGCGGTCATGCGCGCGGCCAGCAGATGATAGTTGTGGCGGCGGCTGTCCACGCGGTGAAATTCCAGCTCCGGGCAATCGGCCAGCGCGTCGATGAACGCCAGCGCCCTGGCCCGCTTTTCGTCGTTGATTTGGTCGATGCGATCCAGAAGTTTCGCGCCCAGGGCGCATTCCACCTCGCCCAGGCAGTAATTGCCGGGCAGCAGCATGTCGCCGTCCAGCATGGGCACGTCCACATTGCCCATGGCGGGCTTCCAGTAATCCGGACGCTCGAAAGCATAGGCGCAGTGCCCGTTGTGCCGCAGGGCCGGGATCACGGCGGCCAGGGCGGGATCGCGCACATAGAGCATACCGCCCTCGCCCAAGGTGGTCAGGTTTTTGTGCGAATGAAAGGAGAACACAGCCATGTCCCCGAAGCTGCCGGCCTTTTTGCCCTCCACTTCCGCGCCGATGGCCTGCGCGGCGTCTTCGATCAGGATCAGGCCGCGCTCCCTGCACAGAGCCGCAATGGCGGGCATGTCGGCCACATAGCCGTAGAGGTGAACCACCACCACGGCTTTTGTCCTGGGAGTCAGGGCTTTCTCAATGCTTTGGGCCGTGACCACGCGGGTGCGCGGATCCACGTCCGCCCAGACCAGGCTCGCGCCTTTTTTCAGATAGGGGTAGGCCGAAGCCGTGAAGGTGTGCGAGGGGATGACCAGCTCGTCGCCGGGCTTGAAGCGGCAAAGCTGGGCGGACATTTCCAGCGCCGCGCAACCGTTCATGGTGGTGAAGCAGGAACCCTGGGCCACGCCCTGATACTGCGCGAACTTGCTTTCAAAGGCGAGCATGTACCGCCCCTGGGTCAGGGGATCGGCGTTGCGCATGGCCTCCGCGACCACCGCGATTTCTTCTTCCGTATAGCGGATGGCGCGTCCGCTGAAGTTGACTTTGATCTCCATAGCCGCACTCCCTGATGACTCGTGATTGGAAGGCCGCGGGCTGTGCGCCTGCGCATCCGGGAAAAACGCGTTGGGCAAAAAGCCTGCCCATGACCTCACATGCGCTTGAAGCGCTCAATGACGTTTTCCTGAGTCAGGATCTTTTTGAAATCCGGGCCCAGGCGGTTGGCCAGGGGTTTTTCATGCACAATGCTGGCCTCATAGAGGGCCGTATATTGCTGGTCGCTCAGGCCCCGGCAGATGCCTTTGGGCAGATCGATGCCCTGACGCTCGATCATGCGCATGAAGTCCCGGTATTCGTCCGGATAGATGTCTTCCTGCACGGAAAGGGCATAGCAATTGGCCAGACCGTGCCGCATGTGCAATACCATGCTCAGGCCCGCGGAAATGGGATGCACCGTGCCCACGAAACCCGCGGCCATGCCGCCCAGGAAGGAGGCGATCATCAGCAGTTCGCGGTTCTCGTCGCTCATCATATCTTCGGAGAGGAAGACCCGTTTGCAGATGTCGATGGCTTTTTCCGCCAGGGAATCCACCACCACATTGCGGTAGGAGCCGGACAGGCTCTCAAAGCAATGCATATAGGTGTCAATGCCGGTGTAGAAATATTGATTGCGCGGCACCCCGGCGGTCAGTTCCGGATCCAGAAGCACCTGATCGAACATGGTGTAATCGCTGTTCATGCCCAGCTTCAGATTTTTTGCCTCATTGCAGATAATCCCGGTACGCGAGGTTTCAGAGCCAGTGCCGGAAAGCGTGGGCACGGCGATTTTATAGGGCGCGGGATGTTTGACCAGCTCCCAGCCCTGATAGTCCTCGGCCTTGCCGGGATTGGTCAGCAGATTGCCCACGCATTTGCAGGTGTCCAGAGTGGAGCCGCCGCCAAAGGCCAGCAGGGCGCCGGGCGTTTTGCCGCTCAGAAACGCACGGGCCTGGGCCGCATAGCCGTCCACGCTCTCTGTGGTGGGCTCCTGGCTGGTGTCCACATACATCAGCAGATCCCCGCTTTCCACGGGCAGCCGGGCCGCCAGTTTTCCGTCCCTGAAACAGTGATCGAGAAAGAAAAGCGCCGGGCCGGGCCGGCCTGCGTCGCGCAGAGGCTTCAGTATATCTCCGAGCTGGGAAAGCGCGCCCTTGCCAATCATATAATGGCCGACATTTTTCGCGTTGCGGTACATGATTGCCCTCTTGTTATAACTGGTGATTCCGGGGCCATACGCCATCAAGGCCTTTCTGGCAAGCGGGCCCGCGCCGGGTTCCGCCTCAAGGGCGTTCGTTCCCCGCCGCCAGGGGATCGGCCCCGAAGCGATTGGGCCCGGCCGTGCCCGGCAAAGAGAGAATGGCCAGGTAGCAGACGCACATGGTCAGGGAAAGCAGAGCCGAGGCCGGGACCGCGTTCGCTCCGGGCGCGCCGCGTCCCAGCAGCCAGAGCAGCAGGCTGCCCAGGGGGATCAGCAGCCACCAGCCCGAAAGATTGCGATCGTGCAGGCGGCGTACCGTGACCCCGAAATTGGGCAGCAATAAGGCCAGAGAAATCAGAAAATTCAGGCCCATGGCCGTCCCGGGCGGAAAGGGCGAAAGCGCCAGCCCGGCGCACAGATTGATCAGGCCGATGCAGAGCATGAACCACCAGAATTCCGAGCGGGACGCGCGGCCCCGGAAACAGGCGTATTTGTCTTTCAGACAGACGCGGACGGCCTCGGCAAAGGTCATGTGGCTTTCTCCAGCGTTGCTTTATGGGGCAATGCGAGTCCCGTCACACCGCACACGGCCCGGCCCGGCTCTCCGGGAGCATGGGCGCGCCGCCGCAGCCTCAGGTCCGGGCCTGCCCTCAGGCCGAGCGGCCGCGCCAGGACTGAACGGTATTTTTCAGGAGCATGGCAATGGTCATGGGCCCGACCCCGCCGGGCACAGGCGTGATGGCCCGCGCCCTGGGCGCCACCGTGGCGAAGTCCGCATCGCCGCGCAGCCCCTGGGGCGTGCGGCTGATGCCCACGTCAATGACCACTGCGCCCTCGCGCACCATAGAGCCGGTCACAAAACCGGGTCTGCCCACGGCCAGAAAAAGGAAGTCCGCGCTTCGGCACTCCCCTGCCAGATCCGCGGTGCGCGAATGGCAGATGGTCACCGTGGCGTCGGCATACGCGCCGGGCCGGGCCAGCAGCATGGCCAGGGGCTTGCCCACAATATCGGAACGGCCCACCACCACCGCCTTTTTGCCCGAGGGCGAAAGATCATAGCGGCGCAGCAGCTCCATGACCCCGGCGGGCGTGCAGGAAACGAAACCGGGCAGGCCCAGGGAAAGCCGCCCCACATTCTCAGGGTGAAAGCCGTCCACATCTTTCTCCGGATCAATGGCCAGCAGGCAGGCCTGGGCATCCAGGCCCTGCGGCAAAGGCAATTGCAGCAAAATCCCGTCCACGTCCGGGCGGGCGTTGCACTGGCGGATCAGGGCCAGCAGATCGCGCTGGCTGGTCTGCGCGGGCAGGTGAAAAGGAAAGGAGAGGATGCCCGCCGCGGCGCAGGCCCGCTCCTTGTTGCGCACATAGACCTGCGAAGCCGGGTCCTCGCCCACCAGGATGACCGCCAGTCCTGGCGCGCGGCGGCCCTGGCCGCAGGCGGCGGACACTTCGTCCGCGAGCTCCGCGCGGATGGCAAGGGCTGTTTCTTTGCCGTCAATCAGAAGCATGCTTTTCTCCGAGCGTGGATTTTCAAGCGTTGTCTGGAATTATTCCTTATACGCCGCCCGGCCCGCGAACTCAAGCAAAGACACGACGGCCCCTGAAATACGCGTCTTTTCCGAAACAGCTTGTGACGGCAACGCCGAAGCGCATGACGCGCTGCCCTCCTTGCGCAAAACCCCGCGCCCGGGAAAAGGCGCGGGGGTATCGGACGTTGTGCATGAAGACGAGAAATGTTCCGTGTACAGGCAAAAATGCCGCACGGCTTCATCCGGAAAATACTTCGCCCCGGCATCAGGCACGGCACTGACCATTGCAGCGCCGGGCCGCCGGGCAGCGATCGCGGGGCCGGGTCGTTTACTCTTCGGCATTGCCCAGTGAGTAATACTCGGCCAGCATGGGCCCGAAGAACTCGGCCTCGTCGCCCAGTTCCTCCTCAATGCGCAGCAGCTGATTATACTTGGCCATGCGCTCGGAACGGCAGAGCGAACCGGTTTTAATCTGTCCGGCATTGACGCCCACGGCCAGATCCGCGATGAAGCTGTCTTCCGTCTCGCCGGAACGGTGCGAAATCACGGTGGTGTAGGCCGCTTCCTTGGCCATTTCAATGGTATCCAGGGTTTCGGTGACCGTGCCGATCTGATTCAACTTGATCAGAATGGAGTTGCCCACGCCTTCGGCAATGCCTTCGGCCAGGATCGACGGATTGGTCACAAAAACATCGTCGCCCACAAGCTGGGTGCTCTCCCCGAGGCTGGCAGTGAGCATGCCCCAGCCGTCCCAGTCGCCTTCGGCCATGCCGTCCTCAATGGAGATCAGGGGATATTTGCGGGTGAACCCGGCGAGCCATTCGACCATCTCCGCATTGCTGAAGGTTTTGCCCTCGCCCTTGAGCACATATTTGCCGTCCTCGTAAAATTCCGAGGCCGCCGCGTCAATGGCCAGAGCCACTTCGCCGCCGGGATTGTAGCCCGCCTCTTCAATGGCCCTGATGATATAGGCAAAGGCCTGATCATGATTTTTGAGGTTGGGGGCGAAACCGCCCTCGTCGCCCACGCTGGTCACAAGACCGTCGGCTTTCAGGATGGCCTGCAGGGTATGAAAAATTTCCGCGCCCATGCGCAGGGAATCGCGAAAGGTCATGGCGCCCACGGGCATGATCATGAATTCCTGGATATCCAGATTGTTGGGCGCGTGCGCGCCGCCGTTGATGATGTTCATCATGGGCGCGGGCAGCACCTTGGCGTTGACGCCCCCCAGATAGTTGTAAAGGGGCAGGCCCAGGCAGGAGGCCGCCGCGCGCGCGCAGGCCATGGAAGCGCCCAGCATGGCGTTGGCGCCCAGGCGGGACTTGTTGTCCGTGCCGTCCAGATCGATGAGGGTATTGTCGATCTGGACCTGGCGCAGCACGTCCAGGCCCACGAGCGCGTCGGCGATCTCGCCGTTGACATGCTCCACGGCCTTGGTCACGCCCTTGCCGCCGTAGCGTTTTTTGTCGCCGTCGCGCATTTCCAGAGCTTCGCGGCTGCCGGTGGAGGCCCCGGAAGGCACGGCGGCGCGCGCGCACTGCCCGGACTCCAGGCTCACTTCCACTTCCACGGTGGGATTGCCGCGCGAATCCAATATTTCACGGCCGAATACAGAGGCGATGATGCTCATGTGGGCTCCTTTGCCTTGAGTGTTTTTTTGTTTCTGAAGCATTTTTTGATTGAAAATATCCATTTTCAATCACTTCGCCAAAAAACGCGGTTTCTGGCTCATTTCCGGCGGCTGTGCCGCCCCAAAAAATTCAAAGGCTGTCACGTCTCTCGTAGTACAGACGACGCAGCCCTTCCAGAAGCAGGGCGGGCAGCACCTGATCAAAAACAGAGCTCACTCTGGCGATGGCCGGGGCGAAACCGCCTGTGGCCAGCACCTTGGTCCGGCCCTGCAACTGCCGCCGCAAGCGCTGCGTCAGGCCCTCCACCATGCAGACAAAGCCGAAAACCAGGCCGTGCTGGATGCTGGTGACCGTGTCGCGCCCCGGCGACGGCTCCTGCGCGCGGATGTCCAGGTTGACCCTGGGCAGCTTGGCCGCCTCGCGCGAAAGCGCGGCCAGAGCCGTAAGAGGACCGGGAAAAATCAGGCCCCCCAGGTAGGCCTCGCCGCTCACGCAGTCAAAGGTGACGGCCGTGCCGAAATCCACCACGATCAGCGAGTCGGCCTCCGGGCAGAGTCTGCGCGCGGCAAAGGCTCCCACCAGGCGGTCGGCCCCCACTTCCGAGGGCCGCTCGTAACGATTCTCCAGGGGGATGGGAAGATCCTCCCCGACGCAGTACAGGGGGCAATCCATATAGCGGGGCACGGCCTCGCGCAACAAGGGGTCAAAACCCGGCACCACGGAGGAGGCCACGCAGGCCTTGAGAGAGGCAGGCTTCACCCTGGCATGCCGCAATATGGACAGCAGCATGAGCCCCAGACCGTCCGCTGTCTGACCGGGATCGGTGCGCAACGTATATGAGGTCAGCACATGCCGTTCATTGGCAAGGCCAATCTTGATGGAGGTATTTCCTATATCGAAGAGCAGGAGTTCCGGCTGCATACCACGCTCCGCAATGGCCAGAAAGATCTTGGCTCGCCGCAAAAGTATGCCGGATTCGCGGCATGGAAGCAAGCGCGGCTTTCCCGACCGTCAGGGCTGACGCATCTTGTGCGGCAGCCCTGACGGCGATGCTGCAGCATCGCCCGAAGCCGCAGGCTTCGTGGGAGCGAAGTGCGGCTCCGCCGCCGAAGCGGCTCTCCTGTCCCGACCGGATCGGAGCGGCCGTTTGCGCAGGCGGATTCCATGTAACGCATAACAGCAGCGCGTTTTGCTCATGAAAGTAGAGCGTTTTGCTCATGAAATTAGCTAAACCGCTCCAGCAGGCGCTAACGCCGCCGCACGATCAGCCAGCCCGCATTTTCCCACAGCACGTCGCCGTAGCGTTCAAGCTCCGGTCTGTCCTGCCGGCGTCCGCTGAACAGCCAGGGCGCGCCCGAAGCCAGCCAGGCCTGCACATAGCCTGTGGGGCCGCTTTCTTTCATGGCCGTATAGCGCAGCCAGTCGCGGCAGCCCCGCACATCCTTGTTGTAAAAAAAGACATAGCCGTCCTTGAACGTATGCACCAGCCCGCGCAGGGCCAGGTAGCGCACGGCCATGTCCTCGCCATCGCTGAACACCGCCTGCCCGGCCGGGACAAGCCGTTGCAGGGCTTCAAGGGCCTCGCGGTACACAGCGGCCCGGCGCATCTCCTCACGCGCTCTCTCCTGCAGCGGCAGGGACAGAACGGGGATCTGCCGGGTCAGGGCATACATTGCGGCCATATGCTGCCGATCCCGGCTCAGGCTGAAGGTCGCCAGCAGCGTTACGGCAAACAACAGCCCTTTGACGGGCCTGCTGAAGCGGGGCCAGAAGCAGGCCAGGCCGGAAATGATCATCAGCCAGGAAAGCGGGGCCAAAAAGCGCACACCGCGCACAAGCTCATGCCCCAGGGGCAGACGCCCGAAATGCGGCGCAAGCAGCGATTCCACCCAGGAAAAAAGCGCCACCAGCACCAGCGCCAGCAGAAAGGCCGGGTACATGCCGGCCAGCCTGCGGGTCATGGCTCCGCCCCGGCGCAGGGTGATCAGCCAGCCTGCCAGACCGCCGCAGAAAAGCAGCAGCACCGGGTTGCCCACCCGCGCCAGGCCGGCAAGCTGCGACCAGAACTGCCCGTAATCCTTCCGCCAGCGCCGGGCGAAAAGCTCCTGAAAGACATTGAGCTCAGCCGCGCTGAAGGCCTGCGTCTGGGTCAGCGAGGGCCAAAGAAAGGCCAGCACCGGGATAAAATAGGCTGCCAGACAGAGAACGAGGTTGCCCAGATGCCCGGCCGGGCTCAGGCCCGGCGGCCTGCGCAGGGCAAAGGCCATAAAGAACATGGCGCCCGTGGCCAGGGCGCTGATGCCGTGCACCCACATGCACAGACCCGTGGCCAGCATGGCCAGAGGCCGCAACCAGGGCCTTGTCAGGGCCGCAAGCGCCGCCAGCAGCAAAAAGGGCCATACGGCGGCAAAAAAGACGCGGGGCACCGGATCGGAATGGGCAATGCCCCAGAATGTGCCCCAGCCTATCCAAACGAACACGCCCGAGACCAGCGCCAGCATGGCGGCCAGGATCGGGCTTGTGAACAGTCGGCGGCCCAGCAGGTAAAAGCCCGCGTAGAAAACGAAGATGCACGCTGCGCCGGCGCGGAACAAACCCAGGGTATAGTCGTCCCCCGGGGCCAGCCGGGTGGCGACAAAGCGTTCCAGGTTCCAGATGCTGTTGGCCGGCGTCGCCTCGCGCAGCACGGGATCCAGGGCAAAGAGCTCGGGATGCGCTTCCCCGGCCATGCCCTGGGCATAGGTGGCCAGATCGCTGTCCAGAAAAGCGCCCCCGGCGGACAGGGGCACAATGCCCCGCAAAACAGCCCCGGCATAGAGGGCAACAAGAAGCAGAAACAGGAGATCCGCCAGGCGGCGCAAGCGCGCAGCTCTTTCCTGCGCTGCCGGGGAAGGGGGCAAGTCAATCATATCGGGATCACCAGTACTGCCGCAATGGCGGAAGTCGGCTGTTTAGCCCGTGCGCGTGCAAAAGTAAAGCCGGGGCATTTCTCGCCCGCGCTGCGGCGCATGAGCCAACCACAGACCTTAAGGCAATATGCTCTAAAAGTAATCTGCGCTGGGGGCAGTGCGGCCTGCTGCCCACGGCAATGCTCCGGCGCTCCGGCAGACGCCTCACGCTTTGGAGCGAAATTTGCAGACGGACAGGTGAGCCATAGGTATAGAAAAAGGCTTGCGGGTAGCCATGTACCGGCGGCAAGGGGCGGCAGCCCTGTATTTTCGCCGCCGGGCCTTGCACTGCGCAGCAAGGGAAAGCCCGCGCGCGCCGCGGCCGCGTCATGTGGAATTTTTTGCACGCGCAGGCCGCACATGCGCGGAAAACAGGCGTCCCGAACATGCCGGCGCGGCATGATTCCGCGCCTTTCAGGCCCACGGCGGCGGAAGGGGCCGGGACAAAGATTTTGAACCCCTCGCCCAATACCTTGACTTCAACCACGTTTTGGCCCAACAGTTTTCAGTCAAGCACCAATAACGATTCCGCGCCGGCGTCGCCAATGCCGGTTCACGCCGATGGCGCGCCGCACGCCGGCGGGGCCGTCCGTGTGGCGGACCAGACAAAGCACGGATGCAGCAACGGAGCGCCGCCGCGAATTTGTCCGCAACGCGCGGATCGGGATGCGCAGGCGTCTGTTCCGGCCCTTGTTTGAACAGGCCGGAAACAGCCGCACACCAGCACAGCGAGGCAAACAAGAGTAATGTCCAAAATTCTGGATTTCGCATTGGGGATGTTTTCCAACGATCTGGCCATTGACCTGGGCACGGCCAATACCTGCGTCTATGTCAAGGGGCAGGGCATCGTGCTGCGCGAGCCCTCGGTGGTGGCGGTCAAAAAAGACCCCCGCGGCAACAACGTGGTTCTGGCTGTGGGCCAGGACGCCAAGCGCATGCTCGGCAGGACGCCGGGCAACATCTGGGCCATCCGGCCCATGAAAGACGGCGTCATTGCCGATTTTGAAATCACCGAGGCCATGCTGCGCCACTTTATTTCCAAAGTGCACAATTCCCGCCGCCTGGTGCGCCCCAGAATCATGATTTGCGTGCCCACGGGCATCACCCAGGTGGAAAAGCGCGCAGTCAAGGAATCGGCCCAGTCCGCCGGAGCGCGCGAGGTCTATCTCATTGAGGAGCCTATGGCCGCGGCCATCGGCGCGGATTTGCCCATTCAGGAGCCCACCTCCAACATGGTGGTGGATATCGGCGGCGGCACCACGGAAGTGGCGGTGATCTCCCTTTCCGGCATCGTGTACTCGCGTTCGGTGCGCGTGGGCGGGGACAAGATGGACGAAGCGATCATGACCCACGTCAAGCGCAAGTACAATATGTTGATCGGCGAGTCCTCGGCTGAAGAGATCAAGATCAAGATCGCCTCGGCCTATCCCCTGGACCCGGAACAGCAGATCGAGGTCAAGGGCCGGGATCTGGTCACCGGCATCCCGCAGAACATCATCATCACCTCCGAGGAAGTGCGCAAGGCCATTTCCGAGCAGGTGGACAGCATTGTGCAGGCCGTGCGCATCGCCCTGGAGCAGACCCCGCCGGAACTGGCCGCGGACATCGTGGATCGCGGCATTGTGCTCACCGGCGGCGGTGCGCTGCTCAAGGGCCTGGATCAACTCTTGCGCGAAGAAACGTCCCTGCCCATCACTGTTGTTGACGATCCGCTTTCCACCGTGGTGGTGGGCACGGGCAAAGCGCTTGATAATCTGCCCATACTCAAAGAAGTGTGTATTGATTAGCTGTGCTGCAAGCGACCCCTGACGTTGCGTTGGCGCCGATTCCGCCGCGGCGTCGTCCCTATCCGCATACCGCGCTTTTGATCCCTGAGGGCACACGCCTGTGACATTGCGGCGCATTCTGATCTTTGCGGGCATTCTGCTGATTCTTTTTCTGGGCATGTATTCCTGGAACCAGCGCACCCGCACGCTTGACGATCTCGCGGCCGGCCTCGGTCTGGAACTGACCGGCGCGGTGCTCAAGCCCATGCGCTCTCTTCAGGATGTGAGCGTGGGCTTCTGGGATCGCTATTTTGACCTGGTGGGCGTGCGCGAGGAAAATCAGCGCCTCAAAGTCCGGGTGGCGGAGCTGGAATCCCGCCTTCTGGCGCACGGCGAGGATCTGGCGGAACTCAAGCGCCTGCGCGCCCTGCTCCAACTGCCGGTGGACGAAAGCTGGCGGCCGCTGGGCGCGCGCGTCCTGGCCGGGCGCATGGGCCCCAACGCCGTGCTGGACAGCATCACCATCAGCCGCGGCTATGCCACGGGCGCGCGCCCGGGCACGCCGCTGGTCACTCACCTGGGGCTGGTGGGGCGGGTGCTCAGGGCCAGCGCCCATACGGCCACAGCCCTGCTGCTCACGGATCCGGGCAGCCGCATTGCGGTTTTCTCGCAGGATGGCCGCGCGCCCGGCATTCTGGCGGGCCGGGGCACGGGACGGAATCTGGAAGTGAATTTCGTGCAGCGCGACGCGGATGTCACAAAGAATGAGGTGCTGATCACCTCGGGCCTGGATGGCAAGTATCCCAAGGGCATTCCCGTGGCCCGCGTGCTCAGCGTGGCCCCCTCGGACTACACCCAGTTCATGGCCGTCTATGCCGAGCCTCTGGTGGATTTGCAGCACCTTGAAGAAGTGCTCCTGCTGGAGCCAACAGGTATTGTTCCCGCGGCTGCGGAGCCCTCCGGGCCGCCGCCTCCCTTTGTGGGACCGCCCGCGCCCCGAACCGCCGTGACGCCATGAGCAAATTCCGCAACACCGTCTGGTGGTTTGGCTTCATAGTCCTGGCCATCGGCTTGCAGGCGCTGGCGCCCGGCCTGGACGTGCTGGCGGCCGGGCTGATCATCCTCCTGCAGGAGCGGGACTATAAAAACATGCTCTGGCTGCTGCCGCTCTTTGTGCTCTTGCAGGAGGGCATGGGCACGCGGGTTTTCGGCGCGGCCATCGTCTGGTACGCGGCCGTGATCGCGCTTTTCAAACTGGGGCGCTGGCTGTTTGAAGTGGAAAATTTCATCTTCGTCTTTCTGCTTTCCGCCTGTCTGGGCGCGGCCTGTTACGCCGTGGCCTGGCTCATGGCTCCCTTGCAGAATCTGACCTTCAACGTGCAGGACACCCTGGACAAAAGCCTGATCCAGGCGCTTTTCCTGCCCTTTGCCTGGCGTTTTCTGGTCCTGACCCGGCAGTGGACGAATAATGAGGAACAATAAGCAACCGCTCCCGCCCGATTCCGGCGACGCTGCGCCCGAACGCAAACAGGGCATCCGCTCCTGGCTGAAAATCCAGGTGGAAAGCGAGGGCTACCAGCCCCCGCGCGGGGGCGTGATTTTGCTGCAGGTGCTGGTGGGCCTGCTTTTCTTTCTCTTTGTGGTCCGTTTCTGGTACCTTCAGGTCCACCGCGGCGAGGAATTCGCCCGGCAGGCTCAGGAAAACCGCCTGCGTCAGGAGCGTATTTTCGCCCCGCGCGGCCGTATTCTGGATGATCGCGACAAGGTTCTGGCCGACAACCGCACCGCCTACGGCCTCTCCCTGGTACGCGAGGACTGCCGCGACATCCCGGCCGCACTGGCCCAGATCAGCGCCTGGTCCGGCATTCCTCTCGCGCAAATCCGGGAGAAATACCAGCAGGATCGCTTCAAGGTAAAATCCTTTGAACCGCTCCTGATGATCACGGACATCGACTTTGATCTGGTGGCCCGCATTGAATCGGAAATTTACGCCTGGCCCGGCCTGGAAATCGTGGTGCGCACCAAGCGCAGCTATCCGGAAAAAGATCTTTTCGCGCATGTTCTGGGCTATGTGGCCGAGGTCAACGAGCAGGAAATGGCCAGGGACGAGGCCCTGGCCATGGGCGATCTGGTGGGCAAGCAGGGCCTGGAGCTGGAACTGGAAAAAACGCTGCGCGGCCGCAAGGGTCTGTATGACGTGGAAGTGGACGCGCACGCCCGGGTGCTCGGCAAAATGCTGCGCGAGGAGCCCCACAGCGGCCGGGAAGTGAATCTTTCGCTGGATCGCGACCTGCAACAGGCCGCCTGGGACGCCCTGGGCGGCGAAGCGGCCTGCGTGGTGGTCATGGAGCCGGATACGGGCAAGCTGCGCGCCCTGGTGACGTCCCCGGCCTATGACAATAATCTTTTCGCGGCCGGCATTTCCCGGCGCGACTGGGACGCGCTGCGCACCAGCAACCGCTTTCCCATGCAGAACCGGGTGATCCAGAGCGCGTATCCGCCGGGCTCGGTCTGGAAACTGGTCATGGCCGCGTTGTTCCTGGAACGCGGCATCAGCTCCCGCGAAACCGTGTTCTGCCCCGGCCAGATCAAATTGGGCAACCAGATTTTCCGCTGCTGGAAGCGCGGCGGCCACGGGGCCATGAACCTCGAAAACGCGCTGGTCAACTCGTGCGACGTCTATTTTTATCTCATGGCCGAGCGGCTCGGCATCGACAAGCTTGAAGAATTCGCCAGGGCTTCCGGCTTTGGCAAGCCCACGGGCATTGATCTGCCGCACGAGAGATCCGGCCTTGTGCCTTCCCGCCGGTGGAAAAAACAACGCTTCGGCAGGGACTGGGTGCGCGGCGAAACCTATAACGTCTCTATCGGGCAGGGCTACACGCAAGTCACGCCGGTGCAGATCGCGGTCTATGTTTCGGCCCTGCTCAACGGCGGGGACCTGCTCAAGCCCCAGCTTTTGAACGACGCCCCGCGCGAGGTCAGGGGCCGTGTCCCGGCCAGGCCCGAGACCTTGCAATTCGTGGTGAATGCCATGCGCAAAACGGCCGGCATCGGCACGGCGCGCGTGGTGGGCCGCAAGGATGCGGACATGGGGGGCAAAACCGGCACGGCGCAGGTGGTCAAACTGAAACTGGCAGCCGGAGACCGCCGCCTGCGCTCCTCTGAAATGGAATACAACCAGCGCGACCATGCCTGGATCGCCACCTGGGGATCAAAAAACGGCAAAGCCTATGTGGTGGTGGTCATGGTGGAGCACGGCGGCGGCGGCTCAAGCGTTGCCGGGCCCATAGCCAAAAAGATTTTCGAGCATCTGTTCGGGCCGGACGCCGGCCCGCCTGTGGCGCAGCCTGCCGCCACGCCGGCCGCCCGGGCAAACCGGATCCCGACCGGGTAGCGGGCGGCCGCGGGGCAAGAGCGTTTGCAACGGCAACCTACACCGGCACAGCATCGGGGAACATTCTTTGCGGCCCTGCCGCGGAAGCATCTTCATGGACAAACGTCTTTTCAGCTATCTCAACTGGGGCTTGCTGGCCTGCATGCTGCTGCTCTATTTGCTGGGCGTGGGCAACCTTTACTCGGCCAGCGGCACGCGGCTGGAGGACGGCCTGGCCTTTTCCGGCTTTTATCAGCGTCAGTTGATTTGGGGCGTCTGCGGCCTGGGCTGTATGCTGCTTGCCATGAGTTTCGATTACCGCCAGTTGCGCAATCTGGCCTGGCCTTTTTTTCTGCTGGCCGTGGCCCTGCTTCTGCTGGTGCCCCTGGCGGGCAAAACCGTGTACGGAGCCAAGCGCTGGATCTCTCTGGGCTTTATGAGCATCCAGCCCTCGGAGCTGGCCAAGCTGGCCGTGCTGGTGCTGGCCGCGCGTCTGCTGGCGCGCGACGGCCGCCCCCTGGGCTGGAAGGACTTCAGCGCCGTGCTCTGCGTGGGCCTGATCCCCTGCGCTTTGATCATTATACAGCCGGATTTGGGCACCACGCTGATGATCCTGCTGATCCTGGGGGGCATGATCCTCTTTCACGGGATCAGGGGCTATGTGCTGAAAACCTGTCTGCTGGCCGTGCCTTGCGCGGCGACCGTGATGTGGTTTGTGGGCATGCACGATTACCAGCGCCAGCGCATCCTGACCTTTCTGGATCCGGGCAACGATCCGCGCGGAACCGGCTACCATATCCTTCAGTCGCGCATTGCCATCGGTTCGGGCCAGCTCTGGGGCAAGGGCTTCAGGGAAGGAACCCAAAGCCAGCTGCGCTTTCTGCCCGAACGCCATTCCGACTTCGCGGTGGCCGTATTCGGCGAGGAATGGGGCTTTGTGGGCTGCGTGGCCCTGGTCACCCTGTTCTGTCTTTTTCTGCTCTCCATTTTTTCCACGGCCGTGCAGGCCAAGGATCGCTTTGGCAGCATGCTGGTGGTGGGAGTCTTCTTTTATTTTTTCTGGCAAATTTTCATCAATATGGGCATGGTGATCGGGCTGATGCCGGTGGTGGGCATTCCGCTGCCCTTCATCAGCTATGGCGGCAGCGCCACTGTGGTCAACTTTACCCTGCTGGGCATTGTGCTTAATGTGTCCATGCGGCGCTTCATGTTTAAAAGTTGAAAAAAACACGCGTACAACGGAGAAGCATTGTGGGCAAGGATGAAATCGCATATCTCGGTTCCGATACCGTGTATGAGGGCAAACTCACCTTCAAGGGCACGGTGCGCATTGAAGGCAAATACAGCGGTGAAATTCAGAGCGACGGCACCCTGAACGTGGGCAAGGACGCCCAGGTGGATGGGACGCTCGAAGTAGGCGAGCTGCTGCTTTCCGGCCATTTTTCCGGCGAAATCACGGCCAAGCGCCGGGTGGTTGTCTATTCTTCCGGCGTGCTGGAAGGCATCCTGCAGACGCCCAATCTGCTCACCGAGGAAGGCGGCGTCATTGACGGGCAAATCACTATGAAAAACCCCGGCAAGGCCAAGAGCCCGGCCGGGATGAAACAGAGCTGACGCAGCTTGTGCGGCAGCCCTGGAGTCCGCCTGGCCCCGGATTGCCGGGCTGGAAAAAATAGCGTATATGTATTCTTGGATACAGCGACTGCGGCCCTGACGCCTCCCTTGCCGATTGAGCTTCGCGCCCACGGCGCAGGCGGCCGGGTAACCGCCCTGCCCCGCTGACAACACTGCGCGTCCGGCGTCGGCGTCGGGCGCGGCATACAGCTCTTTCCCAAGGAGACATTTATGGCACAAGATTATTTCCGCGCGCTCAGGGACGTGGCGCTGGTGATCAATTCCAGCCTGGAACCCAGGGATGTCCTGCATAAAATCACCGAGCAAACCGCAGCCACCATGGGCTGCAAGGCCAGCACCATCCGGCTGCTGGACAGCACCGGGCGTTTTCTCCTGCCCAGCGCGGCCTACGGCCTTTCGGATTCGTACCTGCGCAAAGGCCCGGTGGAGATCAAACGCAGCGGCATGGACGGCGAGGTCCTGGCCGGCAAGACCATCCATCTCAAGGATGCAGCGGCCGACGGCCGCTTTCAGTACCCGGCTTCGGCCAAGGCCGAAGGCCTGGTTTCCGTGCTTTCCGCGCCGCTGATGGTTGACGGCAAGGCCATCGGCCTGATCCGCGTCTATTCCGCTGTGGAGCGCGAGTTCACCCCGGATGAGGAGACCTTCATGGAAGCCGTGGCCGCCGTTTCGGCCCTGGCCATTGAAAACGCGCGTCTGCATGAGGCCCTGCGCAACAATTACGAGCTGATGGCCAAACATGCCTATTCGGTCTACGAAGACTGAACAGGCCCGGCCCCTTGCCCGCCGGAGCGTCAGGCCTCGCCGCGCGCGCCGGTCATGTATGCCTGAATCGCATGTGGCCTTTTTCGCCGCCGGCGGCGTGGAACCTGGTTTTTTTTCGGGCATGGACGCAAAGAATCCCTCCTGCCTGAAAAACCCGTTTGCCGTGCTGCCGGCAAAACATCGCGCATACGGCGCGGCAATCCCGAATTTTCCCTTTTTTATGCTGAGGATAGCAATATGAAAAAAGTCAAAGTGGGCATCAACGGCTTCGGCCGCATCGGCCGCCAGGTTTTCCGCGCCCTGCACAAAAGTTACAGGGAGCGCGTGGAAGTGGTGGCCGTCAACGATCTCTTCGACGCGGAGACCAACTTCCATCTGGCCGAATATGACTCGGTCTACGGCCGGGCTTTTTTGGACGCCAGGGTCGACGGCCAGAACGTGACTGTGGGCGACTGGAACATCCACTGCTTTGCCGAGCGCGACCCCAAGCAACTGACCTGGGGCGAGTACGGCGTGGATGTGGTCATTGAAAGCACGGGCATTTTCCGCACTGCGCCGCAGGCCGCCGTGCACCGGGACAACGGCGCGAAAAAGGTGATCATCACCGCGCCCGCCAAAGAGGAAGACCTCACCATTGTCATGGGCGTGAATCAGGAGCAGTACGATCCGGACAAACACCATATCGTGTCCAACGCCTCCTGCACCACCAACTGTCTGGCCCCGGTGGCCCTGGTGCTGCAACGCGAGTTCGGCATCCAGATCGGCAATATGGTCACCATCCACTCCTACACCAACGATCAGCGCATTCTGGACATGGCGCATAAGGATCTGCGCCGGGCGCGCGCCGCGGCCTGCAACATCATCCCCACATCCACGGGCGCGGCCCAGGCCGTGGCCAAAGTCATTCCCGAACTCAAGGGCAAGTTCAGCGGCTACTCGCTGCGCGTGCCCACGCCCACGGTCTCGGTGGTGGATTTTTCCGGCATGCTGGAAAAGCAGACCGATACCGAAACCGTGCTGGGCAAGCTCAAACAGGCCTCGGAAACCTACCTCAAGGGCATTCTGGAATACAATGACAAGGCCCTGGTTTCCATGGATTTCAAGGGCAATCCGGCTTCCTCCATCCTGGAGGCTTCCTACACCACGGTGCAGGACGGGCATTTGATCAAGGCCGTGGCCTGGTACGACAATGAATGGGGCTATTCCAACCGGGTCTGCGATCTGGTCTGCCTGATGCAGGACAAAGGTCTTTAGAGCATATTTTTTTGAAACGCTCGTCCGGCGCTGCACAGCGCCACAAACGCGCAGGGCGCGCCCCCGTCTTCACGATGAGGGGCGCGCCCTTGCGCGTCAGGCAGGGGCAGGCCCTAGAGCATTTTGCTTTTGAAATTATTCAATTTCAAAAGCGGCGCTGCCATCATTTCGCCTGAAAAGCGTGGTTTTCAGGCTCATTCGGCGCGGGCGTCCGCTCCCGCGGCCGCCAGAGCGGTTGCCGCTTTCAACAGCAAACCGCTCTAAATGCGGATGCTGTCGCGGATGTCTTCCAAACGGGCCTTGGCGAACATCAGATAGGACAGAACCAGCTCCCCGGAGTTAAAAGACGAGGTGATGTAAAGCGGGTCATAGGTGCAGATGCGGTTCAGGTACTCCATGACCGCGGCCATGTTGTCCTCATTGTTTTTGGCCCGGATCTCAGGATACAGAACATACAGGGTATTGATGAAGTCCCGCAGCACCAGCACGATGCCCTGCACTTCGTAGATGCGATTATCCAGCTCATGGAAAGACATGTCCTGGGCATTTTCCAACAGGCCCAGGGCGTAGCCCAGCAGGTTTTCGCCGGTGACAGTGACAAAGGAGGCGTACAGATCATCGGTGCGGCAATTATAGACGCCCGTGCCCTTGTCCAGAGAGTCTTTATACTGCTCCAGCAGCTTGAGGCCCTTTTTGTAAGAGCCCTCGGCCGAAGGGAACATGAAGCTGCGCGGATCCAGGGCAAAGCTGTTGATGCGCGCTTTATAGAGAAATTCGCTTTCGCGGTCGCTGGAGCCCAGTTTGGCGATCTGGCTGGAATAGAGATCCAGCAGGAATTTTGTGGCGTGGTAGACGCCATATTGGCGGTAGGCGCGGTTATCCAGCGCGAAACGGTTGAAGATGATGTCGTTGAAGCTCCAGCCGAAGGGGGAATCCAGCTCATAGCGCAGTTGATGGGTAATGGCGTCCAGCAGGATTTTGCCTTTTTCATTGTCGGCAAGCTGGTCGGCATTTTCGGGCACGGCTACGGGATCCGGAAAGGTGGTGGCGTCCACTATGCCATAAACGCGTTGCAGGCCCCAGATCACAACCAGAATGCCCACCAGAAGGCTGGCCTGCACGGCCAGGGTTTTCAGCACAACGCGCATTTTCAACACCGGGGGAAGTTCAGGCAGTTTCATGAAAAAAATCCTCGCTTGAGAGACGGTGAGCTGCGCCGTTCCGGCTGAACGGCATCGACTTATAATAGGAACGTATCGGCCCGGCGGAAGGGGCAGGGCTGAAAAAAACTCTCATCTTGGCACATACGGCTTTTCAAAGCCGATCTGCTCTGGAATGTCCGCACACTGCGCTTTCCAGTCACACGAAATGATAGCCTTCTTCCAGAGCCCTGGCATTGATCGGGAGCAACGCGGCGTAATGCGCGCTGATCACGCGCCTGAGCGCGTCCTGCACGGCCGCGAGCGGCAACGCGCCCGTGGCCTTGAGCCAGGCTCCCAGGGCCACCATATTGGCCAGCTTCACATTGCCCAGCGCGTGCGCCATGTCGTTGAGCGGAATGTAAACGCTGCGCAGCCCGGCGTCCAGCAGGGTTTTGTCGATCAGCGAGGCATTGACGATCTGCACGCCTTCGGGGCGAAGGCGCGCCTGGAATTTGCGCAGCGAGGGCTCGTTGAGCATAATGGTGGAAAGCGGCTCCCGCACCAGAGGGGAGCCGATGGGATGCGTATCCAGCACAACAGTGCAGTTGGCCGTGCCCCCGCGCATTTCCGCGCCGTAGACCGGAATGAAGCTCACTTCCAGGCCCTGCTCCATGCCCGCCTGCGCCAGCAGATTGCCGATCAGCATCACGCCCTGGCCGCCGAAACCGGCAATAATCACGTCCCGGTACTCAGTCACGGGGAACCTCCCTGGCTTTTGCGCCGTCCGTGCCGCTCGCATCCTTGAACACGCCCAGGGGAAAGACCGGGATCATGACTTCGGCAATGCGCCTGTTGGCCGCCACCGGGTCCAGATGCCAGTTGGTCGGGCAGCCGGCGAGCAGTTCCACAAAGCCGAAGCCCAGGCCCGCGATCTGTACCTCAAAGGCTTTGCGCACCGCCCTTTTGGCCGCCAGCACATGTTTGACCGAATCCAGAGCGCAGCGCTCGGCATAGGCCACGCCCTGCAACTGGGCCATGATTTCCGTGAGGCGCACCGGCCCGCCCTCGTTGCTCAGGGAGCGGCCCTGGCGGGTGGTGGTGGTTTTCTGCCCCACCAGGGTGGTGGGGGCCATCTGGCCGCCGGTCATGCCGTACACCGTATTGTTGATGAAGATCGTGGTGATCTTTTCGCCCCGGTTGGCCGCGTGCAGGGATTCGGCCAGACCGATGGCCGCCATGTCGCCGTCGCCCTGATAGGTGAAGACCACGGCATCGGGCCGCGCGCGACGCACGCCCGTGGCCACGGCGCAGGCCCGGCCGTGCGGGGCTTCCAGACCGTCCACGTTGAAATAATCATAGGTGAAGGTGGCGCAGCCCACCGAGGCCACCAGGATGGTCCTCCCGGCCACACCCAGCTCGTGCAGCGCCTCGCTGACCAGACGGTGCGCAATGCCGTGATGGCAGCCGGGGCAGTAATGCGTGACGCGCTCGTTGAGCACGGGATTGCCGTCGAAAACAAGGCGTTCGCCCTCGCGCGGGCGCAGGAGCGCTGCCGTTTGCGGGTCTTGCATGATCACTTCTCCTTGAGGGCCTGGAGCATGGGGTCCACAAGCTCTTCCGCGCCGATAAACAGGCCGGGCATCACCCCGTGCCAGCGCGTTTCGGCCGTGCCGTTCAGGGCCAGGCGCACATCCTCGACCATCTGGCCAATGTTCTGCTCAATGACCAGAAAACGCCGCCCCGGCGCCAGGGCGCGCAGCGCCTCATCCGGGAAGGGGTAGAGCGTCACGGGTCTGAACAGCCCCAGCTTGTGCCCCTGGCCGCGCAAATGCCGGATGGCGCTGCGCGCGATGCGGGCCATGGAGCCGAATGCCACCACAACCAGTTGCGCGTCGTCCACGTCCGATTGCTCCCAGACGGTTTCCGCGCGCATGGCCTCATAGGAGCGCATCAGCATACGATTGCGCTCGGCCAGCGCGCCTTCGGCCAGATACACGGATTTGAGCAGACGCGGCGCCGCGTCCCTGCCGCGCGCGCCATAGCCCTCCAGCCGCCAGTCAGCGGCCAGGGCCCGGATCTGATCGGGGCGCAGCGCGCCCGCGGGTGGCACGCGGCGCACCGGCTCCTTGATCTGGCCAACCATGGCGTCGCCCAGCACCATGACCGGATTGGCGTACCTGAAGGCCAGGGCAAAGGCCCGGAACATGAAGTCATAGCACTCCTGCGCCGTGGCCGGAGCCAGCGCCAGGTTGCGGTGATCGCCGTGGCCGCCGCCCTTGACCGCCTGGAAATAATCCCCCTGGGAAGGGCCGATATCTCCGAGACCCGGGCCGCCGCGCTGCATATTGACGATCACGCCGGGGATCCGGCTGCCCGCCATATAGGAAATGGCTTCCTGCATCAGTGAGATGCCGCAGCCCGATGAGGAGGTCATGGCCGGGATGCCGCAGGCCGCCGCGCCCAGAAGCATGTTGGAGGCGGCCACCTCACTTTCGGCCTGCACGAACTGCCCCCCGTTTTCCGGCAGCAACCAGGAAAGCGTCTCGGGGATTTCGTTCTGCGGCGTGATCGGATAGCCGAAATAGCAGCGGCAACCCGCATCCACCGCGCCGAAGGCCACAGCCTCATTGCCCTTGATCAGCACGCGCCCGGGCGCGTTTTCGGCGTGCGCCGCGCTCATGCCGCGCCTCCCTTGTGTTTGCCGCTTTTAAACACGCGGATGGCCACGTCCGGACAGATAATCGCGCAGGAAGCGCAGCCGGTGCATACGCCGGCCATCTCCATGACTTCGTACCCCTGCCGGTTGTAGCGGCCCGACGGGCGCAGGATGCCCACAGGGCAGACCTCCACGCAGAGCTTGCAGCCTTTGCAGCGCTCCTCCAGAAAAACGACTCGTGACATGTGCGCTCCCTGGGAAGCGCCAGCCGTCCGCATCAGCGGATCAACATGGCGTCCCCATAAGAAAAAAATCTGTAGCCCCGCGCCACGGCCTCGGCATAGGCGGCCAGCACGCGCTTGCGCCCGGCAAAGGCCGAGATCAGCATGAGCAGGGATGATTCGGGCAGATGGAAGTTGGTCAGCACGGCATCCACCACGCGGAAGCCCCGGCCGGGATACAGGAAGATGTCGGTCCAGCCCGTATAGGGCTGCACCCGGCCGCACAACTCGGCCACGCCTTCCAGGGCGCGCACGCTGGTGGTGCCCACCGCGACCACCGGGCGCTTCTCGGCCCTGGCTCTGGCCACAGCCTCGGCGGTTGCCTCGGGAATTTCCACATATTCCCGGTGCATACGGTGGCCGCGGATATCCTCGCTGCGCACCGGGCTGAACGTGCCGTACCCCACATACAGCGTTACTTCGGCCCACTGAAAGCCCGCCTGCCTCAGCTCCCGGCGCAGCTCAGGCGTGAAATGCAGCCCGGCCGTGGGCGCGGCCACGGAGCCGGTCTTGTCGTCCCTGGCGTAGACTGTCTGATAGCGGTTGAGATCCTCCTCGCCGTCGGCCCGTTTGATATAGGGCGGCAGGGGAATGTGCCCGGTGGCGGCAAAGGCTTTGGCCAGATCTCCCTGCCAGCGCAGGCGCACCCGGCGACGGCCAAAGGGGCCGGACTGCAATACGGTCACCCTGATGCCCGCGCCAAAGTCAAAGGTTTCGCCTTCGCGCACGCGGCCGCCCGCGCGCACCAGGCCTTCAGCCTCGGCGCTGAAAGCGCCCTCCGCTCCGGCCGGCGCATCAGGCCCGGCCTGCGCCAGCACCAGCGGCAGGGGCGTGAGCAGCAGAAATTCCACCTTGCCGCCCGTGGCCCGCGAGCCCAACAGGCGGGCCTGAAGCACGCGCGAATTGTTGACCACGATCAGCGCCTTTTCCGGCAACAGGCCGGGCAGATCGCTAAAGCGCGCATGGCGCAGATCGAGATCGCCCGTCCGGGGCATGACCAGCAGCCGGGACGCTCCCCGCTCTTCCGGCGGGAACTGGGCAATCTGCTCCGGCGGCAGCTCGAAATCATAGCTGCTCAGAAAAAAATCCGCTTCTTCGGTGATCATGACAGTCCTAAGCCCCATCAATATGTCCGGCGCGCGACCGGGCTTGTCAGCACGCCGCGGAGCGGCTAGGATGGGTTCGATAATCCGGGCGGCCCAAACCCGGCGGCCATAACCCCCGGCCCCCGGCCCCCCGGCCTGAACGATCCGCGCTGTCCGGGGAGGAAGGAGTATAGCCATGCGACGCACGCTTGTCACCCTCGCTCTGGGGCTGCTTTTTGCCGCGGCCACGGGCTGCGCCTCCCTTGGGGTCGGCAACCCCTTCAGCAATGACCCGCTGACCGGCGGCACGGCGGCCGGGGTCAGTCAATTGCTGGACGTGCCCCTGCCCATGGGCATGGAACGCTATGCCTCGCACGGCTATCTGACCCACGGCGTGGACGGCGGCCGCGAAGGCCTGGAAACCCTGCGCGGCAATGTGGACGCCTCACGGGCGGCGCAAAGCCTGTTCACAACCTTGCAGAGCCAGGGCTGGCAGTTGCGTCTTTCCCTGCGCAAAGGGGATCGCGCCGTGTACGTCTATGAAAAAGGCACGACGCTGGCAGTCCTGGCCTTTCGCCGCCAGACGGTCCTGACCATCCTGGAAATCTGGTCCGGCAGCCGCCTGCCCGACGGCGCGAGCCTGAGCCTGCCCGGTTCGGAAAGCCCCACGGCGGAACTGCCCGGCGAGGCGTATCCCCCGCTGGACACTGCCGGCGCGGCAGAGCCTGCCGCAAGCCCGCAGCCCGCGCCCGGCGCCACCGAGCATTGGGGCGACGGCGCCACGGGTTCCGGCGGCCTGCAGGAGCGCAACCTGTGACCCCTTTCGGGCAAAGCACGCATTTTGCCAACAGCCGCCTGCATTTGGGCGTCTGCGGCTCCGTGGCCTGCTGCAAGGCCCCGGAACTGTTGCGGGCCTGGCGCGCGCTCGGCATCCATGTTTCGGTGACGCTCACCGCCGGGGCGCGGCGTTTTGTGACGCCGCTGCTCTTTGAATCCCTGGGCGCGGCCCCGGTCTACACGGACATGTTCGCGCCCGGCCAGGAAGTATTCGCGCATCTGGAGCCGGGTCAGCACGCCCAGGCTCTGGTGCTGGCTCCGGCCTCGGCCGACGCGCTCTCGCGTCTGGCGGCCGGCGCGGCTTCGGATCTGCTCTCGGCGCAGGCCCTGGCTTTTGACGGCCCCCTGATCCTGGCTCCGGCCATGAATCCGCGCATGTGGGCCCACCCGGCCACACGGGCCAATACGGCCTTGCTGCGGGAGCGCGGCGCGCGGCTGGTGGCGCCCGCTTGCGGCGGCACGGCCTGCGGCGACCAGGGCGAGGGCAGGCTGGCCGAGCTGCCGGAAATTTTTCTCGCGGTCTTGCAGGCCCTGGCCCCGCAGGATATGGCCGGAAAAAAGGTGCTGGTCACCTTGGGGCCAACCCGTGAAGCCTGGGACGGCGTGCGTTTCTGGTCCAATCCCTCCAGCGGCCTGATGGGCGCGGCGCTGGCGATCTGCGCCTGGCTGCGCGGGGCCGAGGTGACGGCCGTCTGCGGCCCTGGCGGCGCGGCGCTTTTGCCGCAAGGCGTGCATCGCTGCGAGGTTTGCGGCGCGCGGGACATGTTCGAGGCCGCGCGCGACCTCTGGCCGGGCATGAACATGGGCATGTTCGCCGCGGCTGTGGCGGATTTTTCACCCATCCCGCTGGGCGCGCGCAAATTCAAAAAATCCGAGGCGCCGGAGGGCTTCAGCATAGCGTTTACGCCCAACCCCGATATTTTGCAGACCCTGGCCGCCGCGCGCCGCAACGGCCCGGACGCGCAAAAAATTCTCGGCTTCGCCGCGGAATGCGCGCCCAGCACAGAGGCGCTCCTGCCTTTGGCACGCGCCAAACTGGCCCGCAAAAAGGCGGATCTGCTGGCCGCCAATCAAATCAACGCGCCCGCCTGCGGTTTTTGTTCCCCTACCAACAGCATGGCGGTGGTGGACGCTCACGGCCGCGAGGAAATCTGGCCCTCGCAAAGCAAGGCTGACGTGGCCTGGGAGTTGTGCTCATGGCTTTTGCGGATCTGAACCCGCTGGGCGCACTCTGGCAAGGCCGCGGCCTGCACTGTCTGTTGCTGCCCCAGGACGCGCCCGCGTCCTGCTCCCTTTGCCGGGAGCCCACGCCGGGCGCGCCGCCTGCGCCGAAAAAAAAACCGGCCCCGGCGGCTGCGCCCCATGTCCGTCTGCCCCCTGCCGGCGCCGCGCCGCCGCGCGGCATGCGGACAGCCCAGAGCTACGCCGCCCGGGCGGCAGAAAATGAGGCGCGCCAGCGGGCGCGCGGGGAACGGAGCGAACAGAAAGAACGCGCGGAGCGGATCACCGGCGCTGTTCAGCCTGCGTTGGACAGATCTGCCCCTGCCCGAAACGAAGACGCCTGGCGGCCTTTGCCGCCTCATGCCTGGCCCGCGCCCTGGCAGCAGCGCCTGGCGGCCACGCGGCCGGGTCTGGTGCTCTGGACCTATTGGAAGCTGGGCCAGGATCTTGAAGGCCTGCGGGACGAAGGCCAGGCCGCGCGGCGCGCTTTTTTGCAGCGTTTGCTGGCCGACCTGGGCCATCCCGGCGGCACGCACACATTCTGGCCCGCCTGCCTGCCCACGGCATCCGCATTGCGCCCAGGGCCTCCCACAGCCGCGCGGGATGCGCTTGCGGCATCCCCCGCAAGCAGTGGGGCGGCGGCCCCTCACGACATGGAAGGTTCGGCCCCCTGCGACGACGCCGCGGCCAACCCCGACGTCTTCTGGTCCGGCGTGAGCAGGCTCGGCGCGCGCGGCGTGGTGGTCATGGGTTCGGCGGCGGTCAAGGCCCTGGCCTTGCCCGGCACGCTGCGCCCCTTGCAGCAGACCCGCCACCGCGGGCATCTGGTCTGGGTGCTCTGGGACGTGGATTATCTTCTGCATGAGGAGCAGCGTTATGCGGCCATGCTGGCCTTTTTGCGCCGGGCCTTGCGGCAGGTGACGCGCGGCTAGAACATTTTTTGATTGAAAATATCCATTTTCAATCACTTCGCTGCCATCATTTCGCGTCCAGAACGCGGTCTGGACGCTCATTCGGCGCGGGCGCCAGCTAATGCTGTCGCCAGAGCGTTTAGCTAATTTCATTAGCAAAACGCTCTAAACGCCGACGCGGGGGAGTGGACAAAACGTGTTCATCGCCATCGGCATCATGTTCCTGGGCCTTTTGCTCGGTTTTCTGTTGCGCGGCCAACGCCTTCTCACCGCGCTCACGCGCTGCGTCACGCCCGCGATCATGCTTTTGCTTTTTTCCCTGGGCGTGGCCGTGGGCGGCAATGAGACCCTGATGCGCAATCTGCCTCTGCTGGGCGGCAAGGCTCTGCTTCTGACCTTGGCGGGCGTTGCCGGATCTCTGGTCTGCGTGGCCGTGATCCGCCGCTGGTTCTGCGATTTGCCGGCAACGCCCTGCCCGCGGGCAGGGCGGAAAAGCGACGGCAAAAAACCCCGGCCGCAGCGCGGCCAATGACGCGCCGCCCGCGTCTGCCGCAACAACTTTGCCGCGTGCGCGCGGCCTGCAGCCAGGGCAGGGCAACCGCGCCCCTGGGGCGCACTACCGTATTGGGGGCGAAGTTCCGTATGTCCGGCAGCCTGCTGATTCTGGCTTTTTTCGGGGCGGGCATGGCCCTGGCCTGGCTGGGCCTGATTCCACGGTATTTTGTGGAGCATGACGCCACGCTGTATGTACTCTGGCTGCTGATGTTTCTGGTAGGTCTGTCCATCGGCTCGGATCGGCGGCTGGGCGAAATCCTGCGCACCTTGCGCCCGCGCGTGCTGCTTGCCCCGCTTGCCACCACTGTGGGCACGTTTGCGGGCGTGACCCTGGCCGGCATTTTTCTGGCATACAGTCTTGCGGACTGTCTGGCCGTGGGCGCGGGTTTCGCCTATTATTCGCTCTCGTCCATCGTCATCACCCAGTACAAGGGCGCGGAACTGGGCACCGTGGCGCTGATCAGCAACATCATGCGCGAAATTCTGACCCTTTTGCTCACGCCGTTGCTGGTCCGCTTTCTTGGGCCGCTGGCCGCCATCTCCTGCGGCGGCGCCTCGACCATGGATACAACCTTGCCGATCATCACCCGCTACGCGGGTCGGCAATGGATTTTCGTCTCCATTGTGCACGCCCTGATTCTGGATTTCAGCGTGCCCTTCTGGGTGGTTTTTTTCTGCACTCTCTGATCCTGTGACGCCGGCGTTCATCTTCCCGCCTTTTCTGCAGGGCGCGGATTGCCTGCGCAGCCACTGCCCGGACGCGGGTTTTTCGCGGCCAGCATTAGAGCATTTTCACTTTTATTTTATTTAGAGCATTTTCACTTTGAAAATGCTCTGCTGACGCGAAAGCGGCAGCCGCCGCAACGCGGCGTACATTCAGGCGAAAACCGCGTTTTTCGCCTGAATGCCACCTTTGACTTTCATAAAAAGTCAAAGGTAATCTGCTCTAAAGATGCGGGCTTCGCCGAAGAATACGCGGGCGGCGGCCCGCTATGTCGGAAGAACCAGGGCCTCAAACCAGAAAAGCCGCGCGTCCGGCGCGCTCCAGCTCCCGCGCGGCACGCCCGCCTTACGGCAGAGATTGTCCAGATACGCGCTTTGATCCCAGCCCTGCTCCACCGGAACCTGGGGCAGGAAGACGCCGCCGCGCCCCCTATACTGCAACGCCAGGCCGTGCCTCCCTACTTCAATCGCTGTTGGATCAGGGCAGGGCGCGAGCTCATCCAGCACGGAGATTTGCAGAGCCGCGCGGCCCCATTCATGCAGCGTGAGCGGGGGAAAGCGCGGGTCCTCAAAAGCGGCGGCCCGCGCCATGCGCCACACATTCTGATACAGGGGCTCCCGGCCTTGAACGGTACCGATGCAGCCGCGCAACTGCCCCTGCAAGGCAAGCGTTACAAAAGAACCCAGCGTGCGCCGCAACGTGCCGGGCGTTGCTTCGCTTCCGGCTGTGGCTTCTTGGCATTCCGGCTCCGGCGGCAGCGTTGCCCACCGGCCCGCCAACCCGCTTTCAATGGAGAGGCGGGCCAGCCGGGCCAGATATGCCTGCTCAGCATCGCTCAAGCGAAAGGAAAGCGCCATCTCCCCTCCTTGTCGGGCTCAACGGCCTCCTTGCGGGTTCTGCCGATATCGGGAAATCCATTCGCAACAGGCTCCAGGCAGCAGTGACGCAACCGACAGCACAAGAGATATCTTTGTCCCCTGCCGTGGCCGGCGAGCATTCCGGAAGTCGCAGCCCGACGCCGCCCGGCGCTCAGGAAAGAAATGCTCCCGCAGCCGCCGGAGCATTTCACAATGAAGGTACACGCAAAGAGAAAGACTCGGAACAAGAAATGCCACAACACAGTTGCGGCATGACTTGTAAAAACTCTCCTGCAAAAGCAGGCGCACCGGCCTTTGCTCCGGCGGCGAGTACCGTGCAATGTTAAAGGTTCACGGCTCTAGTCTTCGCCTTCGGCGTGCGACTGCTTGCCGGCGCCCTTGAGGCCGTACATGGTGGTGGAGCCGGAAGACCAGAATTCCAGCACTTCCTCATTGACCAGTTTGGTGAGGATTTTCTTCACCTCGCGGGGCCCCTTGTCCGGAAAAAGATCCACAAAATCCTTGAAATAAAATTTCGACTTGGCCGCGGATTTGCTTTTCAGAAAATCAACAACAACGTCTTTATCGTCTGCCATGAGCTGTCTCCTCTTGCGGCGGCGCATGTCGCGTTGCCGGGTTTAAACGCCTCCAGGAGAAAACAGGCGTCCCCTGGTTCTGCGCGCCGGATGCTCTCCGGCGGTAATGCGCCGCGCCCGCTTTCCGGACGCGGCGCATATCTGGCCTAGAACTTGAACTGCGTGCTCTGCCGCCATGTGTAGTAGGCGTGATCACGGAAGTCGTCAATCAGATGCTGGGTGAACTTCAGGCCCGTAAGCTTGAAGAAGCTCTCCCAGCCGATGCGTTCGGCCCAGTCGCCCAGGCGCTCGTATTTCTGGGCATTGGCCGCGTACACTTCCACAATGTGCTTCACGGTCTTGGTCAGGGTGGGCCAGCGCGGCGGCTCATTGGGAATGTAGGCCACAACCACCTTGGAGAACTTGGGCACGGAGAGGCGGTTGGAAACCTTGCCGCCCACCATGATCGCAATGCCGTCGCCCTCGCCGTCGGCAATGGGCAGGGCCGGGCACATGGTGTAGCAGTTGCCGCAGTACATGCAGCGATCTTCCTTGATGGCGATGGAATTCACCTTCTCGCCGTTGTACTCCACCTTGGTGGGGCGCACGGCGGCCGTGGGGCAGGCCGCAACGGCAAGGGGGATTTCGCAGAGCTGGTCGGCCCACTGGTGGTCGATCATCGGCGGTTTGCGGTGGATGCCCACCAGGCCGATGTCCGAGCAGTGCACGGCGCCGCACATGTTGATGCAGCAGGCCAGGGCCATGCGCACCGGCGCGGGCATTTTCATGTGGCTGAATTCGTCAAAGAGCGTGTCCATCACGCATTTCACCGGGCCGGAGGCGTCGGTGGCCGGCGTATGGCAGTGCACCCAGCCCTGGGTGTGAACCATGTTGCTGACGCTCGCGCCCGTGCCGCCCACGGGGAACTTGTGGGAGCCGCCATCGAACTTGCGGGAATTCAGGTCGTCGCGCAGGGCCTTCATGGTCTCTTCGTCAGTGACCATGAATTCGATGTTGTTGCGGGTGGTCCAGCGCAGATAGCCGCCGCAGTATTTATCGGCGATGTCGCAGGCCTCGCGGATGTGCGTGATCGACATGGTGCGGGCCCCGCCCACGCGCACGGTGTACACTTTGTCGCCGCTTTCGGCCACATGCAGCAGCACGCCGGGCTCCAGAATTTCATGATACAGCCACTTGCCGAAATTCTTTTTGATCACCGGCGGGAAATAGTCGTCGTACTTGTGAGGACCGATGTCGGTAATCCGGTTTTCCATCGGTTTCTGGGGATTGTACCCGGTAGAAATAAAAGCCATGTTCGTATCCCCCTTATGACTAGCGTTGATGGCGTTTGCGGTAAGCGGCGAGATCGCGGTTCCAGCCGCCGGGCACTTCTTCTTCCTTGAAGAAGATGTACGGGTTGGAGCGCGGTTCCTTCACATGGTAGGGGCCGGCCGGGGTGTCCGTGACTTCCAGGAGCTTCTGGAAGGACAGACGCTTCATGGTCTCGCCCACGCGTTCGCGGTTCTTGCCTTCTTCCATCCACCAATCCCAGATTTTTTCGATGACTTCCTTGACTTCATCGTAGGGGGATTCACAGGAGATGAAGGGAATCAGCAGCGAACCCATCTGCGCGCCGTCCACGACCGGAGCCTTGGCGCCCACCAGGATGCTCGCGCCCCGCTCGTCGCCGATGTGCAGGGCCTGGGGCATGGTGTTGATGCAGTGCATGCAGCGCACGCAGTCCGCGGTTTTCACGGAGAGCCTGGCGCCGTCCCAGTTCATGCAGTGCGTGGGGCAGCGATCCACGACTTCTTTCTGGATGTCGAACTTGCCCCAGTCGCGTCCGGCGTGCGCGCCCGCGTTAGGTTGGATTTCACCGGCCACATAGGCCTTGACCTTTTCCTGGTCGATCTTGATGTCGTCCTTCCAGGTGCCCACCACGGCAAAGTCGGAACGGGCCATGGCGCAGACGCAGCCGTTGGGGCAGCCGTCGAATTTGAACTTGAACTTGTAGGGGAAGGCCGGGCGGTGCAGCTCGTCCTGATAGTCCATGGTCAACTGATAGCACATATCCTGCGTGTTGTAGCATGCATACTCGCAGCGGGACTGGCCGAGGCAGGCTTCGGGCGTGCGCAGGTTGGAGCCGGAGCCGCCGAGGTCCACGTTCAGCTTATGCGTCAGCTCGTGAAAGACCTCTTCGAGCTGGACGGTCTGCGTGCCCAAAAGCACGATGTCGCCGGTGGAACCGTGCATATTGGTCAGGCCGGAACCGCGCAGATCCCAGATGTCGCACAAATCGCGCAAAAATTTGCTGCTGTAGTATTTGCCGGAAGGCTGGGCCACGCGCATGGTATGGAAGTGCGCCACGCCGGGGAACATTTCGGGCTGGTCGCAGTAGCGGCCGATGACGCCGCCGCCGTAGCCGAACACGCCCACAATGCCGCCGTGCTTCCAGTGGGTTTCCTTCTCATTGTAGGAAAGCTCCAGCACGCCCAGCAAATCTTCGGGGCAGTCCACGGGGATCTGGTAATCCAGGCCCTTGGGATTTTTGGCCCTCGCGGCCGCTTCCTGTTTGATGTCGGACACAAAGCTCGGCCAGGGGCCGCTTTCAAGCTCGTCCAACTTGGGGGTTGCATATTTCGCCATTGCCATACCTCCACATGGTTTGGTTGTATCACGCAGTAACGTGACATGCCGTTCCGGCGCTTCATGTTCCAGCGCGCCGTTCCCGGAATATCGCGAACCAGGATCGTGGATTTGCCGAATCCGGAACGCGCCCCGCCAACGCAACGGCCGCCTTGCCGCAGGCGGCCCGCGCAAGGGATTGCGAACGGGCGCACGGGCCGAAGCCTCGCCCCCAGGCCGCAACGCAGTCTCTCAGTTGCATATCTCATTTTCGTGCTGATGACAACCGGTGCGCCTGAACATTGATCGCGTTTTCACAGCGCCCCGGACACGGCAGGGCTGTGGACACGAGGCGAGACATTCGCCTTTTTGATGATTTTTGAACTTTTTTGCTGTGATTTCGCCTTATTAGTGTATCGCTTTCATTGAAAATGTGAATACTTCCACGGGCCCGCGGTCTTGGCAAAGAGGCGGCTTTACGCATAGAATGCTTTCGCCCGACAAGCGATTTTAGAGCAATTTCACTTTGAAATTGCTCTGGCGGCCGCGGGAGCGGACGCCCGCGCCGGCGGTAGCCGTTAGCAAGCTTTGCTTGCTTACGGATAGCGACAGCGGTTGCGTTGGCTGGCTGTCGCAGTAACCAGTTGCTGTCTTCATCCGTAGCTTCCTTCGTCGCAACGGCTGAAGCAATGAGCCTGAAAACCACGCTTTTCAGGCGCTTGTCCCGCTTGCGGGGAAATGATGGCAGCGCCGCTTTTGAAATTGAATAATTTCAAAAGCAAAATGCTCTAACAGCAAAAAGGGATGCCATGAAAGACGAACGCGGCTTGTACTACCACCCCCATGCGGGCGACAGCCTCTCCCGCGTGTATGTGCGGCGCGGCCCGGACGGCGAGGTGGAATTCCGCCTCTGGCGCGCGGATCATCCTGAAGTCTGGGAGCGCCACCCCTGGCTCAACCTGAGCGTGGTGCAGAACGCGGCCCGTTTCTATAAAGAGGAACGCAACCGCAATGCGGATCCGCTCAAGCTCTATGATCTGGCCGTGGCCAGGGCCCTGCTTGCCGAGGACGAGGCATGAGCGACCGCTGGTTGCTGGCCAACAGGGCTTTTTTCGTGCGCGATCTGGTGCGCGACTACTGCACGGTCTTTCAGTTGCTGGCGGCGCAGCGCCGCCGCTTTGAGCGGGACGGCGCGGTTTCTTACTCGGCCCTGCGCGATCTGTTGGGCGAGGCCATGCGCAAGGGCGTCTTCTGGCGGCTCAAGGATACTGCCCACCACCTCTTCCGCAACAGTTCCCTGGGCTCTCCGGCTGCCGGGGAGCAGCCGGTCATCCGGCTTTGGCAGTATGCGGGCAGCGCCTGCCCCGACGGCATGGTCGAGCAGAAACCGGTGGAAGCCCTGATCGACTGGTGCATCGGTTACGCTTTTCACGAATGCGCCAAACTCAAGGAAGACGCTTTCCAGGGCCAGCATTACGCCAGCCGCCTGCTCCAGTTGGGGCGTCATGCGGCAGTGAGCGGCGAGTTGTACGATCCCCTGCGCGAATTGGCGGCCCAAACCGCGGAGAGCTCGGCGCGCGAGCTTTCACGCATCCTGCATGTGCTCTCGCACGGGCTTTTTCTGCTGACCCGCTATCTGGCCGATGAGGGAGACAACAGCCATCTGGCGCGCTGGCTGGCCAGCGAGGAGGATATGGCGCGCGAGGTTTTCGGCGCGCAGTATCCGGCCCTTCTGCATGCGCTGTACGGGGATCGGCCCGGCAGGCTCTATGTGCTGGCTGCAGAGGATCTGCTGGAGGCCGGGCGGCGGCGGCCCGCGCTGGATTTGCTTTCCCGCGCGCGCAAGCTCGGGCGGCTGGACCACGAGGGCCTGGCTCAGCTTCACGCCCTCAGCCTTGCGCCTGATGCGGCGGATGCGGCCTGTGCGGCCTGTGTCGCGCCTGCTGACGCTTCCCGCAGCAAACCCGGACCCGCGGCATGAAAAAAGCGGCCCGCGCGCTCTGGGTCTGTGTGTCGCTTCTGCTGTGCGCGGCGCTTGTGAGCGGCTGCGGCTCGCGCGGCTCCTGGCGCAAGGGCGGCGTGCCGGGCAGCAAGCCCTATACCGTGCGCGGCAAAACCTATTATCCGCTTAAATCCGCGCACGGCTTTGTGGAAGTGGGCGTGGCTTCCTGGTACGGGCCGGGCTTTCACGGCAAAAAAACCGCCAACGGCGAGCGCTACAATCAGTATGCCATGACCGCGGCGCACAAGCTCTTGCCCCTGGGCACCAAGGTGCGCGTCACCCATTTGGGCAACGGCCGCTCAGTGATCGTGCGGATCAATGATCGCGGCCCGTTTGTGGAGGATCGCGTCATTGATCTCTCGCGCGGGGCGGCCACGCGCCTGAACATGATGGGCGCGGGCACGGCCAGAGTGCGCGTGCAAAGCCTGGGCGGCATCCCGCAATTGCGCGCCGACGGCGACATGCGCGGTCCTTTCTATGTGCAGGTGGGAGCCTTTGCCGACAAGCAGAACGCCCACAGGCTGGTCCGCATCCTGACGCAGGCCGGGCACAAGGGCCGCTTGCAGTTCGGCAGCAACAACATGTGGAACGTGCAGGTCGGCCCCTGGACCGACTCTTTCGGCGCGCAAAAGATGCTGCGCCTGTTCAAGGCCCTCTATCCCAGCGCCTTTGTGGTAGGGGGAAGCTAGAGCATTTTGCTCATGAAAGTAGAGCATTTTTTGATTGAACATATTCATTTTCAATCAAAAAATGCTCTGAGGCCGGAGGGCTCGTGAAGCCGCCGCCCGGCGAATCCGGCCGGCAGGCCGGTTTGCCAGAGCAACTTCAGGCTCCGCGTCATGATCCGGGCCTGCGGGATCCGTCAGCTACAAGTTGGCCGCGTACCAGTCCCCGGCAAGGCGCAGGCCCTGGCGCACGTCAAAGCGCGGCTCATAGCCCAGCAGCGTGCGGGCCCGGCTGATGTCGGCCAGAGAATGGCGCACGTCTCCGGCGCGGAAATCACGGTGCACGGCCTGAGCCGTGGCCGCGGCGGGCAGATGGCGGGCCACCTCCTCGCGGATCAGCGCGAAAAGCTCATTGAGGCTGGTGCGCCGGCCGAAAGCCACGTTATAGATTTTGCCGCGGGCTTCTTCGCCGGCAAAGCTGGCCAGCAGATTGGCCTGCACCACGTTGTCGATATAACAGAAGTCGCGGCTGGTCTCGCCGTCGCCGTTGACATACACGGTTTCAGCCTTGAGCAGACTGGCGAACCACTGCGGAATGACCGCCGCATACGCGCCGTACGGATCCTGGCGTTGGCCGAAGACGTTGAAATAGCGCAGGCCCACGCTGTTGAAGCCATAACAGCGGGCAAAGACGTCGGCGTACAGCTCATCCACATACTTGGTCACCGCGTACGGCGAAAGCGGGCGGCCGATATTGTCCTCCACTTTGGGCAGTTCGGGCGAGTCCCCGTAGGTGGAGGAAGAGGCCGCGTAGACGAAACTTTCGACCCTGGCGTCGCGCGCGGCCATCAGCATGTTCAAAAAGCCGTCTATGTTGCAACTGTTGGACAGCAGCGGATCGTCAATGGAGCGCGGCACAGAGCCCAGGGCCGCCTCGTGCAGCACATGCTGCACGCCCTCGCAGGCTCTGGCGCAGGTTTGCGGATCCCGGATATCTCCCTCAATGAAGGTGAACCGGCTCCAGGCCTCAGGCCCCGTCAGATCCCGCACCATGTCCAGATTTTTCTGGTAGCCGGTGAGAAAATTATCCAGCCCGACGACGGTCTGGCCCAGATTCAGCAAATGCTCCAGCAAATTGGAACCGATAAAACCGGCCACGCCCGTCACCAGCCAGCGGCTGGGGGAAGCGGCCATGGTTTTGCACAAGGCTGCATACGCGCTCATGATTGCGTCCTGTTCATTGTGTGCTGCATGTTGATGGAGACGCGGCCGGGCCCTGATGTTTCAGGGCGAGGCGCGAATCCTGTTTTTGTACCCCGCAAGGCGCGGCCTGTAAAGTCGGGAGCGGCGCGGAAGGTTTCACTTTCAGAGTAAAATTATTTTCTCAACCATATAAAATTACAATGAATTTTTTACGAAAATCATCTCAAAGGCGAATCCCTCCCTCTGCCGCGTGGGGAGGCGGCGCGCCTCTTTTCAGGCCCGGTCTCTGGTGCTATAGCTTGAGCGCGTACGTTGCGTTTGCCGGAAACCAAAACCGGCCCAAGGGAGAAAGAGAGGCATGAAAATCATTGTCCTGGGCAACCAGGCCCGCGCTCTGGCCAACTTCTGGAGCGTGCTGATCCGCCGCATGATCGGGGCCGGGCATACGGTCATCTGCTGCGCGCCGCCCGGCGATCCGCAGGCGGATGCCGATCTGGAAACGCTGGGCGCGAGCCTGCTGCACTATGAGCTGGATCGCAAGGGCCTTAATCCCTTGCGGGATTTGCACACCTTTGCGACGCTCAGGCTGCTTTTCCAGCGGGAAAAACCGGATCTGCTCTTTGCCTCCACCATAAAACCGGTCATTTACGGCTGCATGGCCGCGCGCCGGGCAGGCGTGCCGCACATTTACGCCACCATTACGGGCCTGGGCTATGCCTTTGAAGGCGGCAGCCTTTTCAAAAAATGCGTCAACCGGATCAGCGTGCTCCTGTACCGCCTGGCGCTCCGCAAGGCGGAAGGCGTTTTCTTTCAGAATCAGGACGACATCCGCACCTTCCGCGAGGCGGGCATTTTGCAGTCTGGCGCGCGCGTGCTCACGGCGCGCGGCACCGGCGTGGATGTCCGGCGTTTTGCCGAGATGCCCTTTCCCAAGCTGCCGCCGGCCGGGCCGGCCGTCTTTCTCCTGGTGGGGCGCCTGTTGGAGGCCAAGGGCCTGCCGGAATACGCCGCGGCCGCGCGCCTGCTGAAAACCCGCCATCCTGAAGCCCGTTTTCAGGTGCTGGGGCCGCCGGAGCAGGGCCTGGGCAGCGTGAGCCTTGCGCAGGTCAAAGCCTGGCAGGATGAGGGCAGCATCGAATACCTGGGCGAAACGCGCGACGTGCGGCCTTTTGTGGCCGCCGCGCATGTGCTGGTGCTGCCGTCCTGGCGCGAGGGCACGCCCACCGCGATCATGGAGGGCATGAGCATGGGCCGCGCGGCTGTGGTCACGGACGTGCCGGGCTGCCGGGAAGTGGTGCGCGATGGCGTCAACGGCCGCCTGGTGCGGCCGCGCGATCCCGAAGCCCTGGCCGCTGCCATGCGGACATTCATAGAAACGCCCGCGGCTATTCTCCGCATGGGCGCGGCCGGGCGCAAACTGGCGTTGGCCGAATTCGACGCCGAAAAAGTGGCGGCGCGGATCTTGCGGGACATGCATGTGCCCGCTCCCGAACAAGAGGACAGACCATGATCAGCACATATCGCAGGGGGCTTTTGCAGGCCCTGGATATTTTTTGCCTGCTGCTGGCCCTGACCATCACCGGCGTGACCACCATTGCGCCGGATTTGAGCGTGTTTCAGGATTATACGGGCGCCTCGCTGTTCACCATCTTTTTTTACATGCTCTTTTTCTACATCCTTGACGCGTACAGCGTGGGCCTGGAAGATTTCAAGGAAACCACGGGCAGGGTGCTGGTGGCCTGCGTGCTGGGCATCATTTCCTCGGCCACGGCCTCCTATGCCTTTGATCACTGGCGCTTTGACCGCGAAACCCTGCTGCTGCTCTTTGCGCTCTCGTTCTGCTTCAGCCTGGGCTGGCGCTGGCTGTATTACCGCAATGCGGACCGGCTGACCCATCCCCTGCGCATCCTTCTGGTGGGCGTGGACCGCGCGGGCAAGGTGCGGCAGTTGCTGGCCGAAGGCCTGCCCCAGGCCAGGATCCTCGGCTATGTGGGCGAACCGGGCCAGGACGCGGACGCGGGGCCCTGCCTGGGGCCGCCCTTCCTGGCGCTGGAGATTGCCGGGGAAAAGAAAGCCACCATGATTCTGCTGCTGCCCGACGCGCCCATTGACGACGACATCGCCCATGAGCTGCTGGAAGCCAAGCTGTGCGGCCGCATGGTGGTGGACATCCGCACCTTTTACGAACATGTGGTGCAGCGTCTGCCCCTTTCGCAGATCAACGACGAATGGCTGTTGCAGACCGAGGGCTTTTCGCTGAACACGCGCGGCTCGCTGCGGCGGCTGAAGCGGGCTTTGGACGTGCTGATCTCTCTGGTGCTGCTGATCCCGGCCACGCCGATCATGCTGCTCACGGCCCTGATCGTGCGCCTGGAATCGCCCGGGCCGGTGATCTACCGCCAAAAACGCGTGGGCCTGTATGAAAAGGAATTCACGGTCTATAAATTCCGCTCCATGCGCGAAGATGCGGAGAAAAACGGCGCGGTCTGGGCCAGCGCGCATGACAGCCGGGTCACGCGCTTCGGCAGGTTCATCCGCAAAGTGCGCATCGACGAGCTGCCTCAGATCTGGAATATCCTCAAGGGCGACATGAGCTTCATCGGTCCGAGGCCCGAACGCATGGAATTTGTGGAAAAACTCAAGCAGGATATCCCTTATTACAGCCTGCGCCATACCGTGAAGCCGGGTCTCACGGGCTGGGCTCAGGTCTGCTACCCCTACGGCGCGTCAGAAGAGGACGCCCGCCGCAAGCTGGAATACGATCTCTATTACATCAAAAACATGTCTATCCTCTTGGATATTCATATTATTTTTAAAACAATGGGCGTGGTGCTCTTTCCCAAGGGCGCGCGCTAGAGCGGCTTGCTAATGAAATTAGAGCATTTTTTGATTAAAAATATCCATTTTCAATCAAAAAACGCTCTAGGCTGCCCGGCCCGGCCAGCGCGTTGAAACGTGCATGAGGCCGTCCTTGCGCAACAGGCAACAGGCGCAGCCCGGCAGGGCATCCGCCAGTTGCAGGGCTTCGCGCGCAGGCATGACCGCCAGGGCCGTGGCCAGCGCGTCGGCCGTGAGGCCGTCGGGCGCGGTCACGGTCACTCCGGCCAGCGCCGGGCTTTGGCCCGTGGCCGGGCTGACCAGATGATTGTGCCTTTGCGCGGCGTCGTAAAAAACTTCATAGCCGCCGGAAGTGGCCATAGCGCCGCCCGATGCAAGATCCACGATCTGCGGAAAACGCCCGCGCTTCTGAGGATCTTCCACGGCCACGCGCCAGGGCGTATCCAGCGCTTTGCGGCCGCGCGCCACAATGTCCCCTCCGGCATTGACCAGATGATCCGGGCAGCCCGCGGCCGCAAGCTCCCGGGACATGGCCTCGGCAATATGCCCCTTGGCAATGCCGTCCAGGGTGACGCCCATGCCTGCGCGGGCAAAGTCGATCCGGCCCGCGCCGCAACGCAGATGATCCGCGCCCACCAGTTCCAGGGCCTGGCGCATTTCGGCGGCGTCCAGGCGCATGACGCCTTGAGGATTACGCCCGGCCTCCAGAAGACGCAGCACGGGCAGCACGGTCACGTCAAAAGCGCCGTTGGTCACCACGCCCATGCGCCGGGCGCGCTCCAGCAGGGCCATGAGCGCCGGCGGCGCATCCGCCAGAGATCCCGCGGCATTGAGCGCGCTCAGGGCCGAGCCCGCGGCAAAGCGGCTGAACACGTCCGCCAGTCCGCGGCCCACGGCAAAGGCGCGGCCCATGCCCTCTTCAGCCTGCGCCGCCGGGGCATTGGCCACGCTGAGGCTGACAATGGCGCCCATGAACAGGCTTGTCCGGGTCAGGGGAACATGCCCCGTGTCCGCCGCGCCTGCGCCGGCGCGGGCGGTCATGGGCAGCAGCGCAGGCGCCAGAGATGCGGCCGCAAGAACGCCGCCTCCCAAAAACGCGGCGCGCAAAAAAGAACGACGGCTATACTGCTTCGACATGCTGCCTCCGGCTTGCGACATGATTTCAGACTCTGTATCGCGCAAAAATCATGCCTCCTGTTATAACAAGTGCCAGCCACACCAATGCAATTATCATGCTGCTACGTCTGAGAAACAGCGACGTATTGGCGGCGGTCGCAGGTGTATTCCTTACCGTTGCGGCTCTCGCGGATACCCAATCCCGCATCCCCGGTACGGGTCATGCATTGCCCCATCGTCGTGTCGATAAACTCCGACAATTTTTTGGAATTCTCCAGACGCCTTGCGATCCTTTCGCACTTCACATGGTGGCAGTCGCGCCCGTCCAGCACATTATAGATACAGGACACCCCGGTGCGTTTTTTCATGTTCGCGAGCGTGCCCTGTACGGCGACGATAGCATTCTGTAAATTGTCGCACGCAATCTGGACGGAATCCGGCTCATTACGCTGGTTCTGCGGCAAAATGGCGTACGCGATCTTCGCGTCAATGACGCCAAATCCCGCGTCCAGCGCCTGCTGAATCTGTGCCTGCAGCTCCTCCAAATTGGCGGCCGGATGCAGATTCAGCCGGCCGGTCGTGGGATCGTATACCGGGGTGGACGTAGCCGTGGTGGTGTTCTGACGCGCCATAATAAAATCCTCCTACCCATAGATCTGGGGCCGGGCCGCATTTTGCTCAGGCGCCCGCGCCGTTTCGGGAGCCGCGACGCGAACCGCGCTTCCGGCGTCCTGGCCCGTGCCGGAGGCGGTCTCAAACGCGCCGGCCGCGCGGGTGTCCCGGAAAATGTGGCGCGGGCAGGCGCTCACGCAGGCCTGTTCGCAGATGGGTCCGTAAGAAAGACATTGGAGCTGATCAATGACAATGCGGTCGTCTTCCAGGCGCACGGCCCTGGCCGGGCAGGCCTTGATACATTTGCCGCATTTGATGCAGCCCACGTTGCAGACATCCATGACCGCGCGCAATTTGTCTCTGGTATTGCAGTACACGGCGACTCTGGCCCGTTGCGGCGTAAGCTCCAGCACCCCGCGCGGGCAGACGGAGACGCAGACGCCGCAGCCCGTGCATTTGCCCGGATCCACGCGCACCAGGCCGTCGCGCACTTGCATAGCCCCAAAGGGGCAGGCCTGCACACAGTCGCCGAAGCCCAGACAGGAATACACGCAAACGTCCGTGCCGCCGCGCATCAAGGCCGCGGCCGCGCAGGAAGGCATGCCCTGATATTCATAGCGCGGGGCCACCTTGCCGCTCAGCTTGTCGCAACGCCGCAGCGCATAGAGAGGCTCGGCCTCGGCCACGGTCTTGCCCGTGAGCTCGCCCACGGCAATGCTCGTTTCCGCGCCGCCGGCGCAGCATTTATTGGCCGGAATCGCCGGATCGTTCACAACCGCAGTGGCGTACCCTTCACACCCGGCAAAACCGCAGCCTCCGCAGTTGGCTCCGGGCAAGGCCTCCACCACGGCTTCCACCCTGGGATCCTCCCTGACGTAAAAAATCCGCGAGGCCACGGCCAGAATGATCGAGGCCGCAAGCCCCAGGACCAACAGGGTCAGAATGGAGACAACAACCATAACGGCATCCTCGGCTGGAACAGATTACCGGAAAAACGCCGCTCCCGGCCAGATCGGCGAAAGCGCGTTGCGCATTGCTTCAGTGGGCGCAAACGCCATTGGACGTTCATTGCAACGTGACAATGCGTACTTGTCAGATAGTCCTCTTTTCCTTCTCCGCAAGCGTCTTTCGAAACTTCAGGCGAAGCTTCAGGCCAAAACTTCAGGCCGTGGCTCGCGCCCGCCGCCGGGCGGAACAAAAAAACGGCGCGCGGGGGGCGTCACTGGCCCATGCCCTTGAAGCCCATGAAGGCCAGCGACATGAGCCCGGCCATGATCAGGGCAATGGGCGTTCCGGCCATGACTTTGGGCAGGCGACAGGTGTCCAGGCGCTCGCGGATGCCGGCCATCAGCAGCAGGGCCAGAGTGAAGCCCACGCTGTAGGCCGCTGCCCAGAGCAGGGAATCAACCAGATCAAAACCCTCGCGCTGCACCAGAATGGCCACACCCATCACCGCGCAGTTGGTGGTGATCAGCGGCAGAAAAATGCCCAGCGCCGAATACAGCGGGGGCACGGCTTTTTTCAGAAACATTTCCACAAACTGCACCAGAGAGGCGATAACCACAATAAAGACAATGGTCTGCAAATAGTCCAGATTATACGGATCAAGCACATGGCGCTGCATGAGCCAGGTGCACAGCGTGGCGACGAGGGTCACGAAAATCACCGCGCCGCCCATGCCCAGAGCCACGCCTTTTTCCCTGGAACAGCCAAGATACGGGCAGTTGCCCAGATACTGCGCCAGGACGATGTTATTGACAAAAATGGCGGAAATAAAAATCGCAAAAACTTCCATGTGCCGCTCCTTGCCGCTATGGAGTACAAGCCCGGGGCAGATAGCCGTGATGCCGTTGTTCAGAGCGCGCGTGCCGCAGGCGCGGCCGTACCCGGAAACAGGCACTGCGGATCGGATCCCGCGCCGCCATGCTTAGAGCATTTTCTGATTGAAAATATTCATTTTCAATCACTTCGCTGCCATCATTTCGCGTCCAGGCTTCAGCCGTTGCGACGAAGGAAGCTACGGATGAAGACAGCAACTGGTTACTGCGGCAGCCAGCCAACGCAACCGCTGTCGCTATCCGTAAGCAAGCAAAGCTTGCTAACGGCTACCGCAACGCGGTCTGGACGCTCATTCGGCGCGGGCGCCAGCTAACGCTGTCGCCAGAGCGTTTAGCTAATTCCATTAGCAAAACGCTCTACTGCTCCTCGCGCGCGCCCAGGCCGCAGGCCCGGCAGCCGCCGCAACCCTGGTTCATGGCCTGAGCCTGCGCGCCCTTGCGTCGGGCCTGCCAGACATTGATCACATTCATGCCCGCGAGGATCAGGCCCAGGCAGATGAAGGCGCCCGGAGCCTGAACCATGATACGGAACGGCTCAAAGTTTTCCCACATGACGCTGTGGCCGAACCAGGTGCCATTGCCCAGAATTTCGCGCAACGAGCCCAGAAAAGTCAGGGAGAGCGTAAAACCCAGGCCCATGCCCAGGCCGTCGGCCACGGACCCGGCCACGCCGTTTTTGGCGGCAAAGGCTTCGGCCCGGCCAAGGATGATGCAGTTGACCACGATCAAAGGCACAAAGATGCCCAATTGCTGATACAGTGGATACGCATAGGCCTGCATGAGCAGCTCCACGGCCACCACCAGAGAGGCCGCAATGACGATAAAGCAGGCGATGCGCACTTTTTTCGGAATAATGCCGCGCACCATAGAGATCAGCATATTGGAGAGCACCAGCACAAAAATAACCGCAAGGCCCATGCCCAGGCCGTTGTCGGCCGAATTGGTCACGGCCAGGGTGGGGCAGAGGCCCAGCACCAGGCGGAACGGGGGCAGCTCTTTCCAGAGCCCCTTGGTAAATTCCTTCATCACGGTCATGACTGCCTCCATCTGGCAAGGGCGGCGCACACGGCGGCGAGCGGGGCCTGCCCGCGCGGCCCGCTTACTTGCCCCAGGCTTTGAGAATCTCCGGCTTGAGCTGGCTGTACACCCTGGCGGCCTTGTTCACGGCAGCCACAACGCCGCCTGAGGAAATGGTCGCGCCGGAAACGCCATCAATGCTGCCCCCCTGCGACGCAAGCGCCACGGGCAGGCCCGCGCCAGAGAACTGCCCGGCAAAGGCCGCTTCCGTGACACGCATGCCCAGGCCCGGCGTCTCCTTCAGGGTTGTGATGCCGATGCCGGCCAGAGCATCGCTGCCCACATCAAAGCCCACCATGACCCCGATCTCGCCGCCATAGCCCTTTCCTTTTTCTTCCAGGGCCACGCCCACCAGAGTGCCGTCGCGCAAGGCCGGAAAGACCATGACCTTGCCGTCTGGCGAGTCAAAGGCGCGCCGGTCGGCTATGGGGGAATTCTGGATATGGCTGAAAACCCGCGCCAGGGCCGGACCCTGCACATAGGTGAGCACCTGCTCCTCAATGCGCGGCGCAGTGACCATTTTCAAATACGACAGGGCGAAGCCGGACAGCCCGCAAAGGACCGAGAGCACCACCACCATTCGCAGCATACCGATCATGACGAGCGCGCTCCAAAAGGTTTGGGACGGATCATATCCAGATAAGGGGTCAGCAGATTGATCAGCAGGATGGCGAAGGGCGTGCCGTCCACATAGCTCCCGTATTTGCGGATGATGATCACCAGCGCCCCGCCGAGCAGCCCGTAAATGAACATGGGCAGCGGCCTGGAGGGAGCATTGGCCGGTTCCGTGGCCAGAAAGAAGCCGCCCAGCATCACCGAGCCGGTGCAGAGATGAAAAAAGGGCGAGGCATTGAGCGTCGGATCCATCATATGGTAGAGAGCCCCCAGACCGGCCACGCCCAGAAAGAAGCCCAGGGAGATCTGCCAGCGGACAATCCCCCGCGCGGCCAGAAAGGAGCCGCCCACAAAGAGCGCGCCTGCCTGGCTCGCGCCCAGGCCCCCGATTTGCCTGCCCGGCAGCAGATCCTGAAAAGGAACGGCGGCCGCGGCAGACGCGCCAAAATATTTGAGCCGTGCCAGAGGATCGACAAAATCCGTGGCCAGTTGCATGGCGTTGGGATCCATGAGCAGAGGGAAGGAGAGGAAGAGCACGGCCCAGCCCGTCAAAGGCGTGTTCACCGGGTTGGCCCCCAGGCCGCCGAAGGCCATTTTGCCGAGGGTCACGGCCACGAACGCGCCGAGCATGACCAGCCACCAGGGCGCGGCGGCAGGCAGCAGAAAGGCCAGCAACAGGCCGGAGTTGACGGCCGTGAAATCGTCTATGGAAAGCTCGCGGCCCATGACTTTCTGGCAGAGGGCCTCAGTGAGCACGGCCGCTGTCACGCACAGCGCCATAACCCGCGCCGCGGGCAAACCCCAGTTCCAGAGGGCCGAGAGCACGGCCGGGGCAAGGCCCGCCAGCATGTACAAACTGGTCTTGCGGATGGTCCTCCCGCAATGCCAGTAGGGCGGGGCGCTCATGGCCAGAAGCACGGACGGCGTTGCGGCGGACATCATTCACCTCCCTGCGCGGCGGCGGCCGGGGACGCGGCCGCGCTCGCCATCGGGCTCTGCGGCGCGGCGATCTGAAGTTCCCGGAGTCTGGCCGCTGCGTCGGCCTGGGCCAGTTTGTATTTGGAAAGGCGGATATATTGCAGCACCGGTCGCCGGGCAATGCAGACATAGCCGCACAGCCCGCATTCAAGGCAGCAGTCGATATGCTCGGCGCGGTTGCGCTCGTGCAGGGCGAACTCGGCATTGCGGCTCAGAAAACTGGGGCTCAGACGGGCCGGGCAGATCAGTACGCAGGCGCCGCAATTGATGCAGGGGCTGTGGCCCTCCATGGGCGGAATGGTCCCCGCCTCCACCACAAAGACGCCAGTGGAGCCCTTGGTGACGCTGCGATCGAGCCTGTCCAGGCTTTCTCCGCGCAACGGGCCGCCGCGCACCAGAGTATCGCCGTTGCGCAATTCAATGTTGGCAAAGTGCAGCAGCTCGCCGAGCGTGCTGCCCTCTTTGACGATATAATTGCCCGAATGCGTGTAGCTGCCCAGGGTCAGCACGGTTTCGATCAGCGGCAGGCCGGTGCGCGCCACGCGCCCAAGGCTCCAGACATTGTGCAGGCCCACGATGCCCACGCCATCGGGATGCTCCTTGCCGGTGACGGCCTTGATCACCAGCGCGTTGACGCTGGCCGGATACCAGGCCGGCACATGGACCACCTCAATATCGTGATAGTGCAGGCGCATTTCCTTGGGCACGGCCAGTAAAATCTTTTCCGCCGGAGACAGACGGCGCAGCACGTCCAGCCCGGCCTTGAGATTGTCCAGATGGGTGAGCAGCATGGGCTCGGCCCAGGCCACGCCGGGATCGGGATTCAGACCGTTGATGATCAATGTCTTGCAGTCCTGGCCCAGAGAGCGGGTGTTCAGGCCCAATCCTTTGAGAATTTTGGCCAGATCCGCGCCGCGATCGGGCAGAGCCGCAAGATCCACTTTTTCCACGGCGTCGGCGGCCTGTCGCAGTTTCTCATCGGGCTCCACGGCCTCCACGAAAATACTGCGCTCGCTGATTTCCGTGATCTGCCCGAAAATGGGGGAAAAGGCATCGCCCTTTTGCGGCGAGGGGTGCACGGCCAGACGCATGCGGGGATAGACCAGGGTCTTTTTCTTGACGCCTTCCACCAGCTTGAAGCCTTCGCGGTTGAGCCGCACAAGCCGGGGCTCTGGCCCTGTGCTGAAACGCTGCGTCACCCCGTAGAGCAAATGGAAACGGGGGTCGTTCAACATCTGGAATAACTCTTTCATCCCCGCCTCACTTGCTGGTATGGCATTGCGCGCACTGTTCCTTGCCGTAGGGCCCCTTTTTCTCCTTTTCATGGCAGCCCATGCACAAGGTGTGGTAGGCGTCCATACGCCCGGGGATCAGCTTTTCCGCGGGCAGGCCGTGGCAGACGGCGCAGTTGGTGAACATGGGATTGAGCCTGACGAGCCCCTCTTCGGGCAGGATGTCGCGCACGGCTTTCTGACTGTGGCATTGGGCGCAGCCCCTGGCCTTGGCCGCGAACATCTCTTCGTGGCAGGTCAGGCAGCGAGCATGCACGGCATCGGCCAGATTGGGCGGCGTGCCTTCCTCGGCTTTCTTGCTGGTGGGCGCGCCGGACTCATGGCAGTCGGCGCAATTTTGCGGATCAGGCTCAATTTCGGTATTTTTGTGGTGGCATTCGCGACAATCCAGGCCGTAGTCTTCCTGATGCTTTTTGTGCCCCCACTTTTTGGAGCCAAGCTCATAATGGTGACAGGTGGCGCAGGCGGCATTGTCATTGAAGGCGACAATATGATTTTTTTTGAAAGCCGCGTTCACGGCGATTCCGTGGCAGGATTCACAGCGTTGGACGTTTTCACGTTGCACCGGACTTTCATGGTGGCATTTCTGACAGGGGATCTTCAGTTGGAAGGCGTGATCCGCATGCTGAAAGACCACCGGGCCGCCGGCATTATCCAGCAGCACGCGCCGGGGCGCCGCCTCGCGCGGTTCCGGCAGCAGATAGCCCGCAGCAGCCACCGCCGCCAGAACCACAGTCAACACCGCAATGGGCAGATACCGCTTTTGCAACGTCTTGCACTCCTTCGCTAAGCCCCCCCAAACATGCCTCACGCCCGCACAACGTATACGGCATGATGCAGATCGTGCCGTGCATTGGACGCACTTTGTTGAGACTTCTCAGCCTTCTTATCAAATAGTTTTCCTTTTGGGAAGGCACGTTAGAATCTTTTTTTGCTGCTCTATTTTTCACGAGCCGCCTGCCGTGAAAGAAAAAGAGCGCGCTTGGTTGCCCGCTGAATTGTTTGAGCGTTCAATGAAGCGCGATATGCAATACGGATTCCTCCCCCGTGTCGTGCACAGCGGCAGAGAGCGTTTTGCTCATGAAATGAGCTAAACGCTCTGGCGACAGCGTTAGAGCATTTTCAAAGTGAATCTGCTCCAGCGTCCGGAAGAAGAAGATGAAGAAGATGATGATGAAGCTCGCGCGCCCGGCTCAACGTTCCACGGCAAAGATATTCCGGTAGACCACCTTGTTGTCCTGGGTGCGGACTTCCAGGATGACCTGGGCATTGACGAGGCTCACCTGCTCAGGCAAACGCGCGACCATTACCGTGCGTTTGAACCGGCTGATACGGAAATTGCCCACATCTTCCTGCTCGAATCCGAGCTCGCTCTTTCTCCCGTCAGCGGAGATCAGCGTGCCCAGCACCGTGCCGGAGGCGATCTTCTGATTGTCCGTATTGCGCAAATCCAAGGCAATGCGCAGCTTTCTGTCGTGCAGGGCTCTGGCCTGCACATTGCCGACCTTCACATAGCCGGCGTCAATGGCCGGAAATTCTTCATGGCCGGGCCCTTCGCCCATGAGCGGGCGCGCGCCGTCTTCCGCATTGTCCGCCGGAGCGCCCTGCGCCGGGGCGGCGGGCAGGCGTTGGGCCTCGTCCGCGCCGGCCAGCTTGCGCAGCACCAGCTCACGACCCGGCACGCCGTCCTCGCGCAACAGCTCCTCCAGATTTTGCAGACGTTCGGCAGTGGCCTGCGCCTCCTGATAATCACTTTCAAAACGCAGAACATTGTCCCGCAGCAGGGCATTTTCCTGCCAGAGCCGCCAAGTCTGCCAGCCCAGCGCCAGAGCGAGCAAAGGCAGGCAGGCAAAAAAAGCCAGGGCCGCGTAAAACCCGCCCCGATGCACGCGAAAGCTGCGCCGGGGGCCGTTATCGCGCATGAGGATGATGCACAGCCGCTCTTTATATTTCAACGGCCCATCTCCTGCGCGGGCGACGCGCCGGGCGCGGCAGGCCGGGCGGCCCAATCCTCGCGCTGGATACGCCATTGCGTGCCGTCAAAGCGCAACAGCATGGTCTTGACGCCCCGATCGCCGTGTCCGGCGCTGTCGGCATAGATCTGATTCATGTCCGCGCGGATGCCGCGCCTGTCCATGACCAGCCGCAGCCCGGAAAGCTGCACCAATGTGGGCCTGACCCGCGCCCAGAGGTTTTGCTTCTGACGGCGGATGTTTTGGGCTCCGCGGCGTCCCTGCTGCACCGCGTCGGCAGCGTAAAAGGCCATGTAGTCGTCCAGCCGCCCCGCTTCCCAGGCCTTTCGCCAAGATTCCAGCGTGGCGCTGACCGCGGCGCTGACGTCTTCCAGATAGTCGGCATCCAGCTCCAGTTCCGCGGCCCTGAAGTCCGAAGCCACAATGCGCAGGCTGCCGTCCTCGCCCCGGTGCCACCAAAGCGTGCGCAAACCCTGCGTCACGCCCCCCGGCCCGGCGATCAACTGCTCCCAGCGGCTCGCAACCGCCTGCCCGTGGACTTCAAACCTGGGCGGGCGATTGATGGCGGTCAGCCAGGCTCCGCGGAAGAGGCGCTCAAGCTCACGCCGTGCCGTTGCGTATCCAGCGCCGCGCGGCACGCCGGGGACACGGTTGTACAGGGCCGGATCGTAAAGCCGGGCAATGGAGGCGGAACGCGCGGCAAAGGCCGTATTCCAGGTCTGCACGGCCTGTTCCAGATCCGCCCGCAGTGCCGCAGTCAGCTCCAGGGCTTGCGGCTGCCCGGCCTCTGCCGGGGGATTGGCCGCCACTTCGGGAGCTGCCTGATCCTGACGCGTCACTGCCGGGGTATCCGGCGCTTCAGGATCTTGCCCGCGCGGCGTGTCCGGCATGGGCTGCGCAGCGGCCGGGGCAGTGGGCTCGGCAAACAGCTCTGGCGGCTGAGGGGCGGTCTGCGCCGGCGCCTGCTCCGCGCGCTCTTCCCGGCCCTCCAGCCGGGGCTTGCCGCCCCAGTTGACCTCGGCCGGCGGCGGCGCAGGCGTTCGCCGGGGAACCAGCGGCTCGCTGACGGTCGGCAATTTTTTGGCGGGCCGGGCAGCGGGCGCACCGGCCGCGCCGCTCTCGGACGCCGTCTCGGGCATGTCCAGACGCGGGGGCAGGGGCGCTTCCGAGGAGGCGTCGGTAGCCACGGGCAGGGCTTCAGCCACAAGCCTGCCTTTTTTAAAGTCCGCCAGCATGCCCACGTCACGCGGCGTCCATTCCATGCCCACAATGCGAAACTTTTTGTCTTTGCCGCGCTGCCAGTACAGGCGGCGCACCCCTTCCGTGGAAAGGTTGGAAGCGGTATAAAACTGCTCGGACCAGGTCACCCAGTAGCCGGGCCCTTCCAGCACATGAATTTCACGATTGTAAATTTTGATGAAGGTAAGCATCTTGAACAGGCGTTCCTTATTCCCGCGGAACGCCGCGAAGGTTTCGGGCATGGCTCTGGAATAGGCCTCGGCATCGTAATATTCAAACATCCGGCGCGAGCGGGCGGCCCAGGCATTGCTCCAGTGCTGCATCAGGCGGCGCAACTCGCGGGCCGTGCCGTTGTCCGGCCGGGGCACGTTGCGCTCATCCACTTTTTCCGCCAGCACCACGGCCGTGCCGGGAAGAAGCTGCGGCCCCACCGTCTCGATTTCTTTGAGACCGATGGCCACGCAGCCGCGCGTGGGCACAAGGCCGAAGCCCTTGCTGTGAATCCAGATGCCGTGGCCGGTTTTGCCGCGCAGGCGGTCCACCGGGTTCGGATAGTTGAGAGTATAGGCAATGCCGCCGTATTCCTTGAAATCCAGGCCGCTGGCGATTTTATATTCCACAAAATAGATGCCTTCGGGCGTGCGCAGATCATTGAGCGTCTGCTTGTCGCCCGCCAATTGCCCGGTCACGCAGGGGAAGGCGTATTTGAGCTTGAGGGGGCTTTTTTTCTCGAAAAAAAGGAAGGTCTGGCGATTTTTATCCACAGCCACCAGATGAGAAGGCAGGCCCTCGTTGTACAACGATGCCTGCCAGTTCTCGGCCAGCGCGCGCCGGGCGGACATGGGGGCGAAACAGAAGAACAGCGCCAGCGCCAGGAGCAGCGCGGGCCCGAAGGCAGCCGCCGGCCTGAATGCGGCGGCGCGGCCGGAAAGCGGCGGCCGGGCCTCAGCGGGCCAGTTCCACCAATTCCCTGCGAGTGAAAAGCGCCAACAGGTTGTAGCCTGCGTCCTGAAGCTTTTCACGCCCCCCCTCCTCTCTGTCCAAAATAGCGCAGACCGCCGCAATGGAAAGCCCGGCGTCCTTTACCCTGTCGCAGGCCTTGAGCAGCGATCCGCCCGTGGTGACCACATCCTCAAGCATGGCCACGGAATCGCCGGCGCTGAAATTGCCGAGCCCCTCCACAAACTGGCCGGTGCCGTGCCCCTTGGCCTCCTTGCGCACCAGCAGCCCGTGCAGCGGGCGGCCCTGCTCATAGGAGATGACCGTGGTGGCCGAGACCAGAGGGTCCGCGCCCATGGTCATGCCGCCAACGCCCCGGATGTCGAGATCCTTGAGCAGATCATTGAACAGCGTGCCGATGAGCCAGGCCCCTTCGGCCTGCAGCGCGGTGACCCGGCAGTCGAAATAATAGTCGCTCCTGCGGCCTGAGGCCAGAACGAAGTCGCCTTCGCGGTAGGATTTTTCCACCAAGAGGCGGGCCAGACGTCGCTTGATCTCCTGCATGTCGATTCCTCGGGGTAGCCGGTATGCGCCCGCGCGGCTCCGGCCTGATCGGGGCAGGCCGTCTGCATCCGCGTCTGCCCGGCGCGGGGGTGGACATTTTTGTCTGACTCAGTGTGCCGCCGCGCCGGAGTTGAAGACACGCTCGAAAATGGCGTCCTCATGCTGCAGATAAAAGGCGGGGTCAAAAAGCTCCGCCAGGCGCGCCTCGCCCAGCCGGGCGCGCATGTCCGCATTCTCCTGCACCAGTTCCGGAAAGGGGCGGCGGCTTTCCCAACTTTGCATGGCCAGGCGCTGTACGGCCTCATAGGCCTGCTGCCGGGGAAGCCCGGCGGCAATCAGGGCCGTGAGCACGCGTTGCGAAAAATAAAGGCCAAAGGAACGCTCCATATTCTCGCGCATCCGTTCAGGCTTGACCGTCAGCCCGCGGAGCAGGCGCGCAAGACGGGCCAGAACATAGTCGGCCAGGATAGTGGAATCGGGCATGATCACCCGCTCCACCGAGGAGTGGCTGATGTCGCGCTCGTGCCAGAGGGCCTGATTCTCCAGGGAGGCCAGCGCGTTGGAGCGGATCAGCCGCGACAGGCCGCTCATGTTTTCAGCGGAAATGGGATTCTTTTTGTGGGGCATGGCGGAAGAACCCTTCTGCCCCCTGGCGAAGCCCTCTTCCGCTTCCAGCACTTCTGTGCGCTGGAGATGGCGCAGCTCCACGCAGAGCCGTTCCACGCCCCCGGCCATGATCGCCAGCGAGGTGAAAAAGTGCGCGTAGCGATCGCGCTGGATGATCTGGGTGGAATGCGGATCAACCCTGAGCCCCAGCCGGGCCAGGGCCTTGCTCTCAAGCTCCGGGGAAAGAAAGGCGTAGGTGCCCACGGCCCCGGAAATCTTGCCCACCCGCACGCTTTCAAGCGCAGCCTGGATCCGGACACGGTGGCGCGAAAATTCCGCATAAAAACCGGCCATTTTCAAACCGAAGCTGGTGGGCTCGGCATGGATGCCGTGCGTGCGCCCCATGCAGAGCACGCCCTTGTGGCGGAAAGCCAGATCTTTCAGCACGTCCAGAAGGGCGCTCAGATCCGTGAGAATCACTTCCCCGGCCTGAACCAGCAACAGGGCGTTGGCCGTATCCACAATGTCCGACGAGGTGCAGCCCAGGTGGATGAAGCGGGCCTCAGGCCCTACCTTTTCCTCCAGCGCGGTCAGAAAGGCAATCACGTCGTGGCGCGTGGTTTCCTCAATGGCCAGAATGCGTTCCACGTCAATGTCGGCCCTGGCCCGGATGGTTTGCATGGCCTCGGCCGGAATGCGGCCCATCTCGCACCATGCCTCGCAGACGGCCAGCTCCACGGCGAGCCAGGCGCGATAGCGGTTTTCCAGAGTCCAGATCCGGCCCATTTCCGGGCGGGTGTAGCGTTCGATCATGATTCCCTCATGAAGCCGCATTGGCGCCGGTTGTGCCGCCCGCGGGGGCGGCCGGGGCTTTGGGCGGGGCTGCGGATACGTCGTTTTTGGGCGCTGCGGCAGGACTTGCGGGGCTTGCGGCCGGAGCCGCGGCCGATGGCGCGTCAGCCGCCTGGGGCTTGTCGCTCGTGCCCGGAGCCGGAGCCTCGCCCTCTTCCTTGATGCCCTTGCGGTAGCCGTAATCGCTCACATACCAGCCGCCGCCCTTGAGCACAAAGGACGTGTGGGAAATAAGCCGGGGCGAAGGCGTGCCGCATTGGGGGCAGGGTTCCTGCCCATGCGCGTCCGAAGCCTTGACCCATTCCTCAAACAGATGCCCACATTGCGGGCATTGATACTCATAGATAGGCATGATTGACGTCAACAACGGGCCTGACTCGCAGGAGCCGCAGGTCCGTCATGCTGAAGATGAAGCGCCCGTTGCCGCGGACGCCGGGACGTACGGGGATCTTTCGCGGCAAGCGAACGCGCTTTCCGCAAGGAAGCCAGAGCATTCCTGACAAGCCTTGAACCGGAAAGCCAGGCGGATGTTGCCTGCAAACCCGCACGAACGACAGCTCCCCGGAGAGATGCCGGTTTCCGGGCAAGATCACACAGTACCCTGACGGAACAGGCAAAGGCGCGGGAAAGCATAGCGCAAGCCCGCAGGGCAGCTCCCCTCAGGCCACGGCCGCGCGGCGCTGCAACGCGCCTACGCCTTGGCGGCCCTGGCTTCACGCACGCGCTGCTTCAGGCGCTCGGCGCGGCGCTTGCGGCGGCGATCCAGTTCTTTTTTCCGTTCGACTTTCTTGTGGGCCATGATTTTCCTCCTGGCGGGGTGCTCCCCCGGCTCTTTTACGCAAACGATATAAGCAATTATTCCTATGCCGTTTTTTCAATAAAGTCCAGATCCCGTTCTGAAGTCGAAAAAGCCGCTCACGGCGCTGCTTTCCCGCAGCGTGTACGGAGTGAAACCGTAGCGCGCCAGAATTGCGTCCAGCAAGTGCCGCGCGCTTGCGGGCAAGCGGGTGACCTGCAAAACAGGGGCCGGGGTCAGGCGCAGGCGAAAATCCCCCAGCGCGGGCTCTTTGTCCTGCGAGGGCAGCCTTGCCAGGGCCGCCTCGGCCGCGGCCAGACGCGCCAGCAGCGCGGAATCGGGCGCAAGGCCGTACTGCAACCGGGTCAGCAGGCAGGGCCGGGCCCGCTGGCCGGGATTGTCCAGGCCGGTGCTCGCGGCCAGCGCGCGGATTGCGGCTTTGCAAAGCCCCGCTTCAGCCAGGGGCGAGCGCACCCCGGCCTCGGCCAGAGCCCGCAGTCCGGGCCGGAAGGCTTTGACATCGCCGGCATTGCTGCCGTCGCAGAGCAGGCGGGCCGTTTCGCCCCGGGCGGCCAGGACGGCCCGCATGGCCGCGATCAGGCCCTGCTTGCAGACATAGCAGCGTTCGCGGCTGTTGGCCGCCGCCTCCGGCAAAAGCAGCGGATTGAAATGCAGAAGCGCCAGGGGCAGGCCGTTCTCGTGCGCCCATTGGATTGCCGCGCGGCTTTCCTCCTGCGGGATATGCGGCCCGGTCGCGTGCAGAGCCAGCACGTCGGCGCCACAGAGCCGCGCCGCGTGGCAGAGAAAACGGCTGTCCAGACCGCCGGAAAAAGCCACGGCCAGACGCGGACCGTTGTTGCGCTTTTGGCCCAACCCGCCGCCTGCGTCGGCATTTTGCGCGCCGCGCAACAATCGCGTCAATGCCGCGGGCAGCTTTGCCGCCAGCGCTTGCGCCTGCCGGGCGTCTACCATGTCAGCCGCACCTTGGCCCCGGCCGCGGCCATGTATTCCTTGCAATCCCGGATGCTGTACTCGCCGTAATGCACAATGGAGGCGATCAGCGCGGCCGAGGCCCCGCCTTCGCGCACGGCCTCAAGCATGTGCCTGGGCTCGCCCGCGCCGCCGGAGGCGATCACCGGGATGGACACGGCATCGGCTATGGCCCTGGTCAGCGTAAGCTCGTACCCGTTTTTGGTGCCGTCCGCGTCAATGGAGTTGACGCAAAGCTCGCCCGCGCCCAGCTCTTCGCAGCGGCGCGCCCAGGCCACGGCATCCAGGCCCATGCGCTTGCGCCCGCCGTGGATCACGATTTCATATCCTGAGGGGACGTTCTCGCCGGCAGGCACGGCCAGCACGTCCATGCCCACCACAATGGCCTGGGAGCCAAAGGCATCCGCGCCCTCGGCGATAATGCGGGGATTTTGCACAGCCGCGGAATTGACCGAGATTTTTTCAGCGCCGGCCAGAAGCACGGCGCGCATATCCTCCACTGTGCCGATGCCGCCGCCCACGCAAAAGGGGATGAAAATCTGCGCGGCCACGCGCTCCACCACGTCCAGAAAAATGCCGCGCGCCTCGGCCGAGGCGGTAATGTCGTAAAAGACTATCTCGTCCGCGCCTTGCTCATAATAGCGCCGGGCGCTTTCCACAGGATCGCCGATGTCCTCGTTGCCGGAGAATCTGATGCCCTTGGTCAGCCGCCCGGCGCGCACGTCCAGGCAGGGGATGACCCGTTTACTGAGCATGGCGCGCCTCCAGACAATAGTCATAAAAATTGCGCAACAGGGCCAGCCCCGGCCGTCCGCTCTTTTCCGGGTGGAATTGCGCGGCCCAGAGCCCGTCGCGGCCGTAGAGGGAGCAGAATTCGCGGCCATAGCGCGTGGTGGCGATCACAAAGGCGGGATCGGGCTGCGCATAATAGCTGTGCACAAAATAAAACTCGGCTGCGGGTTCTATGCCCGCCAGCAGACGGCAGGAAGCGCGCGCGCGCAGGCTGTTCCAGCCCATGTGCGGCACAGGGGCCGGGGAACCGTCCTCCTGCCGGAGATCATCCTCAAAGCGGCGGCAGATGCCGGGCACGACGCCCAGGCAGGGCGTGGCGTTTTCCTCGCTGTGCTCCAGCAGTATCTGGCAGCCCAGGCAGATGCCCAAAAGCGGTTGCCCGGCGGCCACAGCCCGGCGCAGGACAGTGTCCAGCCCGGCGGCGCGCAGCGCCCGCATGGCCTGCCCCGCCGCGCCCACGCCCGGAAAGATGATGCCCCGGGCGCTTTCCAGAATTGCGGCATCCGCCGTAATGGCGCAGGGTATTTCCAGATGATCCAGGGCGCGGCGCACGCTTGTCTGGTTGCCTGCCTTGTAATCCAAAATGGCCAGCATGGTCCTCCCTCGGTTTGCAGCGCGGCCTGCGCCAACACGGGCCGTGCGCCAGGAATATAACGATTTCGGGCCCGGCAGGCAATGCGGGAGGAGACGGGCGCGCTCCGTTTTGCCAAAGCGGCCTGGCGCATTCCCTGTGCGTGCGGCCGGATGACAAAAACAATAATCACGGTTATGCTGACAATCGTGATTATAACTCTGCGTGCCGCCGTTGCGGCATCAACGGGCGCAGCTCGGCCGGGCTTCCGGCGCGACTCGCGGGAGGAGCCATGTATTTTCCCACCGCAGGCATTGACTGCTCGCCTTTTCTGCCCTTTGCCGTGGCCCTGGGCGTTTCGTTCGTGACTTCCATGGGCGGCGTTTCCGGCGCGTTTTTGCTTCTGCCCTTTCAGATGAGCGTTCTCGGCTACGTCAACCCCAGCGTCAGCGCCACCAACCAGTTTTTCAACGTGCTGGCCTGCCCCGCCGGGGTATGGCGCTACTGGCGCGAAGGCCGCCTGCTCTGGCCGCTGACCCTGACCGTGGCCCTGGGCACCCTGCCCGGCGTTTTTGCCGGGGCTCTGATCCGGATCAACTGCTTGCCTGACCCGCGTCACTTTAAAATCTTTGCGGGTCTCGTGCTGCTTTATGTGGGCGGCAGAATGCTTTGGGATTTGCGGCTCAAGCGGCGGGGCGCGCTTTCTCCGGGCCGGGACAATGCCGCAAGGGCCGAGCGGGCCTTCCACGCCGCCCGCGACGGCAAGGATCGCAGCACTGGCCTGGAGAGCTCCTGCCGGGTACAGGTCTGGAACAGCCGGGAACTGATCTTCAGCTTCCAGGAGCAAACATTTGCGGTCTCCAGCCGGGGCATTGCCCTGCTCAGCCTGATCGTGGGTCTGGTGGGCGGCATCTACGGCATCGGCGGCGGCGCGATAATGGCTCCCTTTCTGGTCTCCTTCTTCGGCCTGCCGGTCTATGCCGTGGCCGGGGCCTCGCTTTTCGCCACCTTTCTGACCTCCGTGGCGGGCGTCGGCTTTTACGCCCTGCTGGCTCCTTTCTATCCCGGCCTGACGATTGCGCCGGACTGGCGGCTGGGGCTTTTGCTGGGCCTGGGCGGCATGGCGGGCATGTATGTGGGCGCGCGCTGTCAAAAATTCGTGCCTGCCGCAGCCTTGAAATATCTTCTGGCGGCTATTTTGCTCTTTACAGCCATCCGCTATTTGGGCCAAACTTTCTGAATCCTGCGGCGCAACGGCGCACAGAAAATCAGGCCGTTGAAAAACGGATGCCTTTTACGGCTGCCCTGAAGGATGCTCATGAAAGACGTTTCCACGCTGCCTGTGGCCCTTTTTGATTCGGGCATGGGCGGCCTTACTGTACTCAAGGCCCTGTCCCGCCGTCTTCCGGCCGAAGATCTGCTCTACCTGGGCGATACGGCTCGCCTGCCCTACGGCACCAAGGGCGCTGCAACTATCGTCCGCTACACGCTGAAAGCCGCGCAAAAACTTGTGGACAGCGGCGTGAAGATGCTGGTGGTGGCCTGCAATACGGCCACGGCCGCCGCCCTGCCCCAGTTGCGCGAACGGTTCTGGCCCCTGCCCGTGCTGGGCGTGGTGGAGCCCGGCGCGCTGGCCGCGGCCAGAGCCAGCCGCAACGGGGAAATTGTGGTCATCGGCACTGAAGCGACAATCTCCGGCGGCGCATACCAGCGGGCTATTGCCCGTATCCGGCCTGAGGCGCATGTCCTGGGCAGGGCCTGCACCCTGTTTGTGCCTCTGGCCGAAGAGGGCTGGATGGACGGCCCCCTGGTTGAGGGCATAGCCCGGCGTTACCTGGCGGACATCTTTTCCCCGGCGGTCACGGCTGCGCGTCCCGACACCCTGCTGCTGGGCTGCACGCACTTTCCCCTGCTGCAAACGGCCCTCCAGCAGGTAGTCGGCCCCCAGGTGCGCATTGTCGACTCCGCGGCCACCACCGCGGAAAGTGTGGAGGCCGAGCTCACCCGCCTGAACCTGCTGCGCCGCGGCGGCGTCGGGCACTGCCGTTTTTTGACCACAGATAATCAGAGTCGCTTTGCGCGCACCGGCAGCCTCTTTCTGGAGCGGCCGCTGAAAACAGCGGAAGTTGAGCTTGTTGACATTTAACAATACAGAATCTTGCAACACCACCGCACGCTTTCCCCAAGCCTTGCCGCGGACACGGGCACATGCGGGTTTTTGCCGAGAAAACCAGAGCGGGCGGGCAAATCCGCGCTTTTTATATTGACACGGCAGGCCGCATTCCTTAGAGAAAGCAATGTTACGGTCGCTGGGCCCTGCCCGCGGCCACGCTGCATATACTCAATGGCGCGAACCGTGGCTGAGCTTGCCGAGCAACGAATCCGAACCGCACACGATGCCGACCGGACCCGGCTCAGTCAGGCTCGGCACAAAACGGGGAAACCCGAAAATCCTCTACGGAGAAGTATCATGACGAAAGCTGAGCTTGTAGAAAAAATTCATGCCAAAGCCGGTTTGCCCACCAAAGCCAAGGCGGAAGAGGCCCTTGACGCCGTTGTGGCCTCGCTGCGCGAAGCCCTCGCCGACGGCGAATCCGTTACGTTCACCGGTTTCGGCAGTTTCAAGGTTGTGGCCCGCGCCGCCCGTAAAGGCCGCAATCCCCGCACCGGCAAAGAAATTACCATTCCGGCCAGCAAAGTTGCCAAGTTCACCCCCGGCAAGGGCCTCAAAGACGCCATCAAGTAAGCACGGCGGCAGCCATGTTTATTTTCGACGGCGTCTTTGCCTTTGGGGAAAGGCGCCGTCTTCCTTTTGCGACTGTCGGGCAGGAAGCGCCTCATGCTGTGGCGCGTGAAGATTTGCGGTTTTTCCGTGTGGAAGGGTGGCAGAGCGGTTTAATGCGGCGGTCTTGAAAACCGTTGATGCCGTGAGGCATCCGGGGGTTCAAATCCCTCCCCTTCCGCCAGATTTCATTTCATCCTGGTTCGGTACAGTCCAAAAAGTCTTTCCTGGCAAGGGATTGGGCGGCCCACGCCGAAGGCGCGTTCCCCAGAAAAGAAAGCGCCGTCAGGGCCGCAAGGAAAAAAACCTGAAAACGTACCATGTGATCACCCTTCGCCATGAAACACCTCCCGGATCGCGGGGAATTCCTTTTATTCCGGTTTGGAAATGGAAAACGGCCACGTCGCATGAATGCAGAATAAGCCGGGCACGTCATGGATGACAGATATGTTTCTCGCAATTTATTGCCCAAAATTCCCAAAGGGCTTCCCGAAGAAAAAAGCTGTGGCAGGGTTTTCCCAAACAGAGATTGTATTCCAGCAGACAGGCAGGAGGTCAGACACGATGACGTCTGTTGCTGACGACGAAAGGGAACGAATACATGAGGAACTGAAAGAAATGTTTGAAGGCTTGACGCTCTCGCGACGTCAGGAGATCAACAAGGCCGACAGTTGCTGCGGCAAACCGTCAGTGGCGTTGGTTGTACAGGAAAGCAAACGCGCCGTGATCGGAGAGTGGGTTTGCTCCGTGTTGTCCTCATTCAGCCAGGCATCCAGGTCTGTTTGCAGCTCGTCCAGAGAATTCTACAGGTTCCGACGGAACGCAACCTGGTAAAACCCGTTCCAGGGCTGCCGCATAAGATGCATCAGCCCTGCGCGCAAGCGGTTTACTCTTGACAACTGCCCGGCTTACAAGGAAAGCTTAGGGTCGGCTCTCATTGCAATGCCGTCCGCGAAAGTTGCATTTTTTCGGGCGGCAAGGCGCAAAGCGGAAAGTGGGCAAGCTGTATGGAACTGCCGCAAGGTCAATTTTCGTTTTGCAACGCCGACGCACGGAAAAATGCAGCGCTGCAGCAGGTGTTGTAATGAGGACTGACCCTGGTGCGACGCCGCGCAAAGCGGCGCGCCAAACTCTGTGCCGCAAACGAGGTGTGCGCATGAAGACGACTCTGCAAACCGGGCTGCAAGGCAACTCGGAGGCAATTGTCACGGAGGCCTTGCTGGCCGACAGGATCGGCAGCGGCCTGGTGTCCGTGTATTCCACGGCCATGATGATCGCGGGCATGGAAGGCACGGCCGTGGCCACCGTGCAGGACGCCCTTGAGCAAGGCCAGACCACGGTGGGCACGCGCGTTGACGTTTCCCATCTGGCGGCAACGCCCAGCGGCATGAAAGTTCGCTTCTTTGCCGAGCTGATTGCCGTGTCTTCCAACGGCAAAGGCCTGACTTTCAGGGTGGAAGCCCATGACGAGGCGGGTCTTATCGGCAAAGGCATCCATGAACGCGTGGTGGTCGACAAGGAAAAATTTGAAAACAGAACCCGGGCCAAAGCGTCCCAACCCTGAACCGGACGGCTTTACGCTTCTCGTGTTTGCGTGCCCATGCAACAGACGCCAGGGCGTGCCTGAACAGGCGCCCGCCGCCCGCGGTCGAGACATGCCCGATACGCGCGCGTGTCGAGGCGGCAGCCTTGCGCAAAAAACATCGTGATGCATTGTGCGGACGTTACACTGCAGCGTGTTGCGCTCTAACGACAACGGCAGGCTCTTTTGTCGCGTCGTTGTCGTTAGAGCATTGCAACTTTGAGCGTTGATACTCTCAAAGTTTTGAAGACGTCCGGCATGCAGCTCTGCCAGTCTTGTCCGTACAGCTCGAAGGCTCGCTGACGGGCAAGGCAAGCGCGCCATAAACTGCGCTTCTGCCTCTCTCTGCCGGCGTCATCCACTTCATACGTCACAGTCTGAAATTGCTTCGCAGACAGGCTGTCGATGCTCCCGCGTTCATAGAGCAATTTCAAAATGAAATTGCTCTATGAACGCGCCGCTCTCTTCTATCTCAAAAGATTCAGGCTGGACGCGCAACACTCGGCTGACGGTTTTGCCCTCCTCCGGGCCTGCTCCGCTATCCGGTCTGAAAATATCCACGAATAAGTATTGGGCTTTCGACAAGAACAATGGTAGCGTAGTACAGCAACAGTGACAGTATTAGAGCATTTTCAAAGAGAAAATGCTCTATACCGCCGGCAGCCGGTTGACGCATTGCTGACGCCGCGCCAGCCCATACGCTCTGTAACATTCTCATGTTGTAAAACAGCGGAAGGGGAACGGATGAAAATGCTCTCTCGTGCGCAGGCGACTCAGGGCCGCCTGTTGGCTCTGACCCAGGCTCTGAGCCGACAGGCCCTGCACGCAGTGACCCCCTGTTTGTCCAAGGCCCCTTTCCTGGCCCGTTTTGAACGCGCGGGCGCGTTTGTGGCGCAATGGGCGCACGCGCCCCGCGCCGTGGGAGCTGTATGCCCGAGCGGCATCAGCCTTGCCCGGCGCATGGCGGACATGGTTCCGCCCGGCGATGGGCTGGTGGTGGAACTGGGCGCGGGCACCGGCGCCGTGACCAGAGCTTTGCGAGCCCGCATCGCCCCTGAACGGCTGATCATTATTGAACGTCTGCCCGCTTTCTGCCGTTTGCTGCGCACGCGTTTCCCGGAGCTTGCCATCATCCAGGGCGACGCCGCGCGCCTTTGCGACTATCTGCCCCCGGATCGCCCGGTGACCGCGGTCGTCTCCTCCCTGCCGCTGTTGAGCCTGCCCGCGCCCACTCAAAACGCCATTGTGGAGCAAATGCGCAAGGTGACTGCCGGGCAGGGCTGCATAATTCAGTTTACCTACGCGCTGTGGGGGCGCTCGACGCTGGCCCGCGCCGGTTGTTCACGGGAAACACGCGTCATGGTCCTCCGCAACCTGCCCCCGGCGCGCGTTGAGCGCTTCCGACCTTGAAACGAATCGTTGCGGGATTGCTGTACCCAGCCGCCCCGCAGTAGAGTGATCGGCCTCAAGCCCCCCAAAAAACGCAGACGGATCTGGCGCCTTTGCCTGCGACTCCTCATGACCCCAGCAGCTGTGCGCCGCTCAAGCAGTTACCTTAGCAAAATGCTCTAATGAGGGCTGCCACTAGAGCATTTTGCTTTTAACTTTTTACATATCCACAGGATTTAAACCATCCTTCAGCGTCTTTTTGTGTGATACAACTTAATGCTTTTCCAATGGATTTATACAGTTCATCACATGTTTTTGCTTT
>NZ_JAAKEI010000012.1 GCF_011039085.1 Desulfovibrio sp. ZJ369 | reverse complement strand
CTTGCAGGCGTATAACCAAAGATATCAGCCAACTGCTGTCTAGTGGCCTGTTTTGCCAGGTAAGCCTTCACGACGATAGTACGAATATTTTCAGGAGCGAACTTCATAGAACAAGTTTAGATTTTTTATGTGAAAAATTAAAGTTAAAATGCTCTAGAGCGTTTTTTCTTTGAAAATGCTCTGCTGACGCGAAAGCGGCAGCCGCCGCAACGCGGCGTACATTCAGGCGAAAACCGCGTTTTTCGCCTGAATGCCACCTTTGACTTTCATAAAAAGTCAAAGGTAATCTGCTCTAAAGAAAAAGCTCCGGCTCCTTGCGCGCCCCGCACTTGCTTTCGAGCATGGCCCGGATTTGCGCGATTCTTTCATCGTCAAAATACTTGCTCCCTTCAGGGCAGGATTTAACGCAGGCAAAGCAACAGATGCAGCCCCGGCTCACCAGACGGGGATTGTGGGCGCTGATCACGCCCATGGGACAGCTCGCAACGCAGATCATGCACTCGGTACAGCCCTCGCCGGTTTTGGGACTCACGGGCGCGGCCGGGCCTCGCTCCTTGTAGGGCCGTTGCCCTTTCACCGTGACTGGCGCGGGATTGCCCCCGGCAATCTTCTCGGCAGCGGCGCGGGCAAAGTCAGCCACGCGCTGCATGTCAGCATCGTCAGGGCGGCCGGTTCCCACCTTGGGCGTGAGAGAGTGTTCAGCAATAAAAGCCGCGGCTGCAATGACTTTGAAGCCGCACCGCGTGAGCAGATCCCTTGCTTCCAGCAGCGCGTCGTCGTAATGGCGGTTGCCGTAAACCGCGACCACGACCGCGTATGCTCCCTGGCCTTCAAGATCAGCCAAAAGAGCTTCCAGGACTTGCGGCACTCTTCCGCCGTACACCGGAAAAGCCAGCACCAGCGCGTCGTCAGGCCCACAGGGCTTGCTCGGCACTCTGCCCTCAGGCAGCGTCACATCTTGAACTTCCTTTTTGGCCCCCAGGGCCGCGGCCAGCGTGTCGGCAATGGCCAGGGCGATTTTTCTGCTGCTGTGCGTGGGGCTGAAAAAAAGCGTGCGGATTGTGCGAGTCATGATTTTCTCCTGAAAATGCCTGCCCCTGACCGAAGCTGTGGGGACAGACGCCGGAAAAGGGCAAACGGGCCGGAAAATCCGGCCCGTTGCGATTTTTACCCGGCCATATTCTGCGTCTGTGCCGGGAGTACACACGCGCCTCAAGCTTACCAGTGGTAATTTTTATCCTGCTGGTTGCCGATAATGCCGCCGGCCAGCGCGCCGACGCCTGCGCCGGCCAGCGCGCCCCAACCGGCATATCCGCCGGAAATGGCGGCAATACCGGCCCCGCCCAAAGCGCCCAGGGCCGCGCCGCTGGCAACGCCCTGCTGCGTGCGGCTCATATTGGTGCATCCCATGCCGCCGGCAAACATGACGGCCAACAGGCCTGCAATCAAAACTTTCTTCATGGCTTTTCTCCTGAAAAAATCACGGGCTTTCGCCGGATCTGCAAGACAACGACAATGCCTACTTCGCGGCAGCCAGCCGCGGCATGATCAACTCATACCAAATGACGCTCATGACCGGCCGGTCAAGATTTTGGGGGTTGGCCTTATACCAGTTGTCCACCATCTTGACGATTTCCGCGCGGCTGACGTTCTTAAAGGCCTTCATCCAGCCTCTTTCAAAAGGGGAGACGCAGTATACAGGGCGTTTGCCGGCCTTGGCGGCCTTTTCCGTGATTTGCGTATTGACGAAATATTCGACAGTGATGGCCGACTCTACCCCGAAAAGATACGCGGTCTTGTTGGACTCGCTGGTTTCTACCCAGACTTTGCCGGTAAACTGATCCACGGGATTGCCCTGTGGATGGCCCTTTTCCGCAGCCTGAACGCTGATGCCGGCCAAGGCCAGAACCAGAGCCAGGCCAAGGCTCAAAACTGACTTTTTCACTGGAAGCTCCTTAATGTTGAGGTCATGGCGGCCCTGCCTTTTATCACGCCATTCTGCCAGCCGAAACCAGGAGGCAAAGGCATGCCGGGCCGGCCATTAGAGCATTTTGCTTTTGAAATTATTCAATTTCAAAAGCGGCGCTGCCATCATTTCGCGTCCGGGCTTCAGCCGTTGCGACGAAGGAAGCTACGGATGAAGCTTTGAAAACAAGACATTCGCTGCAAGCCCAGGCTCTCAATGTTTGCGGAGGGGGCTTTGGCGACTTGCCCTGAGCCTCAGTATATCCTCAAAAACGAGGCCATATCAAGACATTTCCCGCCGTGAGCCTCAGATGCGCGCGGCCCTGGCGATCGTTTCCCGAAAGCGGGTAAAGAGATAGTCGCCGTCTCGCGGGCCTGCCGCGGCTTCAGGGTGGTACTGAAGGCTCATGACTGGCAGGCGCTTGTGGCGCAAGCCCTCCAGGGTATGATCATTAAGATTGACATGGGTGGCCTCCACATCGGGCGTTTCCTCCAGCACCACATGAAAGCCGTGATTCTGGGAAGAGATTTCAATGCGTCCGGTGGTCAGATCCTTGACCGGATGATTGCAGCCGTGATGCCCGAACTTGAGCTTTTCCGTGCGAGCGCCCAGGGCGTGGCCGATGAGCTGATGCCCGAGGCAGATGCCCGTGACCGGGAATGCCTGAATCAACTCCCGCACCAGAGCGATCTCCCTGGTCAGTGTGGCCGGATCGCCGGGCCCGTTGGAGAGAAAAACGCCCTGCGCGCCGCTGGCCCTGGCCATCTGCACGCTGAAGTCCGGCGGCACGGCCAGCGGCTCAAAGCCCGCCTCGCACAAGCGCCGCAAAATATTCCACTTGATGCCGAAATCATAGACCAGCAGGCGCAGCCCCGTCCCCCTCCAGGCATACGCGCCGTCAGCGCTGAAACCGGCCTTTTGCGGGGCGTTCTCATACCAGGCGTACGGCTCCCTGGCCGCCACAAAAGGCACCAGGTTCCGGCCCTGCATGGTGGGCAGGGCCAGAGCCTTCTCGCGCAGCGCGCGCGGATCGAGCTCCCGTGTGGAAATAACGCCGCGCATGGCGCCGTTGATGCGCAAATGGCGGGTCAGGGCGCGGGTATCCAGCCCTTCCATGCCCGGCTTCTCGTGGCGCTTCAGAAAAGCGGGCAGGGACATGGTTGCCCGCCAGTTGGAGGGCTTTTTGCAGCACTCCTTGACCAGCAGGGCCGCGGCATGCACCCCGGCGGACTCCATATCCTCGCGGCAAATCCCGTAATTGCCGATGAGCGGATAGGTCATGCAGACCATCTGCCCGTAGTAGGAAGGATCGGTGAGCACTTCCTGATAGCCGGTCATGCCCGTGGTAAAAATCACTTCCCCGCCGGTTTCAAACTCGCCGGTAAAGGATTTGCCTTCCAGCGTGAAACCGTCTTCCAGCACCAGCAATGCTTTCATAAACTACCCCCGCGCTTCCCGCGCGTAGTATTCCTGCAATGTTTCCACATGAATTTCGTCCCGGCGCGAGCCGATGGCTCTGGCCGTGGCCCTGGCGGCGGCGATGGTGGTGCAGTACGGCGTCTTGTAGGTCAGGGCCGCGCGACGGATGGCCTTGGAATCCCTGGCCGTGGGCTTGCCAGAGGCCGTGTTGATGACCAGGGCCACCTCATGATTGATCAGCAGATCCACGATATTGGGCCGCCCCTCATAGACCTTGCGCACTTCCTCCACCTTGAGGCCGTGCTTGCGCAACACGGCGGCCGTGCCGCGCGTAGCCAGAAGCTCGAAGCCCAGTTTGGCGAACATGGACGCCACTTCGGGCAGGAAAGGCTTGTCCCGGTCATTGACCGAAAGAAAGATCTTGCCCGCCTGAGGCAGGACCTGGCCCGCGCCCAACTGGCTTTTGAGAAAGGCCTCGCCGAAATCGGAGCCCATGCCCATGACTTCGCCGGTGGAATGCATTTCCGGCCCCAGGATGACATCCACGCCCGGAAAACGATGAAACGGCATGACCGCTTCCTTCACGCAGACAAAGCCGCCCTTGCGCATGCTCCAGGGATCCAGCTCGTCCAGGCTCTTGCCCAGCATGACCTGGGTGGCCAGATACGGCAGGGGCACGCCCGTGGCCTTGGAGACAAAGGGCGCGGTGCGCGAGGCGCGCGGATTGACTTCCAGAATGTAAATGTCGTCGCCCTTGATCGCGAACTGGATATTCATAAGGCCCACGACTCGCAGCTCGCGGGCCAGAGCTTCGGCCTGCCCCGCGATCAGGGCCACATGATCGTAGGAGAGCGAGAAGGACGGCAGCACGCAGGCCGAGTCGCCGGAATGGATGCCCGCCTCCTCAATGTGCTCCATGATCCCGGCCACATAGACTTCCTCGCCGTCCGAGAGGGCGTCCACGTCCACTTCCACGGCATGTTCCAGAAACTTGTCGATCAAGATGGGATGTTCCGGCTTTTCCGGCACCTGCTCGCGGAAGTAGTCGGTCAGCTCCGAGGCGTCATAGACTACGGCCATGGCCCGGCCGCCCAGCACATAGCTGGGACGCACCACCACGGGGTAGGTGATGCTCTCGGCCACTTCCAGGGCTTCTTTCAGATCCCCGGCCGTGCCGTTGGGCGGCTGCAACAGGCCCAGCTTTTGGATCAGGGCCTGAAAACGCTCGCGGTCCTCGGCGCGGTCAATGGCGTCCGGCGAAGTGCCCAGAATGGGCACGCCCGCGCGCATCAGAGGCACGGCCAGATTGAGCGGGGTCTGGCCGCCGAACTGCACGATGACGCCATCGGGCTTTTCCTTTTCCACAATATTCATGACGTCCTCAAAGGTCAGGGGCTCGAAGTAGAGCCGATCCGAGGTGTCATAGTCCGTGGACACGGTTTCCGGGTTGGAATTGACCATGATCGCCATGATCCCGGCGTCGCGCAGCGCGAAGGAGGCGTGGCAGCAGCAGTAGTCGAACTCGATGCCCTGGCCGATGCGATTGGGCCCGCCGCCCAGGATCAGCACCTTGCGGCAGTCCTGCACCTTGAGTTCGTCGCCGCGTTCATAGGTGGAGTAAAAATAGGGAGTATAGGCCTCAAATTCCGCCGCGCAGGTATCCACCAGATAATAGGTGGGCACGATGTCCATTTCCCGGCGCAGGCGGCGGATGTCGCCCTCCGGGCGCTTCCACATCTCGGCCAGTTGCCGGTCCGAGAAGCCGTATTCCTTGGCCTCGCGCAGCACAACGGCCAGATCCGCGTTGGCCGGGGTCATGTCGTTGGCCTGGCCGAAGTCGCGGATGCGGGTCTCCATATCCACAATGTCCCGCACCTGGCGGATGAACCAGGGATCAATGGCCGAAGCCGCAAAAATCTCTTCTTCACTGATGCCCGTCGCCAGGGCCTGACGCAAGGCAAAGATGCGGCGCGAATTGGGCCGGTGCAGGGCCTCCAGAATAGCCTCGCGCGAGGGCGGCTCCTCCCGGAAGCGGTACCCCAGGCCGGGCGCGCCGATTTCCATGGAGCGCAGGCCCTTTTGCAGGGCTTCCTTGAACGTGCGGCCGATGCTCATGGCCTCGCCCACGCTCTTCATGGAAGTGGTCAGCTCATCCCTGGCGCCAGGGAATTTCTCAAAGGTGAAGCGCGGGATCTTGACCACGCAATAATCAATGGCCGGCTCAAAGCTGGCTACAGTCTCGCGGGTGATGTCGTTGCGCAGCTCGTCCAGGGTATAGCCCACGGCCAGCTTGGCCGCGATTTTGGCAATGGGAAAGCCCGTGGCCTTGGAGGCCAGGGCCGAGGAGCGCGAGACGCGCGGATTCATCTCAATGACCACAATGTCGCCGTTTTTCGGGTTCATGCCGAACTGCACATTGCTGCCGCCGGTTTCCACCCCGATTTCGCGCATGATGGCAATGGAAGCGTCGCGGATCTTCTGGTATTCCATGTCCGAGAGGGTCTGGACCGGGGCCACGGTGATCGAGTCGCCGGTATGCACGCCCATGGGGTCGAAGTTCTCAATGGAGCAGATGATCACGCAATTGTCCTTCTGATCGCGCATGACCTCCATCTCGATTTCCTTCCAGCCCAGCACGCTCTGCTCGATCATCACTTCCGAGGCGGGGCTGGCCGACAGGCCGCGCGCTGCCACTTCCTCCAGATCCGCCAGATTGTAGGCCACGCCGCCGCCCGTGCCGCCCAGGGTGAAAGCCGGGCGCACGATCAGCGGAAAAGGCAGCACGTTGCCCAGGTGGCGCACCTCGTCCAGATTGTGGGCAATGCCGCTGGCAGGCATTTGCAGGCCGATGTTTTCCATGGCCTCGCGGAAAAGCTCCCGGCTCTCGGCCTTTTCAATGACCTCCGCCCTGGCGCCGATCAGTTCCACCCCGTATTCCGCCAAAACGCCGCTCTTGGCCAGACCAAGAGCGGCGTTCAAAGCGGTCTGACCGCCCAGGGTGGGCAGCAGGGCGTCGGGCCGCTCTTTGCGGATAATGGCCGTCAGAGTGTCCTGCTCGATGGGTTCCACATAGGTGGCGTCGGCCATCTGCGGATCGGTCATGATGGTGGCCGGATTGGAGTTGACCAGCACCACCTCGTAGCCTTCTTCCTTGAGGGCCTTGACGGCCTGAGAGCCGGAGTAGTCGAACTCGCAGCCCTGGCCGATGATGATGGGGCCCGCGCCGATAACCAGAATTTTGTGTAAATCCGTACGCTTGGGCATGGGGCATTCCTGCGGATTTTGGAGAGTCGTGAAGAAAATGCACGGCCGCGCCGTGTTGCTCAAAACGATTGTTTCTACGCTGTGGCGGCCTTGCCGGTCAAGCGTTTTCCTGCATACGCCGGGCCGGAGCGAGCCGTAGAGTGTTTTGCTGATGAAACCGGCTAAAGGCTCTAACGCGCCGACCTCAGGGCCAGCCCCACCTGCCGGGCGGCTTCAGCCAGATCCTGCTGGCTGTGATCGCTGCGCAACGTGGCCCGCAGCCGGGCGCTGCCTCTGGCCACCGAGGGATAGCGGATGGCCGAGAGATAATATCCGGCCCCGAACAGGCTTTGCGCCGCGGCCAGGGCCGCTTTTTCCTCTCCGATGCGCAGGGGCACGATGGCGCTGTCCGAATGAGCCGCAAGGCCCTGTTCGCGCAGGCGGGCGCAGAAAAATGCCGTGTTTTCCCGTAAACGGCGCACGCGTTCCGGCTCCCGGAGCAGAATTTCCAGGGCCTTGAGCGCGGCCGCCACGGGCGCGGCGGACAAGGCCGTGGAAAAAATAAAACTGCGCGCGCTGTTTTTCAGGTATTCGATGAGCCGCGCGTTGCCGCAGACGTAGCCCCCCTCGCTGCCCAGGGCCTTGCTCAGGGTTCCCACCGTAATATCCGGCGCGCGCTCAAGGCCGAAATACTCCGCCGCGCCGCGCCCCGTGGCCCCCAGAACGCCGGTGGCGTGCGCCTCGTCGATCATGGAGAGGAAATTGCAGCGATCCGCAATGCGCAACAGTTCAGGCAGGCAAACCACGTCGCCGTCCATGCTGAACACCGCATCGCTGACGATCAGGCCCTGGCGTCCCGCGTGCTGACGGGCCTTTGCTTCCAGATCCTCCATGTCGTTATGCCGATACACAACGATCTGCGCCCTGCTCTGGCGGCAGCCGTCAATGATGCTGGCGTGATTCAGCTCGTCACTGAAGATCACCCACTCCTTGCGGCACAGCGCGGTAATCACGCCCACGTTGGCCATGTAGCCGGTGTTGAACAGCAACGCTGCCTGCGCCTGCTTGAAGGCCGCCAGACGCCGCTCCAGCCTGCCGTGCAGTTCCAGACCGCCTGTCGTCAGACGGGAGCCCCCGCTGCCCGCGCCATAAGCGGCCAGGGCTTCGGCGGCGCAGGCCTTGACCCGCGGGTCGCCGGCCAGGCCCAGGTAGTCGTTGGAAGCCAGCAGAAGCAGATCCTTGCCCCGGCAGCGCACCACCGCTCCGGGCGCGGAGGACATTTCCCGGATATGACGGCGCAGGCCTTGCGCGTCCAGACGGTCCAGACGCTCGTCCAGAAAATCCCATTTGTCCGCGCGGGCCGCTGCGCGGGCCGCAGTGCCCGGCGCCAACGCCGCCGGCTGCGAAAAAAACGAACCTGACGCCGCGTCCGCGTCCGCGTTGAAGCCCGGCGCGTCCGGTATGTTCTCCACCAGCACGGGCTGGCGCTCAATAAAATCCAGGGTGGCGGCCAGATCCCGCCGGGGGCCCCTGTACAGGAAAATACGGCCGCCTTGTGGCGAACCCGGCTCCTTCATCCTTGCGATACGCACATAACCCAGCGCGCGGGAAGCCACATAGCCCGTCACATAGTCCGGATCGTCGGAGATGCAGATCTCTGCCAGGATATGGGGCGCGTGGGCCACCTTGGCGGCCAGCACCATGGCTTCCCGATAGTGGCTCTTCGCCCCGGCGCCGGAGCAGGCGGAAAAAGGCGCGGGATCGGCCGCATCCATACAGGTGGCGCGGATGCCGCGCATGGTGTCGGGCTCCAGCCGTTCCAGGCTGTCCGCGTCCAGCAGCATGGCGCCGCGCAAATTTCCGGCCTCCTGCAACAGAGCAATCACGGCCTCGGGCGCGGGCACGCCCGCCCGGGCAAGCAGGCCCGCGGCCAGCCGCAGACCTTCAGCGGCATCCGCGCAGGCCAGGGCGCGCACAGGCAGGCTCTGCAAACGCAGGCAGGCGGATTCAGGCACGGCCTCCACCTTGAGATGAATGCGGTCGGGACGCCCTTTCGCGTGCCCCTGGGCGCGGGCCACCAGGGCCTGCGCCAGAGCGGGCATGGCCTCGGCTCCGGCAATGCGTTCCGCGCCTGAAATATGCTCTTCCCTGCCGTGCGCGAGCCGGCTGGCGCGCATTTTAATGCTGAACAAGGGCATGTCTCATCCTCGCTGCCATCTTCCTTTGGCCGCCTCCGCTTTTTCCCGCCATGCCGGGCCAGGCGGTCAGGGCTCATTGCCGTGCGCAGAAAAATCCTGCCGAAAATCCGCAAGGCCTTGGCCGCCCTGGAAAAAGCAGGGCAAGCGCGGGCACGCCAGGGCAAGGACTAATCGCATCCTTTCCATCTGACAAGTAAAAATCACGGCCCCTGAGAAAGAAAAGCGTGCCGGAATCTTTCGGCCTCGCGGCGCGCCTGGCGGCCCCCTGACTTGCGCCCCGGCGCTTTTTGGGCAATACTCTTGCCCCGAATCCACAAGGGGGGCTCGTACGAATGCAGAAGATCAAAAAAGTTGTGCTCGCGTATTCCGGCGGTCTGGATACCTCCGTGATCCTCAAATGGCTGATCACGACCTATCAGTGCGAAGTGATTGCCGTCACTGCGGATCTGGGCCAGCCCGAGGATCTTTCCGGGGTGGAGGAAAAGGCTCTGAAAACCGGCGCAACCAAGGCCTGTGTGCTGGACTTGCGCGAGGAAATGGCCCGCGATTTCGTCTTTCCCATGATGCGCGGGGCCGCCCGGTACGAAGGGCGCTATCTGCTGGGAACCTCCATTGCCCGGCCGCTGATCGCCAAGGCTCTGGTGGACGTGGCCCGCAGGGAGGGCGCGGACGCCGTGGCCCACGGCGCAACAGGCAAGGGCAACGATCAGGTGCGCTTCGAGTTTGCGGTCAACGCCCTGGCTCCCGATCTTACGGTCATTGCGCCCTGGCGCGAGTGGGATCTCATGTCCCGCACCGCATTGACCGCCTTTGCCGAAAAGCACGGCATTTTCATTTCCAGCGCGGCCAAACGCTACAGCATGGACGCCAACATGCTGCATACCAGCTTTGAGGGCAGCGAGCTGGAAGATCCCGGCAATGAGCCGCACGAATCCTGCCACCAGCGTTGCGTGCCTGTGGAACAGGCCCCGGACACGCCGGAAATCGTCACTGTGGACTTTGAACGCGGCAATCCCGTGGCCGTCAACGGCCAACGCCTCTCGCCCTACGCCATAGTCAAAACCCTGAGCGAGATGGCCGGGCGCAACGGCATCGGCCGCGACGACATGGTGGAAAACCGCTTTGTGGGCATGAAATGCCGGGGCGTGTATGAAAACCCGGCAGGTACGCTGCTCTACAAGCTGCACCGCGATCTGGAAGGCATCTGCATGGATCGCGAACTGCTCGGCATCCGCGACATGCTGGCCGTGCGCTACTCCCAGTGCGTGTACAATGGTTTCTGGTATTCGCCCGAGCGCGAAGCCATGCAAGCTTTCATGGACAAATCCCAGGAGACTGTCACAGGCTCCGTGCGCGCCAAGCTCTACAAGGGCGGGGTCTGGCCCCTGGCCCGCACGTCGCCCCATTCGCTCTTCTCCGAGGATCTGGCCACGTTCGAGGGCGGCGATTACGACCACAAGGACGCGGCGGGCTTTATCCGCCTGAACAGCCTGCGCCTGCGCCTTTACTCGGCGATCAAAACACAGGCTGCGGGAAAATAAGGAAACTTTGCAATGCGCCGCATTGCAAAGCCACTCTACTCCAGAAAGGCGAGTCATGAGCAAAAATCAAAGCTGGGGCGGCCGTTTCGCCGAAGGCCCCAGACAGGCTGTGGCCCGGTACACGGATTCCCAATCCTATGACCGCGCGCTTTACGCCCAGGATATACGCGGATCACAGGCCCATGCCCGGATGCTGGGCCGTCAGGGCGTGATCACGCCCGCGGAGGCGGAAATCCTGGTGGACGGTCTGGACAAGGTGCGCTCCGAAATCGAGTCCGGCGTTTTTCTCTGGAAGCCTGAGCTGGAAGACGTGCACATGAACATTGAGGCCCGACTCACCGAACTGACCGGCGAGGTGGGCAAAAAACTGCATACCGGCCGCAGCCGCAACGATCAGGTGGGCTTGAGCTTCCGCCTGTTTGTGGCGGACAGGCTGAAGATCTGGCAAAAACACGCAGCCGCGCTCTGTGCCGTGCTGGTCGGGCGCGCCGCGGAGCATCAGGCGGATATTTTGCCGGGCTGCACGCATTTGCAGCCCGCCCAGCCCGTGAGCCTTGCCCAGCATCTGCTGGCTTACGCCTGGATGTTCCGCCGCGACGTGCAGCGACTTGACGATGCGCTCAGGCGTACCCGCATTTCGCCTCTGGGCGCGGCTGCCCTGGCCGGGACCACATACCCCCTGGACCCAGAGAGCGTGGCCCGCGAGGTGGGCTTCACGGAGATTTACGGCAACTCCATGGACGCCGTATCAGACCGGGATTTTGTGCTGGAAGCCCTGTTCGGCGCCTCAGCCGTTATGATGCATCTTTCACGGCTCTGCGAGGAGATTATTCTCTGGGCCAATCCGGCCTTTGGTTTTGTGAGGCTGCCTGACGGCTACGCCACGGGCTCGTCGATCATGCCGCAGAAAAAAAATCCGGACGTGGCCGAACTGATGCGCGGCAAAACCGGCCGGGTCTATGGCGATCTGACTGCCATGCTCACGGTCATGAAAGGCCTGCCTCTGGCGTACAATCGCGACATGCAGGAAGACAAGGAAGCCTTTCTGGACGCCGACCGCACAGTGGATTTCTCATTGCAGCTCATGGCGGGCATGCTGGAGGAACTCTGCTTCCGCACGGATCGCATGCGCGCCGCCTGCAAGGCGGGTTTTCTCAATGCCACGGAACTGGCCGACTACCTGGTGGGCAAAGGGCTGCCCTTCCGCGAGGCCCATCATCTGACCGGGCAGGCCGTGGCCGCCGCCGAGCGCGAGGGCAAGGGTCTGGAGGATTTATCCCTGCCGGAATTGCAGGCGCTTACGCCGCTTGTTGAGGACGACGTTTTCGCCGTGCTGGACTACGCGGCAGCCGTGCGGCGGCGCGAGACTCCCGGCGGCACGGGGCCGCGTTCCGTGGCGCGCCAGGTGGAGCAGCTCAGGCAATGGCTGGCGGAATATGCAAACCGCTCCGAACCGCGCGCCACTGCAGTGACAAAAACAGCCCCGCAGAACAACAAACGGCCATGAGCAGCCGGAATTTGCCTGAACTTGTGCTGGATGCGCCGCACACGGTCCACTGGCCTGACTGGGCCGAAGATGCGCGCCTGGACGACGATCTGGCGGCTCAGGCCTATGAGGCCACGCCGCCGGCATGCAGGGCCGCGCTGAAATCCGGCCTTGCCCTAGCGCACATGCATTTCGGCCAGAGCCCCGGCAGCCTGCGGCAGGAACGCAGGGACAATCATCTTGGGTTTTGGCGGCATACGGCCGTTTTTCCCGCGCCTTGGGCGGTCATCGCCTTTACGCCCGCGTATGCGGCGGCAGCCCGTCTGGCCGCGGCCTGCGTGCCGGCGCTTCTGGCCGGCGTGCCCCTTGTGGCCGCGGTTTGCGTGGGCGGCTGCCCCTCGCGGGAGGCCCTCGTCAGTCTGGAGCTCACCGGCGTGGAAGACATTTTCACACTGGAGGCGGCCGCGCTCCGCGCTTTGCTGGAGGAAGAAAGCCAACACGGGCCCGGCCGTCTGGTCCTGCTTCACAACGGCGACCTGGACGACACGAGCCGCCTTGCCCGGACAATGGGCCTGCCCTGTTATGAGGAACGCTGCCCGCCCACTCTGCTTCTGCCGAATCCCGAAGCTTTCGATCCGGACGTGCTGGCCTTTGCCCAGGGCGAGGCCCTGCAACAAGCCCCGCAAGCACGGCATCCGGCCAGGCCCGCGGCATGGTATTGCAACGAAAAGGCCGCGCGGGCGCATTGCAACGATTCCCCCCACGACCCCTTCAGTTTTGCGGGCCCGCTGGCTCTGGCTCCGGGCTGCGAAGGCTTTTGGCTGCATGACGGCCTGACGCCGGATTTTTTTACCGTCACACGCCTTGCTTTCGGACCGTTAGAGCGGTTTAGCTAATTTTATCAGCAAAACGCTTTATGCGTCAGCCCTGCTCCCTGCCCGCTCAGGTCTTGCGGCTGCCCTGAAAAAGCCGTACCACTCCAGTAAACGCCCTTCAGCCGGAGCCACTATGACCCAGATCCGCGACATCCGGAATATCGGCATCATTGCCCATATCGACGCGGGCAAGACCACGCTGTCCGAGCGCATGCTTTTCTACAGCCGCAGGATTCACCGCATGGGCGAAGTGCATGACGGCGCGGCCACCATGGATTATCTGCCCGAGGAACAGGAGCGCGGCATCACAATTACTTCTGCCTGCACCACCTGCCGCTGGCAGGGCAGGATGATCAATCTGATCGATACGCCCGGGCATGTGGATTTCACCATTGAGGTGGAGCGCTCCCTGCGCGTGCTGGACGGAGCCGTGGGCGTCTTTTGCGCCGTGGGCGGGGTGGAGCCGCAATCCGAGACCGTCTGGCGGCAGTCGGAACATTTCGGCGTGCCCAAAATCGTCTTTGTGAACAAGATGGATCGCACGGGCGCGGATTATGAGGCCGTGCTCGCGGCGCTGCGCCAACGCCTCCAGGCCAATGCCGTGGCCGTGACCGCGCCGTTGGGGCAAGGCGAGGCTTTTGCCGGAGTGCTGGATCTGATCCATGAGCAGACCCTGACCTTTGACGCCGCGGATCAGGGGCAGACCGTGCGCCGCGCGCCCTTCAGCCCAAAGGAGGCGGCCCTGGCCGCACCCTGGCGCGAGACCATGCTGGAAAAGCTGGCCGAAGCCGATGACGCTTTTCTGGAATGTTATCTCAACGGCGTTTATCAGCCGGAGGACATCCGCGCCGCCTTGCGGCGCGCCACGCTCTCCCGCGCGCTGACGCCCGCGCTGTGCGGCTCAGCCCTGCGCAATATGGGCATCCAGCCCGTGCTGGACGCGGTGTGCGACTGGCTGCCCTCGCCGCTGGATGTGCCCCCCCCCATTGGCATTGACGCGCAGGGCAAGGAATCGCCGGTGCCGCCGGAGCCGGAAGCGCCCGCGGTGGCGCTGGTTTTCAAGGTGCTGATGGAAAACGGCCGCAAACTGGCCTTTCTGCGCCTGTACGCCGGAAGCATCCGGGAAGGGGATGTGCTGCGCAATACCCTGCGCAAAACCGACGACCGCGTGGGTCGCATTTTCCAACTGCATGCGGATCGCCGCGAGCAGCTCGAAACGGCCTGCGCCGGCGAAATTGTCGCCGTGGTGGGCCTGCGCTCGGCTCATACCGGCGAAACGTATACAGCGCGAGGGCGCGAACTTTCTCTGGAAGCCATCGACGCTTATGCCCCGGTGCTCACCCTGGCCCTGGAACCGCGCAACGCCGACGAAGGCAAAATTCTGGATGAGGCCCTTGGCCGCTATATGGAAGAAGACCCCACCGTTCATGTGCGCCTGGATGAAGAATCGGGCACGCGCATGCTGTCGGGCATGGGGGAATTGCATCTGGATGTGCTTTTGGAACGCATGAAGCGCGAATACGGCATAAGCCCGCGCACCGGCCATCCGCAGGTGGTGCTGCGCGAGACCGTGCGCAAGGAAGCCTGCGCCGAGGCTGTTTTTGACAAGGAATTGGGCAAGGAACGGCATCAGGGCGCGGTCTCCCTGCGCGTGGCCCCCCGCCCGCGCCATGCGGGCAATCTGGTGGAAGTGGGTGATTTTTTGCCCGTAAATCCCGCGGAAGCGCAAAAAATACTGCCCAGGGCGCTGTTACAGGCCGCGCTGGACGGGGTGCGCGACAGCCTGCAAAGCGGGGAGCTCAGCGGCTACCCTGTGGAGGATGTGGCAGTGACGCTGACCAATGTGCAACGGCACGAAGGCCTGACCACCGCGCCGGGCTGCCACATGGCCGCCGGGCAGGCCCTGCGCGAAGCCCTGGCCAAAGCTGCGCCCGTGGCCCTGGAGCCGATCATGCGGGTGGAAATCAACGTGCCCGGCGAATTCCTGGGCCCGGCCATCGGCCTCTTCAACGGCTGCGGCGGCAAGGTCGAGGATCTGGAAGATCACAGCGGGCAAAAACTGCTGCGCGGCACGGCGCCCCTGCGGCGGCTGTTCGGCTTTTCCACGTCTCTGCGCTCGGCCACCCAGGGCCGGGCCGGATTGGTCTTGGCCTTTGACCGCTTTGATCTGCCCTGAGGGAATAGGCATGTCTTTTCCCGCCAGGGCGCAAGGCGCGCCGCCTGCCAAAAAAAGCCTGGGCCAGCACTTTCTGCGCCGGGAAGAAATCTGCGCGCGCATCGCGGCCCTGCTCCTGCCCGGCCCTGACGACCGCATTCTGGAAATCGGCCCTGGCCCCGGCGCGTTGACCCGGGCCCTGGAAGCCTTGCCGCACAGCCGTTTGCTCCTGCTGGAAAAAGATCGGCATTGGGCAAGGGAACGCGGGCGACTGGCCGGGCCGCGCACCCAGGCCGTGCTGATGGACGCGCTCTGCTTTGACTGGCGACGGATGCAGCCCGATCAGCCCTGGAAAATCGTCGGCAACCTGCCGTACAATGTCGCTTCCCCCTTGATCTGGGATATTGTCTCCCGGGCCGCGGGGCTGAGCAGAGCCGTGTTCATGGTTCAAAAAGAAGTGGGGCAACGCCTGGCCGCCGCGCCGGGCAACGGCCAGTACGGCGCGCTTTCCGTCTGGGTGCAGAGTCATGCGCGCCCGCATCTGGAGTTTGTGGTGGGTCCGGGCGCTTTCCAGCCGCCGCCCAGGGTGGATTCAGCCGTGCTTTCCTTTGATCCGCTTCCCTTGGCGCAACGGCCCGCGCATCCCGAAGCTTTGGCCCGCCTGCTGCGGATCTGTTTTCAACAGCGCCGCAAGCAATTGGGCGGCATTTTCCGCCGGGCCGGTCTGCCGGTTCTGGAAACAGGGTTGAAAGACATGGGCCTTGATCCCAGCCTCAGGCCGGAATCTCTCTGCATACGCGATTTCCAGCGGCTGGCCTCTTTCTTGGCCCAAACCTTGACAAGCTTTCCTAAAAGAGGTTGACTTACTGTCCGTTACTATATCGGTGTTGCGCGTAGTGGTTTTGGACCACAGGCTTGGGGGAGCCAAAGCGCAATACCTTTGGCAAATCTTCAGGAGGATACGCTGATGACTAAGGCTGATCTGGTTGAAAAAATCGCCGACAAGGCTAATCTGACCAAAGCTGCCGCTGAACGCGCGCTTAATGCTTTTCTGGCTTCCGTGGAAGAGACGCTGACCAAAGAATCCAAACTGACGCTCACCGGCTTCGGCACTTTTGCCGTGGAAAGCCGCAAAGCCCGCCAGGGGCGCAACCCGCGCACCGGCGCGGCCCTGACCATCCCCGCCTGCAAAATGGTCAAATTTCGTCCGGGCAAAATGCTCAAGGACGCGCTTAACTGATTCTCCGGCTTTCCGTCCAATATACGCAATCTCCACAACGGCAAGTCCCGCTTCCGGGCTTGCCGTTGCGCGAGTGTTCAGCCCTGCGCCGCCCCGCAAAGCTTTGCGCTTTGCAGGGCAACGCGGATCCCGCCAGGTCCGTCCGGGCTTCTTCCCGGCGGGCGCGCTTGGGGCATGCGGCCTGTTTGCGCGGCAGCCGCAATGCCGCGCAGGGGCTTGCCGCAAATTGGCTTGCTTTTTTTCCGGCCCTGGGCTAGGGTCAGCCCTCATTACGCCACCTGCTGCAAAGCCGCCTTTTTACGTCCGGCGGCGTGAGCAAGCCAAAGCGGCCGAAGTCAGCCAGGGAGGCTGCTCCCGCAGGCGACGCAGGAGCCGTACAGGCATGTGGCCACCGATAACAGCGTTTTGTGGCCGAATGACGACTGTGACTTTTCCAAAAAGTCAACGCTGCTTTGGAAGGGGGTGATATTTTTGCCCGGAGTTTTTCTCAACGAAGACGACTATAACTTTGACATTGCGCTGCGCCGCTTTAAAAAGCAGGTGGAAAAGGCCGGCATTCTTTCTGAAATGAAAAAACGCCAGCATTATGAAAAACCCAGCGTTATGCGCAAGAAGAAGAAGGCCGCCGCGCGCAAGCGCCTGCTGAAAAAAATCAGAAAAATGAATCAGGCCTAAGACTGTTGGCCCAGTGAGGAGTTTTGCCTTTCCCGCAAAAAAATAAACTGTGCGGAAAGAATGCGCTCCCTGTTGGCGCGCGTTCGGAAGAAAAAGCGCGGTGGGACGAAGCGGGAAGGCAAAAAAAATCACTAAAGAACCAATCCCCGGCGGAGCAGCGCGCGAAACCGGGCGCAACCTTGCAAGAGGTTGCGCGCCGCCCACGGCGGCAGGCTGAGCAAGGCAGAAAAACGCTTTTTTGCGTGGCTCACGCCAAAGCGGCAGGCGCGGTACGGCTTTGCCCGTGAAAATTGCGCGCCTGACGCCCCGCGCATTCGTCTCCCAGGAGTGATCATGCGGGAAACCCGGACGGGTTTCCCGCATTTTCCGCTTTTCTTCATACTTTCACCCCCCATTGCCATGAGCCTATCCGAACAAATTGAAAAAGAATATATCCAGGCGTACAAGGCTAAAGACAGCGTGCGTCTTGCGGTGCTGCGGCTGCTGAAAACCGCGGCCAAAAATCGCCTTGTGGAGTTCAAACGCCCGGGCGGCGAGCTTTCCGACGCGGAAATGCTGGACGTGATCATCAGGGAAAGCAAGCAGCGGCAGGATTCCATCGAGCAGTATACGGCCGCCAGGCGGGCAGATCTGGCCGATAAGGAAGCCGCGGAGCTGAAAATTTTGCAGGAATACCTGCCCAGGCCCCTCAGCCGCGAGGAATTGGCGGAAATCATCGAGACAACCATCGCCGATCTCCAGGCCGCCGCTCCCAGGGACATGGGCCGGGTGATCTCCGCGATCATGGCTGCTTACAAGGGCCGGGTGGATGGCAAAATCCTCTCCGAAGCGGTGAAAAAGCGGCTCGCTTGAAATTCTCCGCTCTCTGCCGCCGCGGCTCGAACACGGCCGCGCGGGAGCAGATTCCCCGCGCCTGCAACCCGCGAGTTGCACGCATTTGCGGGAAGGATCGCGCCGGAAATGCTCTCTTGCCGCGCAATCCGGATCACCACGGGGCGCAAGGGTGAAAAACTCCAGCCGTCTTGCTTCTGCCCGCTTACGTCTTATAAGGTAACAATGATACACGCGCGAACGCTTCAAGCCCTCGAATTCGGCAAAATCATCGAGCAGCTCGCCGCTCTCTGCTGTTCCTGCGCAGGGCGCGAACGCGCCCTTGCGCTTTTGCCGCTGCCGGACAGCGAGGCCGTGACCCTGGCCGTCCGGCTCTATGAGGAAGCGGCCGTCTGGGCCGCGCAGCCCCGGTCCGGCGAGAGCGCGGCTTTCAATCTTGCCGCTTTTCCGGACGTGGGCAGCCTTTTGCGCGCATCGACGCCGGGCCGTGAAATCCTGCCGGATACCGACGCCTTCTGGGCGCTGCGCGAAATGCTCCGCCAGGCAAAGGCCGCTCATGCGGCCATTGCCACGCCCGACGCGCCGCAGCTCTGGCCGCACCTTCTGACTCTGGCCGAAGCCGCGCCTCTGCCCGTGCAGCTCACGGCCGCGCTGCTCCGCTGCATCTCCGACGATGGCCTGCTCAAAGACGAAAGCTCGCCGGAACTCTATCGCCTGCGCGGCGAGTTGCGGCGTTTGCACCAGAGCTGCATACGCAAGGTCAGGGATTTTGCCCTGCAATACAATATGCTGCCGTATTTGCAGGACGAATTCATGACGCTTTCCTCGGATCGCTATGTTCTGCCGCTGAAGGCCAATTTCAAGGGCCGTATGCAGGGCATCATCCATGATTGGTCCCAGACCGGCGAGACCTGTTATTTTGAGCCCATGTTTCTGGTGGCGATCAACAACCGCCTCCAGGAGCTCAAGCATGAAGAGCGCGAGGAAGAGCAGAAAGTGCTCGCCTATCTGCGCGGGCTGCTTGCGGCAGAGCTGCCCGGCGCCCAGGCTGCCCTGGAGCTCCTGGCCCGCCTGGACGTTTTGCAGGCCAAACGGCGCCTGGCCGCCCTTTTTGACGGCCGCTGCCTGACGCTTTCCCCGGTGGAGGAAGGCATCAGCCTGCATGCGGCCCGCCATCCCCTGCTTGCCCTGGCCCGCGCGGCCGCGCCCGGCGGCTCGGCCCCTGCGGGGACCGCGGACGGCGCGGTGCGGCCCCTGGATATTCTGCTGCGCCCCGGCGAGCGCGCCCTGGTGATCACCGGCGGCAATGCCGGCGGCAAGACAGTCTGCCTGAAAACCCTGGGCCTGACGGCGGCCATGGCCCTCAGCGGCCTGCCCGTGCCCGTGGGCAAGGGTTCGCATCTGCCCTGGTTCAGCCGCATGGATGCTTTTATCGGCGACGAGCAGAGCCTGGCGGACAATGTTTCCACCTTCACAGCCCAGATCGACCATCTGGCCAAGGCCTGGAAGCATCTGGACGGCCAGGCCCTTGTGCTGCTGGATGAGTTCGGCGCGGGCACGGATCCGGCCCAGGGCGCGGCTCTGGCCCAGGCGGTTCTTGACGAACTGCTGGAGAAACATACCTTTGTGCTGGCGGCAACCCATTTCCCGGCGCTCAAGACGTACGCCCTGACCCGCGACGGCGCGCGGGCCGCGTCCATGCTGTTTGATCCGCACAGCAAAAAGCCGCTTTTCAAGATGGCTTATGATCAGGTCGGGGCCAGCCAGGCCCTGGACGTGGCGCGGGAGCACGGCCTGCCGGAAGCCATTTTGCGCAGGGCCGAGCATTATTTGTTGCAGGACGGCCAGGACGCCAGCGCGCTTCTGGGCCGCCTCAACGATCTGGCGGCCCGGCGCGAGCAAGAGCTGGCCGCGCTGCGCGCTGAGCAGGAAAAAGCCCGCCGCGCCACGCAGGAGACGCGGGAGCGCCTGGAAAAGGAACGCGGCCGCCTCTACGAAGAAGTGCGCGGCAAGGCCGCCGAACTGATGCGCGCCTGGAAGGAGGGCCGCGCCACGCACAAGCAGGCCCTGAAGGAAATGTCGCGCCTGCGCGCCTCCTTGGCCCCGGCGAACGACGCTGATGCGCAGTCCGTTTTACCCCTGCCGCAACATTTTGCGCCGGGACAGAGCGTGCTGCACAGCGTTTTCAACAAACGCGGCGTGATCACGGATGTGGACGCGCGCCGCAAGCGGGTGCGCCTGGACATGAACGGCGTCAGCCTGTGGGCTGAAATGAAGGATTTGCGCCAGGGCGCGGGCAAGACCAGCGCGGCTGTTGTGCCCGGCCCGCGCGCGGCCCTGCGCAAGGACAGCGGCGAAGCCGCCTCCCTGCGTCTGGATGTGCGCGGCATGCGCGCGGATCAGGCCCTGGCCGAAGCGGAACGCTTTCTGGACAAGGCCCTTCTGGCCGGTTTTTCCGAAGTGGAAATCGTTCACGGGCGCGGCACCGGCGCGTTGCGTCGCGAACTCCACCAGTTTTTGCGCGCCTTTCCGGCAGTGGAGCATTTTGCCGTGGCGCCTGAAGATCGGGGCGGCGACGGCATGACCATCGTCACTTTTCGTTGACGCTTGTCGTTGCGGCCAGACGCAGCGCACAAACGCCGACCGGCAACAGGGCCGGGGCTTCCCCATGCGGAGACTGCCTTCGGCAAGCGTGTCGTTCACCATGTCGCGTTACGGCTTTTCCGCAGCAACGCCGGATCGGAGCACAGAGCCGCATGCAATCCAGGGACGCCATCCGCGCCATCAAAGAGCGCCTGAACATCGTGGACATGGTGCGCCGCTATGTGGATCTTAAGCGCAACGGCCCGCGCTGGGTGGCGCCCTGCCCCTTTCATCAGGAAACCAAACCCTCCTTTTCGGTCAACGAGGATCAGGGCCTGTTTTATTGTTTCGGCTGCCACGCCTCAGGCGACATTTTTGATTTTTACGGCCGGATCAACGGCCTGGACTTCAAAGAATGTCTGGAGCAACTGGCTGCCGAGGCCGGAATCAGCATTGAGCGCGGAGGCAGCGATCCGGCCCGGCAGGGCGAGGAGCGGCAACGCCGTTCGGCCCGGCAGCAGATGCTGCGCATGTACGAGCTGGCCGCAGGCCATTTCAGCGCGGCTCTCGCCAGTCCCGAAGCCGCCGAATGCCGCGCCTACATTGAAAAGCGCGGGCTGAGCGAGGAAATTGTGCAGCGTTTCGGCCTTGGCTGGGCGCGGCGCGAGTGGCAATCGTTAGCCGACGCCCTGCGCCGCGCCGGTTTTGCAAGCCGGCTGGCCGTGGAAGCCGGCCTGCTCGGCCTGTCGGGCAACGGCCGGGCCTATGACCGCTTCCGGGGGCGGCTGATCTTTCCCATCAAGAGCCTGTCCAACCAGATCATTGCTTTCGGGGGCCGGATCATCGCCGGGGAGGACGAGGCCAAGTACATCAACAGCGCGGACACGCCCCTTTACAAAAAAGGCGAGCATCTTTACGGGCTGGCCCAGGCCCGGCGGGGCATCACCACTTCGGGCCGCGTCCTTCTGACCGAAGGCTATATGGACGTGCTCACCCTGCACCAGTTCGGCTATGACAATGCCGTGGGCGTGCTGGGCACGGCCCTTACCCCGGATCAGATCAAACGCCTTTCGGGTTTTGCCTCGCAGCTCGTCCTGCTCTTCGACGGGGACCGGGCCGGGCGCAAGGCCGCCCTGCGCTCCTGCGAAATGCTGCTTGCGCGCGGCCTGGCCTGCTCTGTGGTGCTGCTGCCCGAAGGGGAAGACATTGACAGCCTGCTGCGCACCGCAGGCACGGAAGCCTTTGAGGCCTTGCAGGCCAAAGCGCCTGACGGCCTGCGCTTTTGCGTGGACGTGCTCAAGGCCCTGGCCCCGCGGGAAACCGTGGAGTGGGCGCGCAATTTCCTGCGCCGGATTGAGCTGCCCGAGCTGGTGAACTCCTGTGCCTCGCGCCTGGCCGGGGAGTTGCAGATTTCAGAGGCGGAGTTGCGTCGCGGCCTCTTTCCCCCGGCGGAACGGGGGCGCAGAGGCGTTGCGCCCAGGCCAAGCCTGGCCCGCCAGAACATGCGCGACCGTCAGATCATGATGTATGCGGTGCGCTATCCGGAACGTCTCGCCGATCTGCGCGCCCTGGGCGCGGATCTGGCCTTGCAGTCGGCCATTGCCCGGCAGCTCTGGGACAAAATCGAGGAAATGGGAGAAGAAGCCCCCTATCACCTGGATCAACGGGAAAAAAATTTCTGGTCGTTTTGCCGCGGCCCTGAGGCAGCGCCGCGGGACAACGGCGACAAGGAGTTGGAATTTCTGCGCCGGGATTTGGACGCCTACTATGTCTCGGCACAAAAATCGTCTGTTTCCGCAGCGTTACGTCAAAACACCGGCACAGGTGACTTTGCAGCTGATTTGGATTATCTTCGCGCACTGCAGGAAACCTTGGAGAAAGGGCATGAGTAATCTAAAAGACATCCAGCAAATTCAATCGCTCATTGCAAAAGGCAAGGGCACGGGCTTTTTGACCTTTGAAGAGGTCAACAAAGCTCTGCCCGTGGAAATGAGCACGCCCGAACAATTTGAAGAGATCATCGGCATCTTTGAACAGCTGGAAATCGTTATAGTGGATTCGGAGAAGGACGGGAAGAAAATTTCCGCCACTGCCGCCGAAAGCGACGACGACGTAAGCGAAAGCGCGCTGGATCTGGCCGAGGACGAGGAATCAGCCGATTACTCGTCCCGCAGCACTGACCCGGTGCGCATGTATCTGCGCGAAATGGGCGCAGTCCCCTTGCTGGATCGCGACGGCGAAGTAGTCATTGCCAAAAAGATCGAAATGGGCGAGCAGGACGTGCTCTACGCTCTGGTGGAAGTGCCCGTGGCAGTGGAAGAACTGATCAATGTGGGCGAAGATCTGCGCCAGAACCGCATCAAACTCAAGGATGTGGTCAAAACCATTGAGGAGGACGACCCCAGCGAAGATGAAATGAACCAGCGCTCGCGGGTTATTCTGCTCCTGGATGAAATCAAGCAGGTTTTCAAGAAAAAACGCAAGATCTACAAAAAGCTGGATGACTGCTGCACCCTGGAGCGCCGGGTCGCGGCCATCCAGAAAGAAATTATCAGCTTCAAGGAAGAAATCGTCACCCGCCTGCGCGACATCAAGCTGGAAAAAACCCTCATTGACCGGATCATTGAAACGGTTGAGGATTATGTGCGCCAGATGCACAACTGCCAGCGCGATCTCTCAGCCTATATTCTCTCCACCGGCCGCACGCAGGGGGAAATTCAGGCCATGTTCGACGGTCTGGAAAAGCGGGAGATCAACCCCAACACCGCGGCCCGCGAGCTGAAACTCAGCGTGGACGAGCTCTTTTCCTTCAAGGAAATGATCATCGGCAAGATTGAAATTCTCAAGCGCCTCCAGGAAAAATGCTGCCACAACGTCGGGGATCTGGAAGAGGTGCTCTGGCGGATCAAGCGCGGCAATACCGCGGCCATGCGCGCCAAGCAGGAGCTGATCCGCTCCAATCTGCGCCTGGTGGTCTCCATTGCCAAAAAATACACCAATCGCGGCCTGCAATTTCTGGATCTGATCCAGGAGGGCAATATCGGCCTGATGAAGGCCGTGGACAAATTCGAGTACCAGCGCGGTTACAAGTTTTCCACCTACGCCACCTGGTGGATCCGCCAGGCCATTACCAGGGCCATTGCGGATCAGGCCCGGACCATTCGCATCCCGGTGCACATGATCGAAACCATCAACAAGCTGATCCGCACCTCGCGTTATCTGGTGCAGGAACTGGGCCGCGATCCCACGCCCGAGGAAATTGCCGAGCGCATGGAATACCCGGTGGAAAAAGTCAAGAAAGTGCTCAAGATCGCCAAGGAGCCCATTTCCCTGGAAACGCCCATCGGCGACGAGGAAGACTCCAGCCTGGGCGATTTCATTGAGGACAAAAAGGCCGTGGCCCCGGCCGAGGAAGTGATCAACACCAAGCTTTCCGAGCAACTGGCAGCCGTGCTCGCGGATCTGACCCCGCGCGAGGAGCAGGTCTTGCGCAAGCGCTTCGGCATTGCGGAAAAGAGCGATCACACCCTTGAGGAAGTGGGCAAGCTCTTCAATGTGACGCGCGAGCGCATCCGCCAGATTGAGGCCAAGGCCCTGCGCAAGCTCCGCCATCCGGTGCGCAGCCAGCCCTTGCGCTCCTATTACGAAAACTAGCGGGCGTCGCCAAAGCAGACCAGGGTATCTTTCACATACCATTGTAACGGAAGTGGAGATGTCAATATCGCGCAACAATCTTCCGCGCTTGCAAGCAGCTCTTTTTCTCGTACTCTGCTGCCTGCTTTTGCCCCTGACGGCACTGGGGCAGGAAATTCCCCTGCCCCAGCCGGCAGGCGTGGTGGCCCGCTGTTTTGACGGCGACACGCTCATGCTTGCGGATCGGCGCATTGTGCGGCTGGCGGGCATTGACGCGCCGGAATTGGCGCATGACGGAGAAAAAGCCCAGTACTACGCCCGGCAGTCGCGCGAGGAACTCACTCGCCTGGCCAAAGGCCAAAAAGTGCGCCTGTTCGCGGCAGGGATCAACAGCCGGGACCGTCACGGCCGGATTGTGGCCGATGTGCGCCTGGAGGACGGCCAATCTCTCAGCGATCTGATGCTCAGCCGGGGCGCGGCCTTTTACTATCCCCACCAGGATCAAAGCCCGCAGTTTCAGGAACGCCTGCGCGGCCTGCAGGAGCAGGCCGTCAGCGAGCGGCGGGGCCTGTGGGCGCAGTTGCTCTCCCTGCCGCTGGCGCGCGAGAATTACACCGGCAACCGCACTTCCCTGCGCTTCTTCCCGGCCGCCTGCCCGAAGGCCGAGCACATCAAGCCCCGCAACCGGATTTATTTCGGTACCCTGATGGACGCTTTTCTTGCGGGCTACGCTCCGGCCCGGGTCTGTCCGTTCTGGCCCGCGCAACCATGAACGCCCCCACCCCTTTACAGCACGAGCAGGCCCTGGTCATCTTTTCCGGCGGGCAGGACTCCGCCACTTGCCTGGCCTGGGCTCTGAGCCGCTTTCAACGCGTGTTCACCCTGGGCTTTGACTACGGCCAACGCCATTCCGTGGAGCTGGCCTGCCGCGCGCGCCTTCGCGCGGCCCTGGCAGCCCGCACTCCGCTCTGGGCGCAACGGCTGGGGCCGGATGCTGTACTTGAGCTGGATATTTTCCGCCAACTGGCAGACACGGCCCTGACCTCCTCCGCGCCCATTGCCGACAACGGGCCGGACGGCCTGCCCAATACCTTTGTGCCGGGCCGCAATCTGCTCTTCATCCTGCATGCCGCGGCCTGGGCCTATGCCAGGCATATCCGCCATCTCGTGCTCGGCGTCTGCCAGAGTGATTCCTCCGGCTATCCGGATTGCCGCGACGACAGCATCAAGGCCATGCAGGCGGCTCTGAACCTGGGCATGGCTACGGATTTCGTCCTGCACACGCCGCTGATGTGGCGCAGCAAATGCAATGCCTGGGAACTGGCCGAGGAACTGGGCGGCGCGGCGCTGGTGGAAGTGATCCTTGAGGAAAGCCATACCTGCTATGAGGGCGAGCGCGGCAAGCGCCATGACTGGGGCTACGGCTGCGGGGTCTGCCCTGCCTGCCGCCTGCGGGCCGCCGGCTATGCCGCCTACCGCGCTGCCCGGCAGACAGACAAAAGCGGCGCGCACGCCGAAACGCGCCAAAGCATGCGCGGCCGCGCGGAGGCCTGATGTCCAAAAAACAGCTCAACGCGGCTCAGGGCATTGAAGCGGCCTGCATCCTCTTTCAGCTTAACAGCAAAACCGTGGACATTCTGCGCCTGGCCGAAAATGCCGGGATGCCCCCTCTCTATTGGAGCGGCACTGCGCGGGCGCGCTTCTGCCAGGAATGGCGCGCCTTTGTGCACGCGGCCGTGGCCGCCGGGCTCATGCAGCATGCGCCCAACAGCGTGCTGGCGGGCTATTTGAAAGAAACCGGCAGCCTGCTGCGCGCCGCGGCGGAACCCGGCGAGACCGCGCTTTTGGCTGATTCCCAGGCCGCGCGGGACGCCTTTGTGGACGGCCCTTTTGCCGGGTATATGTCCTTGTTTGCCCAGGAGCAGCAGGCCCGTTGCCCGGCCCTGTTCTCTGAACGTCTGACCCACGGCTCGGCCTCGCTTGACGCCCGGACTCAGGCCCGCCTGGCCGCGGTCATGGCCCTGGTGATCAGCGCGATCTGGGACAAGCTCGAAGAATATGAAATCCTTGCGGAGTAGCAGCGTGCCGCCCTGGAAGCCGCCTTTCGGCATGGGTATGGGAGCGACTCCCCATCGACACGCTGTTTTCCGCCATGCCAGACGCATCCGCCCTGCCGGGCCCACTCGCAAACCCGACAGTGCATGGGATGCGCCGGACGCGCACTCTGCGTTCAGAGGTCCGCCGCAGCGCCAGGCCGGGAACACTCAGATCTCACGCTCATTTTCCATAAAGACCCAATGCAGAATACGCTTGTGCACGCGCAGTCGATGCTCCGCCTGCCGCACCAGAAACGAGGCTTTGCTGGAGAGGATGTCTTTATCCACCGGAATGGCCTCCACAGGCGCCGCGCTCAGGAGCACGCGGGCGTCAGGATTGGCCTTGCGCATCAGTGCCCCGTCAAGATGCCAGAGACCGCTGTCATCCTCGCTCACGCTGCCTCGGCAACCGGCAAAGATATAGTCGACGCCCCGCACGGCCTCTTCAGGCGTTTCCACAAAAGTCACAGGGGTTTGCAACCGTTGGGCCTTTTCTTTCAGGGGCGCCGGATCCAGGTGCGGCGGCAGAGCCACGCGCAAGGCAAAGGGAAACCAGACCGTGGCCTCGATCAACGAATGCAGGGTGCCGTTGTCGCAGCCCAGCCAGCCCGCCGTAACGCCTTTCAGATAGCGCGAAGCGCGCAACATGCAGGCGATGTCGGCCAGGGCGTGCGCGGGATGCGCGTCCGGACTGCCCGCATTGATCACCGGAAAGGCCACATTGGCGTTTTTCATGTCCCAGGAGCCCACCGGCAGGCCATAGATGTACATGCAGTCCAGATAATAATCGAAAACGGTCATCATTTGCCGCTGATAATCGCGAATCTCGGTATGCCAGGTGCCGTGCTCGCCCTCGTATACCGTAAAGCCGCCCATCTGGCGCACCGCGGCCGTGACGCAGAGCCGTTCGGCCAGGGATCGCCGGGTGAAAATCAGCATGGCCACCCGCTCGGTCATGAAGTCGCTGCGGGCTTTTGCGTCAGGGATGCCGATAGCCTGCTGCACAAGCAGCCAGCAGGCTTCCTCGCCAAGATCCTTGATGGTCAGTACATGTCGTGGCATTGTTTCCTCCGGGGCGGAACGGCGCGGGCGTTATGCCGCAGCCGGATATACAGAGAGCTTACCAAGGCCGCCCGGCCCTGTCCAGATGCCGGCCGCAACGGCTCAGGGCAGACACATTTCGGCGCACACGGACTGACTGGAGCTGCAATGAAGGCTTTTATCTTTGATCTGGACGGCACCCTGCTGGATACACTTGAGGATATTGCGTCAGCCTGCAATGCAATGCTGGCCGCGCACAAGTATCCTGCGCACAGCGTCGCGGCCTACCGGCGGCTTGTGGGCAACGGCTTTGGCCGCCTGGTGCGCGGGGCTCTGCCCCCCGGCATTGGGGAGGCGCTTGCGCCCGACCGTCTGGAGGCTTTGACGGCCGAGGCCCGCGCCTTTTACGGCGCGCATATGTGCGGATGCACCCGCCCCTATCCCGGCGTGCCCGAAGCTCTCAAGGAGCTGGCCCGGCGCGGTTTCACGCTGGCCGTGCTCTCCAACAAGCCCGACAATTTCACCGCAGGGCTGCTGCCGCGCTATTTTCCGGATATTCCCTTTGCGCTGGTGCGGGGAGCGCGCCCGGGCATGCCGCTCAAGCCCGACCCGGCGGGGCCGCGGGCCATGCTGACGGAACTCGGACTTGAAGCAGGCCAATGCTTCTATGTGGGCGACAGTGATGTGGATATTCTCACAGCGCATAACGCGGGCATGATTTCCGTGGGCGTGGCCTGGGGCTTTCGGGGGCTTGCGGAAGTGCGCGCCGCCGGAGCGCACTATCTGGTGGACACGCCGGATCAGTTGACGGAACTGGCCGCAAGCCCTTTGCGGGAAAAGGCTGCGGCCCAATGCCGGAGGGACAGCGCGCACGAAATTCTTTCAGACGGAAAATTTTCAGGAGAGATATGAAACGCCAGATTATTGAGATAGACGAAGCAAAATGCAATGGTTGCGGCCAGTGCGTGCTGGACTGCGCCGAAAACGCGCTGGCCGTCATTGAGGGCAAGGCGCGCCTGATCAACGAAGTGTATTGCGACGGCCTGGGCGCCTGCCTGAATTGCCCGCAGGGCGCGCTGACGCTCACAATGCGTGAGGCTCCGCCTTTTGACGAGGCCGCGGCCCTGGCCGCCAAGGCCCGAAGTGAAGCCGCGCGCGGCCCCGCGGGACAAGCGGCGGCAGGGCTGCCCGCAGGCGGCTGCCCCGGCGGCGCGGCGCGCATCTTGCGCCCTCTGACCGGCGCTGCCGCTGCCGAGCCCCATTTGCGCGCAGATCTGCCCGCCTGGCCCATTCAGTTACGCTTACTGCCGCCGCAGGCTCCCTTTCTTGCCGGCGCTCATCTGCTGCTGGCCGCCCAATGCGCGGGTTTTGCCCTGCCCCGTCTGCATCAGGACTGGCTGGCCGGCCGCGTGCCGTTGATCGCCTGCCCCAAGCTGGACGACAACAAGGAACTTCAGGAAAAACTGAGCGCCATTCTGCGCGTGGCCCGGCCCGTGGAGCTGAACGTGCTGCGCATGAGCGTGCCCTGTTGCCAGGGCCTGGAGCGGCTGGCGCGGCAAGCTCTGGAAGGCTGCGGCTCTTCCGCGGCACTGCATTGCCATGTGGTGCAACTAGAGCGTTTTGCTAACTAGAGCATTTTGCTTTTGAAATTATTCAATTTCAAAAGCGGCGCTGCCATCATTTCGCGTCCAGGCTTCAGCCGTTGCGACGAAGGAAGCTACGGATGAAGACAGCAACTGGTTACTGCGGCAGCCAGCCAACGCAACCGCTGTCGCTATCCGTGCTCCAGCCGTTGCGACGAAGGAAGCTACGGATGGAGACAGCAATGAGTTACCACAAAAAACATGCAACGAAACCGCTGTCGCCATCCGTAAGGCTCGCAGACTCGCCAACGGCTGGCGCAAGCAAGCAAAGCTTGCTAACGGCTACCGCAACGCGGTCTGGACGCTCATTCGGCGCGGGCGTCCGCTCCCGCGGCCGCCAGAGCAATTTCAAAGTGAAATTGCTCTAGGCAGTGCCTGTCGCGCGGCCTGGCCCGCCTGCAACAGGCACTGCCCGCGATCCGGGAACCTCGGCATGGTTTGGCGCAGCTTGACAAATCATAGCAAAATGATAAGTTTTTATTACCGTAAAAAAAGTATAGCATACTTTATCGGTCGCAGGTCTGAACGCTTTTACAGTCTCTTGCCGCAAATCATGCAGGGCTTTGCCGCCGATGCCCATGCAGCCGTATCAGGCCCGATGCGGCCGGCATATGCAGCCATGATGCTGCGACACAGCACGCGCGCAAGCGCTCGATGCTTTGCAAGGAAAGCACATGCCCATCAAAATTCCCGCTGATCTTCCCGCCCGCGCGGCGCTGGAAAGTGAAAACATCTTTGTGATGACCGAAGATCGTGCCGTGCGGCAGGACATCCGCCCGCTGGAGATTGCAATCGTCAATCTCATGCCGACCAAGATTGCCACGGAGACACAGCTCCTGCGCCTTTTGGGCAATTCGCCGCTGCAGGTCAATATCACCCTGCTGCGCACGGCGGCGCATGAGTCCAAAAATACGCCGTTGCGGCATCTGGAGCGCTTCTACAAGACCTTCTCCGAGATTCGCCACCGCAGTTTCGACGGCATGATCGTGACTGGCGCGCCGGTGGAGCATCTGCCCTTTGAAGACGTGGATTACTGGCAGGAATTGCTGGAAATCATGGCCTATGCCAACGGGCATGTCTATTCGACGCTCTATCTGTGCTGGGCGGCGCAGGCTGCCCTGTATTATTTTTACGGCGTGCCCAAATATCTTTTGCCCGCAAAAATTTCGGGCATTTTCTGCCACGAGGTGCTTTTTCCCGAATGTCGTTTATTCCGCGGTTTTGACGATGAATTTCTGGCCCCGCACTCCCGCCATACAGAAGTCCGGGCCGAGGACGTGCTCAAGAAGCCCCGTTTGCGCATTCTGGCGGAATCCGGCGAGGCCGGGCTGGCGCTTGTGGAGAGCGTGGATCACACCCAGGTTTTCATGACCGGCCATCTGGAATATGATCGCGGCACGCTTGATGCGGAATACCGGCGGGATATGGGCAAGGGGCTCAACCCGCCAGTGCCCAGGCACTATTACCGCGACGACAATCCCGACACCATGCCCCTGATGACCTGGCGGGCGCATGCTCATTTATTTTACAGCAATTGGCTCAACTATTATGTCTATCAGGAAACCCCTTTCAGCCTCACGTCCATTGCCGGAGATCGCGAGGCGCAGACGGAGTAACCGACCGGGCCCCTTGCCGGCCCACGAGGTGTGGTATGCGCTTTTCCACCAGAACACGCTATGGTTTGCGTTTTTTGCTGCGCCTGGCGGCGCAGCCGCCGGACAGTCTGCTGCAGTTGGGGCAAGTGGCCCGCGAGGAAAACATTTCTTCCGGATATCTGGAGCAAATCGTCAGGGCTCTCAAACCGCTGGGCATCTTGCGGGCGGTTCGCGGCTCCGGCGGGGGTTACGCCCTGGCCAAATCCCCGGCCGAGATCACCATGGAAGACGTCTTTCTGCATCTGGAAGGCGAGATATCGCCCGTGCGCTGCCTGAGCAAAGGGCGGCGCTGCCAGCGTGAAAAGCAATGCTCCACGCGAAGTTTCTGGAAAGAATTGGACAGCCATATCCGTGGTTTTTTACATACCCATACCCTTCAGGAAATCATAGAAGCGGAGAAGCGCTCCGCTTCAGGAGGCAATTATGTGGAATTATAGCGAAGCAGTGCATGATCATTTCCTGCACCCGCACAACGCCGGGCCTTTGGCCGACGCCAACGCCGTGGGCGAAGTCGGCAGTCTTGCCTGCGGCGACGCCCTGAAACTCTATTTGAAAATCAACGAGCAGGGCGTCATTGAGAACGCCGGCTTTGAAACCTTCGGCTGCGCCAGCGCCATTGCCTCCAGCTCCGTGCTCACGGACATGATCAAGGGCATGACGGTGGACGAGGCCCTGAAGCTGACCAACAAGGACATTGCCCAGGCTCTCGGCGGCCTGCCCAAGCAGAAGATGCACTGCTCGGTCATGGGCCAGGAGGCGCTGGAAGCGGCCATCCGCCAGTGGAAGGGCGAGCCGCCCGTGCCCCATGCCCATGAGGAAGGCAAGCTGGTCTGCAAGTGCTTCGGGGTCACGGATGCCCAGATCATCCGGGCCATCCGCGAGAACAATCTGAAAACCGTGGAAGAGGTCACCAATTACACCAAGGCCGGCGGCGCATGCGGCGAATGCCTGGATGAAATATCCGAGATCCTCGCCGCGGAACTCAAGCAGAAGCCGCTCGCCGAGCTGAAGCCCAAACCGCGCCTGACCAATGTGCAGCGCATGCAACAGGTGCTCAAGACCATTGACGAGGAAATCCGGCCCCAGCTTGCGGCCGACGGCGGGGACATCGAGCTGGTGGACGTGGACGGCAAGCGGGTCACGGTTTCCCTGCGCGGGCGCTGCTCCCAGTGCCGCTCCAGCGAAGTGACCATCCGCAATCTGGTTGAGCGCCTGCTGCGCGAACATGTGGAGCCCGACATTGTGGTCCAGGAGGCCTGAACCAATGAAGACAATCTATCTCGACAACAATGCCACCACGGCAGTGGCCCCGGAAGTGCTCTCGGCCATGCTGCCCTATCTGGGCCAATTGTACGGCAACCCCTCCAGCATGCACAGCTTCGGCGGGCAGGTGGGCGAGGCCGTGGACACGGCGCGCGAGCAGGTGGCCGCGCTTCTGGGCGCAAGCCCGGATGAGATTATCTTTACCTCCTGCGGCTCGGAAAGCGATAACACCGCCATCTGGTCCGCCATACAGACGCAGCCGGAAAAACACCATTTGATCACCACCCGCGTGGAACACCCGGCCGTGCTCAATGTGATGCAGTATTGGGAACGCGAAGGCCGGCATGTGACGTACCTGGGCGTGGACGGCAAAGGCCGGCTGGATCTTGACGAATATGCCGAGGCCCTCAGCGAAGACACGGCCCTGGTTTCGATCATGTTCGCCAACAATGAAGTCGGCGACATCTATCCCATTCAGAAAATGGCGGAAATGGCCAGGGAACGCGGGGTGCTCTTTCATACCGACGCAGTGCAGGCCGTGGGCAAAACCCCCATTGATCTCAGGCAGCTGCCGGTTGATATGCTTTCTCTGTCCGGGCACAAAATCCATGCGCCCAAGGGTATCGGCGTGCTGTACGCGCGCAAGGGGATGCGCTTCCGGCCCTTCCTGCGCGGCGGGCATCAGGAGCGTGGGCGCCGGGCAGGCACGGAGAACGTGCCCTACATTGTGGGCCTGGGCATGGCCGCCAAACTGGCCCATGATTTTATGCAGGAAGAGCGCGTCAAGGTGGCCCTGCTGCGGGACAAGCTGGAAGCAGGCCTGCTTGAGCGCATTCCCGACTGCATGGTCAACGGCGATGTGGAAAACCGCCTGCCCAACACCAGCAATATCGCCTTCAAAAATGTGGAGGGCGAAGCCATTTTGCTGATGCTCGACCGTTTGGGCATCTGCGCCAGCTCCGGCTCGGCCTGCACGTCAGGCAGCCTTGAACCCTCGCATGTGCTGCGGGCCATGGGCGTGCCCTTCAACTACGCGCACGGCTCGGTGCGTCTTTCCCTCTCGCGCTACACCACGGAGGACGATGTTGCTTATGTTCTTGAAAACTTCCCGGGCGTGATCGAAACGCTGCGGGCCATTTCGCCCTTCAAGAACTAGAGCGTTTTGCGCATGAAACCAGCCAGAGCGTTTTGCCAATGAAATTGGCTCAACGCTCTGGCTGGGCAAAGCCTGCCCGCAGCGAGCGTCAGCCATTGGCGGCTGTGCCGCTGTACGGATGACGACAGCAGAGAGAGGCGCAGGCGAAATTTCCTTGCGCCGTTACGCGCCGGAGCGAGCGTGTCAAAAGCACTCTGCTCTCACGGGACGAAAGAAGAAGAAGATTCCGCCTTCACAGATGGGCTTGCGGCGTGCCGCTGCTCAGCCCCACGCGCAAGGCCCGGCGCGCGCCCCTGTCTAAAATCCGTTGATTGGCGCTGCCCCTGAAGTGCAATTCCAAATCCCGCAGGGCCTCCACATAGGGGCCGTCGATCAAAATATCCGTCAGTTCCAGCAAACGGCGCACGCCGGCTTCGTCTTCAACGCGGGCCAGTAATTGCTCATAGGTAAAGCCGGTGTACACCAGCACGCTCTTGCCTTGGGCCCGCACTCCCTCGGCCACGGCGCAGAGCGCGTCGGCCTGCAGGAACGGCTCCCCACCGGAAAACGTGATGCCCGCCAGCAGGGGATTTTCCGCGAACTGCGCAAGGATCCTCGCGGCGGAGCGCAAAAAGCCCCCCTCAAGGGGATGCGTCTGCGGGTTATGACAGCCCTTGCAGCGATGCGGGCAGCCCTGGGTAAAAAGCACATAACGCAGCCCCGGGCCGTCCACAATGGATTCCTCCACAATGCCGCTCAGCCGCAACATGACGGCGTGCAGCGGGTTTTGCCCGCCGCACGCCGTGGGACTCTCTCTCTGAAGAGGATGTGCCTTCATACTGCCCGCCGGACGCAGCGATCACGAGAGTGTTTTGCTACTTTCATGAGCAAAATGCTCTAAAGATGCTTGACCCGGTCGCGTTCTTCAGCGCGCTTGGCGTTATTGAAGCGATCCAGCGTGCCCACAAGGTAGCCGGTAATCCGGCGCGTGCGTTCAAAGCCCAGACCCTGGCCCACCATTTTCCGGTCGGCTTTCGCTTCCTCAAACAGGCGCGATTGCATCAACATATTCCGTTCTCCTTACAAACTGAAGCGTTGCAGTCCGAAAAGGGAGCGCGTCACAAACGCGACTCCCGCTTGCCCGCGCCGTATTCCGCGGCGCGTCCGCCCGCTTTCGCCCGCACCCGTTGCCGCGGCGGAAGACGCATGCCGTCGTTGCGGGCGCGTCGGGCGGAGCTTATTCCCACCTGGGCATGTGCGGATATTTCCTCCTGAGCGTTTTGAGCAGCTCCAGGCTGACGCCCTCGCCTTCCCGGCGGCCGCAACGGGGGCATTGATCGTTGATCACGCCCACATAGCCGCACACCGGATCGCGATCCAAGGGATGATTGATCGAACCGTACCCCACGTTCTGATCGTGCATATAACGAATAATGCTTTCAAAGGCTTCGGGATTTTTGCAAGTGTCGCCGTCAAGTTCCACATAGGTAATGTGGCCGGCGTTGGTCAGCGCGTGGTACGGAGCCTCCAGGCGGATCTTTTCAAAGGCCCGGATCGGGTAATATACCGGCACATGAAAAGAATTGGTATAGTAGTCGCGATCCGTAATGCCGGGGATGCTGCCGTATTTGGCGCGATCCAGAGGCACGAAGCGCCCGCTCAGGCTCTCGGCCGGGGTGGCGATAAGCGAGAAATTGAGGCCGGTTCTGGCCGCCTCTTCATCGGTGCGCCGGCGCATGTGGCCGATAATCTCCAGGCCCAGTTTCTGCGCCTCCTCGCTTTCGCCGTGGTGTTTGCCGATCAGCGCCTTGAGGGCTTCGGCCAGGCCGATGAAGCCCACGGTCAGGGTGCCGTGTTTGAGCACTTCCCCGACGCTGTCGTCCCAGTCCAATTTGTCCGAATCCAGCCAGATGCCGTTGCCCATCAGGAAGGGATAATTGCGCACTTTTTTGGCGCTCTGGATCTTGAGCCTGTGCATGAGCTGGCGGAAGACCAGCGAGATCGTCTCATCCAGCAGCGCGTAAAATTTCTCCATGTCCCCTTTGGCCTCAAGGCCCAGGCGCGGCAGATTCACGGAGGTAAAACTCAGATTGCCGCGCCCGCAGGTGACCTGGCGGCTTGGATCGTGCACGTTGCCGAGCACGCGCGTGCGGCAGCCCATGTAGGCCACTTCCGTATTATAATCGCCCTCCTTGTAATACTGGAGGTTGAACGGGGCGTCGATAAAGCTGAAATTTGGAAAAAGCCGCCTGGCCGACGTGGCCATGGCCAGCTTGAAGAGATCGTAATTGGGATCTTCCGGGTTGAAATTCACGCCGGACTTGACCTTGAAAATCTGCACCGGAAAAATGGAGGTCTCGCCGTTGCCCAGGCCCGCCTGCGTGGCCAAAAGCAGGTTTTTCATAACCATGCGGCCCTCGGCGGAAACATCGGTGCCGTAATTGATGGAAGAAAACGGAACCTGAGCCCCGGCCCGCGAATTCATGGTGTTCAGATTATGGATCAGGGCTTCCATGGCCTGATAGGTCCGGCGATCCGTATTTTGCAGGGCTTCCTCAGCCGCGTAGGCGTGCGCTTTGGGCACAAGCTCCCGCAGGTCGTCCGGCGCGCTTTGCGCAAGTTTGCGGCCAAAGGACTCCACGTCGGCCATGCCCGGATGCCCGCCCGCGGCCGTGAGCAGGGCGCGGGTTCGGGCCGCGGCTTCGTCCGCGCTCAAGCCCAGCGTGATCCGCAGCCAGGCGCGGAGCGCCCGCTCGTACTCCTTGCGGAAGGTCTTGCGCACGCCCCCGGCCATGGCATAGTCAAAATGCGGCACGCTCTGGCCGCCGTGCATTTCATTCTGGTTGGCCTGAATGGCGATGCAGGCCAGGGCCGAATAGCTCTCAATGGAATTGGGCTCGCGCAAGTGCCCGTGCCCGGTGGAAAAACCGTTCCTGAACAGCGAAATCAGATCGATCTGGCAACATGTCTCAGTGAGCATGTAAAAATCTTTGTCGTGAATATGGATGTCGCCGTTGCAATGCGCGGCCGAGGCGTCCTTGGGCAGAATATAGTTGTCGATGAAGAATTTGGACCCCTCGGAGCCGTATTTGAGCATGGTGCCCATGGCCGTGTCGCCGTCGATATTGGCGTTTTCACGCTTGATGTCTTCCGTGCGGGCCGGGGAATAGGTCAGCTTTTTGTAAATGTCCATGAGATACGATTCCGCATTGCGGATCTTCGTATGCTCGGCCCGATAGAGAATATAGGCCTTGGCCGTTTTGGCGTAGTCAAAGCGGATCAGGCTTTCCTCAACCACGTCCTGAATTTCCTCAACGTGCTTAAGACCAAGCTCATCCAGCTTTTTGCAGACTTTTTCCGTGACGAACAGCAGATCCGTGGGGGACATATCCTCCCCGCCCACGGCCTGATTGGCTTTGGTTATGGCATTGAGAATCTTTACGGAGTCAAAGGGAACGGCTGTGCCGTCCCGCTTGATGATTGCGGCAGGCATGAAAAGCTCCGGACACTGCGGGGCCTGCGTAAAACAGTCCTCCAACGCGGCGCGTCAGGAGGAAGCGAAGACATGCCCGGAGAAAGCGAAGGCATGCTCGCCGGGAGACCCTTCGGCAAAAGCCCCGTTGCCGATGGTCCATCCTGAAAAACGATGGTGGAAAGCAGGTCTTCCGGCTTGCCGGCCAGCTTTTCGGCCTTCCCGGTACATTACCAGTGGCGCGCAAGGAAAAGAGGCGTTTTTCGGCTTACGGCGGCGGGTCCGCTCCCGCATTGAACGGGATTCCCTATTAAGCCCAGAGGGGCGCTTTCCGCATCCGGAAAGTGTCAAAAGAACACGGCCGTGTCAATACAAGGCAACGAAATAGTTCTCCTGGACTCGTGATAACACCTTTGAATATAAGAAAAAATTTCAGGCTTTGCTCTGCCGGGCATCTGCTCGCCTGTCTGCCGCAGCCGCCCAGGGCAAAAGCCGTCCGGGCATGTGAAAAAGCCACGCTTGCCGTCAAATGCAACCGCCCCCTTGTCTTCTCCAGCCCAAATGCTAGAATCACATCCATCACCATTATGGGCGTTTCAAAGCGGACGATCATGCACGCGCACGGCGTGCGCCCCTTCCAGACGACAAACCAGGACGGATCATGCGCGAAATTCAAGCCGAGGCCATCAGCAAAGCCGTTGCGGAGCTGGCCGTCAGGGCCTGTTGCCATCTGCCCCAAGATGTTTACGAGAGTTTGGGAGCACGCAGAGCCCAGGAGCCCTCTCCCGCGGGCCGGAACATTCTGGCGCAACTCATGGACAACGCGGACATTGCCGCGCGCGAGCAAATGCCCATCTGCCAGGATACCGGTCTGGCCGTCATTTTCGTGGAGCTGGGGCAGGACGCGCATATTGTGGGCGGCGATCTCAACGCGGCGATCCATGAAGGCGTGCGCCGGGGCTATGTGGACGGCTGTTTGCGCAAATCCTGCGTGGCCGAGCCTCTCTTTGAGCGCGCCAACACCGGGGACAACACCCCGGCCGTGATCCATGTGAGCGTGGCGCCGGGCGATGGCCTGCGTTTGCGTCTTGCGCCCAAGGGCGCGGGTTCCGAAAACAAGAGCGTGCTGAAAATGCTGACGCCTGCCGACGGCATTGAAGGCGTGCGCCAGGTGGTTCTGGACGCCGTGCTGGCCGCCGGGCCCAACTCCTGCCCGCCCCTGGTGGTGGGCGTAGGTTTGGGCGGCGACATGGAAATGGCGGCCATCTGCGCCAAAAAAGCCGCGGTGCGCGATCTCGGTTCGCGCAATCCCGATCCCCGCTACGCGGCTCTGGAGGATGAGCTGCTGGAGCTGATCAACAGGACCGGCATCGGCCCTCAGGGCCTGGGCGGGGAAACGACAGCCCTGAAAGTGCATGTGGAATGGTATCCCACCCATATCGCCAGCCTGCCCGTGGCCGTCAACATCAACTGTCATGCCGCGCGACATGCGGAAGCGATCTTGTAGAGTATTTTTTGATTGAACATATCCATTTTCAATCAAAAAATGCTCTAAAGGAAAATGTCATGTCCGAACAGCCCATGCGCATCAGCGCCCCGTTTGACGACGCCACGGCCCGCGCGCTCAAAGCCGGTGACCATGTGCTCATTTCCGGAACCATCCTGGCCGCGCGCGACGCGGCGCATAAACGCATGGTGGAGGCCCTGGACAGGGGCGAGGAACTCCCCGTGGATCTGCGCGGGGCCGTGGTCTATTATGTGGGCCCTTCCCCGGCAAAGCCGGGGCAGGCCATCGGCGCCGCCGGGCCCACCACCGCGGGCCGCATGGACGCCTATACCCCGCGTTTGCTGGATCAGGGCCTCAAGGGCATGATCGGCAAGGGCTACCGCACGCCTGAAGTGGTGGATGCCATGAAGAAACACGGCGTGCCCTATCTGGCGGCCGTGGGCGGGGCCGGCGCGCTGATCTCCGGCTGCATCAAAAAATACACTGTGCTGGCCTATGCCGACCTGGGGCCGGAAGCCGTGGCCGCCATGGAAGTGGAAGACTTTCCGGCCATTGTGGCCATTGATGCTGAAGGCAACGATTATTACGAGCAGGGGCAGGCTCCGTACCGCAGGCTGGGCGAGACCGCGCACGGCCGCTAGGGATACGGCAGACAACTTACGGCAAGGGATAGTGGCGCACCGTATTGAAAATCCTGCCTTCCCTGCTCAGGCCCTGCGCGGCTGCCTTGTTGTACCAGAGGGCCGCCTCGGCCTGATTTTCCGGGACGCCGAAGCCGTGCTCATAACATGCGCCCACAAAACGCTCGGCCTGCGCATACCCTTGATCCGCGGCAAGTCTGGCCCAGCGGAAGCTCTCCTTCGGGTCCTTGGCGGTTTGGTGCAGGCCCTTGCTGTAATACAGGGCCAGATTGAATTGCGCCTCGGCATTGCCCGAATTGGCGGCCCGGGTCATCAAGGTCACTACTGCTCTCGGATCCTGCGGCACACCGGCGCCCACTTCATAGCAATACGCCAGAAGCACCTGGGCCTGACTGTCGTTCTGTTCCGCCGCCAATTGATACCATTGCGCGGCCACAGCCTGATCCTGCCTGACGCCAAGGCCGTTTTCATAGCACTGGCCCAGCATGACCTGGGCGCGGGGATTGCCGTCCACGGCCAAAGGCTCGATCAGGCGCAGGGTTTTTTTATATTCACCAATATGATAAGCAGTCCAGGCTTCCTGTAAAATCTGCTCCGGCGCGGCTGACGGAGCGGCCCAGGCCGGTACGGACGTCGTCAACGCAAAACCCAACGCGGCCGCCAGCAGGGCGGCCAGACACTGCCTTTTCATAAAATTCTCCTTCCTTGCCCCGGCATCTTCGCAATGGGCAGTACGGGCGCAGAGAATACCGCCGCCCCTGTCCAAACGCAAGTCAACACTTGACGCCGGCATGTCCAACAGGCACAAAAAGCCCATGACGACAATTCTTTCTTTCCCTTGTGCTCCATATGTGAAAACCGACCTGCATTGCCCGGGAGGAGCGGCATGAAAGCTTCCCTCATCTGCCCTGTCTGCGGCCGCGGCAGAGGCGATCCGCGACCACCCTGCCCCGCCTGCCCCGACGCTCCGCAATCCCGACGCGCCCCGGAGCTGCCCGCAGCCGCCTCCGGCGAGGAACAGCCCCGCGTGGTCAACGCCGAGGTGCTGGGACCGGAAACGGCATCCCACGAGCACACGCAGGACAGCAACAGGCATCACCGGCACGACGGCACTTTCGGCAACAAGGCCCACGGCCCTGAATCTCACAATGTCTTCGGCGACGGGAGCATGCGCTTCGGACACATCTGGAGCACGGGACGCACAGAACAGAATGCCTGTCTCGCGCCGTGCATCAGCTTTGTGCTGTTTCTGGTTTGCCTGGTTCAGTTTGGCGTGCTGGCAGGCATCGGTTTCGTCTTTTTTCATCTTCTGGGCAGCGTGGCCGGGAGCCTGCGCGAGATGCGCCAGCTCATGCTGGGCCACAAACCCAATCCCTGGGTCTGGCGCATCGGCAACTGGTTTGTGTCTTTCCTGCTGGTGGCCTGGCTGTCCGGCGGTTTTGACTAGAACTCATTTCATCGAGGTCGGCCATGACTGAGGCGGTCTGGCATGTGTATCTTCTGGAATGCGCCGACGGCACCCTGTACTGCGGCGTCACCAGCAACCTGGAGCGCCGTCTGGCCCAGCACAACGGTCTGAAGCCCGGCGGAGCCCGTTACACCAGAGGCCGCCGCCCGGTTCGTCTGGTGGCAAGCCTGGCCTGTGCGCACAAGGGAACGGCCTTGTGTCTGGAATGCGCGGTAAAATCCCGGCCCAGGAGCCAGAAAATACATTTTCTGCAAAACGGAGGCGAGCAATCGTGCCGAGCGCCGAGGTGATCCTGGTCTTTTTCGGCACTTCGCTGCTGCTGGGAATTGCGCCGGGGCCCGACAACATTTTTGTGCTGACCCAATCCGCGGTTTACGGAGTGAGAGCGGGCCTGCTCACGACCTTGGGCCTGGTGACGGGCTTGTGCGTGCACACCACGGCCGTAGCCCTGGGCGTGGCCGCGATTTTTCAAAGCTCGGCCCTGGCCTTTACACTTCTCAAAGCCGTGGGCGCAGCCTATCTGCTGTATCTGGCATGGCTCTCCTTCAGGGCAGGAGCCCTGTCGGCCCGGACCCCGGATACGGGGGGGGCCGGGGGGCCTGCCTTTCCCGGCTATGCCGCGCTTTACCGTCGCGGCATTCTGATGAATGTGACCAACCCCAAGGTTTCACTCTTTTTTCTGGCCTTTCTGCCCCAGTTCTGCGATCCCGCGCGGGGCAGCCTTGCGGTTCAGGTGTTGATCCTGGGCGCTCTTTTCATGCTGGCCACGATCATTGTTTTCTTTTCCGTCGCGGTGCTGGGCGGCAGGCTGGCCTTGTGGCTCAACCGCTCCCCGCGCAGCCAGATGCTGGTACACCGCGCCGCTGGTCTGGTGTTCACGGGCCTTGCCGTGATGCTGATCTTTACCGGCCGTTGAACCGCGCCTGCGGCTTCGGACGATGCCGTCGCATCGCCGCCAGGGCTGCCGAGAAGATGCGTCAGCCCTGGAACCGCTCTTCGTTTTTCTTGACAGAGCATAACATGGCGGGTATGAACACCCGCCTCTTTGAGGTGCAACATGCAGAACTACCGTATATCGCTTCATGCTCTCCCGCCCGGAGGCAAGGAATTCAGCCTTGATGATCAGGCTATCTGGCAGCAGCCGCTCCAGGAATTCGAAATGGAATGCCGCATAAGCAAGCCGCTGCGCGCCCGCCTGACCATTCTGCCTGCTGACGGCGGCTGGCTGGTGCGCGGCACGCTTACCGGTGAAGTGGTTCTGCCGTGCAACCGCTGCGCCGAGGATGCCGTGGCGGAGCTTACTGCCGCTTTTGAAGAATTTGAGGAATTGCCCGAACAGGAAGAAGGGATTCCCGTTTCCGGTGGTGCGGGCCCCGATGCCGCGCAACCGCCCGAAAGCCACATCTTTTATGAGCACAATGCGCCCATGCTCGATCTGGCAGGCATCTGCTGGGAGGAATTTGTGCTGGCCCTGCCGATCAATCCCCTCTGCGGCCCGGATTGCAAGGGTTTGTGCCCCCAGTGCGGGGCCAATCTGAATGTCGCGCCCTGTTCCTGCTCCAGGGATGAAGGAGATCCGAGGCTGGCGGTTTTGCGCGGGCTTAGACTGCAGGGCTGACGCATCTGGACAATTCCAAAACATTCGGCTATTTTAATCTGTCTTGCAAGTGAGTTTCGTCATATCCACTGACGCGGCGTTCAGGGCGTGCGGGTGGCAACGCCCCTTGGGCGTCGGACGCGATGCGCACACGGCGCGCCGGCGTGCCGGATGGATACGCGGCACAACCACAAGGGGATCGTCGCCGCGGACATAACGCGATCGACAATATAAAAGAACCAACGCCTTCCGTGAACTCGGAAAAGGAGACTGTCATGGCTGTTCAGCAGAATAAAAAATCCCGTTCCCGCAAAGGGATGCGCCGTTCCCACGATCATGTGGCCGTTCCCGCGGTCATCTACTGCTCCTGCGGCGAACCCACGCTGCCCCACAGCGTCTGCCCCAATTGCGGCGCTTACAAGGGCCGCCAGGTGCTCGCCAAAAACGAAAACGAATAATGAGCGATCGCCCCGTCATTGCCGTGGACGCCATGGGTGGGGATTTCGGCCCCTCTGTGGTGGTGCCGGGCGCCATTGAGGCCGCCCGTCTGCATGATTTGCATGTTTTACTTGTGGGCGATACCCCCAAGCTGGAGAGCGAGCTGCAAAAGCTCGATCTCGCCAACGTGCATTTTGATATTGTCCAGGCCGATGATGTGGTGCACATGAATGAAAAGCCCTCGGATATTCTGCGCCGCAAAAAAAACGCCTCAATCCAGGTGGCTTGCCGCCTGGTCAAGGATGGCGCCGCCGACGGCGTGGTCAGCGCCGGACACTCCGGCGCCACGGTGGCTTGCGGCATGTTTATCATGGGGCGGCTTCCCGGCGTCGAGCGCCCGGCCCTGGCCGCTCTGCTGCCCACTGAAAAAAATCCGGTGGTGGTGCTGGATGCCGGAGCCAATGTCGACTGCCGCCCTTACCATCTCTTTCAGTTCGGGCTGATGGGCGATGCTTTTGCCCGCGATCTCCTGAGTTACGCCGCGCCGCGCGTGAGCCTTTTGAGCATCGGCGAAGAAGAAGGCAAGGGCAACTGTCAGGTCAAAGAAGCCTATGAACTTTTGAAAATGGCCCAAAATCTCAATTTTGTGGGCAATGCCGAAGGCCGGGACATTTTTACCGGCGATTTGGATGTAGTCATTTGCGATGGCTTTGTGGGCAATGTCGTCGTCAAAATGAGCGAGGGCCTTGCGGCTTCGCTGATCCGCATGCTCAAACGCGTCTTCACTTCAGGCCTGCTTCCCGCCCTTGGGGGCATGCTGGCCAAGAAGGCCTTTAAAAACTTTGCCCGCACCATAGACTACGCCGAATACGGCGGCGCGCCGCTGCTCGGCCTTCAGGGACTGGCCATTGTCTGCCACGGCCGTTCCAGCGCCAGGGCCATGAGCAATGCCATCAAGATGGGCGGCGCCTTTGTGCGCAAGGGCACCAATGACCGCCTTGCTGCAACCATTTTGGCCAATGAAGAGCTGACCCGTTTCTCCCGCGCCATCTAGAGCGTTTTGCTAATGAAATTAGCTAAACGCTCTGGCAGGGCGAAGCCATGCCCGCCCGCGCGCGCGTCAGCCGTCGGCGGCTGTGCCGTCTTACGGATGACGACAGCAGAGGAAATTCCCTTGCGCCGTTACGCGCCGGAGCGCGCGTTTCAAAAGTAATACGTTCTAACTGACGGTAAACACCATGAATCCAATCTGCCATCTGCACTCGCTGAGCGCCTATGTGCCGCCTGCCGTACTGACCAATGAACATCTGACAAGGCTGGTGGATACCAATGACGCGTGGATCGTCTCGCGCACCGGCATCAGACAGCGCCGGAGGCTGGCGGACGAGGAGAACGCCTCCGACCTGGGCCTGAAGGCCGCGCATCAGGCGCTTGCGGCCGCGGGCGTCGACGCCGAAAGCCTGACGCACATCATTGCCGCCACCTGCACCCCGGATCTGCTTTCCCCTTCCGTGGCCTGCATCCTGGCCGGCAAATTGAACGCAGGGCCGGTCATGGCTTTTGATTTCGGCGCGGCCTGTTCGGGCTTTCTGTATGGCCTTTCCATCTGCCGGGCCCTGCTCTGCCAGGACGCGCAGGCCCGTATTCTTTTTGTTTGCACGGAAGCTCTGACCCGCCGCATCAACTGGCGCGACCGTTCCACCTGCGTGCTGTTCGGCGACGGCGCCGCCGCCTGCGTGCTGACCGCCTCGCCCCACAAGGCTCTGGCCGGTCTGGAAGACGTCATCTGCCACAGCGACGGCAAACAGCACGATCTGATCACTGTGGGGGGCGGCACGGCATGCCGCTACAGCCCCGGCGACACGGTGGACGAGGACTTTTTCATCCACATGCAGGGCCGCGAGACATACAAGCATGCCGTGCGGCAGATGGTGCGCATCTGCGAGGAAATTCTGGCGCGTAACAATCTTTCTGTGGCGGATGTCGATCTTTTTGTGCCCCATCAGGCGAATCTGCGGATTATCGAAGCCGTGGGCAGTCGTCTGCATATTGAAAATGATCGCGTTTTCACCAATGTGGATCAATACGGCAACACCTCTTCCGCCTCGATTCCCCTGGCCCTGGCCGAAGCCCGCGCCGCCGGGCGGATCAAGGCCGGGGATCGCGTGCTGATGACGGCTTTCGGCGCTGGTCTGACCTGGGGCGCGGCTTTGCTGCGCTTTTAGCCATTACACTGGAGTTTGGCGGCAAAGCGCTGCCGCGCGCATTGAAATTAAACTTCGTCTGCGCTATAAAACAGCACTTCCGCATGATCCACAGCAAAGGCAGAAACAGCATGAGCACAGCGCAAAGCACGCTTTCTCCCTTTCCCGCGCCCGATGCGCCCACGGCACTGGTCACCGGCGGTTCGCGGGGCATAGGCCGGGCCATTGCCCTCACGCTTGCCCGTGACGGCTTTCAGGTTTTTCTCACCTACGCAAGCCGGCCCGCTGAAGCGGAAAAAACAGTGGCCGAGATCGCGGCTGCCGGAGGGCGCGCCCGGGCTTTTGCGCTCAATGTGGGCGACAGCGCCGCTGTAGCGGACTTTTTTGCAGAGGAAATCAAGGGCAAAGCGAATCTGGCTGTACTGGTCAACAACGCCGGAATCACCAAGGACGGTTTCCTGGTCCGCATGAAAGACGAGGATTTCGACAGGGTGCTGGCCGTCAATCTGCGCGGAGCTTTTGTCTGCTCCCGCGAAGCGGCCAAAATTATGAGCAGGAACCGCAGCGGGCGGATCATCAACATCGCGTCGGTGGTGGGCCAGATGGGCAATGCCGGGCAGGCCAACTATGTGGCGGCCAAGGCGGGCCTGATCGGCCTTACCAAGTCCTGCGCCAAAGAACTGGCCGCCCGCAGCATCACCGTCAACGCCGTTGCCCCGGGCTTTATTGAAACGGACATGACCGCCGCCCTGCCTGACGAGACGCGCGCAAGCTATGTGGAATCCATTCCCCTCAAGCGCATGGGTTTGCCTCAGGATGTGGCGGAAGCCGTGGCTTTTCTCGCCTCGGACAAAGCCGCCTACATTACCGGGCAGGTGCTGGCCGTCAATGGCGGCATGTACTGCTGAGGAAGGCGTCAAGCCCATGCGGCGCTCGCGGGGAGGAGCCTGGCCGACGCCGCAAACAAAGTACGGTTTTTGTCGGCACAGCTCCCGGTCGTTGTTGAAAAGATTTCAGGACCGGATATTTTCATGCTGAAAATGCCCGGCCACCATGCCCGGAATGCTTTTGCGCAACCGGTCATAGTAGACAAAATCAATACTACCCTGGAGGATACCATGTCTGATGTTGCGGAAAAAGTAACCAAGATCATTGTTGATCAATTGGGCGTGAACGCTGATGAAGTGAAGCCCGAAGCTTCTTTTGTGGAAGATCTCGGCGCGGACTCTCTGGACCTGACCGAGCTGATCATGGCCATGGAAGAAGAGTTTGACATTGAAATTGCCGATGACGACGCCCAGAAGATTCTCAAGGTTCAGGACGCCATTTCGTATATTGAAAACAAAAAGTAGCAACCGTGCCGGCGGCGGCTCCTTTACCGAGCGTAAAGGGCCGCATGCCGACAGCGGGGCATGCTCACGCTCTGCCTGGACGGGAAACGCCCGGACTTCCGGCAGCTTGCGGCCTGAGAATATCTCCGGCGCGGCCCAGCGCCGGCGGCTTCACGGCATTGCGGCAACGGAAGGATGTTGTTTTCCCGTGTAAGGGCAAGTGGAGGGGCGCCCCGGCCGGTATTTATTCCCCAAGAGCGGGGGGCGTCTGCCCCTCCGCCCATAAGGAGTTTGCATGACCCGTCCCCGCGTAGTGATCACCGGCGTAAGCGGCGTTACGCCCCTCGCCAACGACATTGAAAACACCTGGAAAAAACTGCTCGCCGGCGAGTCAGGCATTGCGCCCATCACGCTTTTTGACGCTTCGGCCTACGACTCGCGCATTGCCGGAGAAGTGAAAAATTTTGCGCCTGAAGCGTATATGCCGCCCAAGCAGGTGCGGCGCATGGATCGCTTTACCCAGTTTGCCGTGGCTGCCGCCAAAATGCTGCTGCAGGATTCCGGCTTTGAAGTCACCGAGGCCAACGCCTATGATACTGCGGTGATTCTGGGCATCGGGCTCGGGGGCCTGCATACTATTGAAACCTACCATGCCAAACTGCTGGAATCCGGCCCCCACAAGATTTCTCCCTTCATGATTCCCATGCTCATTTCCAACATGGGGCCGGGGCAGATTTCCATCCTTACCGGCGCCAAAGGCCCGAACATCGTCACCACCACGGCCTGCGCCTCGGCCATTCACGCCGTGGGCACCGCCTACAGCGAGATTCTTCTGGGCCGGGTCACCACTGCCATTTCCGGCGGGGTGGAAGCCACAGTGACGCCGTTGGGCGTGGCCGGTTTTACTGCCCTGAAAGCGCTTTCCAGCCACTATAATGACGAGCCCACCCGCGCTTCACGTCCGTTTGACGCCAAACGCGACGGATTTGTGATCGGCGAAGGCGCGGGGCTCCTTCTGCTGGAGTCCCTGGAGTCAGCCCAGGCCCGCGGCGCGAAAATTTACGCTGAACTTGCGGGTTACGGAGCGTCCGGAGACGCCTATCATATGACCGCCCCCTGCGAAAACGGCGAGGGCATGGCCCGGGCCATGCAAAACGCCCTGCATGAGGCAGGCATCTCGCCCTCGGCCGTGGGCCATATCAATGCCCATGCCACATCCACGCAACTCAACGACAGCACCGAAACCAAGGCCATCAAGCTGGTCTTTGGCGACCATGCCAAAAAGATCAAAATTTCCGCCACAAAATCCATGACCGGTCATCTCCTGGGGGCGGCAGGCGGCATTGAGACGGTCTTCACGGCCCTGGCCCTGCATGATGAAATGCTGCCCGGCACCATTAATCTGGAAAATCCCGATCCGCAGTGCGATTTGGATTACATGGCCGACGGCTCCCAAAAAATCGCCTGTGAATATGCCATGTGCAATTCCTTCGGTTTCGGGGGCACCAATGCCAGCCTGATTCTGAAAAAATGGAATGCCTGACGGGCGCGCCCCGCGGCATGAGTCGCCGGGCGCACGAGTGCGGTCAATCCGGCATACCTGCCCGCCGCTTCGGCGGGCAGCATACGTTTAGCAAAGGATGAGCCTTCATGGATGAGATTTTGCTTCAGGATCCGGAACTGGCCCGCGCCATTGCCCTGGAAGCGGATCGCCAGATAAGCAAGCTTGAGCTGATTGCCTCTGAAAACTTCGTTTCCCCGGCGGTCCGGCAGGCCCAGGGCAGCATTTTGACCCACAAATACGCGGAAGGCTATCCCGGCAAGCGTTATTACGGCGGCTGCGAATATGTGGATATTGCGGAAACGCTTGCCCAGGATCGCGCCAAAAAACTTTTCGGCTGCGAATACGTCAACGTGCAGCCCCACTCCGGCTCCCAGGCCAATATGGCCGCCTACTTCGCTTTTCTCAAGCCCGGCGATGTCATTCTGGGCATGAACCTCTCCCACGGCGGCCATCTGACCCACGGCAGCCCGGTCAATTTTTCCGGCCGTCTCTTCAAGGTTGTTTCCTACGGCGTGCAGAGGGAAACAGGGCGCATTGATTACGCTGAAGTGGCTTCTCTGGCCCGCGAGCACAAGCCCGCCGTGATCATGGCCGGAGCCAGCGCCTACCCGCGCCGCATCGACTTTGCCCGTTTTCGGGCCATTGCCGACGAGGTGGGAGCCAAACTGCTGGTGGACATGGCTCATATCGCGGGCCTGGTGGCCGCCGGCCTGCACGAAAGCCCTCTGCCCCATGCCCACGTTACCACAACCACTACGCACAAGACCCTGCGCGGGCCGCGCGGCGGCATGATTCTTTCCGGCGAAGACTACGCCAAGACCCTGAACAGCCAGATATTTCCGGGCATCCAGGGCGGCCCGCTGATGCATGTGGTGGCGGCCAAGGCCGTGGCCTTCGGTGAAGCCCTGCGCCCGGCCTTCGCAGCCTATCAGCAGCGGGTGATCGACAATGCCGCGGCCCTTGCGCACTGCCTGACGGACGCCGGTTTCGATCTCGTCTCCGGCGGCACGGACAACCACCTCATGTTGGTTGATCTAACCGGCAAGGACATCACCGGCAAAGAAGCCGAACAGGCCCTGGATCAGGCGGGCATTACCGTGAACAAGAACACCGTGCCCTTTGAAAGCCGCTCGCCCTTTGTGACATCGGGCATCCGCCTGGGCACCGCGGCCCTGACCACGCGCGGCCTGCGGCAGGAACACATGGCCACAGTGGGCGGCTTTATCCTGGATGCTCTGGAAAGACGCAACAATGCCGAGGAGCTTGCGCGCATCCGCAAAAACGTGGAAGACTTTGCCCGCCAGTTTCCGCTGTTCACCTGGTAAGCTCTTTTTTCAGGACGAAGGCCGCGAGCTCTCAGGCATTTGACAAAGCCCCGATTTGCACAAATCGGGGCTTTGAGCATTTTCTCTTTGAAAATGCTCTAAGCCTATTCCTGCCTTTGCCCGCCCCCGTCATCCTGCGCAGACGCGGCAAGGGGCGGCTGAAAAACCACAAAATGCGGCGTTTCCTCCACGATACGCCACTCACGCCGCACTCGCTGGGGCACGGAGTATCCGGCACGCTCATAGGCGTCTGCCTTGAGCGTATCCATCTGATCCCGTTCCATAAAGACTGTCAGCTTCTTTTGCAGCAGTTCAGCATACAGCGCATCGACTTCGGCGTTGATTTCCCAGTCAATGAGCCAATCCGAGCCGTACATCGGCAGATCGTCAGCAAGGTAATAGGCAAAGGAAAAGCCGGGCAGCGTCTTGTAACGCGGCCCGTATTTGGCGCGCAATTGCTTCAGTTCCGCCAGCTTGGCATACATCTGCGCATCGACCATCACGCCGCGCGCCTTGGTATAGATCTGCCCGGCGTCAAGCGTCAGAGCGCTTCGAGGCATGGGCCGCGTGGGGAAGACATAGGGATATTGGTACCCGATCCCGAAGATCAGCAGCCCTGTCAACAGCGCGAACCAGGCGAGAGGGCGCGCCTTGCCGCCCAGCCGGACGTGAATCAGCAGCAGCGAAAACAGCAGGGGAACGGCAAAAAAAGCCGGGATCTTATAACCGCCGCTGATCGCGACGGACCAGGCCGCCAGCAGCCCCACGCCCAAACCCGCGGACGCGCGCAGGCGCGGATGCGGCGAAATCCCGTCGCGCAGCCAGGCCGTCAAAAAAACCTGGGGGAACAGGATGCAGACGCCGCCCAAAACCATAAAAAGCGTGGGCCAGGACAGACCATACCCGATCCAGGTTTTGCTGCGCAGAACTTCAAAGATATAACAGCCCGCCAGCAAGAGCAGATAGAGATAAGCGGGCTGGCCCGCCGCGGGCAGGGATTTTTTAGCCGCATGCGCCGCGAGCCGGGGCAGCATGGCCAGAGCGGGCAGCCACCAGTTTTGCCGGAGATAAATCAGTATGCCTGCATCCAGGGCTTCACGGATATCCAGTTGCCCGGTAGTCATGCGTAAAAACGGCGCCCAGGCCCCGGCATGGCGCAAGAACGCGTAAACAAGAGCCAGCAAGGCCAGCCAGGCAGCCAGACAATAAAGAACTTCGCGCCGCCGGGGCCGCGTCAGCCAAATCAGCAGCAGCACGCCGAAAGGCATGAGCAAAAAGGATTGCTTGCAGAGCATGGCGCTGCCCGCAAGAATGCCTGCCGCCCAGGGCCAACCGCATACGGCCGCCCAAAGGGCCGCGCCGGCGAATAAAATGCCGTCCACCGTATGCCAGGGCATATGCGGAAAACTATGCACACCCCAGACAAAACCCAGAGTGGCAAGCAGGGGCAGCGGCAGATCCAGAGCTTCCAGCCGGTACAATTTGCGCAGAAAAAGCGCGGCAAACCAGGATGCGCCCAGCATGCCCGCCACAAAACCGGCTTTTCCAGCCAGCACATTGAGACTTTCTGGCGTGAGCCACATCCAGAAAGCGTGCCAGTACAAAGGCAGCGCAGGCTTGATATAATAAAAATCCCGGTACGGAACCTGCCCCTGCAGAATGCGCCAGGCATAGCCGTAAAAATAGCCGAAATCCGTGGTGTCCATGCCGTAGGGCGTGTACAGCCACAAGTAGGCCAAGGGCGTGAGTACGGCCGCTGCCCAAGCCCAGGCGTTTTTCGTTGTCCGCAAGCACAACAGCATAGTTATGACCTTTTTTTCGCGCAGCAGTGCCGCAGGGCCTACCACAGGCCGTGGTTTGCGGCAAGATCGGCCGCGCCGCTCAAATGGCGGACCAGCGCACACTGCACACAGGGCTGCCGCAGAAGATACGTCAGCCCTGACAATGCGCAACCGGCGGCTTGCGCATTTTCCCAGAGGCAGCTATGGTAATCACTCACAATAGAAAAAGGCTGACGGCAATGCCGGTATTTCGGCGCACAGGCAACGGCAGTCAGAACGCGCCGCGTCTTTTTCAAAATGTATGCAGGCCCGGTTGCAGCGCCGGTTTCCGCATTTTTCACGCATCTTTTTTTGCCGCGCCTTTGTCCGCGCGAGGCAAGAGACGGGTTTCCTCATGCTTGACAATACGGCTCTTCGCACCATCCTGCAAAATGCCCGCCGCATAGCCGTTCTGGGCGCCAAGGACAAGCCCGGCCAGCCGGTGGACACTGTGGGCCGTTATCTGCTGCATCAGGGCTATATCGTATATCCGGTGCATCCGGCGCGCAAGACGGTCTGGGGCCTGGCGGCTTTTCCCGATCTGGCGGCTCTGCCTGAGCCGGTGGATGTGATTGACGTTTTTCGCGCGCCGCCGCATTGCCCGGGGCATGCGCGCGAAGTCTTGGCCCTGCCCTGGCGGCCAAAACTGTTTTGGATGCAACTGGGCATCAGCTCGCCTGAGGTGAGCGAAATACTTGCAGGCACGGGCGTTGAGATTGTTGAAAACGCCTGCCTGATGGTGGAACATGCCCGCCTTCCGGGCAACGCGCAGCAACATTGAAATTGCAGGGCTTCCTTCTGATGGTCGTTTGGAATACGGAAACCGTTTTTGCCTGCCGCATGTGCGGCCACTGCTGTGAAGGCCGTGGCGGCATTGTGGTCAGCCCGGCGGATCTCGCGCGCCTTTGCGCGTTTTTGAATCTTGCTGCCGATGAAGTCATTGCGCGTTACGGCGAGCGCTCCAACGGCAAGTTGAAAATACGCTCCGGCGAGGACGATCGTTGTATTTTTTTCAGACAGGGTCAGGGTTGCGGCGTGCATGAGGCGAAACCGGCCATTTGCCGGGCCTGGCCTTTTTTTCGCGGCAATCTGGAAGATCCGGCAAGCCTTGCTTTGGCCAAAAAATTTTGCCCGGGCATCGCGCCAGAGGTGGAACATGCGGTTTTCTCCCGGCTGGGGCGCAGCTATTTGCGTGCGCATGGGCTCATTGCAAACGACCCTTCCTGCGAAGCCAACGCGCTGATTCTCAAGTAAGATGCGACGCACGCCACGCCAGCTCTCCGTCAAGGAATGCTACGCCATTCTCATGCTTGAGAAAGGAGCTGATCTGGAAGCCCTGAAACGGGCTTACCGACGGCGCGCTTTTGAGCTGCATCCGGATTTGAACCCTGACAATCCCGAGGCCAGCCGACAGTTTCAATTGCTCAATGAGGCCTATGTGGCCCTTTCAGGGGTGCTCAAACCCGCTGCCGAGAACAGGGAAAAGAAGCAGACCCGACGGCCCGAGGCCCAGGCGCGACAGAATACAGCAGAGCGGGCCGGCGCGCAGCCTCAGAATCAGAAAAAGCAGGAGCCCGAGAGGGGGCAAGAGGCTTCCGGACCACAAACCGGGGCAGGAAAGGCAGAAGAAAGCCGCACGGCAGAGCACGCCCGGTCCGCTGCCCACGAAACAAAAAAGGCCAATGGGCAAACCGGTCCGACGGAGGGCCCATCCCGGCGCGAACAGGCTGAAGAAAGCCGGAACGGCTATGCGGAACAGGATGTGCTCCGGGATCTGCTCAATGATCCTTTTGCCCGACGTGTTTTTGAGGATATTTACAGTGAGTTGAATCGTAAACAGGCGGATGGCCAGGACGAGGCGAAAAAAAATACCTCCCGGCCCCGCCCCGCCGAGGCCCGGGAAAAGAAAAACACCAGGCTCCATCAGGGCAATCTGGCCTGGGGCACGTCCAAATGGAACACGGATTTCAACAAGGGCGTTACAGGCATCGTCAAAGACTGGCTGCGCCGTCAGATCGATGAGGAGCAGAGCCTGACCCTCCCGGCCGCCAAACTGGCCCCGGGCAGGCATGTGCGCCTGCAAATCCGCCGCGGGATTTCCGGCGAGCTGCACACCGTTGAGATAACCCTGCCGCCTGATTTCAGCGTTGGCAAGCCCGTGCGCCTGCGGGGCCTGGGCAGGCGGGTCGGCCCCTGGCAGGGCGATCTTTACCTCACGCTGTACAATGAATAGCGCACGGATTTTGTAAACTTTTCCGGGTGAACGCAGCTCATTTCAAATGGATATTTTCAATCAAAAGCTGCGCTACTGCTATAACACTATGGAATAGTTGGTAGAAAAATATTTTACGTATTTTCCTACCAACTATATTACCAACATTCTTTCTGGCTTTCAGAGGACTCTATCACCCTTCATCAGCCAACCTCCCCATGCCGGGCGGGTCGCCTCCCGGCATTTTCATTTTCCATACATTTGCCATACCTTCTGGCCGACTTCCAGCGCCTGATTCATTTTTTGCAGAGCACCTTGCCCGCGGTCTCCGAAGTTCAAGCCAGGACACGCATTCGGGCACGCTGGACATGCTGACGTCGCTCTCTTTGCGACGAATAATCCATCCCTGTGGGAAATGGCAATCTCACATATTCCACGAAGATTGCACTTTCTCACCATGCACACAGGAGGCTCGCACCCGATTGAAACATTACTTTTAGAGACGCAAAGACAGCGACACCCCAAAGCGATTCTCGTTTCTCATGGTTTGTCTCCATACCGACACGCGGTGGGCGCGATACACACAATCCCGTCCCGGCTCATACTTTGTAGCGTTCTCCCCATACGCTCTGTCACCGTCAGCCTGGCATTCGGATGCCCCCGCTGTCACGCTCACCCTGCCGACCATTCTGTGAGCCAAATACAGATCGGACGGCTGCCGCATGATGCCCAGACTTTCGCCGCATACCGCTTTCCCGTGAGCGGGATGTTTGCCCGATGTCGCTGACATACCTATCCGCGATACGTCGGATGCGATCCAGTTTCCCGCCAGATACGCACCTGCAACGCTCCCGATATCTGCATCATGCGTCCTTGTTTTCGCACGGATGCCTGCTCATTCGTCCGGCATTATCCCGGAAGGTCAGCTTACGTTTCGTATAGACGCTTCGCGTCATGCTTCACGGCTGGCGAGGGGCAAAGCCCCTTCGAACCCCAAAAGGCAAAAAGGCAGGAAAGGCAATGAGGCGCGTCAAGCCCGTGCGCAACGCCGCTGTCATCGTGCGCGTGTACCCGGAGAAGCGCGACATCCTCCGCTTCAACGTTGGACTGCACGGCATGAGTATGTCGGATTGCATCCGCCAGACCTGCCCTGGCATCCGCCTGCGGAAAACGCCGGAAGAGAAACGACGACTGAAGGAACTGGCCCGCATCGGCGCGAACATCAATCAGCTCGCGAGATGGGCCAACACTTGCAAGCGGGCGGCGGAAGCCGTGGAAGTATTGACGGCGCTGGCGGACATTGAGCGACGTATTACCGAGTTTGTATCCTGTGCCTCAACGGAAGATGAACCGGAGGCCGGGCCATGCTGATGAAGGTCTTTCCGTGCGGGAGGCAATCGCCTCCGGCAAAAAGGTGGGCGGCAAGCGCAAAAAGGAGCTGAAAGAGGCCATTACCGCCAAACTGACGGCCAAGGCGAAATTTGTGCCGTCCGTGATTGACTGCCTGTGGGATGCGGAAAAAGGAGGCCTGCTTGTGGGCGCAACTTCGGCCAAGGCTGTGCAGCCGGTGCGTGACCTGTTCAAGACCACGTTCGGCATGGATGTTACACCCATCACGCCTGCGGGAGACATGCCGAAACTCTTTGCCGCCATCCTGCGCGGGGAAGGCTACCCCTGCGAAGGCTACACCCTGCACCCGATGGGTTCCGCCAGTCTGGCCGCTTCCGAACAGGCCGAGGAAAAGGCTGCCGTGGCCGTGCAGAACAGCCTGAACGCCGTGTCTCAGGCGCTTGAGGAAGGCATGGCTATCCAGAAGCTGCATCTGGTGGCCACCTCAGACGCTGATCCCGACCGGCAACTGGAGTTCACGCTGGATGCCGGGCTGGCTGTGTCTGGCCTGAAGCTGCCCAAAGCGGAGAAAGGCGCGGATGAGGATGCCACGTTCCTCGTGAATGCTGATACCTGTTCCAGTGTGGCAGACTTGGTTGAGGAGCTGGCAAAGAGGATGTAAGTATGATGGCAGAAGTCCCTGCCGTCATATATGCACGATAAGAAAGATATGTCATCACAAGAGTACAGCACATGGAGTAACCGCATGGCTTCTCATATCTATACCTCTTCCTCACAAAAGGCTGCGGCCATGCCAGACAGTCGGTATGGCCGCAGAAGTAAAAAATCCCTGACCTTTGACAGGTTTGTTTCTGAGGTTTACCTGCCTCACATCCAGCACCACAAAAGATCACATGCTGTGGATGAACGGAATGCCCGGCTTCATCTCTCACCAGCTTTTGGAGGCCGCCAGCTTCACGAAATCACCAGGGAGGATGTGGAAGCATGGCTGCATGGCCTGACAGAACGCCCTCTGGCCCCATCGACCTGCAACCGTATTCTGGCGGTATTCAAAAGTATTTGTGAGCTTGCTGAAGCAAAAGGGAATTTGCCCGCCGGACAGTCACCCTGTAGAGGTGTTCGGCCATTCAAAATTCTCAGACAGCGGGAACGCTACCTTTCGAGGGAAGAGGCGCAACGTCTCAAGGAAAACCTTGAAACATCCAGTGCGCTGGAAGCTCAGGCTTTACTGCTGCTCCTGCTTACTGGCGCGCGCAAAAGTGAAATTCTCAATGCCAGATGGGAAAACGTGTACCTTGAGCAACACCTGCTTATCGTCCCATTATCCAAATCAAATAAACCCAGGTATATCGCTCTGTCGGATGAGGCAATCCGGATTATCCTCTCCCTGCGCCGCGAGGAGAACTCACCGTGGTTGTTTCCCGGTCATGCTCAGGGAAAGCCCTTGTCCGACCTTTATCTCTTCTGGAATAAACTCCGCCGCAGACTTGGCCTTGAGTCTGTACGAATCCACGATTTACGGCACACCTTTGCCAGCTTGTTGGTAAATGAAGGTCACTCTCTCTACGAAGTTCAGCTTCTCTTGGGACACAGCGACCCCAAAACGACCACACGCTATGCCCACCTCACACGGTCTTCCCTGATCGCCGCTGCTCAAAAAATCAGTATCTGCCTTGCACGGCACAGAAGGGATAACGGCAGTAGCCGCAGGCTGTCTTGCGGCACACACAATAATCCGCTGCTACCACGCTCTCAGGACAAGCGACCCATCCTCAATATATATTTCCCCTGATATTCAGGAAGATTACCTGAAACGTCTTTCCTTGCCTTATACCATGCGCCGATCTCGCATCCAGTGACAGAAGCCATTACGCGCACAGTATAAATTACCTTACAAGGACGATAGCCAACGTCTCCAATAAGGCGAATACGTTTACGCCAAGAAAAAAACTTACGGGGGAAGGTTCTAAACCCAGACTTCCACACTCACTGACAGAATAAATGTCGGTGAGTGTTCTTTTCTCAATACTTCCCGGTTCCAAATTTCGCAAGCCCTCATCGCGAGAAAATTTGCACCTGCCATTTTTTCCAAACAGAACATCTTAGATTTCAGGCTGTTGCAGCCATCGGCTCATGATTTTTAGCCTCATTCACCGACATTTATTCTGTCAATGAGGAATCGGGATGGCTATCGCCGGGATTTACTAAATCGGCAAAGTTCAAACGAGGCTCTAACTGATGGGAATAATAAGATATTTATTGATCTCCTCACTCCTTGCAGGGGCTTTCTTACAGCTATCTGGTGGGCAAGCGTTTGCTGAGAACGAACGCTATAAAGCTATTCCGATGGCAAGCGGTGGATTCGTTTTTATTCTGGATACACGTGAAGGACACGCTTGGACGTGGAATAACTCCCTTCCTGGGGAGGTATCCAAGAATGGCGAAAATCCTCGCATTACCTATCAGGGGAATGTCCGCATGAACATGAAGCCCCCCAAAAAGCCATCCATACAGGGCAACCGTATCCCATAAGGAGGGGAGAGAATGAGGACATTAGGGAATATTCTTTGGTGGTTTCCATGCTTTGGATTCATTAATTCCATCTTATGCTTTATCTGTGGTGGAATTCTGATTCTTACAGTTGTTGGAGCACCTTTAGGTTATGGAGTCGTTCAGCTTGGAAAGTTTTACCTGGCCCCATTTACACAGGCTATGGTTTCTGAAAAATCATTGAAGGCAAATGTACATCATAGTGAAGCATGGAATACACTAAGTATAGTAACATTTATTCTTTATATACCATTTGGAATTCTTGTTTGTGCAATATCAATACTGCAAATGATTGGATTGTGTGCTACAATAGTCCTTATACCACTTGCTGTTCCTATAGCAAAATCTTTGTCAACATTTTTCAACCCAATAGGAAAGATTTGTGTGTCCTCTAAGGTAAAGGATGTTATGGACACGCAGGAAGCACAAAGAATATACAATCAATATCAAGGGATTGAGGCTAACAAATAGCTATCACCTCATAAATAAACATTCATGAGGCCAGGCAGCACCGCCGGAGGAGACTTGCTTTGCTTTCTTTATACTTTCGGTGATGCCGCCAATTATATAACGTGCGGAGCGGCCTTTTCTCGCACAGAATGGAGGTTTTAGGTATGAAACGCATTGCGCTTTTGTTCATTGCCGCCATGTTGGTTGCCAGCCCTGCTTTGGCTGCCGGGAAGTCTGAGACTTCTGTTAAGGCCCAGTCGTCCAGCGTCAATAGGGCTCAGGGACAGGCTGTGCAGAGCAATGTCATGAATGAGACAACTGTTCAAGGCAGCACACTTGCCAATGTCGGTAAAAACAACACGATGGACGTCGGTGGCGTATCTAATAGTGGCAATGGTGTCCAGACCAACATCATGAACGAAACAAAAATTCAAGGCAGCACCCTTGCCAATGTCGGCGAGGGTAACGAAATGCGTGTCGGCACTGTCCGCCAAGGCAAGTAAGTAGTCTTTTTGCGGGGTATCAGGAATATCTTCCTGATACCCCGGTAAAAGGAGTGTTTCGATGTATGCCATCATAAAAATATCGCTACTATGTGCTTTTTTGTCATCCATGTCAGTGACTTCTGCTTTTACGGCACAGCTCACAGTGGATGGTGAACGCATAGTTATCAAGACTGATTCAGGTAAAGTCATTGATACAGCGAATCTCCCCAAGGGCGAGAACACGCAATCAGGGGACGACATTGAGGTAAATGAAAAGGGGATTTCCATTGGCAGCATTACAGGATCAAGTTCAAGCAAAAATGGCATTCAAAAGAAAACAACATTAGAAAATGTCACAATTATCAATAATGGAAAAACAACAACATATAACCCTAAAAAATAACAATAGAATCAAAAAAAATAAAATTGAATTAAAAATATACGATAATGGGGCAATATAATGCGATACAATCTTTTCAAGATGGCAATAGTAGTTGTATTTTCCCTTATTGGGACTGGAGTTTCAGTGGCTGAAGAAGACATTTTTGCTGACTATAAAAATGATATGCGTAAGCCAGCCGAGTCAAGAGCTACCAACGTATATAAGGCTTGGGGAGACAATATGGCGGCACATATAGAAAAAGGCGTTAAAAGTGGTATCGTCATTGATGGTGCCGGAAGTTATGGAGGAGGGAAAGTTAGAGCTGATGGCGTAGGCAATGTGACAGTTGATAAGGGGGCAAATGTCGGACCTATCATTAACAAAACTGAAATTAAAAATTCACCTGTTATAATACGAAACAGAGATAGATTTTAATTTTTGCATAATTATTGATATAATAATATAACATATTGATTCTACGGAGTTATCCCATGAGGTATAATTTAATATTAAAAATCATCATGTGGCTTTACTGCTGTATTTGCTCGCCATCAGCTTTGATTTATGCAGAAGAGAATCCTCATCTCGACTATATAGCTGATATAAATACCCCCGCGAATGCAAAAACAAATAGCCTTTATGAAGCGTGGGGAGAGAATATGGCCGAGCTGATTGAAAGCGGTCGAAAGGAAGGAATAATTATAGATAACGAAAACTATTCTGACGGTAAAGTTCATGCTGATGGTGCTGGGAATATCGTAGTTGATAAAAATGCAAATACAGGAGCGATAATAAATAACTCCGAAATAAAAAATTCAACAGTTATAATTATCAAAGATAAAAAAAACAGAATGCAATAATTTATACTGTCATAAACTTAACACAAATAATGGGTTGAGGCTGTCATGGCAATGAAAGTTTTGGTGCAAAAAGGAACCGCATGGTTCGTCTGTTCTGTGTGCTTCTGTCTTTTGGCTGCGTGCAAAGCAACCGTTCCAACGCTTGATCCCATGAAAGCGCAAGCCCCTGTAAGCACAACTTACACAACGGCACTCAACGATCTGAATACAGTATTGGAAGTATATCTGCCGCCAGATTACCCATATACATATTATTATGTAAAGCCTGTTACAGATGCTACTGGCCTGTCCGCCACAGGTGAAATTCCTATGGACATTACTGCAATGGTACGGGATGCAATATCCCAGGTTTCCTACAAAGTTCGACATATTGAGCGATATGATCTCAGTGATGCACAGCACTTGGCAGTAGAGCTGCAAAAGCTCCAGATGATGAAAATCACACGCGGTGACATCAAAATATCTGAACGGCCTGATCCTGATTTTACCATTGCCGGGCGTATTGCCCAGTTTGACCGTAACCTTGAATCCCAGTCCGATAAGGCGCGGGCAATGGCCAATTTTGCAGAGGGCTTATCGCGCACAGACATAAGCGGATCGGCTGAGAAATCATCCCGCCTTTCTCGTTTGGCAATCTCCTTTAGTGTCTATAATACCAACGGTATTTCTCTGCCTGGCAAATATGGCGCAAGCATGGAAGTGCAGTATGCCAAAAATGGTGTGGATATTGGTTTTGCCATCTTTGGCAATGGTCTGGGCTTTGGCTCTGAGGCCACGGCAATGCACGGACGTCATCTGGCCCTGCAAATGATGACTGAGTTCAGTGTTGTGCAAATCATTGGTCGTTCACTTAATATCCCCTATTGGCGAGTTGGCGAAGGTCACAAGATATTTACACCTGACAGACATGTCCTGAATGAATGGCGTACGCAATACGCAAGTATGGGGCCGCTGCTCATTCCATTCATGCAGTCACAGCTCATCGCCTGTGGAGACAGCTCTGTGGTCGTGACTGGACACCTTGACGAGCAGACTCGCGCCGCACTTGACCGATTTGCAGACAAATTTGGTGTAAGAAACCGCGTCTATCCCAATTTTGAGATGTTTAAGGCACTGGAATCCAATCGACTCCTTGACCGTGGTACTGCATCTATGGCCTGGAGTGCCTACAATGCTTACAAGGGCGGTGCAAGGCCCTCTTCCCCGGCTGCATCTGCCCCGACCAGTCGCCCCAGCCCTTCTGCCCCCCCGGCTGCCGCGCCAGAGCGCCAGCCCAAGGCAGCCCCTGCGCGTCCTGCTGCGCCAGCCCCGGATGTGACACGTCCGCTTGAAGACTTGTTGTAGAGGTGTCCCATGCAAGCGCGGAAACCTTACTTCATCTTTCTGCTCCTGCCCCTTTTGCTGGCTGTCCGGGCAGCACCCTGCCAGTCTTTGCCTCAGACAGCGCAGAGTCGCCTCCCCCTGGTGCAGGAGGGCAAAAGGTCATTGTACCAGCGAGTTATCAGCCATCCAGGCGCAATGCTTTCCTTCCGGGCTGGTGAAGCGGGGATGCGTAATGTGCGGGCTTTCACCCCGTTCTATGTGTATTCCCGACAGGTGCTCAACGGAGAGGAATGGCTTGAGGTTTCCCCGGCCAGTAGTGGAGCTGAGCAATCCGGCTGGCTGCGGCAAAGTCAGTGTTCGTCTTGGGACAAGGCTCTGACCCTGATGTTCACTGACCGTATGGGACGCGATCCTGTTCTGTTTTTCCAGGATTACTCAGCCCTGGATAACCTGGTGCGGGCCGAAGATATGCGTTTGGCAGTGGACAACCTTCAGCGCAGTGCGTCTGGCCCTGACAGTCCGGTGCTGGCAAGTGAGCCAACGGATGCCGCAATCCCACGCAAACAATTTTATCTCATGCCCATATTCTCGTTTTCTGATGAATACGAGCAGTATAACTTGCGCCTCCTTAATGTCGGAGTCATAGACCCCGGAAAAAAGCAGGCGCCCCAGCAGGCGCAGTACCCCGCCCCTGCGCCTGCGCCCAAATTTTCAGCGGGTGTGGCCTTCATTGTGGATACCACTATTTCAATGGGGCCATACATTGAACAGACCAAAAAGTTTGTCAGTGATGCCTATGATGCTTTAGGCCAAAGCAGTATTGCCAATGATGTTTCCTTTGCTGTTGTGGCCTACCGCAACAGTACGCGCCATGACGCGCGGCTGGAATATGTTTCATCTGTGGTAGCCCCGTTCACGACAGTTTCCATGCGGGCTTCAGCAGAGGAACGCCTTGCACATATGGCTGAGGCCACTGTTTCTACCCATTCTTTTAATGAAGATGCTTTTGCGGGCATCAAGGCAGCCGTGGACGGCCTTGACTGGTCACCTTACACCGTGAAGGTGGCCGTGATGATCACCGATGCCGGGGCCATCCGCAATAGTGATCCGCTTTCATCGACGGGCCTGACTGAAAGGGAGATGGCAGACCTGCTGGCTCAGAAAGGGATACGGCTAGTGGTTATTCATCTTCAGACGGCTCAGGGAAAACGCCACAACATGCCGGATGTGGTCAATCAGTACAAGCAGTTGACCACTGTTCGCGATGGGCGTGTAAAATGCACATATATCGCCCTGCCTGTACAAAATGCCCAGGTCGCCAGCCAGCAATTTGGACGTATTGCCACGGCCCTGGTGAATATCCTGCAAAAATCCGTAGCCAAGGCAGCAGCCGGAGTTCCTGTTCCCAAGCCCATGTCGGCAGCGGCTTCTTCGCCGGAAGAAACGGCAGCCTGGTTGGGCGAATGCCTTGGCTACTCAGCATATCTTGAGTTTGCCGGAAAACGTCAGCAGACCGCTGCCCCCCAGCTTGTGCAGGCATGGGTGGCTGATAAAGATTTGAATGCCCTGGTGCAAGGCAGACCCACAGATGCCCTGATGCCCGCTGTTCTGTTGAACAAACACCAGCTCAATACTCTGGCACGACAGATAGGCTTGCTGGTGGACGCTGCCCGCGCGTCCCGCAGTGCAGACAGCCGCGGCCTGTTCCAGCGTATTGTGTCACTTTCCTCCCAGACATTACGAGACCCGGAGCGTTTGCAAAGGGCGTCAGGCGACAACCTGTTTTCCCAGGGCTTGCTGCCGGAATTTCTTGAGGGTTTGCCCTATAAAAGCCAGGTGATGAATCTGACTGAGGCGCGGTGGATAGCCATGAGCGCCCGCGAACAGGATGAACTGATCTATTCGCTGGAAGCCAAGATGCGCCTTTACGCTGAATACCACAACGATACGGATAATTGGGTTTCGTTTGGTGCCGCCGATCCCGCTGAAGCCCTGTATCGTGTGCCTTTAAGCTCACTGCCTTAGAGCGTTTTGCTCATGAAATGAGCTAAACGCTCTGGCGGCCGCGGGAGCGGACGCTCGCGCCGAATGAGCCTGAAAACCACGCTTTTCAGGCGAAATGATGGCAGCGCCGCTTTTGAAATTGAATAATTTCAAAAGCAAAATGTTCTAGCAAGGATTACGGTCATGGCTCTGCCGCTGCTGGAAATGCGCGCCTTAAACAAGTGCCATACAGCACGATCGCGTATTTTCCGTGCTTGCCTGGAGTGTCTGCGCCTCTACCCCGGCGATGCTGTGGGGATTACCGGGCCAAGTGGCTGCGGCAAAAGTTCTCTATTGGAAATGCTGGCCCTGTTGACCCGGCCAGACAGTGCGGACTGCTTCAGTCTGCATTGCCAGGGGAAATCTTACGACCTTGCCGGGCTTTGGCAGTCAGACGCACACGGTACATTGCCGGTCGTGCGCCGCAAGTATATGGGCTTCGTGCATCAGGCAGGAGGGCTCTATCCTTTTTTGAGCGTGCAGGACAATATTGCACTGCCACTGCGCCTTACCGAACAATATGAGGGGACAGGGCGAGAGCGTGTAGCGGAGTTGTTGCATTTCTTAGGCTTGGAGCATCTGGCACACAGTCTGCCGGAAAACCTGTCCTATGGAGAGCGGCAGCGTACCGCCGTAGCCCGTGCGTTGGCCCATCGCCCGGCCCTTATTCTGGCAGACGAACCAACCTCGGCACTTGACCCTGATGCGGCCCGCACGGTCATGCGTCTCATGCTGGAAGGATCGCGGAAGTTTGGCGCAGCCCTGGTGGTTGTCAGCCATGACCACGCCTTGCTCAATGCTGTGGGGATTCCCGCTTTTGCCATGCAGGCAGCTCCCACAGTTGCAGCACGCGAAATTCGTTATAGCCTTGCCCTTCCATCCGCAACGGTCGGCTCATCCTCCAATACAGACGAATCAACGGCTGACGGGCAGGAGGCCGACACTCAAAGCCGTGTGACCCATGCCCCCTCCTGTCCGCACCGCCCCGATTTACGTCTCGCAGCTTTGCTGGCATGGCGGGACTTCTGGCATGAACGTTCCCTTTCTTTCTGCGCGGTACTCGCCTTTGCCGCTGCCCTGACCCCGCTCATGGTTTTGGGAGGATTGCGGGCCGGCGTTGTCAGCATCCTGTCGCAACGGCTGTTGGATAATCCGGCGGCCCTGGCGGTCAACCCCTATAGCAGCCAACGCCATTCAGAGCAGGATATTGCGGAACTGGCGGCCTTGCCTTCAGTGGCCTTTGTGGTTCCGCTGACCCGCACCCTTGCCAGCACTGTGCAAGTCCAGCGTGAGGGGCGTCCCCCTGTTCTGGCTGACGTGCTGCCAACAGCTGCGGGAGACCCACTGCTTGAGCGGTACGCTTCAGTACCGTCAGAACATGGAGCTGTCATCACGCAGGAACTGGCTCGCTCCATGCCGAAGGCAGTGCCGGGACAGGAGCTGACGTTAGTTGTTACCCGGCGGCATGATGGCAAGGCTCAGGAGGCTGTTTGCCGTGTCCGCCTCCATGCCATTTTGCCGGATGCGGCAGACTGGAAAAGCCGTATCTACCTGCCGCTGCCTCTCTTGCTGGATATGGAACGCTATCGGGACGGGTATGAAGTATCACGGCTTGGCTGGTCAGGTTTGCCGGAACCTGCGGAACAGGATCGCAGCTATGCGGGCTTTCGTATGTATGTGAACAGTCTGGATGACGTTATTCCCATGCGTGATGCTCTCAAACAGCGCGGGATTGACGCCTACACTTTCGCCCGTGAAGTGGAAACCATCCAGGGGCTGAAACATGCCTTGACACTCACGACCCTGCTGGTCGGCGGGGTGACTCTGGCGGGTATGGCTTTCTCTCTGGTCAGTCTGTCTGTGGCCAATGTGAGCCGCAAGGCCCGTATGTACGCGCAGGGCAGCCTCATGGGGCTGAAGCGCGGGGAACTCCTTGCCTTGCCCCTGCTGCAAATGGGCTTCGTAGCACTGCTGGCGGCATCGGCATCACTTGTCTTTTATGGTTGTGCGGCAATGCTGCTGGATATGGTCGCCGGGCCGTGGCTCCTGGCGGGTGAAAGTGCCTGTTCCCTGCCTGGCGAACAGGTGGCCATGCTTTACATTGGCGCACTCGTATTATCCTGCCTGTGCGGTGTTTCTGCCTGTCGCCATCTGCTCAGACTCCAACCTGCGGAGGTTTTGCGCCGTGATGCCTGATGCCGTCCGTTGTTGCCGTTGCAGTCTGGCACTGCTGCTGGCTGGCTGTTTTCTGCTTATTCCTGCCGTGCCAGTCTCCAGTGCCGCCCTGCGGCTGACAGGCAAGAGCGAACTGCCTTCGGTTCAGAAAATTTCCAATCCCAGCCCCGCAGAAGGCGACATCATTTTGCCCATGCCTGGTGGCTTGCAAATGGTTTTGCGGGCAGTCTGCGTCCCTGCCAGGGGGTATTTTGATGACGTGCAGCAACCCTTTGGCGTGGCAGCACAGGCAGACAGCGGAAATACCATTTTTGAGGCATGGGCGGAACGCCGCTATACAGCTTCGGTCAATGCTCCTTTTGAATTGAGTGACATCCCGCCCAGTTGGGGACAGAGCGTGCAGGGCTGGCTTCAGGCAGACCCTGCCAGTGGAGCTTCTGCCAGCAACGGACTGCGCAGCTTCCTCTATTTCATTGGCAAGTATGAGGTCAGCCAGGGACAATGGCGTGCTGTGATGGAAGAGGGAACATTCCGTATCAAGGCAGGAGATGACAAGCCTGTCAGCAATGTCTCCTGGTTTGAAGCATTGGAGTTTACCCGCCGCTATTCGGAATGGCTGATGCAGAACCATCCGGCATACCTGCCCTATTTTCAGCAGGAACGGCGTTCTTCCTATTTACGCCTGCCCACCGAAGCTGAATGGGAGTATGCAGCTCGTGGAGGCCACAGGGTCAGTGCCGTGGAGCGTGAACGTACCCGCCTGCATCCGGTGCCGGATAATGCCAACATGAGCGAATACATCATTGCCGCGCAGTATGACGCCAGTCTGACCAGCATGGCAGCCATCGGCTCCCGCAAGGCCAACCCGCTCTTCCTCCACGATATGCTCGGCAACTGTGCCGAAATGGTACAGACACCATTCCAGTTGGTGTCAGCAGGGCATCTCATGGGCAATCAGGGGGGCTTTGTCATCAAGGGGGGAAGCTGGCGGGCCTTTTCTGAAAACAGTCTGCATCCGGGGCGACGGATAGAGGCTGCCTACTATACTGATGGAGCTGCCCAGCGCAGAGATGATTTGGGCTTCCGTATCAGCATCGGTACGATTCTTACCCCCAAAGACAAGCAGGAAACACTGCAACATGAATGGGAAGAACGCCGCAGTCCACAGGCTGCGCAAGATGCACCAAAGCAGGACGTCAGGATACTGATTCGCGAAGTCGTGCGTGAAGTGGAAAGCCCGATCCTGCGTCAGCGGCTGGCTGAAGCAGAAGAAGTGGCAGCGCGTTACCATGAGCAGGTCAACGTCAACGAAGAACGCATGATGCGCGAAATGCTTCTGGGGGCTGCCTTCTCGCTGGAAACTATCGCCAACTACGCTTCCCGTTGCTACCAGCTCATTAAGCTCATGGAGGCTTTTCAAGCCCTTTCACCTGAAGAGCAACGCGCCAGTGAACACAAAACAGACAAGATGCGGCACGAAATCAGCGGATTTGTAAAAGGGATCCAGGGCGCACTCTACTATTACCGCAATATGCTCAGATCTGCTTCCCAAATGGATACGGGACGGATGCTGCAGCAAATTGAAGCATTGCACGTGCAGTTTTCCCATGATGATGGCTTCAGTCGCAGTATGGGCCGCCGTTTGGCCGTTTTACAGAAACATATTGCAGGGAGCTATGGACTGGCTGCCCAGAGAACAGACAGGCAGGACTTGCAGGATATGCTGCCGGATTGGCTGCTGCAAAGGCTGATGGCATATTGGAATGTAAAAACCTAAGGCAATGCGTGAGTTTTCGTACGGTATTGACGCAAAAAATTCTCTGGGGGGGAGATGATGAGAAAAATTTTCTGCCTTGCCATTCTTGTAGCAAGTATGCTGTCTTTTGGATGTATACAAAAAACAACATATATGGTGTATTATGATGCAAATAATCCAGAGCGCATAGAAGAGCCATTCTTGCTTGATGTTAAGGTTACTGGAAAAATAAAATATAATAAAGAAGGTTCTGCCAATGCCATAGAAGTTGGAGAGTTGCTCCATGCCAGGCTTGTGGAAAATTTGAAAAAAGAAAATTTATATTTAACAGATTATGAACAAGATATTAATAAATATATGCTTGTTGTAAATATAGAGTATTTTCAACCGGGAAGTGCTGCAAAAAGAGCATTGCAAGGAATTACCGGGTTTGGAGATGGTGGAACCAGTGTATTGAGAGTTGAGGCCTATCTCAGTGCGATAAAAAAGCATAACGGTGAATATATTGTTGCAAACCGTATAGTTAAGCTCCCTTCTGGAGACACCGAAAGTGCTGAAGAACGTTATGGGTCTAACAGTTCTGGGGGGGATCCACTTATTTGGCTATTAGCTACAGGCATTACGGCTGCTGCTGATATGGCAGAAGAGACCAGTGAGGGGAAAGGTTCTTCTGTAATAAAAGGAACAGCGTATAAGATTGTAGAGGTAATTAAGGGTTCCTTTATCTCTTCAAAAGGAGTGAAGTAAGCCATGAAAATAATGTCTGCTTTGATACTGTCAATGTTATTTATCTCTGGATGTGCCTATAAAGCCTATAAAAGTGAAGACAAAGTAGAACCATCTTCATTCCCACAGCAAACAAAGGAAAGTATATATGCTTATTCCAAGGTTGGCGAGACAACAAATATTGATGTGCTAAAATTCCTTCAATATCCAACAGTTAGATATGTGTCAGACAGCGGATTAATCGGATACATGTATACCTTCAGAAAAGATGTCCCCCTTGAAAAAAAGAGTACAGGACTCACAACTGAAGTCCAATATATGCTTTCAACAGCTAAATCCTGCCTCTTCATTTTCAATAAAAACGGAATACTGAAAAATGTTGTGTATAATGAAAACTCATTAGGCTATCAAACAAAATATGATTTGATCAAGGCACCAGATAAGGTTGATGATGACAAATTTATTCAAACATTTCAAAACTTAAAGAATGGGGCTTCCACAGGAGCTATCTTCAGGCAAATAGGTAAACCTCAGCTTGTGCATGAGTATGGTAAAACTGAAATATGGCAATATGAACATCCTTATGCCTCTGGTCTCCCTTCTACTATCCGAGGAGATTCTCCACTCTTGTTTTTGCTTGAATTGAAAGATAACAGACTGGTGGATAAGCATATCATGGTAAAGAATCAGGATTACACAGAGGAAGAACGCAAGGTATTGCCGCCGATAGAATCCAAGAAACTCCAAAAGACCAGCACAGAAACAACGGAAAAGAAGAATCATGGCTAAGCAAATTGTCACATTATGCTTATTGCTGGCATTCTGCCTATGCATTGGCTGCGCCAATCAAAATGTGCCGCGCATAGATGCTCATTACTATCGGCAATGCGTGTCCCCCCTTGTGGAAATGCAGCACAGCACCTCGCATTTGCAAAAGCAAACTGCTGGCGCTGCCCTGATGGGAGCATTGGGCGGGGCTGTCATTGGTATCGTTGTAACGCCCGGCAATATTGTTGGCCCACTGGTAGGTGCGGCTGTAGGCGCGGGGACGGGCGCAGCCGTGGGCTACAGCTTTGCCAAATTGCAGCAGATTCATAACGAAAATACCCGCTTTGCTTCTATCCGCATCACAGCCAATCAGGATTTGACAGAGGCAAACCGCTTGCAGCTCTATGCCTATGAATGCATGGAATGTTATATGGCCGAATTTGAAAAACTGCGAAACGCCTATGAAAATGGTCAGATACTCAAACCGGAATACAGCAAGCGGTATGCCGAAATTCGCAAGGCCATGCAGCAGCTTGGGCAAATCATCGGCAACATGGAGCAGGAAATAGCCCGCACTGAGAATGAATTTACTTCCAGCTTTACTGTGGCGGAAAAAGCACAACGGACAGACGCCGCCAGAGCTGGGACGGCCACGCCATCCCCTGTTTCTTCTGCTTCCGCTGCACGGCAACAGGGGGCAAACAAACCCATCAAAGCTGTTTTTGCTGAAAACAGGGCCAGGGTGGAAAAAGCCCAGACTGCCAATGATGACGACTTGACCGTGATGCTTGAGACTTTTGCCGGCAAAGCAATTCCGCCTAAGCAGGACGCACATGCCATCGCTTCAGACTATGGGCAGGGCTATGCCGAAACTCGCCAGCAAATTGAAAGCCTCAAGGTATCCCACCTCCGGGCAATGGAAATTATGGACAAGGCTGCTGTAGAGGCTGGCATTGATATGGTTTAGAGCGGTTTGATAATGAAATTATCCAAACCGCTCTATTTATAATGACAGTAACACTTGACTGGATAGATAAGAGGTTAGATATGGCATTTATATTGAGGACTTTTTTGTTTATATGCTTAACGCAGAGCTGTGCCTGTTCATATTATCTCCAGGTTCTTGAAGATGCTGCGAGGGTGGCAAGAGAACCTGAATATATTGAGATGCAACAGAGGATGAATGAGGCACATATGCGAAGGTTGCTCCATAATCGCTGAAGATAAAATGATAAGATTGGAGTAATTGCCATGCGTAAATTTGTGTTCTTTCTTGTAATCTTTTTATATATGTCAGAATTTGTATATTCTAGTGACTTAATTTCAATGGCTAAATCAGGAACACCTGATGATATTCGTATGTTACTTAACAATAGACAGTATACAGAAGAAGAGATTACTCGTGCCCTTTATTTTGCTATTGAGAATAACCCCTCAACTGAAGTGATGGAGATTCTGATTGGGGCAGGCGCCAATGTAAATGCAAATTTACAAGAGCATGAAATAGATGGAACTCCTGAGCCTGAGTATTATACCGATGCCGACAGGTGCGGGGTTTCACCACTCAGCTTCGCAGGAGATGATCTAAAAAAAGTTGAAGTTTTATTAAAACATGGAGCAGATCCTAATGAAATTGGCTTTGAAGGTGATACTCTTATTTTACTGCATGGTGGAGACATTGGCTATGTAAACTTATTGCTGAAGTATAATGTTAACATCAATATGCCTATAACAGGCCCAGCATGCCCACGAAACGAAGCAATGGGCAATGAAATTGAAGGCGCGCCTTGTACAGCCCTGGAATATTTCTTGGATAAGCCAGAGTTAGCTCACCTCCTGCTTGACCACGGAGCACATACCAACAGGTTGATATACAGTAAGGCCATTGAGCGGAAAGTGCCAGAAAGTCTGCTCAAACGCCTTGATCCTACCATAGACGAAACAGGTCGGAAGAAAGATGTCTCCAAAATGCTGATCAAAGCTGTAGATTATTTCAAGCAAAATGATAGCGATAAATGTAATGAAATTCTTGATGACATACACAGATCATTCTCCTTGGATAATGATACCCTGAGTGCAATTTACTATCTTAAAAGCTTAGCAAATTTGAACGATGTAGACTATGCAGAAGAATCAGTGCGACTTGGCAATAATAAAATAAGAAATCATATTCAGTACATATCCGCTCTGATGTCTCATGATGAATACGCTAAGGGGCTAAAGGCAAGCAATACTGCCCTAAAGATGTTTAAGGATGATGTCAGGCTGTATCTGTATAAATCCATCTGTCTCATAAGAGAAGGCAAGCACAATGAGGCAAAGAAAAATATAGATATTGCAAATTCTCTCAAAGAATCAGCACTGGCATACTTTATTCTTGGAGAACTGAACTATTCTCTTGGTAATATGACTGAAGCTGAAAATTATTTCAAAAAAGCAGTCAGCATGGGGCAAAAAGGCAGCCTGGAGGCCAATCTCACATATCAGTCCAATATCAATGAATACAGGGGTGATCTTCAGATGGCATTGTCGCTGGCACAGGCATCTGAAAAAGCCAATAAGAAAAAATCACAAAGTGATAATGACATAGAATCTCTGGGGGATAAAATTCTTATGCCATTAGGCTTGATTAATCCCGCGCGGGATGATTTCTCATATTGGCGTGATAATATCAATCGATCATTGAAAGATGGTTGGATAGAATACTGGGGGCAGGAAAGAGAGCCGGTAGATAGAAGAGAATCAGTAATAAGTATGCTGCAACGTTATATAGAGAAGTATAAACTAAAAAGAGATAAATCTTCCTTTATGTATCTTATGTCATATTTCGGATCAACAACAAAAGAGAAAATTAAATATATTAATCAGGCAATAAAACTCGTTCCTGCAGAATATGTATATATCTACCGCAAGGGAGAAATATACTTTGAGGCTGAACAATATGAGCAAGTAATACAAATTTTGAGCAATGCTATTACCAAAGGGCAGAAAAATGCTTTGTATCAAAACTACGCCATGCAGATAATAGCTGCAAGCAAGCTGGACAAGATAACTTTGATGCAAGAAATTGCTGACAAAGCCATGAATTCGCTGCCATCCATTGCGGATCAGACCGGAATAGAAAACATTCTTATGGAATTAAAAAATGGCAGAACGCCGAAAATAGTATATATTACAATAAATACAAATAATAACAAAATGAACATAAATAATGAAGATGTTCATAATCAGGCTGGAACACACAGCAATGATGTAATTGCCCCTGATATAGATAATAATTCAGATAATAATTCAGATAATAATTCAGATAATAATCAGCAGGTACCAGAAAAGCAGAAGGATGACGTTATCCTTATTGATTAGGGTCAGCCCTCATGAAAACACCGTCCGCGAAAAGCCGAATTTTTTCGGCCGGCAAGGCGCAAGGCCAACATTGGGCGAAGCTGTATTGAACATACCGCAAGGTCAATGTTGGCCTTGCAACGCCGCCGGACGGGAAAAGGCGGCTTTGCAGCAGGTGGTTTAATGAGGGCTGACCCTGACTGCATACCAATATTGATGTACGTAAAATCATACCAGAGAAGCAAAAAGGAGCTACTATGAAGAAGCTTGCTCTGTTCATAATTGCAGCATTGCTATGCTTACCTGCTACAGCACATACCAGTGATGATGCAAATTTCAAGCATGCGAGAGAGTTGATAGAACAAAATAAGATAGATGAAGCAAAAAGTATTCTGCTTCCTCTGACTGTAGATTTTACCCTTACACAAGAAATCAGGGCTACAGCCTACTTTTATCTTTCATACTGTGAAAGTGCTGAAAAGGCTATAAGCTATGTTCAACAGGCGATAGCCCTTGGCCGGAGTGGTTCCAATGTGTATTTTCGTCTGGCTCAATTACAGTATAAGCAAGGTATGATTGACGCTGCCATATTAAGTCTTGACAAAGCAATATCTGAACAGAGGGGGCAGACTTCAAGAGATACGTACAAATATCACAGGCTCATGGCAGAATGTAATGCTATAAATAAAGATTGGAAACGTGCCCAGAGAGAGGCTGATGCAGCGATTTACCATAATCGTAACGATATAGAATCTTATTATCTACGCGGAATTGCCTATTATAACGTAAATGACAATGAATCCGCAAATTTTGATGAAAAGGCACTGAGCGATTTGAAAGTGTATATCAGAAATTGCAATGATGATAATAAAAAAATGGAATGCTATATTTATATAGGTAAAATTCATAATAAGCATGAGCGAATATCTGAAGCTATAGACGCATTTGAGAGGGCAGCTCGCTTGGCGAAAAATGAAAGATTGAGAAATAAGCTGATTTGGCGCATCAAATCTCTTCGCCATGCCAATGAATGGAATTCCTGATTTAAGGGGGAAATATGAAATACGATAGCATGAAGCGATATTTTTTCAGCGGCGTAGAAAAAGTTGCTGCTCTTGGTATTGTGGCAACGCTCACTGGCTGCCTCTATTTTGTAGTCATGGCTGCCACAAATTTTGTATCGATTAAGGAGCCAGAAAAGTCAGTTACTGCATTGAGCTATGAATCTTTTCGCGCAGAGCTTGCAAAAGTTGCAGCACGTTTGGAACAGGTCAGCTCTCAGGATGTAAAGCCTGTCGATTCTGTAGATGCAGAAAGAATGGAATGTAATCCAATTTTGAATAATATACTGGATGTTATTTTTGAAATAGCAAAGAAAACTGGGCAGATTTTACCCAAGGAGAGCTTGAAAGATAAATTATATGATCGCTGTCAAATATCAAAAGAATATATTGATCCTATAACAAATCTCAGTAACCTCCTTGCTCAACTAAAAAAATTTGAGCAAGACATTAATCTGTCAGCAGATAACGATATTCTAAATCCGCAATACGCGCTATGGACTGATTTTCTTGAAATATATTTTCAAAATTTAGATGAAAACATAAAAGAAAATCGCATGATGATCAATGAACAAGATAAAACCAATAAAAATCTTCAAAGAGCCATAGATGAAAATATACTTGATGCAAAAATGATATTTTTCGTATTATGTATCTGCATAGTATTATTTGCAATTGTATGTATAGAGCGTAATACAAAGGCTATTTTATCTCTTCGTGAAACATTGAAACCTAAAACACCTAATGATGGGGGCTTATAATGAAAACTCTGCCAAATTCTCATTTTTCGATGCTATTGCTCATATGTTTAGCCGCATTTTTAACAGCTTGCGCACCTCAAGCCAAGATACCTAAAATCAATGCCGAATACTATCCGCAATGCGTGAAGCCGTTTCAAGACTTGGCAGAGGCGCAGAAAGCCTTGGTTCAGAGAACGATTGTATCAGGCGTAGTCGGCGCTGCGGGTGGGGCTGCGGTAGGGGCTTTGGTAAGTGGTGACTGGAAAGGTGCGCTTGCCGGGGGGCTAATAGGCGGCATAACAGCAGGAGCAGTAGGTTACGCATCTGGAAAACAGCAGCAAATCAAGGATGTAAAAGCCAGACTGGCCAGCTACCGTGCTGATATGACGACAGATATAAAAAATATGAGCCATGTTGAGCTGTATTCAATGCTTAGTCTGCAATGCTATGTCAGAGAGTTCAAAATTCTCCTGGGAAGTTATCAGGCTCACAGAATTTCAGAGACTGACTTCAAAAGTCATTACGCAGAGATTCGGAACGGTATGACACAAATAAGCACAGTGCTTGATGACGCATACAATCAGTCAGTCAAGCGAGAGCAGGAATTCCGTAATGCGTTGGCCTCCGAGCGTGAATTGGCCAAAGCTAAGCCGAAGGAAAATCGTACATTGGCCGCAGCAGAACAAAAACGCTCCAGGCAAACAAAAGCAATTTCGAAAGTAAAAAATATCAATCAAATGGAGCAGTTGATAGATAATACCAAGAAAGATGCTGAGCAGAACGCTGCAAAACAGGAAGCCGCTTACGCTTCTGCTATTGATAGCCAAGCCTCTGCCAGTCTTGATAGTATTTCTAGTGATTTTGATACAAACTATACTGACAATACTGCTCGTATAGCATCAACAAAAACATTGTACTCAAAATCCCTGGATATAATGGATGAAGCTGCATCTCATGCAGGGATCGACATGGTATATATACCAACTGGATATTATGCGTCATTATCCAGTTGTCATGTTAACTAACATCATCTTAGAGCAGATTACCTTTGACTTTTTATGAAAGTCAAGGGTGGCATTCAGGCGAAAACCGCGGTTTTCGCCTGAATGTGCGCCGCATTACGGCGGCTGCCGCTTTCGCGTCAGCAGAGTATTTTCAAAGAGAAAATGCTCTAAAATAATATATGTGCCAGGCAAGCAAAGTATGTATCGATAGGTGGTTTATGAAGATAAATATTGTGACAATGCTTAACAACAAAATGAAAATCTTCCTGAGCCTATGTTACTGTTTTTGCTTGCTTGTCGGAATGACGGATATGGTGCTGGCGCAAAGCAATGCTTTGTTGCCAGCATCCATGCCGAATAATTTCTCAGTGTCTTTGCCTGATTTTAGTGAAAAAGGCACAGACATGCCCATACGCCTGATTTTTGTTGGCGACATAATGGTACATGCCACCCAACTTGAGATAGCTCATAGCAATGGAGCGTATGACTTTCATTCTAGCTTTGAGGCTATTCGTCCCTGGATGAAGGGAGATCTGGTTATTGGGAATTTTGAAACAGTGCTTGGAGGAGCCAGGCCTGGTTTCAGTGGCTATCCACATTTTAACACCCCTGACAGTCTGGCGACAGCCCTGCATGATGTAGGCTTTACAACTCTGCTTCTTGCTAACAATCATATTTATGATCACGGCATACAGGCTGCCAAGCGAACGGTGGAAGTTTTACAGGCCAATAACTTGGCGGTTACAGGTCTGACAGGGGGCTGCCCCTCACCTCTCCTGATTGATGTCAAGGGTGTACGCTTAGGGATTTTTAATTATACCTATGGCAGTAATTCTCCTATAGATTATCATGATTCTGCTTCCATATCGCTAAATATCATAGATAAAAATCGTATATCAGATGATATTGCCCAGCTTAGGAGGCAGGGGGCTGATTATATAGTGGCAACTTTCCATTGGGGAGAAGAATACTCTACAGAGCCTTCTCCTGCTCAGCGGGATATTGCCAGCTATTGTCTGGAATTGGGGGTGGATGCCATCATCGGCACACATCCTCATGTACTCCAGCCTATAGAAGTGCAGTCTGCGGGCAATAAGAATTGTGTGATTGCCTGGTCTTTGGGCAATTTTATATCTTCACAGCGTACATTACCACGAGAGCGGTCAGCAATACTTGCACTGGATATTTTACCAGGCAGTGATGGAGGAGGAGCCTATCTGCACCGTGTTTCTGTGGCCCCCACATGGGTTGATCTCAGCCGTCCACGTAAGGTTGCACGTGTTTTACCTGCGGTCATTGGATTTTTTTATACAAGTAAAGCAGAACAGCATGAGCCCTCTTTAGAAATACTGAAGACAGAGCCCATTAACAATGGGCTTGGAAATCAAGTATCATCTATTTTAGTTGATGAAAGTATAGCATTAAAACTTTCAAATGTTGAGTTTGGTATACGCGATTTTCTGGATTTGCATACCATTCCAGATGAGCATGGATTTTATCTGTACTACGAATCGACATATGATGATTCGTTTGTGAATAGATAACGTGATAATGGAGATTTGCGAATATACTTAAGCACGTTATCGGTATGTCTTTACGTAGGGTATGCATCGTATTTTTGTATATATCGCTTGCATCATGTGCATGTATAGACGATACATATGATAATTACGATGACTATAGCCGAAAGCGTAATCTACTGTGCGTTCAGCGTAGCGTTGCCAGTCTCTGCCTTTGGGATTCTCACGGATAGCCTCGGCAACAGCCTCCCGGCTGTGGCCGTTGGCGCGCATCCGCAGGGCGATCATGGCGTCCACGCGGGAATAGAGCATTTTTCTTTTAACTTTTTACATAGCCACAGGATTTAAACCATCCTTCAGCGTCTTTTTGTGTGATACAACTTAATGCTTTTCCAATGGATTTGTACAGTTCATCACATGTTTTTGCTTTCATACCCCGAAGTAATTGTTTCACTTTGCTCCACATCTTTTCAATGGGATTTAAATCCGGGCTGTATTCTGGAAGGAAAATATACTCGCAGCCTTTTTCCCTTATCAAGTTTTGGGCTGTTTTTGATTTATGGACATTCAAATTATCCATTATAACAACATCGTTAGCTTTAAGCGTTGGAAGAAGAAATTTTTCAATATAAGCATTGTACATTTTTCCATCCAGTGCCCCATCAAAAACAACACTGCAAGTTTCTCCCGTTACCCGGATTGCTGAAAGTATGCTTATCCTTTCCCAACGTCCGTCTGACGCATGATCATGGCAACGTTGGCCATTTCTGGCTCTGCCGTATAATCTCGTCATATTGGTTTTGGCACCGGTTTCATCAATAAATATCAATCTATTACATGAAGCTTTTTGCTGGAACAGTTTCCATTCCTCACGTTTCCTTCTTACATCTTCGCGTTCTTGTTCGCTGGCCTTGAGAGTTTTTTTTATATTTGTAGCCAAGTTTAACAAGCAGACGGTGGATGGCAGCCAGGCAACATGATTTATTAAAATGCTCTTTAATTTCCTGAAGCGTCATATCAACATTTTTATCAAGAAGGGCTTGCAATTCCCGAATCTCCTCGCATGAGAAACAACTTGGGCGATGGCCATTGGGTTTGGCTGATAATCGTTGGTTTTCACGGTAAGCTCTGACCCAATTGCAGATGCTAGCCGGGGTATAACCTAAAATATCTGCCAATTGCCTGGCTGTTGCTTTTCCATCAAGGAGAGTATTAACAATATGATGTAAATGTGTTATATCCCTCCAAAAGGAGAAACACATGGAAGCAAAGCCCGACTGCCCCAAGTGCCATGCCAGCACGGTATATCGAAGCGGAAAGATTCTGGGAAAACAACGGTATCGCTGCAAGAATTGTGGATTTCAATTTACTCGCACCACTCCACGG
>NZ_JAAKEI010000011.1 GCF_011039085.1 Desulfovibrio sp. ZJ369 | reverse complement strand
AACGCCATGCAAACGAATCTGGACATGACGGATCACGCCATTACCGGCGTGGGCGAAGTCCGGTTTACGGAGCGGGCGATCAGTACGGAAGCCTGTACCGCCGACGAGGATCAGGGTCGCGTCTTTCTGGATCGTGTGCACGGCCTCTACATCTGCCGCAATTACTCCCTGGAGATCATCGGGGATTCCGGCAACTCCGCGCTGTTCAAAAGTGCTGCCGTGGCCGTCAACGGTCAGCGCATCCCCAAGCCCGTTTGCGCGCCATCCACAGGCACGGTGCCGGCCATTTATACCGCGCCGTCCCTTGCCGAGGCCGGGCCACAAGCGCCACCGCTGACTTCACTCCAGACCTGGGCGACCTCGGTATCCGATACCGAATGGCAGGTGCATCTGCGTGTGCAGACCCCAAACAAAAAGTTGGGAGACGCGGACGGCTGGATATACCCGACGGACAGTTACGGCAGGATCATGGTGTTCACCACATGCGCGAAGCAGGAATGATAGTGTTTCTGGCGCTCCTGTGCTGTTGCGCGCCAGCTCATGCCAACACCTTGCGGGAACGTCAGCGGGCCGTGGAGCATCTCTTTGACGCGCCGTGCGCCCGCTATCAGGTGCCGAAAGCCCTGGCGCTGGCCATTGCCCGCACAGAGTCCGGCTGCCGGCCCTGGATACTGAATCTCGCCGGGCGGGACGTGCGGCCGGACTCCAGGGAAAAGGCCCTGCGTCTGGCGCGGGCCGCCCTGCACAGTGGCCGCTCCTTCGATGTGGGGATCATGCAGGTCAATGCCTACTGGATCAGAAAATACCACTGGCCGCTGGAACAGGTGCTGGACCCGGCCACCAACGTCCGGATCGGCGTATGGATTCTGGCGCAGGAGATCCGCCGGCACGGGCTGAACTGGAAAGCCGTGGCCTCCTACCACACGCCGCTGCACAAAAACCCCGAACGCGGACGGATCTATGCGCGAACCGTGTTCGGGCATGTGAAAAAGATACTGGCGGAGAAGTGAAAAATCCTCCACTGAAGGAAAAAGTATGCGAATGAACCAATTTTTCTTGTCTTTCTTTCTCCTGTTTGTTTTCCAACTGACATTTACCCCGCCGCTTGCCACAGGCGCGGATGCTACCGCTTTCAATCCCACGACGGTCGCCGTGGTTGCCAAAAATGCGGGGGGCGGCGTCCCTGTGGGAACCATCGTCGCATGGCCCGTTGCAACCAACCCTGAAGATATGGATAACTGGTTGGAATGTAACGGACAAACCGTGTCGCAGACAGCCTTCCCGGAACTGTTTGCGCTTGTGGGCGGGCGAGTTCCCGATTTGCGAGGCCTGTTCCTGCGGGGGCATGGGGGAAATTCCGCAGGGCTGGGAGCGCATCAGGGGCACGCTACAAGAAATTATAATGGTGTCGGTTATATTTGGACGGGGTTTGGAGCAGATTTACGAGCAAGTGGAGCATTCGTCTGGAACAGCTCATGGGGAATTTCAGCACCTGCCGCTTCATGGGGAGGATGGACCTGTAATCAATATCGAATTGATGTTTCTCCTGCCGCTTACGGTGTACCTGTTGCCAATGAAGTGCGCCCCGATAACCAGGCCGTCCGCTATCTCATCAGGGCTATGCCTTAGAAGCGCCTTAAAATGGCAAAAGCAATTACTCTGCGCGATGGCTGAAGAAAAAAACGGGAAAACCTGGCCGGATCAGCCGATCATTTACGATGAGGAAAAGACGGTGTACGAGGGAAGTAAGAAGTCGGCTCCCGAACGCTTTCAAGCCGGGTGTTGAACGAAAAAAACACTGAACGAGGTGAAATTTATGAGTAAAAAAATTATAGCGGTCAATGCCGGGCCACGGAAAGGCTGGAACACCGATACCCTGATCACCGAGGCATCGAAAGGCGCTGAGTCCTCAGGCGCAACTGTGGAAAAATTCGACCTGTTCCGTCTCGAAAAATATACCGGGTGTATTTCCTGTTTTGGATGCAAGAAAAACCAGAACAAAGGGCACTGCGTGTGCCGTGATGGACTGACAAAAGTACTGGATGCCATCCGCGAAGCTGACGGACTGATCATTGGTTCTCCGAATTATCTCAGCGAAATGACAGCCTCGTTCCGGGCGCTCTATGAACGGCTGGTGTTCCAAAATTTGACCTATAACAGTGAAACGCCGTGTTGCAATCAAAATCCGATCCCCGTGCTGCTGATCATGACCAGCAACGCGCCCGATACGGCTTACACGGGACTGCTGCAAAACTACCAGCAGATTCTGAACAGATTTGTCGGGCCAACGGAAACCCTGGTCAGCGGAAATACGCTCCAGCTCAAAGACTATAGCAAGCTGGACTGGCCCTGGTCGTATTTCGATCCCGAGGCGAAAAAACGCAGACATGAAACCGTATTTCCGCAGGAATGCAAAAAGGCGTATGAGATGGGGGCCGCGCTGGTTATGAAAAACATGTCTTAACAAATTGAGAATATTAACTAAATAATGTTTTACTGTCATCCAGAGATCGGGAGAACTCTTTTTGCGATTTGCATAATCCTACCACTCCCACCAGAAAGCCCCATATGCTACAGCATCGCCAAACGGGGAAAAACCTTTGGCGGCTCTGGCGTATGACGGCTTCAGACCAAAATACTTTCGATGATCGACAGCTTTTCGCTTTCCTGTCCGGGAAAGAGGTGCGCGTACCTCATCGTCATGGTGATATTTTTATGACGCATCAGCTTTTGCAGCTCCATGAGCGTGACCTGCCCAGACTGCGCCAACCACGAGGCGAAGGTGTGCCGCATGGTGTGCAGGGTAATGGCGTACAGGCTGTCGCCGTCCTCAGGGGCCAGGTTGAGCTTCCTGACCGCGGTTTGGAAGCAGGCCGGAGTTTGTTTAAACGCGGCCTTTTTCCTGGGCTGCTGGAAGATCGGTTCAGCAGACTTGCGATTGTAGGCCTGGAGCATTCTGATCATATCTTCCGGCACACGGACGAAAACCCGTTTTCCTCCTTTCTGGAGGATGTAGAGGCCGCAGGCGTTGGCGTCCACATCCTGCCCCTTGAGTTTGAACATTTCGGTAGGCCGGAGGCCGGTTCGCAGGGAAAGCAAAACCATATCGTGCAACTGCGGATGCCGCTTTTCAAGGTCATCCAGAAGAGCTTTGGCTTCATCCCGCGTGAGAAAGCGCAATCGTTCATTATTGGGCTTGACCATTTTCCATGTGCCTCCCCTGGTGGACAGGGGATTGGCGCCACTCCATGCGCCGGTAGCTATGCCCCGGTTGATGGCGGATCGCAGGAAGCTGAAAATGCAGTTTACGGTTTGACCTGCCAGAGTCTTCCGGGGCTTCGCCCTGGACACGGACTCGACAGCAACATTCTTTTTGGATTTTGTGTTGCCCTTTGGGGTAGCGAGCAGTTTCGCCTTGAGATTGGAGAGCAATCCGGCACTCAAGTCGGAAACAGGCAGATCGTGGATTTTAGCTTTGAGGTGGACGCGATACTGACTGTAGTGCTGGTCAACGTATTTCCCCTCACTGCGGCCCCATGTGAGGTAGGCGTCCACGAGCTGTCCGACCGTTACCCTGTCACGGGCTGCGGGGTCTATGCCGGTATCGGCGATTTCGGCAATGAATTTTGCCCGTTCACGTTTGGCCAATGCGGGCCGGACACCCTCACTGTGCCTGCCGACCGTTTTCCAGTGCCCCTTGCCCTGAGCATCGGTATAGCAAAAACAGTAGATGCGATCCGGCTCTCCCGTCTTGGGGTTGCGTTTCTTGGAAGACAGGCGATAGAAAACGCCTTCAAACTTTGTTTTTATGTATTTTCGGGTAGTTACGTCGTTCATGGAAGCATGATAACGGCGAATCCCTCAAAAGGGAAGATGATTATCCGTCCATTATCCAAAATGGATTTTCGGGATAAAAATGATGAAGATAATTATTTGTTTTTATTGATAATTATTGGGCTATTCATGAAAATATGTGAGATGCTTTCAAAGTGAAATTGCTCTAAAAGCAAGACGCGCTACCGCGCGGTCAGGGCCGCGAAGCGGCGCATGCTCAAATGGCAGACCGATACGGCCAGGGCGTCCGAAACATCCAGAGCCCAGGCGGCCTCTTTGACGTTGAGCAGGCGCCTGACCATAAAGGCCACCTGTTCTTTTTCCGCCCGGCCCGTGCCCACCAGGGATTTTTTGACCAGCGTGGGCTCATAGTCGCTGATGCATACGCCGTGCGCCGCGCAGGCGGCCACGGCCACGCCTCTGGCCTGGCCCAGTTTGAGCGCGCTGGCCGCGTTTTTGGCTGTAAACACCTGCTCTATGGCAGCCTCGTCGGGCCTGAAGCGGCTCATGACCGCCGTAAGCTCATGGTAAATGCGGGCCAGGCGCTCGGAAAACGCCCTGCCCGCGGAGGCCGTGCGCACAATGCCGCAGTCCACGAGCTGCAAAACGCCCGAAACTTCGCGCACCACGCCCCAGCCCGTGCGCTGCGAGCCGGGATCAATGCCTATGACGGTAACTGGCTGCATAGACGGTCCACGCTCTTGCCTTTTGTTCCGCTGTAGCCCGTAAGGGCGTACCATCGCGACCGCAACGGCAACAAGGTATTTCGGCGCAGCGATCGTAACACAGAAAACGAAGTTTTGGGTGTTACATGGTACTAATCCGTGGGCATGTCATCGGGAAAATCAACGTTCGCATACACATTCTGCACGTCGTCATTGTCGTCCAGGGCATCCATGAGCCGCAAGACCTTCTGCCCCATGTCCGCATCCACGGCCACCAGGTTCTGAGGCACCATGGCCAGCTCGGCCGACTGCATGACAATGCCCGCGGCCTCCAGAGAATCGCGCACGGCCGTGAAATCGGCCATGGCCGTGTGGATGCTCCACACGTCGTCCTCGTCCAGCACGTCGTCGGCTCCGGCTTCCAGGGCGGCTTCCATGATTTTATCTTCCGCGTAGGCGGCCTTGTCCACGCTGATCACGCCTTTGCGGTCAAACATCCAGGCCACGCTGCCGTTTTCACCCATGGCGCCGCCGTGCTTGGTGAAAAGGTGGCGCACTTCGGCCACGGTGCGGTTTTTATTGTCCGTGGCCACTTCGACCATGACCGCAATGCCGCCGGGCCCGTAGCCCTCGTAAAAGGCTTCCACAAAGTCGCCGCCCGCATCCTCGCCGGTGCCCTTGCGGATGGCGGCCTCAATTTTGTCCTTGGGCAGGTTGACGGCCTTGGCCGCGGCTATGGCCGCCCGCAGGCGGGGATTGCCTGCGGGATCGCCGCCGGTTTTGGCGGCAATGATGATTTCCTTGGCGGCCTTGGTGAAGACCTTGCCGCGCTTGGCGTCCTGGCGACCCTTGCGGTGCTGAATATTGGCCCATTTGCTGTGCCCTGACATAAAACCTCCCGAAAACCTTGAAGTAAATAAAAACGGGACTGATACTTTCGTTCAGATCTCTGCCGCGCCGCCGCAAAAGCCCAGGCCCACGAAAAAAGTTTCCTTGCTTTCGGCGCGCGAACTCTTGGGCTTGAAGGATTTGACCGAAGTAAACGCCCGGCGCATGGGCGCGAGCAACTCCTGAATGTCCGGCCCCATGAAAATCTTGACGACAAAGCCGCCGCCGCTCTTCAGTCGGGCGCAGGCCACGGCCAGGGCTTCCTGGGCCAGCTCCAGGGAGCGGGCCTGATCCGTAAAGCGCGTGCCCGTGGTGCGCGGGGCCATGTCGCTGATCACCAGATCAAAAGGGCCCAGCGCATCAAGTTTGGCCTCAAAGTCGGCCGAGCGCGCAAAGACGTCCTCCTGCATAAAGATGACCTGCGGGGGAAAAACCGTGTCCGTGCTCTGGATGTCGCAGGCCAGCACCAGGCCTTTGGAACCCACTTTTTCTGCTGCTCCCAAAGACCAGGAGCCGGGTGCCGCGCCCAGATCCAGCACTTTGAGCCCCGGTTTGAGCAGCCGGAATCTGGCGTCCAGCTCCTTCAGCTTGTAGACCGAGCGGGCCGGGTAATTTTCCCGTTTGGCCTTGAGAAAGTAATGATCGCGATATTCCTTCATGCAGACTCCAACATATAAGCCTACACTTTTTCAGGCGGTTCGCCAAGTGCCGCGAGGGCTCCCGCCCAGAGCGGACGCAACCGCCGGGCCGCCGGAACAGGCCGTGACATGCCTCGCTCCACATGAGAAAAAGGGCCGTCCATCTGCGCCAGTGGCCTGCGGAAACCTATTTGGAGGCGCAGCAGCACGCATATCTGCTGTAAAAGCAGTATGACCAGGAAAAAGATGCCATGTATTGACCGTCTTTTTAAAAAAGGATAGTCTATTTTTATATCAATAAACACATGTCGTTCGCAAATTTCCGAACGGCAGTACTACCAAGGAGAATAAATTTATGAAAAAAGCAACACTTGCCGTAAGTCTGCTGTGCGGCGGCCTTTTGATCATGGCCGGCCCAGCCCATGCGGAAACCGTCAAAACTCCCGTGAACATGATCAGCGCCGACGGCGTGGGTCAGGAAATCGGCTTCATCACCTTTGAGGACGGCGAAGGGGGCATGGACATCCTTGTTGATCTGGTCGGTCTGCCCCAGGGCCCGCACGGCATGCATATCCACCAAAACGCCACCTGCGCTCCGGCCGAGCAGGACGGCAAAATGGCCGCGGGCCTTGCCGCGGGCGGACATTATGACCCCAAGATGACCAACAGGCATGCCGGTCCCGGCAAGGGCGGCCACCTGGGCGACCTGCCGCTCATCACGGCTGACGACAAGGGCGGCGCTAAGGCCAAGCTGCATGTGGCCGGTTTGCAGACCAAGGATATCAAGGGCCGCTCTGTGGTGATTCATTCCGGCGGCGACAATTACAGCGACAATCCCCCGTTGGGCGGCGGCGGAGCCCGTATCGCCTGCGGCGTGATCAAATAAAGGGCCAAGGTTTATTTTTTGTCTGAACTCCCCGCCCGGCGCAGCAATGCGTTTGGCGGGGAGTTTCATTGCGCGCCTCCCTGCAACCCCGGCAAAAGTTGCGCAGCCTGCTCCTTCTGCCGCGTGCCGTCGCGCAAAAGCCCACGTTTTCAGCAAGGGGCGGAGAATGCGCCGGGCCTTGCGGATTGCCTGCCCGGCCCATAAATGCGCTGGGCCTTGACGGATAAATTCGCTACACTGGGCGGGTAAGACTGTTTGAAAACATGAGGCCAGCATGCCCGGTCGCCCTGCTCCTGAAATGCGTGAAAAAGCTGCTCTGCCGCGCCGTATCTGCCTGCCTGACTTTGCGGGCCGCGCAGTGAGCCTGCCCGAAGAACCCCAGGCCTGGGCAGTGGCCGGAGAAGGCGAGTACGCGCTGCTTTTGGGGCTGGGCCCCGGACGAGCGCGGGATTTGCCTTTTCTGCGGCAGCACGCCCGGGTTTTCTGGCTGGACGAACCGCTCACCCGACGCCGTTTGCAGGCGCTGCGCCCTGTTGCGGAGCGTGAACGGCTGCCTGCCAACTGGCAGGAGATTTCGCCGGATCAGGCTGTGGAACTGGCCCCGCGCTGCACGCGTTTTTTTTACCGCCCGGGGCTGAGGTTGGCCCCGGAATTCTGGGGCCCGCTGCTGGGCCGTCTGGATGCGGCGCTGCTGGCGGCAGGAGAGAAAAACCGCATTCGGCCCGGGGTCGCCACGGCGGCAGGACCGGATATTGCCCCTGCCAAGGATGCTCACAACTGCCGCGGCCCGGTTCTGTTGCCGGGCACGGACCGGCAACTGCTGCACCAGGAATTGCGCCGCGCGCTGACCGTCTGCGGCTTTGCGCCAATATGGGAACATCTCCCGCCAGAGCCCGCCAACGCTCACAATCCGGCTCATGGCAGCGGGGCGTCAGCCCAAGGGGGCGGCCAGGGGGCCTGGGAGAGCCTATGGGCCGGACGCAAGCCGGTATTGCTGCTGTCAGTCAATCTGCGCGGCCTTGACCCGGACGGTCGGCTTTTTTATTTCTGCCGGGCCCTGGGCGTGCCGGTGGCGCTGTGGTTTGTGGATAATCCCTGGCATCTGCTTTCAGCCCTGCGCCAGCCCTGGTGGCGCGAGGCTGCGCTGTTCGTGACGGACGCCGGTTTCATTCCCGGCCTCAAGGCCGCAGGGGCCAGGCGGGTTTTTCATCTGCCTTTGGCTGTCGCCCCGCATATGTGGCAAGACGTGCCGGAACAGGATGGCGAGAAAGCGGCGGGCATCGGCTGTGGGCCGCCGCTCTTTGTGGGGCGCTCAGCCTTTCCGGAACGAGAGCGTTTTTTCGCTGCGGCCCGCGTGCCCGCGGCACTGATGGCCGAGGCCGAGGCCTTGCTCTGTCAGCCCAACGGCGCCGGACCCATGCCTGATGTGCATTGGTGGCTGCAAAAGCTCCACGTCACGCTCTGGCCGGGTCACAGCGTACGCTGCGCCGGCCTGGGCGCGGAGCGTTGCGCGCTCGTCAACCGCGTCCGCTGGCTCAGGGCCGGGGCTCCCGCGGGGCTGCGCGTCGTGGGAGACAACGGCTGGCAAGGGCTGCTGCCGGGGCTGGAGCTTTTGCCGCCAGTGGATTATTATACGGTCCTGCCCCGGCTCTATGCCGCGGCCGCAGCCGTGCTCAACGTAACCAGCCTGCTTTTGCCGCAGAGCCTGAGTCAGCGCCATTTCGACGTCTGGGCTGCGGGCGGCCTGCTTTTGAGCGACCCTACGCCCGGCCTGGAAATTTTCCCTGAGGAGTTGACGCGGCCCATGACTTTGCGCGGCCCGGAAGAACTGCTTCCCCGGCTGGCGGAGCTCCGCGCCCACCCGGCCCGCGCGCATGCCTTGCGTGCGGCCTGGCGCGCTCATCTGCTCGCCGGGCATGGCTATGAGCATCGCGTGGCCCGGATTTGCGAGCTTCTGGAAATTCCATAAGCACAGCCTGCTCCCCAGCAGCTGACGCATCTGAATATTACGTGCAATAATTTTGCTATGTTCTCATAAGCGCTGGGAAGAGCCGCTTCGGCGGCGCGCACTTCGCTCCCACGAAGCCTGCGGCTTCGGGCGATGCTGTCGCATCGCCGCCAGGGCTGCCGCATACAATGCGTCAGCCCTGGCCTGCTCCCAGGAAAGACTTGACAGGCCCGCCTGTTTTGCCTAAAAAATTTTTCCGCAGTGTTTTCGTTTGTGGGGAAGTAGCTCAGCTGGGAGAGCATCGCCTTCGCAAGGCGGGGGTCGAGGGTTCAAATCCCTTCTTCTCCACCATGAATTTCAGGGGGTTAGAGCAACGCACTTTTGCTCTGACCCCCTTTTTGGCCATGCAGGAGTGCCCCCGAAAACGATGTGGGGCTGTGAGGCCGCATGAAAATTGAGAATGAGTCGCACGAGAAATGAGAACGTGCCAGAGCTTAGAGCAATTTCACTTTGAAATTGCTCTGGCGGCCGCGGGAGCGGCCGCCAGAGCGGTTGCCGTTTTCAACAGCAAACCGCTCTATTCAATGACCGTGGCTTTTTTGATGATCACCGGCGTAGTGGGCACATCTTCATAAAAACCCTTTTTGCCGGTGGCCACGCCTGCAATCCTGTCAACCACGTCCTGCCCCTTGATTACCTTGCCGAAGACGGCATAGCCCCAACCCTGGGGCGTCTGGCTTTTAAAGTCCAGAAAAGCGTTGTCCCTGGTATTGATGAAGAACTGAGAACTCGCCGAATGGGGATCCGCGGTGCGGGCCATGGCAATAGTGTATTTCCGGTTCCTGAGTCCGTTGTCCGCCTCATTGCGGATGGGCGCGCGGGCGGGCTTTTCCTTCAGCTCGGCGGTCATGCCGCCCCCCTGGATCATGAAGTCCTTGATCACACGGTGGAAAATCGTGCCGTCATAGTGCCCGGATTTGACATACTGGATAAAGTTGGCGGTGCTGATCGGAGCCTTGCGGGCATCCAGGCGCACCACAATGTCTCCCAGACTTGTCTCCAGCTTGACGGCCGGATCCGCGGACTGAGCCGGATTGGACGAGGCAGCGCGGGCGGCAGCCGGGAAGAAGGACGCAAGGCCCAGGCCAAGCGCCAGACACAAGGCCAGCCCCAGGGCCGAAAGAGCGCGCAGGCGGGGTAATTCCATGGTCAACTCCTTACATGCGACAGGTTTTTTCATGAGCGCGGCGGATCCTTCAGAGCCTGCCGTGCTGTGAGAGCATTTTCTGATTGAACGTATCCAGGTTCAATCCGCGTCAGCGAAAAAAGGCGGTTTTTTCAAGAATGATGCGGCTGTCGCTTTCGCGCCGGGAGAGCAGCTTCACTGTGCAACTGCTCTGAAACTAACACGCCCGGCAGCGGCGGGCAAGACGCGGGCACTTGCTAAACAGGAGCGGAGTCATGTAGTATGCCCAAAGGACTCCGAAAAAACGGTCTCCGCCCGGCTTCTCAGCGGAATGCCGGGGCGCGGTTTTGCGCATGTTTTGCTCAGCCATCAACAGTCTTTCTGGAGGACATATGTCACCGACTACCCGCAGTATCGCCCAGAGCGGCGTCAGCGCCGTTTCCGTCTATATGCGCCAGGTCTATCAGTGGATGACCGCGGGCCTTGCTCTGACCACGGTGGTAGCCTACGCCGTTTCCACATCCCCGGCCATCCGCGATGTGATTCTGGGCAACAGCCTGGTGATGATCGGCCTGATCGTGGCCCAGTTCGCTCTGGTCCTTGCGCTTTCCGCGGCGGTGCATAAAATGTCGGCAGGCACGGCCACAGGCCTCTTTCTGCTTTACTCTGCGCTCACCGGGGCCATGCTCTCGTCCATTTTCGTGGTCTATCCCATTGCGTCCATCGCCAATGCCTTTTTGGTGACCACAGGCACGTTTCTGGCCATGTCGGTCTACGGGGCCGTCACCAAACGGGATCTTACGGCTCTGGGCAGCTTTCTGTTCATGGGCCTGATCGGCCTGATCATCGCCATGCTGGTAAACCTGTTCCTGAAAAGCAGCATGATGGATTTCATCATCAGTTGCTTGGGCGTGCTGATCTTTACCGGCCTTACAGCGTATGACACCCAGAAGCTGCGCCGCTTCGGCGAGGCTGCGCCTTTGGATGACGGCACGGCCATCCGCCGCGGGGCGATCATGGGCGCGTTGACCCTGTATCTGGACTTCATCAACCTCTTCCTGATGCTGCTGCGGCTTTTCGGGGGCAACCGGAACTGATTGCCTGACCGGCCCATGCGGGGCGAAAAGCCTCAAGACCGGCTTTTCGTTCCGCCGTATTCTCTCTGGAGCAAGAGCCGTGAGCAAGGAGCGCGCCCGGAGCCCGAATGCCGCAGGCGTCGCAGTTGCTTCCAAAAAGAACGCGCTCCTTAGGGGCGCGTTCTTGCGACAGTTTTTGACGCGGCTTTACCGCTTGCCGCTTCTTTTGCCCCTTTTCTTGCAGAATACTGCAACAGCAGGAACAGCGTGAAAAAACGTAAAGGCAACCTGGCGCATTCCCATGATTCCCCAATCCCTGGCAGCGAAGAGCTGCTGGAATTTTTCGACCGCCAGGCCCGGCCCATGCGCCTTGACGGTCTGCTGCGCGCGGCGGACCTGCCGCGCAGGGCAAAAAAAGATCTGGAAGCGCGCCTGTCCGAACTGGCGCGGCAAGGGCGTCTGGTACGCTTGCGCGGCGGTCTCTGGACCAGGCCCGAAAGCCTGAAAAGCGTCATCGGCCGCTTCAGCGCCTTGCGCAACGGCGGGGGATTCGTGACGCCGCTGAGCATCCCGCCGGAGCAGGCCCCGGACAAAACCCGCGCTTCGGGGCGCAGCGCACGCCCGCTCGCGGCACGGGATATTTACATTCATCCCCTGCAAAGCAATGAGGCCTGGCATCAGGATCTGGTGCGGGTCATGCTGGCCCCCCGCGCTCCGGGGCGCAACGGCGGGGATTTTGGCCGCAGTCCGGGCCGCAATCCGGAAGGGCGCATCGTGGAAGTCCTGGAGCGAGGGCTCACGGAAGTGCCGGCGCATGTGCAAAGCCGCACCGGCAGGCTTTTGGCCTGCACTCCGGCGGACAGCCGCCTGCCCGCAGCCTTTCACGCGGAGCTGCCCGCGGGCGCGCCCGTGCCGGAAAAAGGCGCGCTGGTGCTGCTGGCCCCGCAGGAACGCCTGGCCTCGGATCTCTGGAGCGCGCGCTTTCTGGGCGCATACGGGCGCGAGGACGACGTGGCCGTGCAGGAGGAACTGGTCAAACTGAACCACGAGGCCCCACGCGACTTTCCCCCGGCTGTTCTGGCTGAAACCGAAGCTCTGCCCGCCGCGCCCTCGCGCAGGGATCTGGCCGGCCGCGAGGATCTCCGCTCCCTGCCCTTGGTGACCATTGACGGCGCGGACGCCAGAGATTTTGACGACGCGGTGCAGGTCGAAGCCCTGCCCGGCGGCAAGGGCTGGCTGTTGCGGGTGGCCATTGCCGATGTCAGTCAGTATGTGCCCGGCCGCAGCGCCCTGGACGCCGAAGCCCTGGAGCGCGGCAATTCCTGGTATTTCCCCCGCTCCGTGGAACCCATGCTGCCCCCGGCCCTTTCCAACGGCCTGTGCAGCCTCAAACCTCAGGAGGATCGGCTGGCCGTGCTGGCCGAGATCCGTTTTTCCCCTGACGGGCAGCCGGGCGCCACGCGCTTTGCGCTTGCCGTCATGCGTTCCGCGGCGCGCCTGACCTATGATCAGGTCAAAGCCTGCCTGCTGGACAAGGACCCGACAGCCCTGGCCGCTTTGGCTGAAAATCCGCGCGGCAAGGAAATACTGACCATGCTGGCCGAGGCGTTCCGGCTTTACGCAGTGCTGCGCGCGGCCCGCAAGGCGCGCGGCAGCCTGGATTTCGATCTGCCCGAGCCGGACTACAGCTTTGACGGGCAGGGCCGCGTGCAAAAGATCGGCTTTTGCCAGCGCCATGATGCCCACAGGCTGATCGAAGAGTTCATGATCGCGGCCAATGAGGCTGTGGCCCGGCATCTTGAGGCGTCCGGCCTGCCCTTTCTGTACCGCGTGCATCCCCGGCCCGACCCGGAGCGTTTGCAAAGTCTTTTCAGCACGCTGACAGCCACGGCCCTGGAAACCCTGCCCCCCAGACCCACGGCCGCGTCGCTTCAGGGCATTCTGGCCGAGGCCCAGGGCACGGACCGGCAATACCTGGTGGATCGGCGCTGCCTGCGGGCCATGCCCCAGGCCCGCTACCAGCCGGAAAATGAAGGGCATTTCGGCCTGGCCTCCGAGGCGTACTGCCATTTCACCTCGCCCATCCGGCGCTATGCGGATCTTCTCACGCACCGCGCCTTGAAAGCCTCACTGGGCCTGGCTCTCAGCCCCCTGCCCGCGGGGCAGAAGCTGCTGCGCATCGGGGATCGGTTGAACCGGCGCGAACGCGCGGCCATGGATTGCGAGCGTGAGCTGGCGCGCCGCCTGGCTTGCCTCGCCCTGCAAGGGCGCGAGGGCGAGCGCTTTTTCGGCGTTATTTCCGGAGTCACGGATTTCGGCCTGTTTGTGGAGCTGAGCGCCATGCCCGTGGAAGGCATGATCCGCGTGGAAGATCTGGGCGAGGACTGGTATGAGTACGACGCCCGGCAACAATGCCTGCTGGGGCGGAATTCCGGCGTGATCTGGCGGCTGGGGCAATGCCTGGAAGTCATTCTGGAAGACGTGCGCCCCGGACGCCTGGAAATCCGTTTTATGCCTTTGGAACTGCCCAGGGGCGCGAGAAAAAAAGGGCGTCGCCCCGGCTCCTCCGCTTCGCCCCGCTCCCGCAATTCACGCGCGCGTGGCGGAGAACCCGCGGGCAAGCGCGCCAAACAGGAGCGTGCAAGCGGCAAAGGCCATGCGCGGCGCGGCGCTGGCGGACCTGCCAGGCAGGGCAAGAGCCGTGCGGCGACCCGGACCAAACGCGCCGGCGGGAAACAGCGCTGATGGGAGTGCTCGCGGCGCGGCAGCGCATGGGCGCGGCGGCCCTGATTCTGGCTGCAAGCGCCATTCTCTCCCGTCTCATGGGCCTTGTGCGGGACAAGGTCATCTCCTGGCAGTTCGGCGCGGGCAATGAGGCGGACATGTACTTTGCCGCCTTTGTGGTGCCGGACATCATCAACTACCTGCTGGCTGGCGGCTTCATGTCGATCACCATCATCCCCCTGCTCTCGCGCCGTTTCGAGGAGGATGAAGCCGATGCCTGGCGCTTTTTTTCCTGCGTGTTTTTCTGGATCCTGGCCATTTCGGTTCTGCTTACCGGCGCGGGCATGCTGGCCGCGGACTCTCTGGCCCGGCTGGTGGCGCCCGGCTTTTCGCCGGAGCAATGGCAACGGCTGGCGTTTTTCATGCGGATTATTCTGCCCGCCCAGATCTTTTTTCTCTGTGGGGCCTGTCTTATGGCCCTGCTCTATTTGCGGCGGCAATTCAGCGTGCCGGCCCTGGCGCCGCTGATCTACAACGGCTGCATCATTGCCGGCGGCCTGCTGCTGCCGCATATTGCGGAAGCCAGAGGCATGACCGGCTATTGCGCGGGCGTGACCGTGGGCGCGGCCCTGGGCGCTTTTGCCCTGCCGCTGTGCGTGGCCGCCGGGGGCGGCCTGCGCCTGCGCCTTGTCTGGCGGCACCGCCTGATGCGCCGCTTTCTGATCACGGCCCTGCCCCTGATGCTGGGCCAGACCGTGATCATGCTGGATGAGCAATTTCTGCGCGTTTTCGGCAGTCTGGCGGGCGACGGCGCGGTCAGCCTGCTCAACTACGCGCGGCGCATTGCCCAGGTGCCTGTGGGCCTGATGGGCCAGGCCGCGGCCGTGGCCTCCTATCCCTTTCTGGTGGCTCTGCTCACCCAGGGCGACAAGGAGCGCTTTGATCAGACGCTGCGCACGGCCCTGCGCGCCGGGCTCGGCCTGATTATCCCCTGCGCGCTCTGGATGATGGCCTCCGCCTGGCCGATTCTGGGCGTGATCTTTCAGGGCGGCCGCTTCGGCGCGGCCGAGACCCAGGCCGCCGTGCCGCTCACGCAAATCATGCTGGCCTCCACGCCCCTGTGGATCGTGTATATGGTGCTGGTACGCGCCTATTACGCCCACGGCGACACCCTGACCCCGGCCGTGACCGGCACGATCATGACCCTGGCCTGCCTGCCGTTGTACCATTACTGGGCCGTGCCGCGCGGCGCCTGGGCCATTGGCGCGCTCTCCGGCCTGAGCGTGAGCCTCTATGTGCTCTGGCTCGCGGGCATCTGGCTGCGGCGGCAGGGCGGCGCGGCCTTTGCCGGACTTTGCGCGCTGGGCCTGCGGGCCTTTTTCTGCGCCCTGCCGGGCGCTGCGCTTTGCTGGTGGCTTTCCGCCTGCTGCCTGCGTACCCTGACGCTGCCGCCCATCTGGGCGGCCTGCGTGACCCTGGCTCTCAGCGGCTGCGTCTTTGCCCTGCTTTTTCTGCCGCTCTCCGCCATATTCGCGCCGTCCATTCTGGAAAGCGTCTGGCAACGGCTGCGCAAAAAACGCGCGGCCTGAACGCCCTGGTAAAGACGCGTTGCCGCTTTATCGTTCTCCATTCAGCGTATCTCTTTCTTCAAAAATATATTTTCAACAAGCCTCATGCTTTTTACTTATCAGCAACAGTCTTGATCATCACTCTGAAATAGAGTACTCTCTGAGTACATGAAGCCATGCCCGCCGCGAGCGTCAGCCGTTGGCGGCTGTGCCGCCTTACGGATGACGACAGCAGAGACAGGCGCAGGCGCAATTTACTTGCGCCGTTAAGCGCCGGAGCGAGCGTTTCAAAAGAAATATGCTTTAAGGCCTGTTGTCTTTGAAGGGCTCCAGCCACAGGTGCAGGCCCGCGTAGCCCACCACATGTTCCGTTTCTCCCGCGGCCGCGGCCGAGGTGTCGTGCAGGACCAGTTCCGCTCGCGGCGCGCCCAGATGTTGCGCGGCAAAAAGCGCCAGGGCCAGAGGTCCGGCCCCGCACATGCTGATGTTTTCCCGCGCGATCACGGAGAGCAGGCCATCGGGATCGCAGGCCAGGGCGCGTTCCAGGGCCAGGGCGTCTTTTTCCCTGGTGCGGCTTTCGCTTTCATAGTGGTTCATGTCCGAGCTGACGATCACGCCCGGAAGCGCGTCTTTCTGCGCGCAGAGCCTGAGCGTTTCGGCCAGGGCCTGCCCGGCCGCGCGCAAGGCCGCGGGCTGTTGCGTGCCCACGCTGATCGGCACTATGCGCAAAGGCTGCCCGTCAGCCGCCAGGCATTGCAGAAAGGGCAGCAGGACTTCAATGGAATGCTCGCCCAGATGAGAAAGCGTGTCCGGCGCGAAGCCGCCGCGGTGATCAGCAGTGCAGAGCCGGGCGGCCAAAGCCGCGTCCACGGGCATGGGCCCCAGCGGCGTGATCCACGCTCCCTGTGGCCAGACGCCCAGCGGTTCTCCCCGACCCGTATGGTTGGGGCAGAGAATGAGCAGCGTGCGCGGCAGTGGCAGCCCGCTCAAGGTCGCGCCCATGACCCGGCCGCAGTAGACATAGCCCGCGTGCGGCAGCATGGCTCCGAACAGGCGTACGGCTTCAGGGGCGACGTGTTGCCCGGCGTTTTTGCCTCTGAAGGCGACTTCGGCGCCAAGCGCAAGCCAGCCGCGAACCTCGTCCCTGAGAGCATCGGCGTCGGCCGGGTAAAAACGCCCGGCCGCCACCGGTTGACGCAGCAGCATTGTCCGTCTCCTTGCTGTGGGGCGCAGCGGCGGGGCAGATGCGCGTCCGCCGTTGCGGCCCTGCCGCCGATAGTCCCTGAAAGGGGCAGACCCTGGAGCATATTGCTTTTGAAACGCTCGCTCCGACGCTTCACGGCGAAAGTAAATTTCGCCAACGGCTGACACGCGCGGGCATGGCTTCGCCCTGCCAGAGCGTTTAGCTCATTTTATTGGCAAAACACTCTAAACCAGCCCGCCCAGCAGCGCTAAATGCGTTTCCATGTATTCCAGCAGGCCTTCGCGGCCGCCCTCGCGGCCCAGGCCGCTGTATTTCACGCCGCCGAAGGGCGTTTCGGCCGCGGCCAGGGCGGCGTCGTTGACGCCTGCCATGCCGTATTCCAGAGCATTGAGCATCCGCCAGCTCCGGCCCAGATCCCGCGTGCAAACATAAGAGGCCAGGCCGTAAGGCGTGTCGTTGGCCAGGGCCACGGCTTCCTCCTCGCTGGCAAAGGGCATGACGGCGGCCACCGGGCCGAAAATCTCGTTCTGGAAGATCTGCATGTCCTTGCGCAGACCGGTGAGCAGAGTGGGCTCGTAGAAATTGCCGCCCAGCGCGTGCGGCTTGCCGCCCGCGATCAACTGCGCCCCTTTGGCCAGCGCGTCGCGCACCATGCCGTCCACCCGCGCAACGGCCTTGGCGTTGATCAGCGGGCCCATGGTCACATCGGGATCCAGGCCGTTGCCCACGCGCAGGCCTTTGATCCGCCGGGCCAAACCTTCCGCGAAGGCTTCGTACACGCCGCGCTGGATCAGAAAGCGGTTGGCGCAGATGCAGGTCTGCCCGGCGTTGCGGAACTTGTTGGCCATAGCCAGATTCAGGGCCAGGTCCAGATCCGCGTCGTCAAAAACAATAAAGGGCGCGTTGCCGCCCAGCTCCAGCGAAAGGCGCTTGAGCGAGGGCGCGCAGTCGGCGGCCAGGCGCTTGCCCACTTCGGTGGAACCGGTAAAGCTCAGCTTGCGCACCGTGGGATTGGCCGCGATTTCGCCGCCGATGGCCGAGGCCTTGCCGGTCAGCACATTCACCACCCCGGCCGGAATGCCCGCGCGTTGCGCCAGCTCGGCCAGGGCCAGGGCGCTGTAGGGCGTGCGGCTTGCGGGCTTGATCACGATGGTGCAGCCCGCGGCCAGGGCGGGCGCGGCCTTGCGCGGGATCATGGCAAAGGGGAAATTCCAGGGCGTGACGGCCGCGGCCACGCCCACGGGTTCGTGACGGGTCAGGACTTGCGTGCCGGGCCGGAAGGCAGGCGTGACCTCGCCGCAGACCCGGCGGCATTCCTCGGCGTACCAGGGGAAATAGGACGCGCCCTGAAGGATTTCGCCGCGCGCTTCAGCCAGGGGCTTGCCTTCTTCCAGGGTGAGGATGCGGGCCAGATCGTCCAGATTTTCCCGGATGGCCCGTTCCCAGGCCCGCAGCAGGTTGCCGCGCTCCAGCGGAGTTCTGGCGCGCCAGGCCGGGTATGCGGCGGCGGCCGCCGCAATGGCGCGCCTGGTTTCCGCCGCCCCGCAGTCGGGCACCACGCCCAGCTTTTCATTGGTGGCGGGATTGCTCACGCTCAGCACGGCCTTGTTGTCCGCGTCGCTCCATTGGCCGTTGATCAGGCATTGCTGGCGGAAGAGACGTATATCTTTCAATGTGTCGGGCATAGGGCACCTTGCTTCAATGGTTGGCGTTGAGTCATGGATGCGTTCAGAACAGGCGCGCGCCGCCGAGCCAATGGTGCTTGACGCGGCCGCGCAACGTCTGCCCCAGAAAGGGAGTGTTGCGGCTTTTGGAAAACATGGTTTCCGGGCCGGGGATCCAGGTCTCGTCCGGATCCAGCAGAAAGAAATCCGCGGGATCGCCCGGGGCAAAGCCGTTCCAGGGCAAATGAAAAATTTCGGCCGGGCTCCGGCACCAGAGGCGTTGCAGATCCGCCTCGCTCAGCACGCCCTGGGCCACCAGGCTCCAGGTCAGGCTGACGGCCAGATCCAGGCCGCTAAGCCCGCAAGGGGCCTCATCCAGCGTGCTTTCCTTTTCCTGGGCCGCGTGCGGGGCGTGATCCGTGACCAGAATGTCGATCAGCCCGTCTTTGACCGCGCGGCGCAGGGCTTCGCGATCCTCGGGCGCGCGCAGGGGCGGGCTGACTTTGGCCGCGGTGTTGTAGCCCTCCAGCGCGCTTTCGTCCAAAAGCAGGTAATGGGGGCAGGTCTCGGCGCTGACTTTCACGCCGCGCGCCTTGGCCCAGGCGATCACCTCCAGGGTCAGCCTGCTGGAAACATGGGCGATATGCACCGGCACATGGAGGTATTCGGCCAGCATGACGTCGCGCGCGGCCTGCACGGCCTCGCCCACGCCGGGTTGCCCCTTGACGCCCAGCAAGCCGCTGGCCGGGCCTTCGTTCATCAGCCAGCCCCTGCCCAGCCAGGGATCCTCGCAGTGATCAATGAGAATCAGGCCCAAATCGGCCGCGTATTCCATGATACGGCGCAGAAGTTCCGTATTTTCCAGGGGGCGGCCGTCATTGGAAACCGCAACGCAGCCCGCTTCCCTGAGTTCGGCCAGGGGGGCCATTTCTTCGCCCCTGAGGCCCACGCTGGCCGCCGCAACAGGATACAGGCGCGGGCCGTGCGGGTGACTGCTCCGCGCCCGGTCGAGCATGAAGCGCGTCACGCTGGCCGTATCGTTGACCGGCCTGGTGTTGGCCATGCACAGCACCGCGCCAAAGCCCCCGTGGGCCGCTGCGGCAAGGCCGGAGGCAATATCCTCCTTGTATTCAAAGCCCGGCTCGCGCAAATGGACATGCGCGTCGATCAGACTGGGCATCAGCACAAGCCCGCGCGCGTCGAAAACTTCGCAGCCCTCGGGCGCGGGATGATGGCCGGCCGGGGTCATGGTCAGAATTTCTGCCCCGTGTACAAGCAAATCCACCGGCGCTTCCAGGTGGCGGGCGTTTTTGATGCAGAGCGTCATGCCTTGTTTCCTCCGAATGTTGACAAAGCCCGCTGCGGGAGCTGCCAGACTGTTTGAGCGGCGACCGCGCCCGCAATTCAGGCGTGTGGCCGCGCCGGGCGGCGCAACCGTCGCGCCTGCGGGCCTGCCGCCGGGTCAGCAGTTTCCCTCTTGCTCTCCTGCCGCGTCGCGCCTGGCCAGCAGATAGAGCACGGCCATGCGCGTGGCCACGCCCGCGGCCACCTGGTTGAGCACCAGGCTGGCGGGCGCGTCGGCTATTTCAGGGGAGATTTCCAGACCCCGGTTCAAGGGGCCGGGGTGCAGCACTTTGGCATCGGGCCGAGCCAGGGCCAGATGCGCCGGGCCCAGGCAGAAGCGGCGCGAGTATTCGGCCAGATCCGGCAAGAGCCCGGCCTGCTGGCGTTCCAGTTGCAGGCGCAGGCACATGACCGCGTCCACGTCGCGCACGGCGCTGCGCAGATCGCAAAAGACCTCCACCGGCCAGGTTTCCACGCCCGCGGGCAGCAGGGTGCGCGGCGCGCAGAGCCGGACCTTGACCCCAAGCAGGCTGAGCAGATGCACATTGGAGCGGGCCACCCGGCTGTGCGCGATGTCGCCCAGAATCAACAGGCTGCGTCCGGCGAAGTCGTCGCCCCAGGTCTCGCGCAGGCTGAAGCAGTCCAGAAGGGCCTGGGTGGGGTGGGCGTGCCAGCCGTCGCCCCCGTTGACGATGCCGCAGGGCAGCAGATCGGCCAGAAAGGCCGCCGCGCCGCTGCTGGAGTGGCGGATCACGATCACGTCCGGCCCCATGGCCTGCAAGGTCAGGGCCGTGTCCTTGAGGCTTTCGCCCTTGTTCAGGCTGGAGCCGGTTCTGGCAAGGGAATAGGTATCGGCGGACAGGCGCTTGCCCGCCACGTCAAAGGAAGTTTTGGTGCGGGTGCTGTTTTCCACAAAAAAAAGCACCACGGTCTTGCCCTTGAGCGTGGGCACCTTCTTGATGGGGCGGCGGTTGATTTCCCGGAAGCGGGCGGCCAGATCCAGCACATGCAGCACGTCCTCCCTGCTCAACTGGGTGACGTCCAGCAGATCCTTGTGAGGCCAGTGATAGCGGTTGTCGGTAGTCATGGGCGCGGGCCCTCGCGGTTAAAAAAAAGCCCCGCTGGCGTCAACGGGGAAAATGAAAAACAAACAGCTCGCGGACCCGGAAATGCCGAAGCATCCGGCCGTTCCGGCATGTTTCGGTCTGGGCCCGGAAATTTTCGGCAGATGCGCTTCAAACGGCTTCATGCCAAAAATGTTAGGCGCGCTGCGGAGCTTTGTAAAGAAAAAAGTCTGTTGACGCTGGGAAGGGCTTTGACTAGAACTTATCTTACAAATCGCCCTCTGGACGATGTATGCGGGGCACTTCGCCAAAAAACGCGGTTTTCGGCTCGTTCCCGGCGGCTATGCCGCCGCGTCAGGCTCTCGCCTGACAGGAGAAGTCATTCCTGCAATGACTTCCAGGAAACGGAAGGCTTTGTGCCGGTCTGGCCGGGTGCGTCGCAAATCACCCGGCGCGGGCTGCACAGCGCGTATTCCCGGAGCGTTTTTTCCGGATGCTTCCGATGAAAAGCGGACAGGTTCCGGCCCCTTTTTCACATTTTCAGGAGACATCCATGCTACTTTCTCTTGCGGTCTATCTTTGCTGTGGCGCGGTGGCGGGCGTGCTGGCCGGGCTTCTGGGCGTGGGCGGCGGCATTGTGATCGTGCCCATGCTGGTGGCCATCTTTCCTTCCCAGGGCGTGCCGCCGCAGTATGTGCAGCAGCTGGCCCTGGGCACCTCGCTGGCCAGCATCGTGATCACTTCCATTTCCAGCGCCCGCGCCCACAACGCGCGGGGGGCCGTGCACTGGGACATTTTCCGCAACATCACGCCGGGCATCCTGCTGGGCACCTTTGCGGGCGGCCTGGTGGCCACGCACATGCCCACGCTTTTTCTGAAGATATTCTTCATCTGCTTTCTGATGGTGGTTTCGGCTCAGATGCTTTCCAACTACCGGCCCCCGGCCAGCCGCAATATGCCCGGCTTTCCCGGCACCAGCGCCGCGGGAACGGGCATCGGCCTGATTTCGAGCTTTGTGGGCATCGGCGGCGGCACGCTCTCCGTGCCTTTCATGAGTTTTTGCAATGTTCCCCTGCATGAAGCGGTGGGCACCTCGGCGGCCATCGGCTTTCCCATTGCCGTGGCAGGCTCTCTGAGTTACATCATCGGCGGCTGGGGGCGGCCGGATCTGCCCGCGTACACCCTGGGTTTCGTGCATCTCTGGGCCCTGTTGGGCATTGCCGTGGCCAGTTATCTCACGGCCCCGCTGGGGGCCCGGCTTTCCCACTCCCTGCCCACGGCCAAACTCAAGCGCGCTTTTGCCGTTTTTCTGATCATCGTGGCCATGAAAATGCTCTGGGGCATCCTGTAGGGTTCCCGTAGGGGGCCCGCGCAAAAAGCGCGGCTTCACGGCACAGGGCGCGGCAATCCGCCTTCCCGCCGCTTTGCTGCCCGCGGCATGGACCGGATCCGAAAAGCTGCCTGCCCTTTTGCGGGCGCACAAGAGAGAAGATGAAGCTGTATACCTATAATCGCCGGCTGGCCGAATCCGTCTGGTGGAATCTGCTCTGGCTCACGCTGGGCGCGCTGCTGGTGACCGTCTGCATTCAGAGCGTGGCCGCGCCGCACGACTTTCTGGCCGGGGGCATTCTGGGCGTGGCGCTGCTGATCTGGTACTGCACGGATCTGCTCACGCCCCTGAGCTGGTATCTGCTGCTCTCCGTGCCGATCTGCGTATGGGGCTGGTTTTTCGTGGGGCGGCGTTTTTTGCTCTATACGGCCTACGGCACGGTCTGCACCTTTGTGTTCGGCATGTTCATCACCTTCCGGATACCCGTGGACAACGAGCTTTACGCCGCTGTGGTGGCCGGGGTGCTGCACGGCGCGGGCGTGGGCATCATGCTGCGCACCCTGGGCAGCGGCGGCGGCACGGACATTATTGCCGTGGCCCTGAAAGAGCGCTGGAACATCCCCATCGGCCAGTTCAGTTTCGGGGTCAACGCCCTGATTTTCATGATCGGCGCGTTCCGCCTTTCGCTGGATCTGATCGTGGCTTCCATGATCATGATGTTCATTTCCGCCAATACCCTGGAATATGTGCTGGGCATGTTCAACCGGCGCAAGCTGGTGCTGATCATTTCCGATCACGGCGAGGAAATCGGCGAGGGCATTCTGGTCAGCGAGCGTTTCGGGGCCACCATGCTGCGGGGCAAGGGGGCCTATTCCGGCTCGGATCGCGAAATTCTGCTCACCGTGACCAACAATGTGGCTCTCAAGCGTTTGGAAAATCTGGTCTATGCCATTGATCCTCATGCGCTCTTCATCGTGGAAAATACGTTTTACGTCTCCGGCGGCCAGTTTGCCCGCAGAAGTTATTGAGACCAGCGGGCGGGGCAAGCCATGACTGCGCCGGTTCTGGCCATCCGGGCCAAAAGCGTGCTGACCCTGGCCGGCGAAAGCCCGGCCAGAGGCGCGCAGCTTTTCGCGGCCCTGAAAAAGATCGACAACGCCGTGATCCTGGTGCGCGGCGGGCTGGTGGAAGACGTGCGCCCCTGGGCGCAGGCCCGTCTGCCCGTTGGCGCGCGCGTGCGCGACGTGGGGCCGGTCTGTCTGGCGCCGGGCTGCGTCAACGCGCATCTGCATCTGGAGCTCTCGCACCTGGCCGGGCGCACGCTCTGGGGCAAGGGCTTCACGCCCTGGCTGGCGAGCCTCATCCCGCTGCTTGGCGCATCCTCAGAGAATGAGGTGGCCGAGGCTCTGGCAAGCGCCTGCGCGGATCTGGCGGGCACGGGCACGGCGCATGCGGGCAATGTGACCGGCTCTCTGGCCCGCGGTCTGGCCCTGGCGGACAAAGCCTGCCGCGAGATGGGCCTGGACGTGAGCCATTTCTGCGAATGGTTCGGCTTCGGGCCGCCCTTTGTGGATGATGCGCGCCCCTGGCCGCCGCGCTGCCGCGCCGCCCTGGCTGCACAGCCTTTTCTGGCGGCCCGCTGCGCGCCTGCCGGGCATGCCCTGTATTCCACGGCTCCAGACGTGCTGCGCGCGGCGCGAAAGGCCTGCGCGGCGCGCGGCAAGGTTTTCAGCTTCCATTTGGCCGAATCGCCGGAAGAAACGCAATTGCTGACCACGGGCGACGGCCCCTTGCGCGACTGCTACGAAAATGTGGTCTTGCCGCAAGGCTGGCGGCCGCCGGGCATGCGGCCCCTGGCCTATGCGGCCTCGCTCGGCCTTCTGGGGCCGGGCGCGTTGGCTGTGCACGGGGTGCAGCTGGACGCGCAGGAGGTGGAAGCTCTGGCCGCAGGGGGCACGGCCTTGTGCCTTTGCCCGCGCTCCAACCGCAATCTGGGCGTGGGCACGCCGCCGGTGCGCGCGTTGATGGAAAACGGCGGCCTGCTCTGTCTGGGCACGGACGGGCTGACCTCCAACAGCGATCTGGATGTGCGCCGGGAGGCCGTCTATCTGCGCGAAACCCTGGACGTGCCCCCGGAAGCCCTGGTGCGGCTTTTGACGGTCAACGGCGCGGCGGCTCTGGGCCTTGCCGCAGGCGGCCGCCTGACGCCCGGCGCCCCGGCAACCTTCTGCGTGCTGCCGCAGGCCCTGACCTATTAGAGCGTTTTTTTGATTGAAAATGAATATTTTCAATCAAAAAAATAAGTTAGAGCGTTTTGCTAATAAAATTAGCAAAACGCTCTAAATCATGCCTTGCCCTGCACGCGCAGGGCAAGCCGCGCGTTTTTATCCCCAGAGCACCAGGCCGGTGTCCAGGGGCGTCCCCAGGCCCTTATGCACGGGCAGAAGCCTGATGCCGTAGCGGTAATGCCCGCTGTGCGTGGGGATATAGGTCACGGAGTATTCCATGCCGTTCTCGGACTGCCGGGGCCGCAGGCGCAACACTTCCGGCGGTTGGCGGAAGTTGCCGTTGCCGTGGGCCGGGCCGATGACCAGTTGAGCCAGGATTTCCTCGGGCTGCATCTCGCCCAGATGCGCGTGCACCCGCACGCTGATCGGCTCGCCGCAGGTCATGGTGTTGCCGTCCGCGCCGCTGATGATGATCTCTTCCATCTTCACCGTGCCGAAGCGTACCGGCAGGTTGCTCAGCCAGGCCGCCAGCTCGCGGCAGAGCGCCCAGTCGTTTTCGGCCAGGAGGTCGCGGCGTTTGGCGCTCGGCAGATAGGCCTGCTGGATATAGTCATGGAGCATGCGGTTGCTGCTGTACATGGCTGTAAGGCTTTTCAGGGAGCGCTTGGACATGGCGATCCAACTGGCGGGCAGCCCGGCGCTGTCAGTGTCGAAGTAGAGCGGCAGCACGGCTGTCTCCAGCAGGGAATAGAGGGATTCGGCATCCGCGTAGTCGTTCTGCTCGCCGCTGGGCAGTTCGGTGGTGACCACCGGGCCGATGGTCCAGCCGTTTTGCCGGTTATAGCCCTCGCACCACCAGCCGTCGGATATGCTCAGATTGATGCCGCCGTTGACCGTCAGCTTCATGCCGCTGGTGCCCGATGCCTCATGCGGGCGGCGCGGGGTGTTCAGCCAGACGTCGCAGCCCTGGGACATGACCCGGGAGACTGCCAGGCTGTAATCTTCAATAAAGAAGATCCGGCCCAGAAAACGCTCGTCCTGGCTCATGCGCAGCACTTCCTGGATCAGATTGATCCCCGCTTCGTCGGCCGGGTGCGCCTTGCCCGCAAAGACGAGGCAGACCGGACGCTGGGGAGTGTTCAGAATCCGCGCCAGCCTGTCGGGATCGGCAAAGAGCAGGGTGGCCCGCTTGTAGGGCGCAAAGCGCCGGGCAAAACCGATAATCAGGGTGTTGGGTTTGAGCAGGCTCTCCATCCGCTCTTGCTGGGCTCTGGCGAGCTTGAATTTTTGCGCAAAGCCCGGAATGCGCGCGCGCAGAAAGTCCAGAAGATCCTCTTTCTGGGTCATGCGCGTCGTCCAGTACTGCTCGTCCGGGATGGCGTCCACCTTGTCCCAGACCGGGGAGTCCGGCCGGGCCGAAAGCCAGTCCGGGCCCAGGTATTGATTGAGAAGCTCGTGCATATGCATGCCCACATAGGAGGGCGTATGCACGCCGTTGGTCACATGGCCGATGGGCGTCTCGGCCAGGGGCAGGCTTTTCCAGAGCTTGTTCCACATGTGGCGCGAAACCTCGCCGTGCAGGCGGCTCACGCCGTTGGCCTTGCCCGAAAGGCGCAGGGCCAGAACGGTCATTTCAAACGCCTGGCTGTTGCCGCCCTCCATCTGGCCGAGCTGCACGAACTGCTGCCAGGAAAGGCCCAGACTGGCGGCAATGCCGCCGAAATAGCGGCCCATGAGATCCAGCGAAAAGGCCTCGTTGCCCGCAGGCACCGGGGTATGCGTGGTAAACACCGTATTGGAGCGCACCCGTACCGCGGCCTCGTCATAGCTCATGCCCATGCTCATGCATTCCTGCAGGCGCTCAATGACCATAAAGGCCGAATGGCCTTCATTCATATGGTAGACATGCGGGGCAAGGCCCAGGGTGCGGATCAGGCGCATGCCGCCCATGCCCAGCAGCATTTCCTGCAAGAGCCGTATTTCGCGGTTGGCCTCATACAGCTTGTCGGTAATCTGGCGGTCTTCTTCGGTATTGCGGCGGGTGTCCGTGTCCATGAGGTAGAGAGTGACGCGCCCCACCTGCATTTTCCAGACGCGGGCAAAAAGAATCCGCCCGGGCAGCTCCAGTTGGACAAAGACGGGCGCGCCCGCGTCGTCATAGACCAGCCTGACGGGCAGTTGCCCGAAGTTGTTCAGGGGGTACTGGGCTATCTGACGGCCGTTGGGGTCGATTTCCTGTTTGAAATAGCCGTTCTTGTAGAGCAGGCCGATGCCGATCAGCGGCACGCCCATATCCGAGGCGGATTTCAGATGATCCCCGGAAAGCACGCCCAACCCGCCGGAATAAATGGGAATGGACTCATGCAGCCCGTACTCGGTGGAGAAATAGGCAATGGGATGATCGGGCGTCACGTTTTCGCTCAGGGCGCGTTGCGGCTCGGCCATATAGGCGTCGAACTCGGCCAGCGTCTCGTTGTAGAGCCGCATGTATTCCTCATTGGAGATCAGGTAATTGAGGCGTTCCGGGGCAGCCTCTTCGATCATCCGGATGGGGTTGCGGCATTCGTCCCAAAGCTGGGGGCTCATGGCCATGAACAGGGCTTTGGCATTGTCGTGCCAGCACCACCAGAGGTTTGCAGCCAGCTCGCGCAGGCGCGCAAGGGCCTTGGGCACTTCGGCCACGGCCATGATCGGCCGCAGAAAGGGCGTCACAGAACAGGAGGCCGTAAGAATCCGGTTCAGGGACTCGCGGCTGTTCAGCTCATGGCTGCCGCGCTCCGCGGCCTTTTCCAGCGCCAGCCGGAAGGCCTGAAGATAGTTGTCGAAAAAGTAGCTCCAGGACGTCTGCTCGGCCACGGCGCGCGCGTTTTTGCGCCACAGGGCCAGCTCATCCGGCGGGCAGGCCGCGCCCTGAAGCACATACTCGTGCAGGGCCGCCACGGTTTGATCAAAGTTGCTGCCGCGCCGGGGCATCACCTGCACGCCGGGCCGCGGCTCGGTCCATTCCTGGGTAAGTTGGCGGGCCCACATGCCGAAGCCCGAAAGATCCGTGGTCAGGGTCGGCACGGACCAGGCCGCGCATTCCTGCGGGGTATAGCCCCAGGGCTCGTACCAGGAAGGGAAGAAGCCGATGTCGCAGGCCGCGATGACCTGTTCATAGGGCATGTTCAGGAAACCGTCGTTGCCGTCCAGCATGGCCGGCACAAAGATCACCTTGACGTGCTTGTCGCAACTGTTGTCCAGACCCAGACGGCGGCAGGCGTTGATGATCGGATCCTGCGGCGCGTTCCAGACGAAATGGGTGCTGATGAAGGGCCGCCCGTTGTCGTTGGCCGCGGGATCGCCGGAAACCGCGGCCGGGTTCACGCCGGTGTGGCCGCCCATGACCAGGCAGAGCACCAGGATCGAGGTTTCCGTGCCCGCCAGGTTTTGATCCGCGCGGGCCAGGGCTTCCAAAAAGACGTCGACGCCCTTGTTGTGCATCTCGTAGCGCCCGGAAATGGCGAAAATGCGGGTGTTTTCCGGCATTTTGCAGCGCAGGAAGCGGCCGGCCGCCTCCAGGATTTTGGCGCGGTTTGCCAGGGGTTCGCGGCGATCTTCCGAAAAATCGGGAATCACGGCCATGTCCAGGCCGTTAACCGTGATCACGTCGGGCTGGCGGCCCAGAAGCACCGTGGATTCCTCGCTGGTGATCGGGCTCACGGTGGTGAAAGCGTCTGCCTCGCGGGCCGAGGCGCTTTCCATGGACCATTTGGCCGTGATGTTTGCGGCCGCGGCCTCATTGGCCGGGTTGATGCCGCGCAGGTTGCTGTAAATATCGCGTCCGGCGCCGGCCAGGGAGCGGCCGAGGATGGTGGCGTGGGTGGTAAAGACCGTGCCCACTTCCGGCGCCATTTTTTTCACGGTCAGCAGCCCGGCGCCGCACATCCATTCGTGAAAAAGCCCCACCGAGCGGCCGCCCAGGGGATGCACCAGACTTTCATGTATCGCGGCGATCACTTCGCCGCAGGCCGTGGCGAACATCACCGGCTCAGTATAGTCCCAGCCGCCGGAAAGCGAATCCACGCCGTAATTTTTCCAGAGATCGTAGAGCAGTTGGTTGGTGGCGTAGCGTTTGGAAAAGTCCACCAGAATGGCTTTGGGCCTGCCCGGTATGTTCCAGCGGCCCAGGCGGCATTTGAGATCCCGGCTGTTCAGAACAAGCCGCAGGGAGTCCCAGATATGCTCGTCGGTTTCTTCAAAGTCCGCGTTCTGTTGCAGGGCCGGGCCCAGGAGAAAATAATCCTCGCCGAAGGTCTCCACGGCCTGCAGGGCCTTGCTGCTGACCACGGTGTAGATGCCCCCGACCTTGTTGCAAACTTCCCAACTCACTTCAAAGAGGGTTACAGGGACGTTGTCGAAATCCATAAAGGCTCCTTAAAACGGACCCGCGGATCCGCTCGGTTATTGACAGGCTCATGGCGTCAGGCGGCCGACAGCGCGGCTTTGCCGCCGTCGTTTTCCAACCTGCCCAGGCTGCCGGCTGCATGAGCCTTTGCAAAAGCGCAACATTTCAAAGGCAATCTGCTCCGGGGCGCGGCAACATGACGCAGGGGAGCGCGACAGCAAAAACGCCGGGGTGAAAACGCGGGCGTCCGCTCCCGCGGCCGCCAGAGCAATTTCAAAGTGAAATTGCTCTGGCTCTGTGCGCGGGCTTGCTGAAGCCCGCTCGCAGACGCTCAGGACATTTTTCTCTTTCCGCCGTTGAGCGTGAGAGCGCTTTTGGGCGCGGCCCCGGCGGCTTTTTTGGCCGGCGCGGCCTTGGGCTTTGCCGTGCCTTCGGCAGTTTTCCGGCCTGGAGAGGGCTTGGGCTTTGCCGCGGCTTTTTTGCCGGGGTTCGCGGGTTTTTTCTCGGCTTTGGCAGCCTTTTCCGCCGCTGGGGGGCGTGACTTCGCGTTGGCTGCTGCCTTGCGCCCGGCTGTGCCCGCTTCAGCCCGCGAGCGCGGTTTGGCCGCGTTCAGGGCGGCGTGCTCCGCCGCGGCAAGGCGCATTTCAAAATCGGCCAGCACATTCATATAGGTGATGTACGCGTCATACGGGCTGCCGAAGGGATTGGCCCGATCCGGCAGATACCCGGCAAACCACTTGGTGGAAATATAATGGAAATGATCCGAGGTTTGCAAGCGTTGAAAATCATGCAGCAAATCCGGGGCTCCCAGCTTGCGCACGCGGCCGGTGAGACCGTAGAGGGCGTGGATGGCGTCCTTTTGCATGTCGTTGCCGAGCCAGGCGGTAAGATCGCGCTCCTCATCAGCCCAGGACATGAAATCGGGCACGTCCACCTCGCCCACCGGGGCGATTTTCCGGCTTACCTGTTCGGGCGTGAGGAAGCTGAAATCCTTGTGTCCAAGAATGGCCGCGGGCAGGGCCTCCATAAAGTCGAAAATGCCTGAATCCCGGTTGTGACGCAATCCGAATACATGGTAATCATTGAATATGTTGATAATTTCCGCCGAACCCGCGAGGCTGTGACACCAGGAGGCGAACTTTTCGGCCGTGAGGGGCCATTCGTTCCAGTCGCGGTTGCTGAAGCGCAGGCCGATGTCCGTGGAGAGGGCAGAGTTGCGCAGCAAGAGCCGCAGCTTCTGAGCGGAGACAGGACGGTACACATAATTGGGACTGCGCCAGCCGAGCACATGATCCGCGCCTTCGGCCAGTACGGTTTTGAAACCGTCTTTTTCCAGCGCCGCGGCCAGATCGTTGTTGTAGACAAATTCCGTGTGGCGGAAGGTCACGGGCTTTTTCCCGAACAGGCTTTTGATGCGGGCGCACTGCTCCCTGACCTGGATCTCGAATTCCTCCCTGGAATACAGAAAGGCCAGGGAGTGCGGCGCGGTTTCGGCCATGAATTCCACGCAGCCCGTGTCGGCCAAAGCCTTGAAGCCGTCCAGGACTTCGGGCGCGTACTGCTCGAATTGATCAAGCGCGGTGCCGGAAATGGAAAGGGCCACCTTGAAGTCCTGCGAGTGGCGGCGGATCATTTTGAGCAACAAATCATTCATGGGCAGATAGCAGGTCCGCGCCGCATACAGCAGGGCGTCACAGTTGCGATCGTCGTCCTCATAGATCGAGTTCTGGCCCATGTCGAAAACAGTATAGCGGCGCAGCCTGTACGGCTCATGAACCTCAAAGCAAAGACAGAGCGCGGGCATCAGTTACCTCCGGATACGCTGCGGTAAGCGGCCATCAGTTGATCCGCGGCGTTTTCCCAGCGGATGGACTTCATTTCTTCACGGCAGTTTTTCACCAGTTCCTGAGCCAGGCAGGGATAACGCAGAACCGCGCAGATTTTGTCGGCCATGTCGCGGATATCCCAGAAATCAGCCTTCAAGGCGTGCTTTAATACTTCGGAAACGCCGGACTGGCGCGAGAGAAGCACCGGCACATCGTAGAGCATGGCTTCCAGCGGGGTGATGCCGAAGGGCTCGGAGACTGAAGGCATGACATAGAGATCGCTCAGGGCGAACATGCGATCCACATCCTCGCCGCGCAGAAAGCCGGCGAAATGGAAACGCTGCCCGATGCGCAACTGCCCGGCGCGGCGGATCAGTTGAGGCAGCATGTCGCCGCTCCCGGCCATGAAAAAACGCGCGTTGGGGATGCGATTCAGCACCAGCCGCGCCGCTTCCATGAAATATTCCGGCCCCTTCTGAAAGGTGACGCGGCCCAGAAAGAGCACCCGTTTTTCGTGCCTGATACGCGGCGGGATGACGTAATGGCGCTCCACCTCGTGGCGGGCCACGGCATTGTAGACCACAACCACTTTTTCCGCGGGCACGCCGTACCGTTCAATGACGGTCTTGCGGGTCAGCCGGCTCACGGCCACCACGAGATCCGCGGCCAGCAGGCCGGCGCGCTCAATGGACGCCACCTGCTCGTTGACGTTTTCGCCGCTGCGGTCGTATTCCGTGGCGTGGATATGGGCCACCAGAGGCTTGCCGGTCAGGGTTTTGGCCAGCATGCCGGCCGGGTAGGTCATCCAGTCGTGCACATGGATCACGTCAAAGCGCTCGCGCAGGGAAATGGCCGCCGCCAGGCGGCTGTAGCGCCGCACTTCGCTCATCAGATCCGGCCCGTAGCCGCCCTTGAGCTGAAACGTGAACGGCGCGTTATGATGCAGGCGCAGGGATTCGCCGTCAGGCGTGCGTGAGAGCCATTGCAGGGATTCGCTGTAGCCCTGCGGGGTGATATAGGGAGAAAGCGGGCTGTCCACCGGCAGGAAACGGATATTGCTTTGCCAGACATCGTGCCCGGCCCGGCGCACGCGTTCCGCCGTAGCAACGCTGATGGGCGTGCCGGATGCGGATTCCAGCCGCAAAAAGTCATTCCGGCCGCCGTCGCCGGTGCGCGGCAGCACAAAGATGATCTCCGCGCCTTTTTTGGCCAGGGCCTGGGTCATGCCGAAACAGGCTGTGCCCAGACCGCCGCTGATATGCGGCGGAAACTCCCAGCCGAACATGAGCACTCGCATTATTTTTTCCTTGTTTACGGGCAACCGCGCTTGTTAAAGACCAGCTCAGCGCGTGCCGACGGTAGTGTTTTCTGTGTTGTTTCCAAGCGTCATGGTGACTCTGCAGACCCCGGCCGTATCCCCGGAAACAGGATGAGCCAGGCGATAGACAGCACGTTCTTCCCAGGCGGCATAGACCGGGGGCGCCGCCCGCTTGAGCAGGATCAGGAGACGCAGGCATTCCGCCACGCTCCAGGCCTGGGCAATAGTGCCGTTGGGTCTGTATGGGGGGGATGCGTCGAAAATTTCTGAAATGCTCGCCAGCCCCGCGTCGGTCAGGTGATCGCAGTACAGCGGGGTCAGGGTGTCAAGCAGGCCCTGCGCCGCGCCGTCCACGTCCCAGGCCACGCGCAGCAGGGCGTCGCCGTAATGGCCGAGCAGCCAGGGCCAGACCGTGCCCTGGTGGTACGCGGCATCGCGAGCCGCCGGGCCGCCCTCGTAGCGGCCCTTGTACCCGGGATCGTCGGGCGCAAGAGTGCGCAGCCCGAAAGGCGTGAGCAGTTTGTTGCGCACGCATTCCACCACTGAAGCCTGATAGCTTTCTTCCAGCACGGGATAGGGCAGAGAGACCGCGAAAATCTGGTTGGGCCGCACGCTCTGATCCAGAAAGCCGTCACGCCAGACGTCGCCCAGATAGCCGCCGCCGCGCGCGACCCAGAAATGCTCGAAAAAGCTGACCCGCAGATCGCGCAGGGCCTGCGTTTCGTCCCATGTGGGCTCGTGGAATTTGGCGGCCAGAAAATCCACAAAGGCCAGGGTGTTGTACCAGAGGGCGTTGAGCTCCACCGGGCAGCCGTGGCGCGGCGTCACGGGCCTGCCGTCGGCCTGGGCGTCCATCCAGGTAAGCTGGGTTTTTTCATCGCCCGCGTGCAGCAGCCCCTTTTCATCCACAAAGATGCCCATGCCCGGCCCGGCGCGGTAGCCTTTGACAATAGCCTTGAGCGCGGGCCAGGCATATTCCCGTATCCAGGCAAGGCCGTCGGGATTTTCCTTCAGATAGCATTGCACGGCCCAGGCATACCAGAGCGCGGCGTCGGCCGAATTGTAGGCGTGCCTGCCGTCCTCGGCGAAGAAATTGGGCACCAGCCCGTTTTTCAGGCTTTTGGCCACCTGCGCCAGAACGCGCAACCCGAACTCGCTGCGGCCGCCGTAAAAGGCCAGGCCCGGCAGGGCGATCAGCGTGTCCCGGCCCCAGGCGTCGAACCAATGATACCCGGCCAGCACCGCGGGAGTGCGGGAAGGCGTCTCAATGCAGAACTGGCGGCCCATCTGGGCCAGATTGCCGATCAGCCCGCCGCCGGCTTTGTGCGCCCTGATGCGGGATCGGCTTTCCGCTTCCCACAGTTCCTCCAGGTCTTGCTCCACGGGCTCCACGCCGACGGCCAGATAGACGCTGCCGCCCTCGGGCAGCGGCGGCAGGGGGATGTCCAGAATGCCGGGCTGGAAAAGATCTTCCTCGGCGGGGAAGCCGCGTTCCTGCTCCTGAAAATATTCCACATTGTGAAACCAGTCCGGCGAGGCGGTGAAGGTGAACGCGCCGTGCACCTGGAAAAAGAGCGGCGGCAGGCCCGCATAGGGCTCGATTCTGAATCCCTGGGGCACGGTTTCGACGTTTGTCTGCACCTGCGGGTTGGCGCGTGTCAGGGCATGAAAATGCCGATAGGCCAGGAGAGGCTTGAGACGCAGGCTCAACGGCGGCAGCTCGGAACGGCCTTTGAGGGAGTAGCGCAGCACCAGGCGGCTTTTGCCCCGCTGCAGAAATATTTCGCGGCGCAGGTGCACGTCGCCCACCCGGTATGTGAATTCCGGCCATTGATCGAGGCGGAAGCTTTCCAGGTATTCATGCCCGTCCGGGTACAGGACGTTGGGATGCTGCCGGGTGGACAGAAAAAATTCCTTGCCCCCGCCGCGCACCGACTCTTCCAGGGCGGAGAGCAGCACATGGCGGCCCAGCGGGGTGTTGACCGTGAGCAGGCCGTGATATTTGCGTGTATTGCAGCACAGGATGCTGCTGCTTGCGTAGTCGCCCAAACCGTTGGTCAGCAGCCATTCCTTGCGTAATGCTCTGCGGATGTTCTGGCAGGCGGCCTTATCAAAACTGAACCGCATACGGCCTCCTTGGCGTACAGGTTAAGAATGACGGCCGATCGGTGCTGCTGGAGGTTCAGAAAGTTCGGAGCAGGGGGCAGCGCGTAGCCCGTGAAAACGCGCCGGACAGGCCGGCTTTCAGCGGTGCGGCAGGGGAGGAATGCGGCGCATTCCAACACTTCCCCTTATCAAGGCATTTCTCCGCTGATAATATAGATTGTATTCTATGGTAAAATTTTTTAGCTGTCAAGGTTTACCGTTTTCTTGCAGGAATTGATTGAAAAAAATCCGCCTTGCCCCTCACAGGGGCGGCTGGAGTGAAATGCCGCCGGGAGGCTCTTTTTTTTGTCGCGTTTTTTCGCCGCGGGCCCGCGGCCTCCGCTTGCGCCGGGCCGGCGGGCAGGGATGGAAAGCCCGCGTGCAGGGCCCGCGGAAAAGGTTGCCGTCCGGGGCTTTTGCTTTCTCCTGTTTTGGGGTAAGCTCTCAGCTTCCTGAAAACTGCGCTGACCGGAATGGAGGTATTCCATGAAAGTACCGGGTCGTTGGCTGGGCGCGCTTGCCCTTGCCCTGTTTCTGCCCGCGGCGGCCGTGGCCGCGGATCTCAAGGTGGGCCTGATGTGCCCGCTCACGGGCAAGTGGGCCTCTGAAGGTCAGGATATGAAAAACATCGTCTCCCTGCTGGTGGATGAAACAAACAGCAGGGGCGGCATCAACGGTCAGAAGATCGAGCTGGTGGTGGAAGACGACGCGGGCGATCCCCGCAGCGCGGCTCTGGCCGCGCAAAAGCTGGCCTCGGCCGGCGTGGTGGCCGTGATTGGCACCTATGGCTCGGCCGTGACCGAAGCCAGCCAGAACATTCTGGACGAGGCGGGCCTGGTGCAGATCGGCACGGGCTCCACCAGCGTGCGGCTGACCGAAAAAGGGCTGCCGTTCTTTTTCCGCACCTGCCCGCGCGATGACGCCCAGGGCAAGTCCGCGGCCGCGGCCATTGTCAGGGGCGGATACAAGGCCGTGGCCCTGCTGCATGATAATTCTTCCTATGCCAAGGGGCTGGCCGAGGAGACCCGCGCCATCCTCGACAAGGCGGGCGTCAAGGTGGTGTTTTACGACGCCCTGACCCCGGGCGAGCGCGATTACACCGCCATTCTGACCAAGCTCAAGGCCGCCGGGCCGGATCTGGTTTTTTTCACGGGCTATTATCCTGAAACCGGCATGCTGCTGCGCCAGAAAAAGGAAATGGGCTGGGATGTGCCCATGATGGGCGGCGACGCGGCCAATCATCAGGACCTGGTCAAGATCGCCGGGTCCGAGGCCGCTGCCGGGTATTTTTTCATCAGCCCGCCCCTGCCGCAGGACATGGACACGCCGGAAGCCGCGAACTTCCTGGCTGCCTACAAGGCCAGGCACAAGAGCGTGCCTGTCTCGGTCTGGGCCGTGCTGGCCGGGGATGCTTACAAGGCCGTGGAAGCGGCTCTGGCCGCGGGCAAGAGCGAGCCCGCGCAGATGGCGGCCTGGCTCAAGCAGCTCAAGGATCTGCCGGGTCTTTCCGGTCCCCTGGGCTTTGACGCCAAGGGCGACCGCGTGGGCGAGTTTTACCGCACCTACAAGGTGGACGGCAAGGGCGTTTTCGTTTTGCAACCCAAATAGCGGCAGTCGCTTCTTTGGCCCGCGCGCGGCGGCGCGCCCCGGCCATGCGGGCGGAGTAGGTTGCGGTGGCGGCCTGAGCCGCCTTGCCATATGGCGACGGCAACGTTGGGGACGCATTTTGTGAAAAGAAGATATTTCCCCGCCGGCACGCAAGGCTTGTTTTTGGAGCCTGGACGCGCGTAAACTACGCGCGCCCCGAAAAACAGGCCTGACGCCGGCGGGGGATCGGCTGTTTTTATAAAATACGCCCAAAATCCGGAAGGCATACGCCAAGCAAGCGCCGGACAGGGACGCTCATCTACGGACACTATGGAACAATTCTTTCAGCAACTTCTGAACGGCCTTGCCGTGGGCGGCATTTACGCGCTGGTGGCCCTGGGCTACACCATGGTGTACGGCGTGCTCAAGCTGATCAACTTTGCGCACGGGGATTTGTTCACCATCGGCGCGTACCTGGGTCTGACCCTGCTGGTGAGCTGCAACCTGGCCGGGCTGCTGCCCCCGGTGGCGGCGGTGCTGGCCGTGTTTGTCATGGTGGGCCTGCTGGTGGCGCTGATCGGCTGTCTGCTGGAGCGCGCCGCCTATCGTCCTCTGCGCACCGCCGGTCGTCTTTCGGCTGTGGTCTCGGCCCTGGGGGCCTCGATCTTTTTTCAGAACGCGATCATGCTGATTTACGGCGCGCGCGTCTATGTGTATCCCGACTTTCTGCGCCCGGATTTCACCGTGCATCTTCTGGGCTATGCGGTGCCCGGCGTGCGCCTGCTGGTCATTGCGGCCAGTGTGCTGCTGATGATCGGGCTCTGGGCCTTCATCCAGCGTACCCGCATGGGCGCGGCCGTGCGGGCCGTGGCCATTGATCCGGGCGCGGCCCGGCTGATGGGCATCAATGTGGACCGGGTGATTTCCCTGGTTTTTCTGATCGGGCCGGGCCTGGGCGGCGCGGCCGGGCTGATGGTGGGCATCTACTACGGCCAGCTCGACTTCACAATGGGCTGGGGCTACGGGCTGAAGGCCTTTACCGCCGCCATCCTGGGCGGTATCGGCAACATTCCCGGCGCCATGATCGGCGGCCTTCTGCTGGGCGTGATAGAGGCCCTGGCCGCGGGCTATATCGCCATTGCCTGGAAGGACGCCATTGCCTTTCTGGTGCTGATTCTGATTCTGATCATCCGGCCCACGGGCATTTTGGGCGAACGCACGGCGGAAAAGCTATGAGCCGCACGCCGTTCTGCATTGCCCTGGGGCTGACGCTCTGCGCCTTGCCGCTTGTCTGCAACGCCTACTGGCTGGATGTGTGCGTGAGCATCGGGCTTTATGCCCTGCTGGCGCTCTCGCTGAACGTGATTCTGGGGCAGGCGGGCATTTTTCATATGGGGCACGCGGCTTTTTTTGCCGTGGGCGCGTATGTGACGGCCATTCTGAACACTGTGCAGCAGTGGCCCATATTCTGGACCATGCCGCTGGCCGGGGCCGCGGCCGCGCTCTTCGCCCTGATTGTGGCCCGGCCGATCATTCATCTGCGCGGCGACTACCTCTTGATCGTGACCATCGGCATTGTGGAGATCGTGCGCATTGCCCTGATCAATGACGTCTTCGGCCTGACCGGAGGGGCCAACGGCATTTTCGGCATCAGCCGCCCGCAGTTTTTGGGCTACAGAATCGTCAGGAGCGTGCAGTTTTACTATCTGGTCTGGGGCATGGCCGGGGTGAGCCTGCTGCTCTTTTACGGGCTCTGGCACTCGCGCTTCGGGCGGGCGCTGAACTACATCAAGGAGGACGACATCGCGGCCGAGGGCTGCGGGGTGAACGTCACCCGCTATAAGCTCGCGGCCTTTGTGCTGGGCGCGTTCTGGGCCGGCATGGCCGGCACGCTCTATGCGGCCAAAATGACCACTATCGCGCCGGAATCCTTCAATTTCATGGAATCGGTGATCATTTTCGCGGTGGTCATCCTCTCCGGCGGCAGCCAGTTGGGCGTGCTGATCAGCGCGTTTTTGTTCATAGGCCTGCCGGAAGTGCTGCGTGAATTTTCCAACGCGCGTATGCTGATTTTCGGCCTGGCCATGATGATCATGATGATCTGGCGGCCGCAGGGCCTGTTGCCGCCCAGGCCGCGCCGTTACCCCTTGGCCGGAGAAAGCGGCTCGCCCGCCTCTCCCGACGCGCCAGGCCCTTGCGCCCGGAAGAATCGGGAAAGCGGCGGTGTCGCGGCCGCCGGGAGGCCCGCATGAGTCTTCTGGCTTTGCAGGATGTGACCAAAATCTTTGGCGGCCTGATCGCGGTCAATGATCTCTCCTTCTCGGTGGAAGCGGGCAGCATTGTGGGCCTGATCGGGCCCAACGGGGCGGGCAAGACCACGGTGTTCAACTGCATTACCGGCAATTACACGCCCGAGAACGGCCGTATTTTCTTTGAGGGCGCATCCATTACCGGCCTCAAGCCGCATTTGATTGTGGAGCTGGGCATTGCGCGGACGTTTCAGAGCATCCGTTTGTTCGGCAAGCTGCCGGTTCTGGAAAACGTGCTGGCCGGGCGGCATTGCCGGATGCAGGCCGGGCTTTTGGCCTGTATGCTGCATACAAGGGGCCAGCGGCGTGAAGAAAGGGCCGCCGTGGCCCGCTGCATGGAAGAACTGCGTTTTGTGGGCCTGGCCGATCGCCATGCCGAGGCCGCGGGCGGCCTGTCCTACGGCAACCAGCGTTTGCTTGAAATCGCGCGCGCCCTGGCCTCGGACCCCCGCTTGCTGATTCTGGACGAACCAGCCGGAGGCATGAACGATCAGGAAACCGCCGGTCTGGTGGAGATTATCCGGGCCATCCGCCAACGGGGCATTACCGTGCTGCTCATTGAGCACGACATGCGCCTGGTCATGCAGATCTGTGAAAAATTGGTGGTTCTGGAGCACGGCACCCTGATCGCCGAGGGCGCGCCCGAGGCCATGCGGCGACATCCGGCAGTGATTGAGGCCTATCTCGGCGTTGATGATGAGAAGTGGTGAGACATGGCTTTGCTGACGCTTTCAGACATCCGGGTGCGCTACGGCAGCGTGGAAGTGCTGCACGGCATCAATCTGCGCGTGGAAGAGGGGGAGATAGTCGCCCTGCTCGGAGCCAACGGCGCGGGCAAAAGCACGACACTGCTTTCCGTCAGCGGATTGGTGCGGCCCTGTGCCGGTGAAATTCTGTTTGAAGGCCGGAATCTCTTGCGCCTGCCCAGCCATGAGGTCGTCAGGCTGGGCATTGCGCAGTCCCCGGAGGGCCGCCGGGTATTCGGGGCCATGAGCGTGCTGGAAAACCTGCGCCTGGGCGCCTTCTGCATCCGCGACACGGCGCGCAGCGAGCGCACGCTGGAATGGATTTTCGACTTGTTTCCGCGCCTGCTGGAGCGCCGGGAACAACTGGCCGGCACGCTTTCCGGCGGCGAGCAGCAGATGCTGGCCATCGGCCGGGCCCTGATGGCCGAACCGCGTCTGCTCCTGCTGGACGAACCTTCGCTGGGCCTGGCGCCCCTGCTGGTGCGCTCCATCTTTGAAACCGTGCGTACCATCAACGAGCGCGGCGTCACCGTGCTGCTCGTGGAGCAGAACGCCCGCGCGGCCCTGAAGCTCGCCACGCGCGGCTATGTGCTGGAAGTGGGCAATGTGGTCATGGAAGATCGCGCCGCAAGCCTGCTGGCCGACGCCAATGTGCGCGAAGCGTATCTGGGCGGCTAGATAAGGGAAGGCGTGCGCCCTGCGCCACTTAAAAAAAGCCCCCGCAGGGGGGGGGCTTTTTGTATGCGGCGACGTCCGGCTCAGGCCAGTTTGGAGAGCAGCGTCTCCTTGATCGAGTCAATGCTTCCCTCGCCGTTGAGCTCAATGTATTTGGTTTTGCCTTCGCCCGCCAGTTTCTTGAAAAAATAGGCCGCGGCCAGGGTGCCGTCCTGGGTGTTGTAGTAGATGTCGTGGCGCTTGTTGATGGCGGCTTCATCCTGATCGTCGCTGCGGGAGCTCAACTCGCCGCCGCACACGCGGCACTTGTCGCCGTCCGGCTTGATGGCGTCGATAAAGATGTTGTTGGGATGATTGTTGTTCTCCTTGCACAGACGGCGCCCCATGATCCGGTTTTTGGCCGTCTCGCGCGGCAGCAGGATCTCCACCACATAATCCAGCGTGAGGCCTTCTTTCTGCAGGGCTTCCCACAATTTTTCGGCCTGCACCATATTGCGCGGGAAGCCGTCCAGCAGCCAGCCGTTTTTGCCTTTGCTCTTGAGCGTTTCCAGAACCATGGGGATGGTGATCTCGTCGGGAACCAGGTCGCCGCGGTCAATATAGGCCTTGGCTTTTTTGCCGAGTTCCGTGCCGCCGCCGATATGCTCGCGGAAAATGGCTCCGGATTCGATATGGGCAAGATTGTATTTTTGCTTGATCAGATTGCCCTGGGTGCCCTTGCCGCTGCCGTTGGGTCCGAAAATCAGAATGTTCACCGTTGCTCTCCTTGGCGGAAGCGTGAAAATTTGTGCAAAAAAGTACAAAAGGCATCTGCTTTTCTATCCTTGAAAGCGCATCCTGTCAACGGGGTTGGAGCGCAAGGCCACATACATGGCGGATTTGCCGCGCCTGTTGTCGGGGCGGCGTTGCGCCAAAAGGGCGGGCTTTGCGGCGCTCGGCGTACAGCGCGGCTTTTCCGTCTTTTTTATCGAAAGAGCCGCCATGTGCCCCGCACAATGCCGCCGAGCACATCCACAAAACCTTGCGTAATGCCGCCCAGGGTGTTCAGAATCAATTTGCCCGTGCCGATGGAGGTCTTGCTGTTGTCCAGGCTGCCGTAGAGCCGCAGGGGAAAATCAGGCAGATTTTTCATGTTCACCGTGAACGTGCAGTCCAGGGTGTCGGTGTTCAGATTGATCCAGCCGCCGCCGTGGACTTTCAGCCCGGGCCCCTGGAGATCAAAGTCGCTGCTGCGGGCGATTCCGGCCGTAACGACGCCCGATGCCCCGGCCGTCCGGAAAAGCGTGGGCTTGCCCTTGAGCCGCCCGTCCGGGCCGCGTTGCTGATATGAGCCGTTGCGCACCATGAATCGCCACTTGCCGTCCAGGGCGGCCGGCAACTGGCCGGGGCCGGTCAGGCTGGCCCGCATTTCGGAGCTGAGGCCCGCGCGGCCTCCCAGCGCGGCGCTGCCGCCCCGATCCCGGCTGGCCGCCCCCAGATCGAAATTTTCCACGGAAAGGGAATTCGCAAAGCGCAGGCCGTTATTGAAATCAATGCTGCCCCGGCTTTGCAGAGGCGCGCCGTAAAAGCGCCCGGTCACAGGCGCGCAGGTCAGGCGGCCGTTCTCCAGCTTGATCGGAAATCTGGCCTCCTGAAGCCTGAAGCGCCAGGCGGTCAGGAGCTTGATGCGCAGTTCCCCTTCTGCGTTGAACTCACGCAAAAAACGCAGATCCCAGCGCTTTCCCGGCGCGCTCGCGACCGCCGGAGAGGCCTGTTTGGCCGCATGGCCCGGAGCGTCAAGATAGCGGTCCAGATCCAGCGCATCGACCGTGAGCTGGAACGCAAGGCTCAACTGCTCGCGCCAGGAGGCAAAAAACGAGCCGCTGATGCTGCTTTGGTCCAGCCTGGCGCGGATCCCGCTGAGCGCCAGTTCGTTGGCGTCGCCCTTGAAGTCGGCTTCCAGCCGCATTGCGCGCAGCCCGGAAGGAAGTTTGAAATTCAGGCCGCGCGCCAGGCGCAGGGTCCGGCCGAGATCGGCGCTCTGCGCAAAAAGGTTGCCCTGCCAGGCCATCCCGCCCTTGCCGTTGACGAGCTGGGCCTGACCACGCGCCTCAATGCCCAGGGCGTTGCCGTGGGCATTGCTTACGGAGAGCATATTGCGCGCTCCCCGGCAGGAAAACTCGCCCGCCAGATCCGCATGCAGCCCCTGGGGCAGGGAACTGCGATCGGGACTCATTTGCAGGGAGAGCGAGCCGGGCAGGTTTTGGAAATCAAGATTGCCGTTGCCCCCGCCGTCGCCGCTGAACCGGATCATGCCGTCGAGATCCGCGCGGGCGTCCAGGCCTTCGCCCTCAAAGCGGCCTTGCCACTGGCCGTTCAGCCCAAGCCCCTGTTTGTCCCATGTGCCGCCGCGCAGCCTGAGCCCGGCCTCCAGACTTTTGAAGCGTGCAACGCCGCCTGCGCCCGACCGGGACAGGCGCAGAACTCCCTGATCCGCGCGCACTGTTGCCGAGCCCCTGAGCTTATCCAGAAATTCCGTGAGCGTCTGGCCCTGGCTCATGATCTCCACATCGGCCCGCAAGCGGCCGCGGGTCAGGGGCAGCACATCCAAAGCGGCCGCCAGCGGCGCGCCTTCCACGTCGCGGAAGTTCACCTTGATCGCATACGGGCTCTGGCTGCCGCCGCCCAGAATGGTTTCCCCGCTCACCGTGCCGTTGTAAAGCCGCCCGTTTATGAAGAGCAGGGTATCTTCCAGCCCGTTTTTATCCATCTTGCCCTGCCGGATGACAACCTCGGCCTCGTTGAGCAGGAGCGGGCCGTAGTCCACGGTCTGCGCGCCCAGACGGATATTGTAATCCACGCCGACGGCGCCGGGCTCGCGCGGGCCGCCCGGCATGGGGGTCAGCGTGGCATGCGGAAACCAGGGATGGTCGGGAGCCTTGCCCACGGCCTCAGGAATGGCCAGGCCCAGGTTGATGCGCCGGGTGCTCAGATCCAGAACCACTTCCGGTTTTTTCCAACTGGGCACGCCGCCGGAGCCGGTAAAGCGGCTGCCTGCGCAGTGCGCCACAATGCGCGGCACCACAAGGCCCTGGCCGTCAAGATGAAAATCCAGGCTGCCGTCCGTGATGTTATCCAGCGCCAGCTGCAAACCAGGCGCCAGATTGCGGGCAAAGCCAAGCCATTGCGTCAGGCTGACGCGGTGCAGCAGCAAGCGCCCGTCCAGGGCGAAGCCTCTGCTTTGGTCCTGGCCTTTGCTGTCTTCTTTGTCCGCCAGTGTGCTCTCGCCGCCGGTTGCGGCCTGCTCCGCGCCTGGATCGCCAAGCCTGAGAACCGCGCTGAGCTGCCCGCTGTCATGGCCGAGGCCGAGCCGGATCTGTTCCAGATTGATGATCCGATCCCGGCTGTTGCGCATGGCCGCCGTGCCTTCCAAAAAGAAGGGCAGCAGGGCCTGATCCTTGCTCACTTCGCCGCGCAGCGCTGTTTCGGCTGTCCAGCCGCCTGTTCCGCCCTGAAGTTGAAGGCTGAAGTCGAGCCGATCCAGACGGCCGGGCAGGCGCAGCGCGCCGCCTGCTTTGAGATGCGGCGTGGCTGTCAGAGGATCGGCCAGACTGGTTTTTCCCTCGGCCAGCACATTGGCCAGCCGCAGGGGAGGGGCGTCAACCGGTTGTAAAAGAGCCGTCCCCAGATGCAGGCGGCCCTTGATCCCGGCCGGCGCGTCCGTGTCCAGGCGGCACTGCAGATTTGTGAGCTGCAGGCGGGATCTGTCGCTTGCCGTGAGATCGGCCTCGCCCTGGACGATGGTCAGGCGGCAGTCGTCGGGCAGTGTGGGCAGCTTGCCCCCGCCCTTGCGCAAGTGCGCCAGGAGCGCCTGGGGATCGCCCAGAGGCAGAGCAATGCCGCCGCGCAGGCGGGGCCGCAGCAGGGAAATGTTGCGCGGCGCGAGCTCCCCGCGCAGCAAAGCCGGAAAATCCGGGCGCAGGGTGGCATAGGCCACGGAAAAATGCAGATCCGGCCCTTCCACCGTGCCGTTGCTGATGGCTATGGAAGGCATGGGAAAAATCACCACGTCAACGGCTTCCACGCTGAACGTCAGGCCCGTGCGTTGGGAAAGTTCGTCCAGAAAGCGCCGGGTAAGGGCTTCGGGATTGCGCTGCAAAAGATAAACGGCCACTCCGAGCAGTGCCGACAGCGACAGAATCAGCGCCAGGAAAATGCGTGCAAGAAAGCGTAGGCGGCGGGCGGTCAACAACATGGCAATATCTCGCGCCTTGACGCCAGAGGGCGTGAAGGCTAGGCTTCAACGGTATTGCATCTTGCCGTGTTTGGCAACCTCGCGGCCCTTGCCCAGGGCTGACGCATCTGATTATTATGCGCAATAATTTTGCTATGTTGTCATAATCGCTGGGAAGAGCCGCTTGCGGGGAAAGCAACGGCATACGATAACGCGCGGAGAGGCCGCGGATCATGTGCCTTTCCGCGTACATGAGCTTTTTCGCTCCGGGGGGCTATGCAACGTCTGCTATGGATTGGCAGTCCTTTTTTCGGCCCGGCTTTGCAATCCTGCGGCTGGCAGGATGTGGCGCTGTATAATTTTGAAGACGCCCGCGTCTTCTGTTGGGAGGAACTGGTGCGCCTGGCCGGATTTACGCCGGACGTGCTGGTTGTGGCCGACAAGAGCCGCCCGCCCTTTGTGCTGGGCATGGAGCGTTTTCCCTGCCTGACGGTCTTTTACGGTGTGGATTCGCATATCCATAGCTGGCAGCCGCTGTATGCCCAGGGTTTTGACGCCTGTCTGCTTTCCCTGCGCGATCATCTGGCCCGGTTCGCGGGCCCGTATCTGCCCCCGGAACGGATCTGGTGGTCCCCGCCCTTTGCCGGGGATGCGGATCGCCCCGATCCTGCCGCGCCCAAACGCTGGGACTGCCTCTTTGTGGGCACGGTCAACGCCGATCTGCCGCGCCGCGCGGCTTTTCTTGAGGCGCTGGGGCAGCGCCTGCCGGGCCTGCATGTGACGCGCGGCAATTATCGCGAGCTGTATCCCCAGGGCCGGGTGCTGCTGAACCATTGCGAGCACGGAGATTTGAATTTCCGGGTCTTTGAGGCCATGGGCTGTGGCGGTTGCCTGGTGACGCCGCGCGTGGGGCATGGCCTGGCGCAACTTTTTGTGGACGGCGAGCATCTGGTGGGCTATGCGCCCGATGATGTGGGGGATGCGTTGTACCGCATCGAATTTTTGCTGAACAATCCCCCTCTGGCGGCATATATCGGCCGGACGGCCCTGGCGAAAATCGATGAGGCGCACCGTGCGTCGCACAGGGCCCAGGCCTTCACGGATCGGCTCTGCGATCTCTGGATGCAGGATGCCCGGACTCTGGTGGCCACGCGACAGGCAAAAGCCGAGGCCATCCGTGAGAATTGCCTGAAGATGCCCTATCTGCTCTGGGCAGAGGAACTGGCCGCGCCCGGGCTCAGAGAAGCCTATCTGGCCGCGGCCAGGGGGCGCTTTGGCCTGGCGGGCATGGAGGCGTGAATCAGGAGTCGCCTGCCCGCCCGTTCGTGGGCGGGTCAAAGTGCAGATCCAGAGCCGGATCGGTGACGGGCGTCTGCACCGGGCGCGGCGCTTCAAAGCTCAGATGCAGCAAGGGATCGTCCGCAGGGGCGGCTTGCGTCGGCGTGGGCCTTGGGGCCGTGCTGCCGTCAAGCCTGTCCAGGCGTGATTCCACGGCCCGCAGCAGCACGCGCAACTGGGCGTGTTCGTCGCGCAACGCGCGGCAGAGCCGCTCCTGGCTGCGCAGCAGGTGGTACAATACAGCCAGCATCCCTGAGAAACACAAAAAAATGAACAGCATAATGGAAAACATGGCGGGCCTCGCAACGTCGCTGTGCGTGGGACGCGGCCTCGGAAGATGCGACCGCGTGTCGCTGTTCCGCTTATATACGCTCATTCCGGCTTGGGCAAGGAGGTTTTATGGCCGCGCAGCGTCTTGAGCCGCATCTGGTCATGGCCGACGAGCGCGGCAATATCTATGATCACCCGGATTTGCTGATGGTTTGCCGCAGGGGCGCGCAATGGGGCCTGCCGCGGCCTGACGAGCTCATGCCCCTGCCGGAGGAAAGCGAGCTTTTTCTCCTGCCGGGTCGCCGGGCCGCAGGCCTTGATCCGCAAAGCGGCGAGATCGAGATCCAGGAGGAGTTGGCCGTGGCCGCTTTTGCCGCGCCCGCGCACACGCTTTCGGCGCACCCGGCCTTCAAAAGCGACGCCCATGCGCCTTTGCTGCCTCTCTTCGCGTATGGAGCCGTGGGCTTTGCCCGCGGGCGCTTTTACGTCTGCGCGCGCAAGGTGGATGCGGATCCGCGCCAGCAATTTCGGAACATCCCGCGCCGGCGCATTGAAAAATGCGCGCGCGATCTTTTGCGGGATCACCCCGCCAATCGCCTGATCCGGCATATCCTGGATAATTGCGTGGCGCGCTATGATTGCCCGGCGGCGCGCAACTTCGCCCTGGGCCGTTTCGAGGCCCCGCTGCCCACCTCGCGGGCCTGCAATGCGCGCTGCGTGGGCTGTATTTCCGCGCAGGACAAGGATTCGCCCCTGACCGTGACGCCGCAGTGCCGCCTGACCTTCACCCCGGAAGCGGCTGAGATCGTGGAAGTCATGCAACTGCATGAGCGCCGGGAAACAGGCAGTCCTGTGTATTCCTTCGGCCAGGGCTGCGAAGGGGATCCGTTGATCAACGCGGATTTGCTGGCGGAAAGCGTGCGTCTCTTCCGGGCCGGCGGCGGCCGCGGCACGGTGAACTGCAATACCAACGCCTCACGACCAGAGGCCGTGGCCAGGCTGGCCGAGGCCGGGCTGACCAGCCTGCGGGTGAGCTGCAACAGCGCCCGTGAGGCGTTGTATCAACGCTATTACCGGCCTGTGGACTACACCTTTGCCGATGTGCGGGCCTCCATCCGGGAAGCGCGCGCCCGCGGAATTTTTGTTTCGCTGAATCTCCTGTTCTTTCCCGGCGTCACGGATACCGAGGAAGAACTGGCCGCCCTGGCCCGGCTGATTGGGGAAAACGGGGTGAGCATGGTCCAGTGGCGTAACCTGAACATTGATCCTGAATGGTACATCAGGCTGATCAGCAGCGGCCAGGGCGACCAGGCCTGCGCCGCGCCTCCGAGCATGGGGCTGGCGGTCTTCATGAAACGGCTCAAAAAGCTCTGCCCCTGGCTGCGTTACGGCTATTTCAATCCTTATCTGGGCGACAGGGCGGAAATAAGCGCGCCCCTGCCGGGCCAGTGGATCATGCCCGAACCCCGCGCCAGAGCGTTTTGCTCATTTCATTAGAGCGGTTTGCTGTTGAAAACGGCAACCGCTCTAGATTGCAACATGACAATCCCCCGAAAGTACGGGCCGCCATCCGGAAGGATTGCGGTCCGTATGCGGTTCAGGCGTCCACCGGCCGGCCCAGATGCCGAAGGGCTTTTCCAGCCATAAGATTATGCTCCAAATGTTCCAGGCTCACGCCTTTGGTTTCCGGCGTCAGGCGGACGGTGAGCCAGATGAACAGGGCGTTGAACGTTGCGAACAGCCAAAAGGTCGTTGCAGCGCCTTGCCACTGCAAAAGCACCGGGAATATGTAGCCGATGCAGGCATTGGCCAGCCAGTTGGTTGTCGTGGAGCACATGATCCCGAATTCGCGGCTTTTCAGAGGCTGGATTTCCGAGCAGAGCACCCAGACCAGGGGCCCGGAGCTCATGGCAAAGCCGATGATGAAAACCAGCAGCACCATCACCGAGAAAAGACGCGCCCCGGGCGTGGCCGTGCCCAGATGAAACAGCAGGCCCAGCAGTCCCATGCTCAGGGCCATGACCGTGTAGCCGAGCGTGAGCATGGGCCTGCGGCCCCAGCGATCCACCAGCCCGATGGCGATGAACGTGGCCAGCACATTGATCAGGCCCACGATGACCGTGCCCCACATTTGCTGCTGGATGCCGGCGTAGCCCGCTTCCTGAAAGATTTTAGGAGCGTAGTACAAGATCACGTTGATGCCCGTGAATTGCTGCATAATCTGCAAGAGCATGCCCAGGCCCACCACGCGCCGCACATTGGGGCTGGCCCTGAAAAGCTTCCAGCCTTCCTGCTTCACGGCCAGGCTTTCCTGAATTTCGTCCATTTCCTGCTGCGCTTCCCCGGGCGTTTCGCGCAGGCGCGCCAGCACTGCGCGCGCCTCGTCCGTGCGATTGCGCATGGCCAGCCAGCGCGGGCTGCGCGGCAAAAAAAGCACGGCCGCAAGCAGCATGGCCGAAGGGATGGCGGGAATGCCGAACATCCAGCGCCAGGCCCCGGAAGAGCTCAGAGCCGTGTCAATGAGATAGGCTGCCAGAATGCCGATGGTGATCATCAACTGGTACAGGGAAATGATCCCGCCCCGGAAGCGGACCGGAGAGATTTCCGAAAGATAGAGCGGCGCGGTGAACGAGGCCACGCCTACGGCCAGACCGAGCACAAAGCGGCCCGCGATCAGCCAGCCCGCCAGCGGGGCCCAGGCCGCCAGCACCGAGCCCCAGACAAAGAGCGCGGCCGCCATGAGCAGACCGGCTTTGCGCCCGAACGCTTTGGAGAACCAGGAGCCGCCCACCGCGCCCACGGCCGCGCCGACCATCAGCACGCTGACCACCCAGCCCTCGGCGGCGGGATCAATGGCGAATTCCTGAACGACAAAGGGCAGGGCCCCGGAAACCGAACCGATGTCCAGGCCGAACAAAAGGCCCGCCAGGGCCCCGGTAAACGTCACAAAGATGACAAAGATCATATTTTTCTTTTGCGTCATATCGCTATCCTCCAGGACCAGGGGCGGCCTGCGGCAGATGCAAACGTCTATCGCGGCGCTTATAATCTGTATTTCAATTTTACCTTCGCTTTCTGTGCGCCTCGGATCGCATTTTTGCTGCAAGCACGGCACGCCCGTCTCTATTCCGCTTCGGATATTCCTAATCCATCGTGGAGAGAAAACGCCGCATTACAGACGTTGCCGGTTCAAAAAGCGGCCGGGAAACGCTTTTGAGTCTTAAATAGTTTACCCTGTTTTGGCAAGAGTTTTCCCGGTTCTCCGCAGGCTTCGCGGGAGCGAAGCGCGCGCCGCCGAAGCGGCTCTTACCCGCGTTTATGCTAACATGACAAAATTATTGCATGTAGAGTGCTTTGCTACTAAAAGTAGCAAAACGCTCTGATGCCGACGGCGCGGCAATTGAGGGAGGAGTGAAAGCATGGCCATCCTGGTTTGCGGCGGGGCCGGCTACATCGGCTCGCACAACGTGCGCGCGCTGCTGGCGCGCGGCGAGGAAACCATCATCATCGACAATTTCCTGACCGGGCACCGCGGTTCTGTGCCTGCCGGGGCGCGGCTCTATGAGGGCGACATCCGCGATGCCGCGATCCTGGACCAGGTCTTCGGCGAAAACGACATTGACGCGGTGCTGCATTTCGCGGCCAGTTCCCTGGTGGGCGAAAGCATGGAAAACCCTCTGAAATATTTCAACAACAACGTGCACGGCATGCAGAGGCTCCTGGAAGCCATGCTGCGGCATGATGTGGACAAACTTGTTTTTTCCTCTTCGGCCGCGGTTTACGGCGAGCCGGAACGGACGCCCATTGAGGAGAGCGATCCGACCCGGCCCTGCAATCCCTATGGCGAGAGCAAGCTGATTATGGAGACGATAATGCGCTGGGTGGGCAAAGCTCACCACATCCGTTCGGTCTCCCTGCGCTACTTCAACGTGGCCGGAGCCTGGCCCGGCGGGGAGATCGGCGAGGATCACCGGCCTGAGAGCCATCTGATCCCGCTGATCCTGCAAGTTCCTCTGGGCCTGCGCGAGCAAATCACCGTTTTCGGCCAGGACTATCCTACCCCGGACGGCACCTGCATCCGCGACTATCTGGATGTCACGGATCTGGCCGACGCGCATCTGCGCGCCGTGGACTACCTGCGGCGCGGCGGGGCGAGCGAAATCTGCAATCTGGGCAATGGCCGGGGCTTTTCCGTCATGGAAATGATCGCGGCAGCGCGCCGGGTCACCGGGCGGGAGATCAAAATCGCGGCCGGGCCGCGGCGACCGGGCGATCCGGCCCGGCTGGTGGCCTCGGCGGCCAGGGCGGCAAAAGTTCTGGGCTGGCGGCCCGAAACCGGCCTTGAAGACATGATCGCTTCTGCCTGGGAGTGGCACAAAAACCATCCTCACGGCTATGCCCGCTGAGCCCGACGCGGCCGCCGCATGGGGGCCACCTTGTTCAAAAGAGAGCCGCGCCGCGGCTTTCAAGGCCCTTGCGGCGCATTGCCGCGCAAAGGCGGCCCCGGAAGCAGAGCCGCCCGCGCCGAATGAGCCTGAAAATCACGCTTTTCAGGCGCTTGTCCCGCTTGCGGGGAAATGATGGCAGCGAACTGATTGAAAATGGATATTTTCAATCAAAAAACGCTCTATTGGCTGGCCAGGGCGACCAGGAGGTTCCAGTCGCTGATCTGCACCTTGCGGGACGTGAAGGAAGTGATTGCGCCGCTCCGCTTGAGCCGCTGCAGGGCTCTGGCCAGCGTGGCCCTGTGGATGCCCAGCAGATCCGCCACCTCCTGCTGGGTCATGCGGCAGGGAAAGGTTGTGCTGTTCCTGTTCTTGCGCGCCAGGCTCAAAATAAAGCGGCACAGATGCACCACATGGCTGCCGATGCCCATGTCCGCGAGAAAGGTGTAGTGGATGAGCATTTTCACGCCCATGGAACGCAGCAGGTTGACGATCTGCGCGGGATGCTCGCGCACGAAGTCGGCATTTTCCAGCAGATGTTCGGGAAAGCGCCAGACCTCCACATCCGAGGTGCAGACAAAGCGCCCGTCCGGATCATAGCCGGAAAGGGTGCGCGCCTCGTTGAACAGGCAGCCGGGTTCGATGTACAGGGTCAGACGCCCGCGCCCGCAGGAGGAAGTGTAGGAGATGGTCACCGAGCCCTTGGCCAGATAGTATATGCCCCGGGCTTTCTGATGGGGGATGACGGCGCCCTTGGGATAAACGACTTTGACCGCATAGTGCAGCACGTCTTCCCATTCCCGGTTGAGATCCGCCACATGTCCGATGCGGGCCATTTCACTGTCTAAGATGTTTTTTGGAGTCGCTGCAATATCCATAAACTGCTCCGAACCGGCGGGAGGGACGCCCCTCCCGCCGCTCAGGCCGCGGCCTTTATGAGGCCACGCAGGATCGTACCGAGCTGTTTGTGGAGGCTTTGGGCGTCGCGCCCTTGGGATGGTGCGTGCGCACCGTTGTAACTTTGTTCTGGGTGAAGAAGTTCAGGCCATCCTTGCCCTGTACCTTGTTTGTGCCAAGAAGGGAACCCTTGATGCCGCCGAAGGGCACATAGGGATGAGGGGCGCAGATGCCCACGTTCACGCCCACCATGCCTACGTCGGCCAGGCGGCTGAAACGCTCGATGTAATAGGCGTTCTGGGTGAAGATGCACGCGCCGTTGCCGAATTCCGAGGCGCGGATCAGGTTGAGCGCGTCGTCCATGTCCGCCACTTTGATGGTGGCCACCAGCGGCCCGAAGACCTCGGTGGTGAACAGCGGATTGCAGGGCGTCACGTCCTTGATGATCGTGGGTCCGACGAAATAGCCGTTCTTGTTCTTTTCGGGCAGGACAGGGTTGCGCCCATCCAGAATAAGTTCACATTTGCCGTGGGCAAGGGCTATGTCCACATATTTCGCCACATTGTCGGCCGCGGCGCGGGAGATCAGCGGGCCCATGTAGACGTCGGGATCAAAGGCGTCGCCCACTTTGACGGTTTTGGAGGCTTCCAGAATGCGCTCTATGACCGTGTCGTAGATCTCGGGCACTGCGGCCACAATGGAACCGGCCAGGCAGCGCTGCCCGGCCGAGCCGTAGCAGGAGTTCAGGAAGTTATCCACAAAGATGTCCATGTTGGCGTCTTCCATGACCAGGAGCATGTTTTTGGCCCCGCCCAGGAGCATGGAACGCTTGGCCCCGCGTGCGCAGCCCTCGGCCATCTTTTTGGCCGTGGGAGTGGACCCCACCAGGCAGACCCCGGCCATGCGCGGATCTTCATACCAGGTGCCGGGGATGGAGCGGTCGCCGTGGATCACGTTGACCACGCCCGCGGGCAGCCCGATCTCCTGGAAGAGCTCGCAGATCAACTGCATGAAATAGGGCGACTGGGTGGAAGGCTTGAAGATGAAGGTATTGCCCGCGGCAATGGCGTAGGGAATGAACCAGCCGAAGACCAGAGCCGGGAAGTTGAAGGGCGCCACGCCCCCGAACACGCCCAGGGACTGCCTGACCACCTTGACGGAAATGTTGCCCGAGACCTGATCCAAAACGTCGCCCTGGATCAGCGAGGGCGTACCGCACGCGGATTCCAGAATCTCAATGACGCGCTGCACTTCGCCGCGCGCTTCGGAGATGTGCTTGGCCTGGTCCCAGGCAATGCCTTGGGCCAGCTTTTCATGATTGCGGATCATGCCCTCGCGCAGTTTGAAAACATAGGCCACGCGCTTGGCCACCGGCACTTCGCGCCAGGTCTGGTAGGCTTCCCAGGCGGTGGCGATGGCCGCCTCGCAGGCTTCCGGCCCGGACATGGGCACTTCGCCAATCTGCTCGCCGGTGGAGGGATTGTACAGTGGCTTGACCGGCGCGCCCGGCTCCTCGCGCCACTGGCCGTTGATGAAGTTTTTGATTTTGACGTAGGATAAGTCGGACATCGTCAACTCCTGTGCCTCAAAGGGCAGTTGCATGTTCGCGCGGAGAGGGTGTTGCCGCGTTCTGTGGCGTTGCAGGGCCGTGCGGACTGTTTACGCTGTTCTCGGCCGCGAGCGTTGCTCAATAAAACTGTTCCAAAAGCTTTTCGAGCACGTCGGCCGTGCCCTTGCGCGGATTGCTGTCCATCAGCCGCTTGTAGGCCGCGCCCAGCTCGGCCACGGTGCGCAGCTCCTCGCGGCGGATGCCGTAATTGGACAGGCCCTGCTTGATGTCCAGGTCATCCATCAGGCTGACAAAGCCCGCGGCGGCGCTCTTGGCCTTTTCGCGCGTGGAGGCTCCGGCAGGCGCGCTGCCCAGGATTTCCGCAATGACCGCGAACTTCTCCGGCGCGGCCAGGGCGTTGAAGGTCATGCCCATGGGCGCGCAGACCGCCATCATCAGGCCATGAGGGATATGATGCTCCGAGGGCACGGACATGCCCAGGGCGTGAATGATCCCGTTCTGAGTGTTGGAAAAGCCCATGCCGCTGATGGCCGCGCCGTAGAGCATCTGCTCGCGCGCTTCCATATTGCCGCCGTTGGCGTAGACCCTGCGGATGTTGTCCGAGATCATGCGCATGGCCTGAAGATTCAGGGCATCCGTGAAGGGCGTGGCATGCAGACTCACATAGGACTCAATGCAGTGCACCAGGGCGTCCAGACCGGTGATGGCCGTGTAAAAGGGCGGCAGGCCCACGGTCAGTTCCGGATCCAGAAGGACCACCCTGGCGTAGAGATAATCGCTGACCGTGCCCTGCTTGGAGTTGGTGATCGGATCATTGAGCACCGCATTGGAGGTCATTTCGCTGCCCGTGCCCGCGGTGGTGGGAATCAGGATGGTGGGCATGCAGGCCGAGGGCACTTTATGCAGGCCGAAGTACCGGCTCATGGGGCCCTCATGCACGGCCAGCAGGGCCGTGGCCTTGGTGCTGTCCAGGGAGCTGCCGCCGCCCAGGCCCACCAGCAGATCGACCTTGTTCGCCTTGACCCAGGCCGCGGCCTTTTCAATGGATTCCGGCGTGGGATCCAGCTCCGCCTTGTCATAGAGCAGAGCGTCCACGCCCGCGTTTTTGAGGGATTCGAGCAGCGGCGTGTGGATGCCTGCGTTCACCAGGCCCTTGTCCGTGATCACGGCGACGCTGCGGCAGCCCAGGCGCAGAACCTCGTCGCCCAGTTTCGCCGCGACGCCCCGGCCGTACACCACCCGCTCAACGGTTTGGAAACTCGAAAACATAGTCTTGCACTCCTCCTGATACTGAAGTGATCCCGGCGGCGGGCTGAACGGATGCCGCGGCAATGCGGCAGGCTTTCCACCTTCCGGCGGTTGCCATCATGTTTTTGCTTTTTGGGGCTGTTTTTCTATCGCAAATGCGACACGCATCTTTTTTTCGGAGAAAAGGCCGGGAACCGGCCATGAGAATAATTTCAAAAGAAAAAAGGCCTGCCCGGCCAGTTGCCGGGCAGGCCTTTCCACCGTCATAAAAACGGAGCTGCCTGGAGTGGGTTGCGTTGGGAAAATGGCTCTGCTTTACCGGTTATAGGTTTGCAGCTCCAGCACCGGCAGGCTGAAATCCACGAGTATATGGACCACATTGCCCTTGCCGTCGCCCAGCAGGGTCACCTCGGCTTCGCGCGTTTCGGCCGCTACCACCTGCAAAAGTTCGGAGAGATTGCGCGCCATGACTTTTGTCTCGCGGCTGATCTGCCGGGTGTCGAACCAGGCGTAGCTCAGGCGGACCGGATTTTTTTTGTCGTGCAGATTTTTAATCCGGCGCTGCAATTCGTCGGGGCCCCCGGTCTTGAGGATGGCCGGAAAGTCCAGACGCGCGCCGTCCGCGAGCATGGCCAGCATTTCAAAGCCCATCTCGCGCAGGCTGCTGTTGACCGCCGCAAGCCGTTGGGCGTCGCCGGCCCCCATCAGGCTCACGCGCACCAGCGCATCCTCGCGGAACTCCAGTCGCACGGTCCAGGACAGCCCGGCGAACGAGGCTTCGGGCAGGATGACGTCGTTGGCGAATTCCCCCTGGCCGGGCCGCGCGCCCGGCAGTTTCACAGCCTGCGCCCTGGGCAGCCCGAAAATGTAGGAGGCAAAGAGTACGGGTTGGCTTTTTCGATCCGTGGCGCATTGCGCTGCCGTGACGCAGGTCCGGGGGATCTCGCGACCGGCAAAAGCGGCCTGAGGCCGGAAGAGCGCCACGGCCGGGAGCAGGAGGCAGAGGAGCAGCAGGACGGTGCTGATGCGCATGGGCGCACTCCGGGTGTTGGCGTGGACGCGGCCAAGACGCGGCCGCGCCCACGGGCGGATGTTATTGTTTCAGATAATTGGGCAGCCAGGTCACGATGGCGGGAAACATGATGATCAGGATAAGCCCCACCAACTGGCAGCCGATATACTGAAACATGCCTTTATAGATGTCGTTCAGCGGCCAGTGCGGCAGGCTTCCCTTGATAAAGTAACAGGAGAGGGCCACCGGCGGCGAGAGCCAGGAAGTCTGCAAGGTCACGGCCACCACCAGGCAGAACCACAGCTTGTCGAAGTGCATGGCTTCCACCACGGGAATCAGCAGGGGCACCAAGATGAGCACGATGGGCACCCACTCCATGGCCCAGCCCATGAAGAAGATGATGGCCATGATCAGAACCAGCATGAACATGGGGGCGATATCCATGCCCAGCAGGGCGTTGGACAGAGCCACCGCGCCGCCCAGACGGGAAAACACGGCGCCGAAGAAATTGCAGGAGGCGATCATGATCAGGATCATGGACGAAAGCAGAATGGTGCTGTGCAGGGCCTTGGACACTCCCTTCCAGGTGAATTTGCCGTAGGCGATCACCAGAACCAGCGCGCCGAAGGCCCCGCAGGCCGAGGCTTCGGTGGGCGTGGCGATGCCGCAGAGAATGCTGCCCAGAGTGGCGAAAATGAGGAGGGCCAGCGGCACCGCCCCGATGAACAGCTCCTTGAATACACGAACCATGCTGGTGGCGCGCTCCTCCTTGGGCAGAGGCGGACCGTACTTGGGCCAGATGGCGCACCTGATCAGCGAATAGGCGATGTAAATGCCCGCCAGCAGAAGGCCGGGCAGGATGGCGGCGGCGAAAAGGTCCGTGATGGGCAGACCCATGATGGGGCCGAGCACCACCAGCATGATGCTGGGCGGGATGAGAATGCCCAGGGTTCCGGCGGCGGCGATGCAGCCCGCGCCCATGCGGATGTCGTAGCCGCTGCGGCGCATGGAGGGCTCGGCCATGATGCAGAGCAGGTTGACCGAAGAGCCCACAATGCCCGTGGCCGCGGCGAAAATGGTGCCCGTCAGGCTGATGGCCCCGTACAGGGAGCCGGGCAGCCGCGCCAGCAGCAACTGGAATGATCGGAACAGCCTGTCCATGAGCCCGGCGCCTTCCAGAAGATAGCCCATGAGCAGAAAGAAGGGGATGGCGCCCATGACCGGGTCGCTCATGACCTGCCAGAACTGGATGGTCAGCAGGTGGAAGACCAGCTTGCCGAAGCCGAGAAAGCCGAACAGCAGGCCGCTGAAAATCATGGTGTAGGAAATGGGGAAGCCCGTACAGAACAGGCCGAACATAGAGATGATAGACAGGACCGCCAGCATTTCATTTGATATATCCATGAGGGTGATCTCCTTCAGATGCCCTGACCGGCGGCTAGTCCTTGGCTTCGCCGAGTTGGTCGCTGTTCCAGAGATTTTGGCCGGTCTTCCAGCGGTACCAGCACTTGATCACTTCAGAGACTCCCTGCAGCAGGGTCAGGGCCACGCATACGGGAATGGCGAACTTGGCTGGCCAGATGACCGGCATCCACGGGCTGGTGACGGAAACCTCATTCTGTATGAAGGATTTCCAGGCATAGGCGATGGCGATATACAGAAAGACCAGATGCGCGGGAAAGAAAAAGATGATGTAGTTGGCCATGTCCACCGCGGCTTTGGTTTTGACCGACCAGGCGTGGTAGAAGAAGTCCGTGCGGATGTGGTTGCCGGTCAGCAGACAGTAAGGAGAGCCGAGCATGAAGTGGATGGCGTAGAGGATTATGGCCATGTCCATGGCCCAGATGGAGGGCGCGGTGAAGATATTGCGCATGATCACTTCGTACATGATGGAAAGCATCATGGGGATGGCCAGCCATGCGGTAAGCTTGCCCACGCCGGCATTGAACCCGTCCACGGCGGCGACGATTTTTTTGGGGCCCGGCGCTACCTGCGCCATGGCCAGTTCAAGCGATTGAGACATAACGTCCTCCTGTGCAACAAGCCTCCCGTCGTTGTGCGGGGCGGTCGGTCCGGCGAAAAAACCGACGTTTTCCGTCGACGTGCGCGGCATGCCGCGAACGCGCGGGAGCAAGGGTTCCCGCGCGTTCGCGCCAGTCGTTTATTTGTAGTCGGTGATGATGCCCTCATCCATGGCGGTTTTGCCCATCATGTAATACAGGCCGTTGGAACGCACCTGGAAAGGCACGGTGAGCTTGGCCCAGGCGATCTGGGAGTCGTGCACCTTCTTGAAGAAGGGATCCTTGGCGTACTTGGCGATGACCGTGCGCGCCGCCTTCATGAAGGCGGGGTAGTAGTCGGCCGGAGTTTCCTCGATGACCACGCCGTCTTCGCGCACCATCTTTTCCAGAGCTTGGGAGTTGACCTTGATGCCGTTCAGCAACTGATCGGTGACGCAGGCCTTCATGGCCACGTTGATGGCCGCCTGGAGGTGCTTGGGCAGCGCCTCGAACCAGGTCTTGTTGATGTACACGTCGCCGATGGAAATGGCCTGGTGCAGGCCCTGCAGATAGTAGTGCTTCCAGATTTCGGGAAAGCCCATGACGATGTCCTCGCCCGGGGCGATCCATTCGGCCGCGTCAATGGCGCCGCGCTGCGCGGCCGGGATGATATCGCCGCCGGCCATGGACACCACGGGCATGCCCATTGCCTTGAAGGCTTCAGCGGGCACGCCCGGAGGCGCCCGGAACGTCAGTTTGTTGATCTCCGTGTGGGACGTGTATTTTTTGTTGAACCAGCCGAAGCATTCGGGACCCATGGGCAGCACGGGCCAGGACATCATGTCCAGCTTCAGGATGTTCTGATAGTATTCGTTGAGCAGTTTGAGGCCCTCGCCTTCAAACATCCAGGAGAGCTGCGCCATCTGGTCGAGGCCGTAACCCAGGCCGCCGATGGGGGCTGAAAACAGCGTGCCCGCGGGGTGCTTGCCCGAGGCCCAGTGCGTCCAGCTCATGCCGCCGTTGACCAGGCCTTCGCTTACGGCGTCGAAAATCTCGAAACCTTTGACAATGGCGCCGTCCGCGAACAGTTCGACCTTGATTTGTCCCTGAGAGAGCTCCTCAATATTTTTTTTCAGGCGCTCCAGCGTCTTGAAATACATGCTTGAGGTGGCCAGGGAGGTCTGGATTTTCAGCTCATAGGTCTTTGCCGACGCCGTGGAAAACCCGCAGGACAGGATAAAAGCCAAGGATAAAAACAGTGAAAACAGTTTCTTCATGACGACTCCTCGCTTGGGGTGGTGATGATCGAACAAAGCCTGTGTGATTTTCTTTTTCCTCCTTTCGCCGTGCGCTTTCGCGCGGGATTCGGCGTGTTGCGTTTCTGGCGGCACGGGAAACCGCTATGCTTCGGTGGAGCTTTTGGGGAGCGTCCGCCGGGCGTGACGCAGAAGTGACAATGGAATATTTACTGAAAGATGTAAGGGTACATTACTCTTTGCGGAACATGCGTACTATCGCAAATGCGACATATGCGGTTTTTTTTCAGACAAAATGATGCATTCCGCCGCGTATGGCCTGCCAGGGCATATGCTTTCGCATCAAATATATATTAATCTATAAAATATGCATTAGACGTTTTCTGTTGCGTGCGCTGCACCATAAACAAACCGCAACTCCAGATGGAAGAGATCGGCTGTGCACAGCTTCCCTGGCAGAGCATTTTCTCTTTGAAAATGCTCTGCTGACGCGAAAGCGGCAGCCGCCGCAACGCGGCGTACATTCAGGCGAAAACCGCGTTTTTCGCCTGAATGCCACCTTTGACTTTCATAAAAAGTCAAAGGTAATCTGCTCTAAGAAAAGAAAAACCGTGTCTCGTTCCATCCCGCCAGCTGCGCACAGGCAACTGAGCTTCTTTTTCGTTCTGCAAGCCGAGGGCAGCGAACAGTGAAGAAAGGGCCGACTCAGTAGTGCAATGAGTCGGCCCCATGACAAAGGGAGGGAGGTGTGAGAGGGGGCAGGTATTTTGGGAGTGCAATAAACTGCATGCGCCTTATGGTGCATTCAGTTTTAGAGCGTTTTGCTCATGAAATGAGCTCAACGCTCTGGCGACAGCGTTAGCTGGGGCCCGCGCCGAATGAGCGTCCATACCGCTTTCTGGACGCGAAATGATGGCAGCGAAGTGATTGAAAATGGATATTTTCAATCAAAAAGTGCTCTAAGGAGATTTTCCATGTGGAACGTGTTTTTTCACCCATACGCTGGCGACCTCGTTTTCACTCCCACCGCGCGGCGTAAGGCCTGCCTGGGAGGGGGGGCAGCCCCTTTGGGGGGGAAGGGACTGCCCCGGTGACAAAGAGTAGGTTGGTTCAGGAATCAGATAAAGTATATTTTTGAAGTTGTAAACAAATATTTTTAAAAATTTTTATATTTTTTTATCAATACAGTTTTATTGAATAATTTATATTTTAGTGCTTCTTTCTATGACCGAAGTTCTCATACTCCCCTGAGCACAGCCATGCCGTCAAATTTTCAGCATGAGCAAAAAATAATCAATTATTATACTTGGATATGTAAAATCATCCACTTACAACGCATCGCAGAGCATATTTTTTGAAACGCTCGCTCCGGCGCTTCACGGCGCGAGCATTTCAAAAGCAATATGCTCTACTGGGCAGCGCCCGTTTTTGCCGCATCGGCGGCGGCGTGAGCCCGAAGGCAAGCCCGTGCGGCGTCCGCCAGCGGGCCCGGACAATTCTCGGCCACGGCGGCCAGCATCTCCCGCAGGCAGGCGGTGAATTCCGGCCAATCAGCAGCATTGCGCGTAAGCAGCGGAAATATGTCCTCAAGAAACCTGCGCGTCTGGAGCGGCCTTGCGGTCAGGCGAGGGTAGCGCAGGCTCCGATCAACCTCCGGGGCCAGGCCCTCGCTGAAATTGTCAATCAGAATACGTCCCACGGCGTCCACGGCGTGCATGGCCGTGCCCGGATCATTCTTGCCCAGGGAACGTTGGCTTATGTCCGCCAGAACCCGCAGGCCGAAGGACGGATCAAGGGTAAAGTTCTGCCTTTGCCCCAGAGTAAAAGCCCTGGACACGATTTGCTGCTGCTTTTCCGTCAGCCGCGAGGAAGTTGCCAGCACCGCCACCGGCAGAGCCGGATGCACGCGCTGCCCGCTGCGCACCAGCAGGTGCAGGCTTGTGTCCAGCTCGTCGGCCAGAGTGTTGAGCGCGCCTAAATCCATTTCCTGGAGGTAGCCTGTGCCCTGCACATGAAGAGGCGTGCCGGCGGGCGTGTCTTCCGGTCCCGGCCGGCAGCCGAGGGTCGGGCGCTGCAAGTGCTTGCGCATGACGCTGGACGTCACATTTTCCAGCCGTTCCACGATATAATCCAATTTGCCGAAGAGCGAGAGCGTTCGCAGCCAGCGCAGAAAGGCCAGGAGCACAAATGTCAGCATCACGACGGTTTCCAGCAGGAGCACCAGACGGCCCGTGGCGCCGTAATAGCCCAGGCCCAGAGCGATGATCGCCACCAGGGAGAAAATGAAGGCGGCCACAAAAGCGGAAATGGCCTCATTGGCCCTGCCGTCGCTGATCAGCACGTCTGTGGCGCGCGGCGAGGTGTGGCTGCTGGTGAAGGAAAAGGTGGCATACAGGATGGACAGGGAAAAAGTGCTGATGGTCAGCATGGTGGGGGCTATGAAGGTGAGCAGGCCCTGGAGCATGTCTTTGTCGACCAGGGGCGCGGTATCACGCGGCAGAAAAGTGTCCGCGAAGGCGGCGAAGAGGACAGCGAGAATGGAAATCACACTGCACACGGCCGGATAAAACCAAAGACGGCGGGTGCACCTGGACCAGAAAGTACATATTTTCGAGATGGACATGCGGAGCCTCTTTTTATCTTCTCTAGTATTTTTGTAAGGATAAACATCCTCTAAGAATGTATTATGATATAAACTAAATTAATTTGCAATTTGAAAGCGCGATGTAAAACTATTCTGCACGCAACTGAAGCCCTTAGAGTGCTTTGCTAATGAAATCAGCAAAACGCTCTGGCGACAGCGTTAGAGCAGCAGGAATCTGCTGCGGCGCATGTGCGGCTCTTGCCCTGGCAAGGCGGGCGGCATATACAGGAAATACAAGCAGCGGAACGGTTGCTGCTTGCCACAAACAACCCGCGCCGGTCGCGTTTTGCGGCCCTGGGGCGCGCAGGGACGAGTATGAATCAGAAAATTTTCAGCATGCTGCGGCGCGCTGTTGCGGCCTTGTTGCTGTTCTGGCCGGTCTGGCCGGTCATGGCGGCAACAGCGGCCCAGCCTGATGCCGCGCAAGAGGCGCATATGACTGCTGCATTCCCCATGCCTCCGCTCACGCAACGCGAGGCGGACGTTTTGTTGCGAAAGGCGACCGAGGCCCCGTATACCGGGCAGTATGTGAACAATCATGCCGTCGGGACGTACATCTGCCGCCAATGCGGTATGCCGCTTTACCATTCCGAAGACAAATTCGACTCCGGCTGCGGCTGGCCTGCTTTCGACGATGCCGTGCCCGGCGCGGTACGGCGCATGCCCGATGCAGACGGGCAACGGGTGGAGATTCTCTGCGCCCATTGCGGCGGCCATCTGGGCCATGTTTTTGAAGGCGAGGGCTTTACCCGCAAGAACACCCGGCATTGCGTCAATTCCCTGTCCATGAGCTTTGCGCCTGCGGGCAGCCCGGAGGAAAAGGCCGCTTTCGCGCGGGCAGCGCGGGCCGCGCCCTGCTCCGGCACGGCCATAGTGGCCGGAGGGTGCTTCTGGGGCGTGGAAGACGCCTTCCGCAAACTGCCCGGTGTCTGCGACGCTGTTTCGGGCTATACAGGCGGCCGGACGGCAAATCCGAGATATGAGGATGTCAGCCGGGGCGATACCGGGCACGCCGAGGCCGTGCGGGTCAGCTTTGATCCTTCACGCGTTTCGTATGAGCACATCCTGCGGCGTTTTTTTGAAGTGCATGATCCCACGCAGCTCAACAGGCAGGGGCCGGATGTGGGTTCACAGTATCGCTCGGCCGTTTTTTATCTGAACGACGAGCAAAAGGCCGTGGCCGAAAAATTGATCGCCCGCCTCAAAGACCTGGGCTACAAGGTAGTCACCCAAGTGCTCCCGGCCGGGCCCTTTTACCCGGCGGAAGCGTACCATCAGCGCTTTGCGGAGCGCACGGGCCGGGGCGGCTGCCATCTGCCCGTGCCGCGCTTTGAGCGCCGCGCCGACGGCAGCCCGGCGCAGTAGAGCGTTTTCTCTTTGAAAATGCTCTGCTGACGCGAAAGCGGCAGCCGCCGCAACGCGGCGTACATTCAGGCGAAAACCGCGTTTTTCGCCTGAATGCCACCTTTGACTTTCATAAAAAGTCAAAGGTAATCTGCTCTAGATGCGCTGCCTTTTCCAGTCTGGCGCAAAGCGACAGGAGCCGCCAAGCGGCATGGATTCTGCCGGAAACGCGTTGTCCGGGCTGAATGCCGCAAAAAAGAGGGCCTTCTCCCCAAGGGGAGAAGGCCCTTCAGTCAGCGCGGCGCTTTATGCCGCTTCAGACTTACTTGTAAGCCGGGATCGGGGTCTTGACCATCTTCAGGAACTTGTTGGTGGCATACTTGCCGTCCTGGACCTTCTTGGCTTCCGCAGGAGTGATGCGACCCACGGTTGTAAAGAAGTCGGCGATTTCGCCCTGCCACTCCTGGGCCTGGCTCTGGCCCTTGGAGTCGTCGAACATCACCAGCTGCTCGTCCAGGTTGTACACGGGATGCTTCTGGATGTCCTTGAGCGCCAGCTTCTTGTCATAATCCTTGCCGGCCCATTCCAGGAAGAAGCGGCGGTATTCGGGCACCAGGCTTTCCGCGCTCTCCTTCTGGAGCATGTTCACGGCGCGCAGATAGATGCCCAGGAATTTGGCGGTGATTTCAGGATGAGAATTGGCATACTTGGCATCGGCAATCAAGACGATGGGGTTGCCCTTTTTGCACATCTTGAGATCCGCGGCAAGCACGCCGCCCTTGTCCATAACCAAGAAGAGGTGCGGCGCCCAGAGGGCCACGCCGTCGCCGATCTTGTTTTCAAAGGCGCCCACGGCCTGGGCCTGATCCATGTTCTTGATCACCACGTCGCTGTCCTTGAGGCCCAGGACGTTAAGCCAGGAGGAAAGCGCATAGTGGGCCGAGCTCACGGTGGTGACCAGGAAGGTTTTGCCCTTCACGGTTTCGGGGCTGCCCAGCACGTCGGGATAGTCTTTGTTCCAGCCCTTGACCTTGGCAATGGGGCTGTCCTTGCGCACTACCACGCCATTGGTCATGGATTCGTCATTGCCGTTGGCAATGACAATGGTGTCGTAGCGCAGATTGCCCAGCATGGCCGGAACCGCGCCCATGCCCGCATACACCCATTCGCCGGAGGGCAGGGCGTTCAGAATGTCCGCGCCGGAGTTGAAGTATTTGATTTCAACGTCCAGGCCGGCTTCTTTGTCCCAGCCTTTTTCCTTGGCATACCACATCAGAAAGGTCTCATGCTCGTCCATCCAGGCAGTGGGCACTTTGACCAGCTTGTCCGCGGCCATGGCCATGCCCGCGATGCTCAGCACAAAGACGGCGGTCAGCGCCAGAGAAATCCATTTTTTCAACATACATATCCTCCTGAATAACACGTTAAGTCCGGGTCCGTTCGCACTCCGTAAAAGCCCGGACGCGGGCCGTCCACGGCAACGGCTGTAACCCTCGACGCAAACTGTCGGCAGCTCCAGGGAGCCGTCTTTCCCCATACGCTTCTACAACACCGGGCAGCGGTGTTTCTTTTCCATTGAAGCCCTGGGCGGTCCGGCTGTTGCGACGCCGCTCATGGCCGTCATCTCCTGTTCTTGCTTTTGCTGAGCTATACGCAAAGCATAGCAGGTGCGCAAGCGGTATGCAAGATATTGCAGCAGGCAGCCCATGCCCGCGAGCAGCAGGCTCGTCAGCCAGTGCGCGCCCATGAGCCATGCCCCAAAAGCCGCCAGGCAGAGCAGCATGCCGCCCACGCGTCGCCAAAAGACCCGGCGGTAGACGGCCTTGATCTCTTCCGTGCTGATCTGCCCGCTGTCCAAGGCCGCAGCCTCTTGCGGCCGCCCGTTGCCTTCCGCATTGCCGCGAAGGGCGACCCCGGCGGCAAAACGCGCACAGACGGCGCGCGCCGCCCACCAGACCAGGATCGCGCCCAGGCCCCCGGCCAGCAGGCTGAAGATCAGCGTGCCCGCAGCCATATCAGAGAATCAGCTCCGTATTGGCGATGATTTCCTCGCGCAGTTCCAAAAGCTCCATGGAGGTATGCTCGCGCGGCCGCGGCAGGTTGATGGGGTATTCGGTCTTGATGGTGCCCGGCAGTTTGCCTTCCATCAGCACAATGCGATCGCCCAGGTACAGCGCTTCGTCGATATTGTTGGTGACAAAGAGCACGGTGCGTTTGTCCTGTTCCCAGATCCGGGCCGTCTCCACCTGCATGTACATGCGGGTCTGGGCGTCCAGCTGGCCGAAGGGCTCGTCCAAGAGCATGACCTTGGGCGAGTTGGCATAGGCCCGGGCAATGCCCACGCGCTGTTTCATGCCGCCGGAGAGCTGGTGGGGGTAATGATTCTCAAAGCCTTGCAGGCCCACCATCTTGATGTAGTGGTCGGCGATGTTGTGCCGTTCGGCCGCGGGCACATCGCGCAGTCTGAGGCCCAGTTCCACGTTATCGCGCACGGTTTTCCAGGCAAAGAGCATGTAGCTCTGAAACACGATGCCGCGATCCGGCCCGGGGCCGGTCACGGGCTCGCCGTCCAGGGTCACATAGCCCTTGTCCGGAATTTCCAGCCCGGCAATAATCTTCAGCAGCGTGGATTTGCCGCTCTGGCCCGGACCCAGGACGACCAGGAATTCGTTTTCGTAAACATCCAGGGTGATGTCCCTGATCACCGGCACTTCCTGATTGCCCTTCTGAATGAAGGTCTTGCTGATGTCCTCACAGTGGATTTTCAGCGTGGGCGCACACTTGTCGTTCTGCTCGCTCATGTGTCTATCCTTTTACTACGCCCGCTTCGGCGGTGAACCGCGCAACCGTGGTGCGCGCGCCTTGGTGGCGGCGTTTGCTCGGGCAGGCGCCAGAGCACTTTCAAAGCAAAATTGCTGCGGGCCGTGGCATCAGACATTGTCAATGCTGCGCTTCCAGGGGCAGAGCTTGCGCTCCAGCAAGCCCACGCCCAGGGAGCTTATCCAAGCCGCGGCCGCAATCAGCAGCATGCCGCTGAGAACCAGGGACGGCTGGTGCGTGTCCATGCCGCGCTTGATCAAAAAGCCCAGGCCGTCGCGGGAGTTCATCAGCTCGGCGGCGAGCACGCAGGTCCAGGCCGCGCTGAGCGAAATCTGCAGGCCCGCGAAGACCGCCGGAAAGGAGGCCGGAAAGCAGACATGGAAGATCTCGTCCTTGCGCGTGCCGCCCAGCACCCGGATGACGTCGTACAGGTCCGGATCCACCAGGCGCACGCCGTTGTAGGCGTTCAACAGGCAGGGCACGAACGTGCCGATGATGATGATGAACACCTTGGAAAACTCGCCGATGCCGAACCAGAGAATGGCAATGGACACCCAGGCGATGGGCGGCATGGGCTTGAACAGGTCGAAAAGCGGCTTGACGATGCTGTTCACGGTTTTGTTCAGGGCCATGAACAGGCCCAGGGGCACGGCCACGATGCTCGCCAGCACAAAGCCGATGAGCACGCGCTGGAAGCTGGCCCAGATGTGGCCCCAGAGATTGCTGCCCGCGAAATTCATGCTGGTCAGGCGGATCATCATGTCCAGCACTTCCTTGGGCGTGGCCAGGGAGTCCCGGAAGATCTTTTCGGCCGCCGTCCAGTGCCAGAGCCAGAAAAAGCCGAGAATCGAGACGGCGTACAAAAAGTAGGTATTGGTGATCAGTTTGTAGAACGTAAACCGTCCGCGTTCTGCGGCGTGGTCAACGGTTTCGTTGGCAATGGATGAAGAACCGCTCATGAATTACCTCCTGATGCCCGCCAGCAGTCGTTTTTCGACATAGTCGATGATGATCCCGATGATCGCGCCCGAAATGCCCACGCAGATCATGCCGAGCACGATCAGATCAGGCCGGGCCACACGGCCGCCCATGGTGATCAGAAAGCCCAGGCCGGAATCGGCGGCCAGCAGCTCGGCGCCCACCAGGTTGGTCCAGCAGTAGGCCAGAGCAAGTTGCAGCGCGCCGAAAACCATGGGCAGGGAGGACGGGATGCAAAGCTGGGTGAATATCTGCCAGTCGTTGGCTCCGTAGGTCCTGGCCATCTGGATCAAAACCGGATTGGTCATGCGCACGCCCACATAGGCGTTGATCACGCAGGGCACAATGCCCGCGATCCAGATGATAAAGACCTTGCCTGTCAGCCCGATGCCGAACCAGAACACGGTCAGCGGAATCCAGGCAATGGGCGGGATGGGCCGGATCAGCTCGAAAATAGGCCGGAAGAGGCCCTCGGCCACTTTAAACCAGCCCATGGCCAGCCCCAGGGGCAGACCCACCAGCAGCGCCAGCACATAGCCGATGAAAGCTTCGGTCAGGCTGGTTTTGAAGTGGGTCAGCATCACGGCCCCGTCGGGATTGGGGTTGGTCAGCTTGTCGATAAAAGCATGGAAGACCTGCGTCGGGGAGGCCAGCAGGGTCTGGGGAATCATGCCCGAGCGCACTGCGGTTTCCCAAATCAGAAAGAAAGCAATGACGCTGATATAGGGAAGCGCTCGAAGCAGCGGCGGTTCTTTGACCACAACAGTTTGGTAAGCCATAACATCCTCCGGGCGGCTGCGTTTGCGGGGGCGGGCCAAAGCCTACCACCAGCGGATAAGCTCCGTGACCTGCCTGCGCAGTTCCACAAATCTGGGGTCGATGAGTTTGCGGGGGCGGGGCAGATCCACTTGGATTTCCGCCTTGACCTTGGTGGGCTTGTTGGTCAGCACAAGGATGCGCTCGGCCACATAGACAGCCTCCTCAATGTTGTGGGTGACAAAGAGAATGGTGCTGTTCAGCTTTTGCCAGAGGTTGACCAGTTCGTCTTCAAGGTAGAAGCGCAGCTTCACGTCCAACTGGCCGTAAGGCTCGTCCATCAGCAAGAGGTCGGGGTTCACCGCAAAGGCGCGGGAAACCGCGATGCGCTGCATCATGCTGGCTGAAACCTGATTGGGGTAAAGATCGGCGCAGGAGGAAAGGCCCACAAGGTCCATAATGTCCGAGGCGCGCTGGAAGCGTTCCTCTTTGCCGACGCCTTTGACCTCCATGCCGTAGGCCACGTTTTCGCGCACCGTGCGCCAGGGCAGGCAGGTGGGCTCCTGAAAGACATAGGCGATATTGTGTTTTTTGGGGTTGGCTTCCTGCCCGTCGATAAGAATATCGCCTTCAGTGGCGGGCATGAGTTTGGAAAGGCAGTTCAAAAATGTAGTCTTGCCGCAACCGGTGGGGCCGACGATGGCCAGCAGCTCTCCATTTTTGATGGTGAAATTGATGCCATCAAGAACGGTGAGATCGCCAAAACGCTTGGTGAGATTATTCACCCGGATTTTGACGTCAGCTTCATCCTGACAGGGCACTGGCAGCTCCTTCTGTTGACGTGTGGAACTCCTTCAGGAACCCCGGCCCGGGGTTCGCCTAAACCGTAAAAACTGTAAAAAGAAAAAAAATCAGTCCATTACAGGTGTTGTTGGCCGCTCTCCGGAACATCTGCCCGGCGGCCTCAAGCTCTCGCCTCTCTGCAAGCGCCCGGTGTTCTCCGGCGCTGCTGTCAAGCTTACTAGCATTGTGGATTATTTGAGCATTGTCATCTCCTTTGAACCGAAGGGCGTCAGAATGTGAAAGAAAGCACATGCACCGACACAACAACAGACATATTCTCGTCCCTGCGGGGCGGCAGAGCTGCAGTCATGCCGCCCCGTTTGTTTGCAGTTGACGTGCTTAGCGCACCATTGCCAGAAGTTTGTCCAAGGAGGCGCTTGCGTCGCCCAGCATCAGAGTTACGCCCGGCCTGGTGTACAGGGGATTGTCCACGCCCGCGTAACCCGGTTTTTCGTCATAATTGCAGATGATCACGGCCTTGGCCTTGTCCGCCTCCAGAATGGGCATGCCGTAAATGGGCGTTCCCTCGGCCGTATTGGCCGCCGGATTGACCACGTCGTTGGCGCCCACCACGATCACCAGATCCGCGTTCGGGAACATGGGGTTGACGGTGTCCATTTCCAGCAGATGCTCATACTCTACATTGGCTTCAGCCAGAAGCACGTTCATGTGCCCGGGCATGCGGCCCGCCACCGGATGAATGGCGTATTCGACCTTTGCGCCTCTGGCTTCCAGGGCGTCGGCCAGTTGTTTGACCTTGTGCTGGGCCTGGGCCAGAGCCATGCCGTAACCGGGCACGATGATCACGTTTTTGGCGGTCTTCAGGGCCTGCAGGGCATCTTGCGCGGCTTCCTTTTTGGGCGCTTCGGACGCAGCCACGGGCGCGGAACCGGAAGCCAGCTTGACGAGATTGTCCACAGTCTTGGCCGCGTCGCCGAGCATCATGATCACGTCGGGCCTGGTGTACAGGGGATTGTCCACGCCCGCGTAGCCCGGCTTTTCGTCATAATTGCAGATGATCACGGCCCTGGCCTTGTCCGCCTCCAGAATGGGCATGCCGTAAATGGGCGTTCCCTCGGCCGTATTGGCCGCCGGATTGACCACGTCGTTGGCGCCCACCACGATCACCAGATCCGCGTCCGGGAACATGGGGTTGACGGTGTCCATTTCCAGCAAATGCTCATACTCTACATTGGCTTCAGCCAGAAGCACGTTCATGTGGCCGGGCATACGGCCCGCCACCGGATGAATGGCGTATTCGACCTTTGCGCCCCTGGCTTCCAGGGCGTCGGCCAGTTGTTTGACCTTGTGCTGGGCCTGGGCCAGAGCCATGCCGTAGCCGGGTACGATGATCACGTTTTTGGCCGTGGTCAGCAGTCGGGCGGCCTGGGCATCGGCATCGGGCGCGACGTCCGCCTGGGCCGCAGCCACGGGCGCGGAACCGGAAGCCAGCTTGACAAGATTGTCCACGGTCCTGGCCGCGTCGCCGAGCATCATGATCACGCCGGGCTTGGTGTACAGCGGATTGTCCACGCCCGCATAGCCCGGCTTTTCGTCATAATTGCAGATGATCACGGCCTTGGCCTTGTCCGCCTCCAGAATGGGCATGCCGTAAATGGGCGTTCCCTCGGCCGTATTGGCCGCCGGATTGACCACGTCGTTGGCGCCCACCACGATCACCAGATCCGCGTCCGGGAACATGGGGTTGACGGTGTCCATTTCCAGCAGATGCTCATAATCGACATTGGCTTCAGCCAGAAGCACGTTCATGTGCCCGGGCATGCGGCCCGCCACCGGATGAATGGCGTATTCGACCTTTGCGCCCCTGGCTTCCAGGGCGTCGGCCAGTTGCTTGACCTTGTGCTGGGCCTGGGCCAGAGCCATGCCGTAGCCGGGCACAATGATCACGTTTTTGGCCGTGGTCAGCAGTTGGGCGGCCTGGGCATCGGCATTGGGCGCGACGTTCGTTTGCGCCCCGGCGGCCGGAGCCTGCCCGGCGGCATAGCCTGCCAGCGTCGCCACGGTCTTGGCCGCGTCGCCCAGCAGCATGAAGACGCCGGGCTTGGTGTACAGCGGATTGGGCACGCCCGCGTAACCCGGCTTTTCGTCATAATTGCAGATGATCACGGCCTTGGCCTTGTCCGCCTCCAGAATGGGCATGCCGTAAATGGGCGTTCCCTCGGCCGTATTGGCCGCCGGATTGACCACGTCGTTGGCGCCCACCACAATCACCAGATCCGCGTCCGGGAACATGGGATTGACGGTGTCCATTTCCAGCAAATGCTCATAATCGACATTGGCTTCGGCCAGAAGCACGTTCATGTGCCCGGGCATGCGGCCCGCCACCGGATGAATGGCGTATTCGACCTTTGCGCCTCTGGCTTCCAGGGCGTCGGCCAGTTGCTTGACCTTGTGCTGGGCCTGGGCCAGAGCCATGCCATAACCGGGCACGATGATCACGTTTTTGGCCGTGGTCAGCAGTTGGGCGATGGCAGCGTCTTTCTGCCCGGCGGATTGCGCGGCCGCTTCGGCCTTGGGCGCGGATGCCCTGGGCGCGGATGTCTTGGGCGCGGCCGCGACCGGAGCGGCGGGCTTGCCGGTTACGGAGGATTGACCCAGCAGGATGGGCATCAGCGTGCGGTTCATGGCCTTGCACATGACGCGCGTGAGCATCAGACCGGCGGAGCCGATGATGCCGCCCACGGCGATAAGCAGCGGGTCGGCCACGGCAAAGCCCGCAATGGCGCAGGAAATGCCGCCCATGGAGTTGAGCAGCGAAATGGTGATGGGCATGTCCGCGCCGCCCACGCGAATGGTGAAGACGATGCCGAAGAGAATGCCCGTGGCGAACATCAGGAAAATGAAAAACGAGGGGAGAAAATTCGGTGCAATGTTGTAAATGCACAGGGAGACGAGCATCACGCCCAGAATGACGTTGATGATCTTGCTGTGATTGGTCAGCACAATGGGTTTTTGCGGCAGGAGCTGATGCAGTTTGCCCGCGGCCACAAAGGAACCCGCGATGGTCGTCATGCCCGAACAGAGCGCCAGGCAGGCGTCAATGCGGTGGAATGCGGAGGCGGTGCCCACGTCCAGAAGCATGATCAGGCCCACGATGGCCGCCGCGCCGCCGCCGAAGCCGTGCAGAAAGGCCACCAGCTGCGGCATCTGGATCATCTTCACCTTGTTGGACAAAAACAGTCCGAATGCCGTGCCCAACGCTATGGCCACCCAAAGGGCCGGAGAGCCGAGCGAACTGTCCCTGTACATGGTGATGAGGATGGCAAGGGCCATGGATATGGCGCACAGCTTGTTGCCGCGCACGGCCGTCTGGACGTTGCTCATCAGGTGCAGGCCGTAAAGAATGGCAAGGGCGAGGACCGCGGCAATGATATTGTAGTATAGTGTGCTCATTTCGCAAACAACTCTCTATCTTTAGGGGTCATTCGGGACGTCAGCGAAAAGAGCCTGCTAGCGCTTTTTGCCCGCGATCATTTTCAGCATCTTGTGCGTGATGTCAAAACCGCCGAAGACGTTGGTCACGGCCAGTGCAATGCCGAAAGCGCCCAGGAACACGCCCACGGTGGAACCGGCCAGATGGGTGGCCGTCAGGGCGCCGAGAATGATGACCCCGTCGAGCGCGTTCATGCTGGACATCAGCGGCGTGTGCAGCAGGCTTGGAATATGGCTGAGTACCTTGTAGCCGATGACCAGCGAAGCAATGAAGACCAGTAAAAGAATGAATGTGCTCAAGGGGACGCCTCCGTATGGTTGATGCGGCTCCTGCGCCGCAACGGCGCAGGAGCCGGGGGCATGAGAAGCAAGCTTCTCATGCTCCGCAATTGCCTACAGCCCGGCTTCTTTGGCGCCGGCGTGCACGATTTCCTTATTGATGGTGGTCAGGGTGGAAGCAACGATGGGATCGTTGCGATCCAGCACGATCTTGCCGTCCTTGGCCAGGTAGGCCAGCAGGTTGTAAATGTTGTTGGCGAACATCCAGGTGGAGCTGGTGGGCAGCATGCCGGGGATGTTCTTGATACCGCTGATGGTCACGCCGTGGCGCACCACTTCCTCGCCGGCTTCGGTCAGCGCGCAGTTCCCGCCCTGGTCAATGGCGATATCCACGATGACCGAGCCGTGAGCCATGGATTTGACCATTTCCTCGGTAATCAGCACAGGCGCCAGCTTGCCGGGAATCAGCGCGGAGAGGATCAGCACGTCGGCGTCCTTGATCACAGGCTTGATGGCCTCGATTTCCTTGGCCAGCCATTCTTCGGGCAGACGCTGGGCGTAGCCGCCCTCGCCGATGGCCACGCTGGCGGGCACGCCGGTGTCAAAGGCCTTGGCGCCCAGGGACTTGGCCTGCTCGGCGGCGTCGGGACGGATGTCGATGGCTGTGACCACGGCGCCCAGGCGTTTGGCGGTGGCCACGGCCTGCAAGCCGGCCACGCCCGTGCCGATGACCACCACGTTGGCGGGCTTGATCACGCCCACCGCGGTGCCGACCATGGGCAGGAATTTACCCAGGTAGTTGGCGGCCATGAGCACACTCTTGTAGCCGGCCACGGTGCTCATGGAGGTCAGGGCGTCCATGCTTTGCGCGCGGGAAATACGCGGAATGCCGTCCAGGGTCAGGCTGATGCAGCCGGTGTCGCGGAGTTTTTTCATGGGCTCGCGGTTCACCGGCGCGGCAGGATGCAGGAAGGTGATCAGGTACTGCCCGTCGCGGAGCATGTCGCTCTCGTGCTTGTTGACGTCCTTGTTGAACAGGGGCTCTTTCACCTTGAGGATCACGTCGGCTTTGGCAAAGATTTCTTCCGCGCCGTCCACAAGGGACGCGCCCGCGTCCACATATTGCTGATCGGAGAAAAAGGAGCCTTCGCCGGCTGTTTTCTGCACAAGCACGGTGGCGCCCTCGGCGACCATCTTTTTCACGGTCTCGGGGGTGGAGGAGACGCGGCCCTCGCCGGGCATGATTTCTTTGGGAACGCCGATGGTCATACCTGAAAATTTCATGGATGCACTCCTTTTCGTTGGAACCGCTTATTGTTTTGGAGCGTTCTTCCGGCTGCCTCTGGCAGGGCACGGCGATCACTGCCCGTGCGACCGGGCCTTGCAAGGGCAACCGCAAAACAACCGGGCAAAATGCCGGGCTTTGCCGTTGCTGCACAGGGGTAAGCCGGATGCGGCGGCATCCTTTCGGCTTGTCCCCGTTTTTTTCCGTGTTTTCCCGCGCCGCGCGTGGCGCGGGAAAACTTCGGGTAGATTTGCGCTAAAGGACGTGAGGAACAGGCAATGGCCCGCCGATTACGCCTTTACGACCTGAAAAGCCTTGTCCAGAGCCTTCAGGACTTCGTCAAGCTCGGCCGTGGTGGCGATCAGCGCCGGGGCCAGGCAGAGGGTGTTGTTCAGTTCGCGGAAGCAGCGGCTGGTCTTGCCGATGATCACGCCCTGCTTCATGCATTCGCCCACAACCTGACCGGCCACGGCTTCGGATACGGGCTCCTTGGTGGCGCGGTTCTTGACCAGCTCCAGCCCGCAGAACAGGCCCTTGCCGCGCACGTCGCCGATGATTTCGTACTTCTTTTCCAGAGCCTTCAGGCCGTCCATCAGGTAGTCGCCCATTTTGACCACATTATCGAGGACCTTGTGCTCTTCCATGTAGTTGATGTTGGCGTAACCGGCGGCAGGGCCCGCGGTGCAGCCGCCGAAGGTGCTGATGTCGCGGAAGTAGCTGTCACGATCCGCGGGATCGGCAATGAAGTCCTGGAAGACTTCCTCGGTGGTGACCGTGCAGGAAATGGGCGCGTAGCCCGCGGCCACGCCCTTGGCCATGGTCACGATGTCGGGCTTGACGTTGAAGTGCTGGTAGCCGAACCATTTGCCGGTTCTGCCCAGACCGCAGACCACTTCGTCGATGATCAGCAGCAGACCGTACTTTTTGCAGATTTCGGTGAGGGTTTCGTAATAGCCGTCAGGCGGCACGATCACCCCGCCGCCGGCAGTGATCGGCTCCACGATCACCGCGCCCACGGTGTCCGGATCTTCTTTCTGCACTACGGTTTCAAGCTCGCGCGCGAACTTTTCGCCCAGATTGGCCGTGCCTTCGGGGTAGGGCGAGCGGTATACCGAGCATGCCGGGAATTCCACAAAGCCGGGAGTGAAGGGGCCATACTGGTTTTTGCGCTCTTCCTGGCCGCAGGCGCTCAGCGTGGTGATGGTGGTGCCGTGATAGTCACGGTTGCGGTAGACGATTTTGTACTTTTTGCCGCCGTGCTTGAGCTGGGAGATCTGGCGGACGATCTTGAAGGCCTTTTCGTTGGCTTCCGAACCGGAGTTGGAAAGATACACGCGGCTCATGCCGGGCATTTTTTCAATCAGTTTTTTGGAGAACTTAATGGTGGGGATGTTGCCGTAGCCGTTGGCGAAATAGCAGAGCTGCATGAGCTGATCGTTCACGGCTTTGACCAGGGTTTCGTTGCCGTAGCCGAGGTTGACCGTCCAGACGCCGCCGGAGACGGCATCCAGATATTCTTTGCCGTGGATGTCTTTGATCCGCATGCCCTTGCCTTCCACAAAGATGGTGGGATCGGCTTTTTCAAAGACTTTGTGCTGGGTGAGGTGATGCCAGACGTATTTTTTATCATCGGCAATCAATTCAGCCGCATTAAAAGACTGAGCCATGTGAGCCTCCAAAGGGTGAGAAGATTTCGGAAAAAATGCGCCTCATTTTCAGGCTCCGGTCGAGTATGCGGCAGGAGCACGGGGATCGTCGTTACAGTGCCGCGTCACAAGGGGCGGCTGAAGAGCAAAGCGGGCGGCAAGCATGCCCCGCCGCGCCTGCGCACTTTTGTTTGCATCTCGGCAGTATTGCCGCCTGCGTCTTTACGCTGTTCCGAACGTTTTAGTCTACGCAAGCCTTGTGCCAAATCGAACGTGCCGGAGATACCATGCAATAGCAAATAGTTATTTCAGTCGCATGGCGCATGGCGCAAGGCTTTTCAAATTTCATAAGTCGAATTCGACTTGGTTTGTCACAGGGAGGCTGCTCAATGTCGAGTCGAATTAGACTCACAATGCAAAATCGACTTATAAAACATGGCAAAAAAATTTGCCTTGTGATGCGCGCAAAACAATTATTGCCGCCGGTTTCCGCCTTGTCAGGCAAAGCCTTACCTGCTTTCACTTCAAACAGCAATGCCTGGAGGCGCATTTCAGTGCTTTTCAAATATAATTTTTCAGGAAGAGCGGTCAGTGGCTGCAAAATTTTCTTTTTTTCCACTGCGGCGGCTCTTGCCGAAAAAAACAACGGCGTTTCAGCGGCAATCGCAGAGCGTCCTTGCACGCAAGGATTTAAGGCGGATGGAGCCGTTAAGAATTTCTCCGCGCAGTTCTTTCAGGCGGCGTTCCAGATCCGGGGGCGCATTTTTACCTGCAACCGCCTTGAAGGGAGCCATATCCGCGATCCCCACGCCGCCGTTCTTCAGGTCATACACGATGATCTCCTTGCCCCTGAAACCATTGGCAGCGGCTGCGGCCACAATTTCATACACAGCTTTGTCCGCCCCCTTCAGAATGGAGGTCAGCATGCGGCCGGGCAGCAGCGCGCGCTGATCGGCATCCAGGCCCACAGCATAGGCGTTGCGCTCCCGTACCTCCTCAAGCGCGCCGGCATTGCCCCGGCCGGCAGCCAGAACCAGCACGTCCGCGCCCTGTTCCAAAAGCCCGCGTGCCTTTTCGCGCCCCGCAGCGGCGTCGCCGAAGGAGCCGGTCACCGTGTTGATCACCCGCACTTGCGGATCGATCAGGCGCGCGCCCTCGCTGAAGCCGTTGAGCAGAGAACGCATGGCAGGCACATCCTCGCCGGACAGCCAGCCGATGATTTTTTCCCGATTAATGCCGGGCAGACCGGTCTGCCCGGTCAGCATGGCTGCCGCCGCTCCTGCCAGAAAGGCGGCCTGCTCATCCGCAAAGGTCACGCACATGATATTGGGCGCGCGTATGCCGGCATCAATGCAGCCGAATAAGGTGTTGCGGAAGTTGGCGGCATTTTCGCGCAAAATTGTATGAAAGCCGTCCGAGGCCACCAGCACGAGGTCAAAATCGCGCGCGGCCCTGCGGAAAACAGCCTCCTGATCCGTACCCGGCGCTGCGGCCAGAGTTTCGGTATGCAGGGAAAAGTCCCGGGCCGCCCTGTCCAGACCCGCGTTGAGCAGTGTTGTCCAACTGTTGCCCGCGCCTGCCGGGCCTCCGTGCTCCAACAGCAGGGCCACGCGCAAAGGGCGCGCTGGATTGCCGGCAGCGTTTGAAGGCGCGCCCGACGCAGCGGCTGCAGCCGCAAGCGGCATTGCCAATGTCAGAACGGCCCAGATCAGGCAGGCCGGAATCAGGGGAAAGCTCCGGCAGGGGATGGATTGCATGTTCTTCTCCTTCTATTGTGATTCGCTGTAACATCTTCGCAACTTCAAGCTCAGCCTTCCGGCCCGGACAGGACGCGGCGCAGCGCGCGGGGCCCGCGGCCCGGCCGTCTTTGCGTGCCGGGGCAGCGCAGGACCGCCCGGCACGCGTAAAAGAGGCGCGGCAAAAAGGTCTGGAGGACTACTGCGCCTGCCCGGCTCCCATAAAGGATACGTCGACGGCGCGTCCGCCACAAGCCCGGCCTGAGGCGGAAGGATTCGTTTTTTTAAGTGAATCCTTCCCACCTTCGGGCATATTGTCAGGCGCATGATTATCGCATATAAACACGCCAGCATCGCCGCCACAAAGCGGCTACCCGCAAATCACCCGTCGGGCCGCACCCGGCAGAGAAGGAGTAGAGATTATGGAACAGGGCACCATCCGCCTGAAGACCGGACTGGCTGAAATGCTCAAGGGCGGCGTGATCATGGACGTCACCACTCCCGATCAGGCGAAAATCGCCGAGCAGGCCGGCGCGTGCGCCGTCATGGCTCTGGAGCGCGTCCCGGCCGACATCCGCGCTGCCGGCGGCGTGGCCCGCATGGCTGATCCCACCATCGTCAAAAAGATCATGGAGGTGGTCAGCATTCCTGTAATGGCCAAGGCGCGCATCGGGCATTTTGTGGAGGCGCGCATTCTGGAAGCCCTGGGCGTGGATTATATTGACGAGAGCGAAGTGCTCACCCCGGCCGACGACCGCTACCACATCGACAAGCGCAACTTTACCGTGCCCTTTGTCTGCGGCTGCCGCAACCTGGGCGAAGCCCTGCGCCGCATTGCCGAGGGCGCGGCCATGATACGCACCAAGGGCGAGCCCGGCACCGGCAACGTGGTGGAAGCCGTGCGCCACTGCCGTCAGGTCATGGATGAAATCCGCATGCTCTGCGCCCTGCCCGACGCCGAAGTGCCCAATTTCGCCAAGGAGTGCGGCGCGCCTCTGGAAGTGGCCATGCGCGTGCGCAAAGAAGGCCGCCTGCCTGTGGTCAACTTTGCGGCTGGCGGTATCGCCACGCCGGCTGATGCGGCCCTGATGATGCACCTGGGCTGTGACGGCGTGTTCGTGGGATCGGGCATCTTCAAGTCCGGCGATCCGGCCAAACGGGCCAAAGCCATTGTGCAGGCCGTGACCAATTATAATGATTACGCGATGTTGGCAGAAATATCCAAAGATCTGGGCGAGCCGATGGTGGGCATTGAAATTTCCTCCATCCCGGATGCCGAGCGCATGCAGGAACGGGGCTGGTAAGATGGCCCGGACGCTTGTGGGCGTTCTGGCCCTGCAAGGCGCTTTCCGCGAGCACGCGGCCGCCGTGGCCCGCCTGGGAGCCGAAGCGCGCGAAGTGCGCCAGCTCAAGGACATGAGCGGCATTGACGCCATGATCATCCCAGGCGGCGAGAGCACCACCATAGGCAAGCTGCTTGTGGAATGGGGCATGCTTGATCCCTTGCGGGAGCGCATTGAAAAGGGCATGCCGGTCTATGGCAGTTGCGCGGGCCTGATCCTGCTCTGCCGGGAAATCGAGAACTCGAACCAGCCCCGGCTGGGCGTGCTCGACGCCACGGTGCGGCGCAATGCCTTCGGCCGCCAGGTGGACAGCTTTGAAACGGATCTGGAGATGCCGGAACTCGGCCTCCCGCCTTTTCCGGCGGTCTTCATTCGCGCACCCGTGCTGACCGGCGTGGGGTCCAGGGTGCGGGTTCTGGCCAACGTCAAGGGGCAGGCTGTGGCCGTGCGCCAGGACAATGTGCTGGCAACCTCTTTTCATCCCGAGCTGACTCCGGACGTGCGCCTGCACCGCTACTTTCTTGAAATGTGCAGGAAATAGCCGCCGATCCCTCATATATTGCACAGTCCCGCGCCGTCAGGTGGTCTGCCCCTTCAGCAGGCAGGGGGACAGACCACCTGACGCAGCCCACCTGACGGGGAATTTTCGCACATGGAAAAAGCGCCCCGTTCGGGGCGCTTGAAAGATCCGGTCCTCAATTTTAGCGCGCCGTCTCCGGCAGATAGGGCACATAGCCGGGATCAGTGCCCGCAATATGGTTGATCAGCCAATCCTTGAGGAAGCTCAGCAGATCCATGCTCACCGTGGCCGTGCCGTTCTTGAGCTGTTCTTCAAATTCATCCAGCCTGGCCACGAATTTTCTGTGGATTTCCTTGTGTTCTGCCGTGCCGGGATAGGCTGAAGGCGCAAAAAGTTTTTCTTCTTCGCTGAAATGCGAGGCCGTATAATCACGCAGCTTCTTCACAATGGCCCGCAGCTCCTCGCCGGTGCGGTTGTTGCGCATGGCCGTGTATAACTCGTTGATATAGCCGCAGAGCATTCTGTGCTGCCTGTCGATGACCGGGACATGCAAATCCAGCTTGGACGTCCACTGCACGAACTTGTCCGAGGAAGCCTGGGCGTAGTCCCCCGTCACCAGGGCATTGACGATCATGTCCAAATCTTCCATGCCGGTCTTGAACGAGAGCAGAGCCGCTGTGAATGTCTCCATATTGGAGGCCGTGCGCTCGGCCACATCCCGGATTTCCTCCAGCGCGCCGTTGGTCCGCGCGTTGCTCTCCGACTGTTCGGCCGCGCCCTGGGCAATGATTTTCAGATGCTCCGCCGTCCCTTCCATGTCCCGCACGATATCGACCATAAAGGAGCCGGCGCTGGAGGCGCGCTGCGCGCCTTCCACAATCAGCAGGGCGGCTTTTTCCACTGTCTGCACATTGACGCGGGTTTCTTCCTGAATGGCCAGAACAGCTTCCTCAACCTCCCTGGTGGCCCCCATCGTCTTTTCGGCCAGCTTGCGCACTTCGTCTGCCACAACCGCGAAACCGCGCCCGGCATCGCCCGCGCGGGCCGCCTCAATGGCGGCATTCAGGGCCAGCAGATTGGTCTGATCCGCCACTTCGTTAATCACGCTCATGACCTGCCCGATGTTGCTGGCTTTTTCTCCCAGCCCGGCCATAGCTTCCTTGAGGTGCATGACCGTGCTTTTGACCTCTTCAATGGAAGACACGGCCTCATGCACTTCTTTTTCTCCGGTGACGGCTTTGCCGCGCGAGGCTTCCGCATTGTCCGTAACGCCGCGCACCCGATCCGAAGAAACCCGCGCGGCTTCGGCCACGCGTTCCATGACCGCGCTGGTTTCGCCGAGGCGGTCACGCTGCACCTCCACGCCTTTCTCCACATCGCCCACCAGCTCGGAAAGGCGGCGCACCTCCGTGGAAAGCCTGTTGCAGACATTATGGGCTTTTTCCAGCACCGGCGCGCTTTGCGAGATCTTGTCCGCCAGGGTCCTCTCACGGTCGCTCGCGGCAAGCGACTCGGCCCGCAGAGCCTGCGCCTCAGTGCGCAACCTCTCGGCTGCGGCCGCGGCCTGTTCCTGCGCTTTTCGGCGCTCGTTCTGCAATGCCTCCAGGCAGTGACGCAAACGTTGCGCGGGCTCCCCGGAAGAACTCGGAGCATCGGATCCGAGCAATGTTTGGGCAAAGGAAAGCAGGTCGGCCCTTTTTTGCCCCGCCCTCAGCCAGAGCCAGGCGTCGGCTCCCGCGCAGACGGCGGCCGCCGCCGTTATCATCCAGGCCCAGACGCCTTCCGGCTGCAGGGCGGCCAGCACCCCCAGCAGTGCAATAATCACGATTTGCAACAAAATCCCCATCGTTCAACCTCTGCAACGTTTGCCTTGCTTATCGGACGTCTTGAAAATACGCTATAAGCATACCTGATGTAAATAAAAATAATTCTCAATATACAAGGAGATGCCTGGCCATGAAAAGCCTTGATTGCCGCAATATCCCCTGCCCCCAGCCGGTGATCCGCTGCCGCGCGGCCGCGGACGCCGGAGAACGCCGCCTGGAAGTCCTGGTGGACAATGAGCCTGCCGTGGAGAATGTCCGCCGCTTTCTGGCGGGCCGGGGGTATGCCGTGGCTTGTGAACAGGCGGGCGAAAACTGCTGGCGGCTCACGGCGCGCGCCGGAACAGAAGGCGTGAGCGAGACCTCGATCGGGCGCTGCGCTGTGCCGGACAGCGCCGAAGAAGGGAAAACTCTGGTGCTGATTACGACGGAAACCATCGGCCGGGGCGACGACAGCCTGGGCAGCAGGCTGATGGACAACTTTCTGGCTACCCTGCCGGAACTGGGGCCGCGACTGTGGCGGCTGATTCTGATCAATGGCGGCGTCAAGCTGGCCACCAGGCCGGGGCCGGCCCTGGAGGCCTTGCAGGCTCTGGCGCAAAACGGCGTCAGCGTGCTGGTCTGCGGCACATGCCTCGCGCATTACGGGCTGCTGGCCGCCAAAGCCGTGGGGGAGACCTCCAATATGCTGGATATTGTCACCAGTCTGGATCTGGCCGACAAGATCATCCGCCCCTGAACCGCAGACAAAGCGCGGGCGCTTGCACAGGAAAAACGGGATGTCGCTGCGCATGCCGTTTTTCTGTTCTGCCGCGCCGGGAGTTCTTCCCGGCAGCGGCAACGGCACGCTTGCCCGCACCGGCCGGGGAGGACCACGGCCGGTGCGGGCCTTCGTCTTAGAGCGTTTCGCTCATTTCATGAGCAAAACGCTCTACAGGGCCGCCCTGTAAATGGCGGCCACGGCCTCGTCGGTCATGATCCGCGGATTGGTCAGGGCGCAGGCGTCCTTCTGGGCGTTGGCCGTCATGATCGGAATATCTTCCTCACGCACGTTTTTGCCGTACTTTTTGCCCAGAGCCACCAGACCGTCGGGGATGCCCACATCCCTGGAGAGAATGTTGATGGCGGTAATGGCTTTCTGCGAGGCTTCATTGGCGCTGATGCCGTCCGTGCGCTCGCCCAGCAGGCGCGCGATCCGCGCGAAACGGCGGCGGCTGGAGATCAGATTGTACTGGCTCACATGCGGCAGGAGGATGGCATTGCATTCCCCGTGCGGCAGATCGTAAAAGCCGCCGAGCTGGTGAGCCATGGCGTGCACATGGCCGAGACTGGCGTTATTGAAGGCCATGCCCGCCAGATACTGCGCGTAGCACATGCCCTCGCGGGCTTCTTTATCCCTGCCGTTGGCCACGGCGCGGCGCAAATAGCGGTTGATGTATTCAATGGCTTTTTCCGCGCAGGCGTCGGTCATGGGCGTGGCCGCGGTGGACACATAGGCTTCCACGGCATGCGTCAGGGCGTCCATGCCCGTGGAGGCCGTCAGGGCCGGAGGCATGCCCATCATCAGGAGCGGATCGTCGATGGCCACGCTGGGGGTGCAGCGCCAGTCGACAATGCACATTTTTACCTTGCGCGAAGTGTCGGTGATAATGCAGAAGCGGGTCATTTCCGAGGCCGTGCCCGCGGTAGTGTTCACCGCCACATACGGCGGGAAGGGTTTGGCGGATTTGTCCACGCCTTCGTAATCATGGATTTTGCCGCCGTTGCCGGCCAGAAAGCCCACGCCCTTGCCGCAGTCATGGGAGCTGCCGCCGCCGAGCGTGATCAGGCTGTCGCACTTTTCGTTCTGGTACACGGCATAGGCCGCTTCCACATTTTTGTCCGTGGGATTGGGAACGGTCTGATCAAAAATGGCGTACTGCATGCCGGCCTTGTCCAGAATATCCGTAATCTGCTTCAGGATGCCGGCCTTGACGATGCCCTGATCAGTGACGATCAGCGGCTTGGCGCCGCCGATGCTTTTCAGGCGCGCGGGAATCTCTTTGGAACAGCCTTCGCCCACAAGCGTGACATTGGGAATGAAAAATGAAGTAATCTGCCCCATGTGCATGCTCTTGACATCCGTGCTCATCAGCGACTCCTTGCTGTTGCGCGGCCTCCCCGCATGGAGAAACCCCATGGTGATAGAAAATAGAGCTTACAAACAGATTATCGCATGTCCAACAGTGTTGCAAGGCGTCTCTGGAAAAAAGAACGCGTTCTTTTTTGAACAAGCCTGGAATGATCGCACAAACAATAAAATACTTGAACAAAGCTGCTACGTTGGAGTTACAGGACGGAAAAAACTTTTTTGCGAAAAAGCCGCAGATGAGAAACGAATCCTCTTCTGCGGCCCTGGAGTTTTCCATGTGAGCCACGGTGCCGGCGAGAAAGCGCCGACCGCCCGCAGCATTGCCGCTGACAGCGCCTCTCTCCGCGCCTGTTTAGAGCGTTTTGCCAATGAAAGTAGCAAACAGTCCTAGGGTGTGTCGTCATTTGATAATTACTGACGAATAATTACTTCCTCTCTACCAACCTGGGAGGATGAATGATACCAGCTCACCGTCGCCACGATATATCTGATGGCCTTTGGGAAATTTTGAAACCACACTTGCCGGGCAGAGAGGGCGTCAGGGGAGTAACTGCAAAGGATAATCGTCTCTTCATAAACGCAGTCTTCTGGATTATGCGTACTGGCGCGCCATGGCGGGATTTGCCTCCTGATTTTGGTGACTGGAAAAATACACATCGCAGATTTTGTCGCTGGCGGGACAAGGGCGTATGGGAAAAACTTCTCGAAATATTGATAGATGAACCAGATTTTGAATGGCTTATGATTGATGCCTCATATATAAAGGTTCATCATGATGGAATGGGCGCAAAAGGCGGCAGCCAGGATATGGGGCGCACAAAAGGGGGATTAACTCAAAGATACA
>NZ_JAAKEI010000010.1 GCF_011039085.1 Desulfovibrio sp. ZJ369 | reverse complement strand
GAAAGCAAAAACATGTGATGAACTGTATAAATCCATTGGAAAAGCATTAAGTTGTATCACACAAAAAGACGCTGAAGGATGGTTTAAATCCTGTGGATATGTAAAAAGTTAAAAGCAAAATGCTCTAATACAAATCCGCGTCGGCAGGCATTCTTTCCCAGTAAATACGCCCTTTTTTACGATACTTGCGCAAAAGCACATACACGCTGCCCGGGCCGCCGTCATGGGGCTGGGCTGTGCAAAAAGCCAGCACCACGCGCTTGAAGGGCTCCTGCGTCAGCCAGCTTTGCAATTTCTCCCGCAATACTCCCATGCCGTCCGGGGAATTGCGGCCCCGGCCCGGCACCACCAGCACCGTGCGCAAGCCCTTGTACCAGCAGCCGCGCATAAATCCGCGCAAGGCCTCAAAGGCCTGCACGGCATTGAGACCGTGCAGATCGAGATGTGCTTCCGGGCTCAGCAGGCCGGCACGCAGTTTGTCCATGATCATCTGATCCAGGCCTACCACATGCCCTTCCAGATATTCATCAGTGAAGGAAAGAGCAAACTCCAACTTCCCGTCCAGAAAATCCTGCAAGCTCAGTCCGGCCTGGGGCGGCGGCATGGTGCTCGGCGACGGCTCAGGCACAACTTCCCGCCCGCGTGCTTGCAGAGGCCGCACCTGCCGCATGGCGCGCAAAAAAGCCTCAGCTTCCTCGTCTTCGACGGAAAGAGGGTTTTCACTGTCCAGCGGAGAGCGCGGGATGGTCGATCCGGCAGGCGCTGCTTTTTCCCCGACAACGTCTTTGGCGCTGCTGCCCTGCGCTTTGTCCGGCGCAGCAGAAGGGGATTGAGACCCCTCCCGCGCCTTTTTCCGATCTGTGCCTGTGGGCAAGGCACAGTGCTCTGCCAGGGAAAAACCCCGCCTTTTCCTGGATTCGCGCGATGCAGGCGACAGCACGCGGCTCATGGCCTGCAGAAACAGGCGGTTTTCTTCCGCGTCCGGCGCCTGCGGCGCTTGCCGGGCGGCATTGGAAGCCGCTTTGCCCGGCACCGCGCCGCGCCCCCCGCTTTGCTGTTTTGTTCGTTCCAGGGCCGAACCGGGCAAAGACGCCGGAAGCGTTGCGCCGTGTCTGCTCTTTTCGGGAAAGAGTTTGGGGTTCAGGGCTCGAAAAGGGTTTTCCGTGAATGAGGCATTATCGGACATGGCGAGGGGCATCCTGCTGGAGGTAAAGCATTCCAGCGTTGAAAATAGTAAAATACTCTGGTGGAAGCAAGAGGGCGTGCTTCTCTGGCAGCAACTCACGGCGTTTCACTGCGGATTTCTTCCGGAAGAGAAAGAAAAACCGCGGCAATGCCGCGGTTATGACGCCTTTCAAGGACAAGGGATTATTGTGCGCCGCCTGTGCCGTTGCCGGCAGGGGCCGGCGGCGATTGGACGTCAGAGGCAGCCGCGGGCTGCTGAGCCGGCGCAGCCTGTTCGCTCTTCTGTTCGGGCTTGGCAGGCGGTGTCACGGGAGCGGCAGGCTCTTCGATGGTGACGTTCAGAATAGTGGAATCATTGCTGGGACGCGAGCTTGTCACATAGGTATAGCTCAGGGAAGTAATGACAAAAATAACCGCCATCAGGGTCGTCAGCTTGGCCAGGATACTGCCCGCGCCGCTGCTGCCGAAGACGGAGGTGTTGCCTCCTCCGAAAATGACGCCCATGCCTTCCTTGCCAGACTGAAGCAAAATCAGAATGACCAGCAATATGCACACGATAATATGCAGCGTAAGAATGAGAGTTTGCACGATTTCCTCCTGGCTGCCCGGCACTGCCCGACAGCGCCCCGGAAACGGGCCCAGAGCCCGATGTTCATGAAAAAAACATTGTGTATGCAATCGACCCATAAAAAAGCAAGGGCATAAGGCAATGCAAAGTCAACGGAAAACTGCCCTGCCCGCTGAAAAGCCAGAGCATTTTGCCCTTGAAAAGCTCTCAGGCCGGATCGGTGCGGTCCATAGCGTTGCTGTCGCCAGAGCGTTCAGCTAATTTCATTAGCAAACCGCTCTAATTTCATTGGCAAAACGCTCTCAAGGAGCCTAAACCCCTGCGATTTGCGCAAAACTTTGTGCCTCCAGCGAGGCGCCTCCTACCAAAAGACCGTCCACATTGTCAAGTCCGATAAGCATCCTGGCATTGTCCGCTTTGACGCTGCCGCCGTATAAAATGGGCAGGCGGCTCCCGTCCGCTCCCGCAAATTCCGTGAGCAATCTGCGGGTTTCGGCGTGGGCTTCCAACACTTCTTCAGGCCCGGCCACCTTGCCGGTGCCGATGGCCCAAACCGGCTCATAGGCAATGGCCAGACGTCCGGCCAGACGCTCCTGAGCAAGCGGGCCGACGGCTGAGCCAAGCTGGCGGGAAAGTACCTCATGCAGGCGGCCTGCGACGCGTTCATCCAAGGTTTCCCCCACGCAGAGCATGACCTTGAGGCCGTGAGCCAGAGCAAAAGCCGTTTTGTCGGCCACAAAAGCGTCGCTTTCGCCAAGGACGTGCCGACGCTCGGAGTGCCCGGTCAAAACCCAGCTTGCCCCGGCATCGCGCAGCATTCCCGGAGAAATTTCGCCGGTGTACGCGCCCTGTTCCGCAGGGTAGCAGTTCTGGCCGCCTACGGCCAGAACCTCCTTGCCTGCAAAAGCCGCGGCCACGTCGGCGATGGCCGTGAAAGGAGGAAAGACCAGCACTTGCCGGCCTTCAAGATTTTTCTCCGCCAGGGCCGCCGCCAGATCTTTCGCTGTTTGCGCGGCCTCGCCGCGGGTCTTGTGCATCTTCCAATTGGCAGCGATGATCTTCTGCATAAAAAGCCTCTGAGATGTTTGAGACGAAGGCGTACATGAGGAGCTCGTCAGGATGCCAGCGCACAAGCGTAAATCAGCGCGTCTTCGCCGGAATCGGTATAGTAACGGGGGCGCAGGCCGATCCGCTGAAAGCCGCTGCTTTCATAAAGGCTGATGGCGGCGTGATTGCCTGCGCGCACTTCAAGCAGAACTCTATGCATACCCATTTTACGCGCCACTTGCAAGGACAGATGCAGAATGCGGCGGCCCAGACCCTGGCGGCGCGCCTCCGGGACAACGGCCAGGTTAAGTATTTCCAGCTCATCCACGGTATGATAGACGGAAACATAGGCCACAAGCCCCTGCCCGCCAAGCAGGCCAAAGGCTGCGAATGCCGGTTGCGCAAAAGCCGCGCGGCACTGCTCTTCAGACCAGGGGAGCGGAAAACAGCGCCGCTCCAGTTCATGCATCATGCCGACATGACGCACGTCAAGACGCTGGAACTGCACTGCGCCGGAAACAGGATCACTCATGGAGAAAAACCTTTTTTATCCGGATTTGAAAAACGCCCCGCGCTATCTTGAAGTAGTGGACAGGCACAATGCGCCCCTCTGCGTCATGAACTGGGAAGATGTTTTGCGCCAGCGGCTCCGGCATCGCGCCACGGCCCTGCTGATTCGCGACAGCACAGGCAGGGCGCTTTTGACGTTCCGGCCGGGCCTGGGCTGGGGCTTTTCGTCCTTTGGCCTTGTGCAGGCTGGACAATCGTTTGAGGATCGGGCCCGCGCCCTGCTCCGTGATGACTGGGACAGGGCAGGCAGCCGCCTTTTGCCCCTGGGGCTTTGCCCTCCCCATGCGGAAGGCCGCCAGGCCTTTGTGGCGATTTTTGAGGCCCGCTTGCCCGCCGTGCTGGCCGCAGAAAAAATTTTTGACCCTGACAGGCATATGTTGTTGGACTATGACGAACTCAAAGGCTTGAGCGCGCACTTTACGGATTTGCTCTCGCCCTTGCTGCGCATTGCCGTACAAGGGGGCTATCTGCGGCCAGGATAATAATTTATGTGCGCCGTGAAGCGCCGGAGCGAGCGTTTCAAAAGCAATATACGCTACTGAGGGCTGATCCCGGCAAACAAATCCGCCAGAGCATCGTGCAAACGGCCATTGCTGGCCAAGAGCGCATCCCCGAAGCGCAGGGCGCCCTTGCGCAAGTTGCTGACCCGGCCGCCGGCTTCCTCAACCAGCAGCCAGCCCGCCGCCAGATCCCAGGGCTTCAGTCCGGCCTCATAAAAAGCATCCAGACGCCCGCAGGCCACATACGCCAGGTCGATGGAAGCGGCGCCGATGCGTCGCAAGCCCTGGGCGGCAGGCAGGACGACGGCCAGACGGGCCATGATTTCCGGCAGGTGATCGGCCACATCGTAGGGAAAACCGGTTCCCACCAGAGCGTCATTGAGTTGGGAGGCCCTGCTCACGCCCGCGGCTTTGCCGTTGCAAAAAGCGCCTTGCCCGCGTGCGGCCCAAAAGCATTCGTCCAGCATGGGCACGTTGACCACGCCCAGCACGACCCGCCCGCCCTGCCACAAGGCCACGGAAGTGCCCACCTGCGGAATGCGGTGCACAAAGTTGGTGGTTCCGTCCACGGGATCGATAATCCAGCAAAGCTCTCCGGGTTCCTGATCCGCCCGGCTGCTCTCCTCGGCCAGAAAGGTGGCGCCGGGCAGAAGCCTGGCCAGATTTTCCTTTAAAAAGGCTTCCACCGCCAAATCCGTTTCCGTGACAAGATCAATGCTGCCCTTGTGACGTACCTGACTGGCTTGCGACCAGTGCGAGCGGATAATCCCGCCGCTTTGGCGAACGATGGCCACGCACTCCTGCAAAAGTGACGACGCTGGGGACATATTTTTCTCTTTTCAGTTGATGAAGACGGAATGGTACGTCCGGCGGTCGAGCATGGCGCGAGCCGTACCGCGCAAAACTGTCGTGAGCGGATCTTTGTCCACAAAGACTTTCAGGCGGGTTTCGCGGGAAATGAATTGATCCAGCCCTTTGAGCAGAGAGCCGCCCCCGGCCATGAGCATGCCGTTGCGGTAAATGTCGGCGGAAAGTTCCGGCGGCGTTTTTTCCAGAGCGCGCAACACCACATTCAAAATGGCCTGTACCGGTTCGCGCAGGGCCTCGCGGATATGCCCTTCCGTGACAGTGACCACTTTGGGCGCTCCATGGAGCATATCCTTGCCGGAAACCTCCAGCACGGGCGCATGGGGCTGCGGAATGGCCGAACCCAGAATTTTTTTGACATTTTCAGCCGTATTGTCGCCGAGCTCCATGCGAAAGACATCGCGCATAAAACGCTGCACGGCCATATCCATGGCGTCCCCGGCCACGCGGACCGACTGGGAGCCGGCAATGCCGGCAAGAGAAATGACCGCCACTTCGCTGGTGCCGCCGCCGATATCCAGCACCATATTGCCCAATGGCTCATGGATAGGAAGATCCGCGCCGATGGCAGCGGCCATGGGTTCTTCCACCAGGGCCACATCCGCGGCCCCGGCCAGGAGAGCGGAATCAATGACCGCCTTTTTTTCCACCTGCGTAATGCCCGTGGGTATGCAGATTACCATCGAAGGCCTGGCCAGCCGCAGCCCGGTAATGGCTTTGCGCACAAAGTAGGCGATCATGTCGCGGGTCACGTCGAAATCGGCAATAACCCCGTCCTTCATGGGGCGAACGGCGCGGATGCGCTGGGGCGTCCGGCCCAGATACTCCTTGGCCGCGGCGCCCACGGCCAATACTCTGTTTTTCTGCACGTCGATGGCCACCACCGAGGGCTCATTGATCACAATGCCCTGAGCCCTGGTGTACAGCAGGGTGTTGGCCGTGCCCAAATCCATGGCGATGTCTTTGGAGAGAAAGCGGAAAAGACGCGGCAAAAGCATGATCAGAATTCTTTGCCGGAAGGCACGGGCGCGCTGTCGGGATCGTAGACCTGCGGGCCGTGGCTGTGCACCCGGGCTTTGGGCAGCAATGAGCGCAGACGGGTTTTAAGATACAAATTCTCCAGAAAGAGCGCCAGATGGTCCACGGCCTGACGGACAAAGCTGCGCATGGTTTCGTCTATCTGGCGTGGGCTGGTATGGGCAAGGCAGAGAACTCCGCGCGTGCTTTTATTGACCATGACCGGCATGCAGACGGCCGCCTGAAAGTCGGGCATGTCCGGAAGCTTGCCGAAAAGCACTGAGGCGGGGGCCCCTTCCACGCCTTCGGCCACCACAGGCTGATCATTGCGGAAAACCCAACCGGCAATGCCGCTGCCCATGGGCAGAACCAGCGGCTCGCCTTCCGCCAGCAGCAAACGGGTTGATTCGCACTCCACGCAATAGGTTTCGCCGGGCGTGTCCACTGAAGCGAAGGCGCAGTAATCAAAGCCGGTGGCCTCGGTCATGGTGCGCAAATAGTTCTGCAGAAATTGCGGCCAGCGTTTGTAACGGAAGCGCAGATCCTGAATCACGCCCAATTCCGCAAAATAGCGCGGAATATCCCCTGCAAGTTCCTGACGGCCGCGATTGCTCTGCTGGCGAGAGACAAGCTCCGCAAAAAGCTGGAGGATTTTATGATCCTTGTCGGAAAAGGAGTATTGACGCTTGCTGTCCACGCACAACGCCCCGCCCGTGGGCACCGGACAGCCCATGAAGGCCTTGATGCTGGCTTCCTCATTAACCGTGTAATAGCCAAGATTGCTCTGGCACTGATCGAAATTGGGCACCAGCAGAGGTTGGCGGTTGCGGATGATCCAGCCCACAAGCCCCTTGCCCGGCAAAACGGCCGCCGTGGAGGATATTTTATCGCCCAGGCTGAAGAACGCGGCCAGATGATGGGTTTCGCCTTCTTCATCCGGCAGAAAAAGCACGGACGAATACGCGTCAAAAACACTGCAAACAATGCTCAGAATATGTTTTTCAAGAGTGTTGGCGGTCATGGCGCATGGGGTTGAGGGTGATGAGGTGCGACGGACCGAAAAACACTCGCCCGCAAAAAAGATTGTAACAAAGCGGCCCAGGCGTCGCAACTGCTTTTGCGCGCATCGCGGTTTGCGGGCGGACGGCGCATGGCGGGCAAGCCATAAAAATCTTCGGGAGTTGAACAGGCCTTGGCAAGTATTGGCCGAAACCATAAACTGCGCTGGAAGTTGGGGCGGCTTTGCGCAGGCTGCATGCCAACCTTGCGATATTTTTACATATATTTCAGGAGTCCCGGCTCGTTGCGCCGTATCAGGGCTGCCGCATAAGATGCGTCTGCCTTTTGCGCCGGGTCAGGGCTGACGCAGTTAAATATTAAGTACAATAATTTTGCTATGTTATCACAAGCGATGGGAAGAGCCGCTTCGGCGGCGGAGCCGCACTTCGCTCCCACGAAGCCTGCGGCTTCGGGCGATGCTGTCGCATCGCCGCCAGAGCAGACGCATTTTATGCGTCTGCTCTGGGCGCCGGATGGTTCCTACTGGAAAAAAGTTTAAAAAAATGCTAAAAGAGCAAAAAAAGAGGCGCGGGATTTACCAGATGATTAAATGGCAAGAGGTTTTCAGCAAAGACGGTCTGCCCTGGCGGAACGCCATGACTCTCTCCGAGCCTATTGCCGTCAGGGATCTGCTTGAACTCAAACGCTTTCTGGACGCGGTGCACATCCGCTTCTGCCTCGTCAAACCCTATCAGGAAAACAAGAACTATCCCCTTGTGGAAGCGCGCGAGCTTTTGCCCTCCTTTGACAATGACATGTTTGAATACAAGAACCTGCCGGGCTTCGCGCTTGTGGCCTTTCCCCGCCAGCTGGATTATTTTTCCGAAATTTTTCAGTTCGACAAGCTCCATCCCGTGATCACGGAGGGCGATGGAGCCTGCTGCCCGCTGGAACATCAGGTCATTGAGCAGAATCTTCAGACCCTCTCTTCACGGTTGCCCCGCGTGCTTCAGGAGGCGTTCCGCCAGGAGTTTCGCTACACGGACACTGCGCTGCTGGACAATTACCCCGCGCTCATGCCCTATCTTCTGAATATGGACAGGGCTCAGGTTCTGGCCTGGGACGCGGATCGGCTTTTCCACCTGGCCGGGGTCTTCGCTTCTTTCCCTTCGGACATCGACAGCGAGCTGAAGCGCTTTGGCATCCGCATCGGCAAGTTCGTCTATGGCGACAGCGAGCTTTATGAACGCAACCGCATGTTTGTCTATCAATATCTCATGGAGCTTTACGGCTTTCCTGTTGTCTCGGAGCGCCGCACCTCCAGCGCCCTTTTTGCCCGCAAACTGCACAAAATGGGCGAGCGTTTCCTCTTGCGGGTCATAGGCCAGACGGATCGCACCCTGACGACCTATACGTCAACCGGTGAAAACAGGCGCTATCCTCTCCTGGAAAAAATCGCCCTTGTGGCTGTGGATGCGGATCAGGAGGAAGCCCTGAAAAGAATCGGCGATGACGGATTTTTTCTGGACAAGCCCAGGCGGGTGGTCATTATCCGGATTCTTTACAGGCAGCACCGTTTTGACTCCAGCAATGTGCGTCAGGATCGCGCTCTTTCCGTGGCCGGTCAGGAAGTGCTCCACCCGCTCACCGGCGAAGCGCTGCGGGGGCTGAACATCATCAAGGATGCCAGCAATATGTTTCTGCGCCTCAACGACATCGTTCGAGGCGAGTTCACCGGGCGCATCATCTACAAGCGAACCGAGGTGGTTGAAAACACCGACACCGACGAGAAACGCCTTAAATTTCTTTATACCTGGCTGACCAAGCATCAACGCAGGATGATCAGCTACAGCGACGAGTTTTTCTCCAATGTCAGCAAGGTGGTTTCCGGCTACCTGTACGCGCCGGAAAACAGCGATATTTTTGACGGCATGCGTGAGCTCTACCAGGAAGTGCGCACACGTTTCAGCTATATTCAGCAGGCTCGCAGGGTGCGTATTCTTGAAGACCTCTGTCAGCGTGTTTTCAAGGGCGCGCGCATCACCTACCGCCAGATGATGCATGAAGCCGTGGATCTTCTCAACGATCTCAAGTTTGAAATCGTCAACTTTTTTCCCGCCCTTGTGGACGATGTCATTGAATGTATGGAAAAAATCCTCCAAAACCGCTATTTGCGGCGCAACTATCTGGACGTGCCAGAGGAAAACCTGACCAAAGCCGGTATGGAGATACGCAAAAACTACGGGAGGCTGGTCTCCCTGCTGGATGGCTTCAAGGCTGTCCGCAAGGCGCGCCTGGGCCCTGAAACCAAGGCTTTGAAAGAAGCGATGCCGGTATGAGCGTGCCTTTTTTTTACCTTTCGCCCGATGAATGGGGGCAGGAAGTCTGCCTGGAAGGCCAGGAAGCCAGACATCTTGCGCAGGTCTTGCGGCTTGAAGCCGGACGCGAAGTCGGGCTGCTTGATGGGCAGGGCCGTATCGGCCGCTTTGTCATCCGCAAGGTGAGCAAAAAAAACGCCTGGCTGGAGCAAGTGCGCGAGGAGCTTTTTCCCCGCCCGGCTTCGCTGGCCGTCATGGCTCTGGCTTTCAGCAAGGCGGTGCGGCGCGGCTTTTTCATGGAAAAGGCCGTGGAACTCGGCGCCCATGCCGTTTGGCTCTGGCAGGGCGATCACAGTCAGGGCAAATTGCCTGCCGATGCGCAAGCTTCCTGGCAGGGCCAGATGATCGCCGGGGCCAAGCAGTGCGGCAATCCCTGGCTGCCAGAGGTGCGTGCTCTCTCTTCGGGCGTGGGGGAGCTCGTCGCCCTCTCCGCAAAGGCTGATTACCGTATTCTGCCATGGGAAATGCAGACAAATGTGCCCATGCTTACTCCGGATATGGCGGGCAGAGCGGGGATCACCGTCTATGTCATCGGCCCGGAGGGAGGTTTTTCCGGCCGCGAGCTCGCGGCGCTGCGTGAAGCTGGATTTACGCCGGTGAGCCTTGGCGCCCGCGTTCTGCGCTGCGAGACAGCGGCCACGCTCTGTCTGGGCATTCACTGGTGGGCTTCACAGTTGCCCGCAAGAGCCGGGAAAATCAGAGGGAACTAAGCATGGCGATCAGCAAACCTCTGCCGGAGCGCATGCGCCCCGATGATCTGGCGCTTTTTCTGGGCCAGCCGCATCTGGCGGATCGCCTGCGTTCTCTGATGCAGGCCAAGCGCCTGCCGAGCCTGCTTTTTTTCGGGCCGCCCGGCTGCGGCAAATCCACGCTGGCCATTTTGCTGGCCAAATCCACCGACAAAAAATATCTGCGCCTCAGCGCGCCGGAAGCGGGCCTGCAACATTTGCGACGTGCGCTGGCTGGCGTGGAAATTCTGGTTTTGGATGAGCTCCACCGCTTTTCCAAGGCGCAGCAGGATTTCTTTTTGCCTCTGGTGGAATCGGGCGAGTTGACGCTGCTCGCCACCACCACGGAGAATCCCTCATTCAGCGTCACCCGGCAACTTCTCTCCCGCCTGCATGTCCTTCGCCTGCGCCCTTTGGGCCGGTCGGAACTCGTGCAGCTGGCGCGACGCGGCGCGCAGGAGCTGAGCGCCCCCCTGCAGGATGACGTGCTGGAGCTGCTGGCGGGCGTTTCTCACGGCGACGCGCGCACCCTGCTCAATCTGGTGGAGTATGTGGCTGCCCTGCCCGGCGATCGCCAGAATCTTGAGCAGATCAAGGCCGCGTTGCCCGAAGTGCTGATCCGTCACGACAAGGACGGCGACAACCATTATGAGCTGGCCTCGGCCCTGATCAAATCCATCCGCGGCAGCGACGTGGACGCCGCCCTCTATTACCTGGCCTGCCTCCTGGAAGGCGGCGAAGATCCGCGTTTCGTCTGCCGCAGGCTCATTCTCTCGGCTTCGGAAGACGTGGGCCTGGCGGATCCCGGCGCGTTGCCCCTGGCTGTGGCCTGCCAGCAGGCCGTTGAGTTCGTGGGCATGCCCGAGGGCTTTATTCCTCTGGCTGAAACCGTGGTCTACCTGGCCCTGGCGCGCAAGAGCAACGCTTCTTACGCTGCGTACCTCAATGCGGCGCGCGAGGTAAAACTCAACGGCGCGCGGCCTGTGCCCCTGCATCTGCGCAACCCCTCCACACAGTTGCAAAAAGAATGGGGGTACGGCAAAGAATACAAATACCCGCACAACTTCCCCGATTCCTGGATAGAGCAGGCGTATTTGCCGCAGGAACTGGAGGGCCGACGTTTCTACCAGCCGCGCGATAACGGCGAGGAGCCGCGTCTTTCCCAATGGTGGCGCAAACTCCATAAAATCAAAAAGACGGAAGATCCCGCATGATCCCGCATGTTGACGGCGTATTCGCAACAAAGTTTCTCAGCGGCGATTTTTACAGAAGCCCTGTGCTCCACGCGGGCCCGTTCCGCCGTATGTTCCCCTCCCTGAGCTTCTACAGCCGGCTTTTTCTGGGGCCGCTGCGCTGGCTGTGCCGCAGAGCCGCCAAGGGGCAATGCGACGACGCGGCCTGGGTCTATGCCAGTGTCTGGGTGGCCGAGCTGATGGAAAGCCTGGGCTGCCCCATTGACGTGCAGGGCATGGATGCCGTCACTGCCGTGGACGGCCCCTGCCTCTTTGTGGCCAACCACATGAGCACCCTGGAAACATTCATGCTGCCGGGCATGATCCGCCCGCGCAGGCCCGTCACCTTTGTCGTCAAAAAGAGCCTGACCACCATGCCTTTTTTCGGCGCGGTGATGCGCTCGCGCGACCCCATTGTGGTGAACCGGGTCAATCCACGCGAAGATCTGGCCGCAGTGCTGGAGGGCGGCGTGGAGCGGCTCAAAAAAGGCATTTCCATCATTGTCTTCCCCCAGAGCACGCGCTCTGCTGTTTTTGACGCGCAGCGCTTCAACAGCATCGGCGTAAAACTGGCCCGGCGGGCCAAAGTGCCCCTGGTGCCGCTGGCGCTCAAAACCGACGCCTGGGGACAGGGCAAAAAGATCAAGGAACTCGGCCCGATCAAGGCGGGCATGGCCATACGCTACCGCTTTGCAAAGCCCATCCGTGTGCAGGGACAGGGCAAAGAAGAACATGCGGCGGTCAGCGAGTATATCGCCACGACCCTGGCGGCCTGGCAGGAAAAGGACGGCGTGAACCGCTAGAGCATTTTTTGATTGAACCTATTCATTTTCAATCAAAAAATGCTCTGGAAGGACCAGCGGTTGCTCTGCAAAAAACAAGCAAAGCCCCTCCAGGCTTTCAAAAAAAAGGACTTGCGGCAATTGTCGCAAGTCCTGTTTTTCCTGGTCGGGATGGCGCGATTTGAACGCGCGGCCTCAGCGTCCCGAACGCTGCGCTCTAGCCAAGCTGAGCCACATCCCGTTAAGAAGGAGACCTTACCCCACCTCCTTTTTTTTTGCAAGTTATTTTTGTATTTGTCAAAAGTCCGCTCCTGGCGTAACATGCCCTAATCCGCTTGAACGATACGGGGAAACATCATTCCGGAGTGAGCATATTTATGATTCGTGTTCTTGTCGTGGACGATTCAACCTTTATGCGCAACGCTCTTGTTGCCCTGCTGGAGCAGGACCCGGATATCAAAGTCGCCGCCACTGCGCGGGACGGGCAGGAGGCGCTTAAGAAAGCCGCGGAACTGGATGTGGACATCGTGACCCTGGATGTGGAAATGCCTCGCCTTGACGGGCTGAGCACATTGCAGGAACTGATGCGGACCAATCCTCTGCCGGTGATCATGGTCAGCTCTCTTACGGAAAGCGGAGCGGAAACCACGCTCAAGGCTATGGAACAGGGGGCGCTGGATTTTATTCCTAAAACCATGAGCAATGATCGCGATCGTTTTGGTGTGGAATTGCGCCGCAAAGTCAAAGCTGTGGCCCGCAAAAAAACCATCATTAAAATGAAGTACCGCCGTATCAACCATATCGTGCCCCCTGTTGTGCCCCGCCCTCCCAGCCAGCCCGCGGACTATGTGCAGACGCCCTGCCGCGGTCCGCGCGATTTGGTGGTCATCGGCGTTTCCACCGGCGGGCCGCCTGTGGTGCAGAAAGTGCTGGCCGCCCTGCCCGCGGATATACCCGCCTGTATTCTTATTGCCCAGCATATGCCGGCCGCGTTTACCGGGCCTTTTGCCAAACGCCTGGACAGCGTGTGCAAAATTTCCGTTTCCGAAGCGGAGAACGGCGACAAATTCAAGAACGGCCATGCCTATGTCTGCCCCGGCGGCAAGCATATCGGGGTACGGATGCGCGGTCCCCTGCCTGAAGTGGTTGTGACCGAAGAGCCCCGTAAGGCCCTGTACAAGCCCACCGTCAATGTTCTCATGGAAACGGCCGGCCGCGCCATGGGGCGGCGCACCCTCGGCGTCATGCTCACAGGCATGGGCTCTGACGGCTGCGACGGGGCTAAGGTGCTCAGGGAAAAGGGCGGTTGCCTCATTGCCCAGAGCGAAGCCTCCTGCGTGGTCTACGGCATGCCCAAGGCCGTGGTGGACGCGGGACTCGCCAATCTGATTCTGGATGCAGAAGATATTGCAAAAGCCATCATCGCAACGGTCAAAGGCTGAATCGCAGCTCAGCAGGACATGAAATTATGACAGTGGAAACTCTGCAACAAGACGTGGCTCAGATTCTTGCGGCTCTGCAATCCGACGACAATGATGCCGTGCGCAGCGCCGCTTTCAGCGCGGGCGACATGCTCCTCGAAGAGGCGGTGCCCCTGCTTTGCGAACAGATCAAGAGCAAGAATACCGGCGTGCAGGAAGCCGCCGAGTACGGCCTGCGCAAAATCCGGGGGGCGCGGACAGTTGACGCCCTGCTGCCGCTGCTGCGCAGCGACGAGGCGCCGGTGCGCAATGTGGCCATGGACATCTTGCGGGAAATCGGCCTGGACAGCATTGAAAGCATGCAGCCCTATCTGCATGACAACGACCCTGATTTGCGCATCTTCATTACCGATATTCTCGGCCATTGCAGCAATCATCAGGCAGCGCTGCTGCTCTGCGACGCCCTGCTCAAGGATCCGGAAGTCAATGTGCGTTATCAGGCGGCCGTCAGCTTGGGCACTCTGGCATATCCAGAGGCTGTGGGCGCTCTTTGCCAGGCCATGCACGATGAAGAGTGGGTTCAGTTCGCCGTGGTGGAAGCCCTGGCGAAAATCAAGGATCCTTCGGCCACCACTGCTCTTGTGCAGTTGTTGCCGCAATCCTCGCCTCTGGTCAGTTCCGCCATCATTGACGCCCTGGGCGACATGGGCGATATCAAAACCATTCCTCTGCTTTTCAACGCGTTGGAAAACGTCAGCGTGGCGTTGCGCCACAAGATCGTCAAAGCCATCGTGCAGATCCTGAGCGGGCGTTCTCTCTCGCTGCTGGCGGCCAAGTCCCAGGAACGCCTGCGGACCTACTTGCTGGATGCCCTTTCGGACAGTGACGAAGATATTCTGCTGGCCGCGCTGCAAGGCCTGAGCGGCATCGGCAAGGAAGATGCCAGCAGCGCCATTCTGGAGCTGGCCGCGCGCCTTGATCCGGAACGGAAAGCCGAGCTGTACGAAGCCGCCATTCGCGCCATTGCCTCTATCGGCTATAATGATACAGTGCGGGACGCATTGCGCAGCGAGGACGAAAACCGGGTTATGATCGCCATGGAAGCCTGCCAGCTCATGGATGATCGTCGCCCCGTGGAAGAAATTAAAACGGCTTTCTGGCGCGTAAACCCTGATCTGCAACGAGCCGCCGTAGCGGAAGTTGCTCAACTGGGTAATTGCGACGACATGCCTTTTTTCCTCTCGGTCATTGACGAATGCGAAGATACTGAAGTACTGAAGAGCGCGCTGTTTTTTTTCGGCAACCAACACACCTGCCCGGATGTGGAAGATGTGGTTTTCAGCCAATTGGATCATCGCTCTGCGGATGTTGCGGAGATGGCTCTGGAGGCCTGCATCAATCTGCACAATCCCACGCTGAATGTGCGCTTTAAGGAGCGCTTTCACAGCGACGACGCCATGCAGCGCATGATGTCCGTCTATGCCCTGGGCCGTTACAGTGTTGCGGAAAATCTTGCGGAGCTGACCGAAGCCCTGAAGGACGAAGATCCCGGCGTGCGACAGACGGCCGTAGAGGCTTTTTTGAATCTGGGCGGCAATGCGGAACGCTATCTGCCCCGGCTTTTGCCACGTCTTTCTGACGAAAACAAAGACGTGCGCACCGCTCTGGTGAATCTGCTGGGGCAAATCGGAACGTCCGCTGTTATCCCGCATCTGATCACCGCGCTGCGGGATGAAAACGACTGGGTGCGCATCCGCGCCATTGAGGCTCTGGGCGTCAATAAAAATGCTGAGGCCGTGCCTACCCTGTCGCAAATGCTGGAAGATGCAAGCCCCATGGTTGCCTTTAAAATTATTGAGGCATTGGGTAAAATCGGCGGCAATGTCGCTTTCAGCGTCTTGCTGGGCATGATGGATCATGAAGATCCCGAAATTCAGCATGCCGCAGCTGAAGCCGTTGCGGCCATCCAGGCGGAACAGGAGTAGGCATGTCAATCCCCCCCAGTTTTTTTTCCAAAATCCAGACGTCGAAAAACGCCTCTGATGCCGATCCGCAGGCCACACTCAACCCCGGCTCCGTCGGGCAACCGGCGTCCGCAGGTCCGGCCCAGCAGCCCGGCTCCGCATTCAGGCCTGCCGGGCAATCGCCGCTTTCTGCCGGCAGCGGCCTGAATCCCTCGGCATCCAGATTTTCAACACAGCAAACCACGCCCGGCACTCAGCCCGCGTCCACGTTCAGACCCGCGGCGCAAGCCGCGCGCCCGGCTCCCGCATTCCGGCAGCCAGCGCAGGCTTCCCCTGCGGCACAAAATCAGCCGGCTTCCACGTTCCGCTCTTTTGCCCGAACAACCGGCACAACAGAGGCAGGCGCGCAAGCCGCGCGCCCGGCTCCCGCATTCCGGCAGCCGGTGCAGGCTTCCCCTGCGGCACAAAACCAACCGGCTTCCACCTTCCGCTCTTTTGCCCGGACAACCGGCAAAACAGAGGCAGGCGCGCAAGCTTCGGCGTTCGGCACGCCCACAAGCGCGCCGCGCCCTTCGTTCCGCAGTCAGCAGCAGCCTGCTGCGGGCATGAGCCAGACCGGGCAGCCGGCTTCGGCCTTTCGATCGCAGGCTCAGACGGCTCCCAGCTTCCGGGGCGCCTCGCCCTTTCGCAAGGATTTGCAGATTTCCGATGAAGAATTTCTGCAGCTCCGCGACTTTATCTACCAGCAATGCGGCATTTTTATTGCTGAACACCGCAAATATCTTGTGGAAAACAGGCTTTCCATTCGAATCAAGGAATTGAACCTCAAGAGCTATAACGAATATTACAACTTTCTGCGCTTTGATGCTAACCGGCGCAACGAGTTGAACAAGCTCTTTGAGGTGGTCACCACCAATGAAACGAGCTTTTTTCGCAATCCTCCGCAGCTTGAAGTTTTTCAAAAAAGCGTTCTGGCCGAAACACTGGAGCAGTGTAGAAAATCCGGGCGCAAACGGCTGCGGATCTGGTCCGCCGGATGTTCCACAGGTGAAGAGCCCTATACGCTGGCGATCATTCTGCATGAGGTGCTGAAAAGCGACATCCGCCTCTGGGACATTAAGATTACGGCTAACGATCTGTCCGAAGCGGTGCTGGCTGCGGCCAGGCGCGGCGTGTATAATGAATACGCGCTGCGCACCACCCCCAAGGAGATTGTGAACGCCTATTTCACCAAGGAAGGCAATGTTTACAAAGTCAACCCCATGCTCAAAAACCTTGTCTCCTTCGGTCAAATCAATTTGAGCGACAAAGAGCAGCTCAGACGCGTGGAAAAATCGCAGATAGTCTTTTGCCGCAATGTGATCATTTACTTTGACGATGAAATGAAACGAAAGGTGATCAACGCCTTTTACGATAACCTGGAACCCGGCGGGTCATTGCTCATCGGCCATTCGGAATCATTGCACAATATCAGTCGCGCTTTCCAGCTTGAGCATCATAAGGGGACTATTGTCTATCGTAAAATGGCTTGATGCCGGGTGCCCATGAGCGCGAAAATTCTGGCCGTAGCCAATCAGAAAGGAGGCGTGGGCAAAACGACCACATCCCTGACTCTGGGCAGCGCCTTGTCGCGCAAGGGGAAAAGGATTCTTTTGCTGGATCTGGATCCGCATGCCTGCGCTACGCTGCATGCCAGAATTTATCCGGAAGAACTGACTGCCAGTCTGCACGATATTTTTCTGGCCGAGGACGCAGCCTGGCCGGGCCTCTGGCCGACCATAATCCGGCCCAACGCGCTGCAGGGCATGGATCTGGCGCCGGGCAGCATTCGCCTCTCGGAACTGGAGGTGGATTTTGGAGAACGCAAGTCCAAAGGCAGCGTGCTGGCCCGGAGCCTGCAATGTATCTCCGGCCACTACGATTTCGTCGTTCTGGATTGTCCGCCGCATGTGGGCATTTTGCTGATTAATGCCCTGCTGGCGGCTGATTTGCTGATTATTCCCATCCAGACGGATTTTTTGGCACTGCATGGGCTCAAGCTTTTGTTCGATACGCTGCATACACTGAATAAGGTGCTGCCCCGGCCCATTCGCTACAGAGCGGTGCCGACCATGTACGACAAGCGGGCCAAAGCCTGCACGCGGGTTCTGGAACTGATGCAGCGCAAAATGGGTCATGCTCTGTTTTCAACGATAATCGGCGTGGATACGCACTTTCGCGAGGCCAGCGCCCTGGGCTGCACTGTTTATGATATCGACGCTCATTCACGCGGGGCGCTCTGCTATGACGCCCTGGCGGAAGAAGTTCTCAGATTATGGTAAAAACTCCTGAAGAATATTTTGCCGATCAATGCTTTGATCAGCCTGCTTCCCAAGGGTCTCAGGGGTTGAGCGCTGTGGAGCAGGCCTTTGTTCGCAAATATCTGGGTGAAGACGCGTTGCCCGGCTTGCCGGTGCTTGAGCCTGAAGCCGCTCTGGATCCGGAGCCGGATCGGCAATCGACTCCCGCGGTTTTATCAAAAAATCTGCTGCGCAACGAAGCGCGCATCCAGATGGTCTCTTTTTTTGTGCGGGATCAGATTTTTCTTCTGCCCGTGGCGGCTATTCATGAGGTGCTGCGGCATTTGCCGCTGATCCGGCTGCCCCTGGCCCCGCCCTTTGTTGCCGGAGTGGTCAACCTGCGGGGCCGTGTGACCCCTTTGCTGCACCTGGACGCCCTGCTGACCAATGAGCGGCAGTACCGGTATACGCCGCAGCATTTCATCATTGTCTGCGCGGGCGATGAAATGCAGTTGGGCTTGATCGTCGACAAGGTGCATACCATGTACATGGTCGAGCAAAACAAGATCACCTGGAACGCAGAGGCCCAGTTGGGAGCCGGCGCCGAATTTCTCTGCGGCATAGCCGATATTGACGATCGGGTCTGCGGCATTGTGGCGCCAGACATGATTGTGCAAAAACTGTTGGAAAGTTGAGAGGGGCTGCCTCCATCGTTGCCGTGAGCAGTGCCGCTGCGGCATGAGCGTTTTACAGTCAAGATGCTCTGAAGCTGTGGTTAACTCCAGATTTATTGATGACATCCAGACTTTGACTGACAGGAACGGAAATTATGAGCAAACACATTATGGTCGTCGATGATTCCAAAACCATCCGCAACCTGGTGGCCTTCGTGCTCAAGGCAGAAGGCTTTAAAGTCAGCACAGCCGAAGACGGCTTGGACGCCATTGAAAAACTCTATGCTCTGGAGCCGGTGGATTTGATCGTATCCGACGTCAATATGCCGCGCATGGACGGCTTTACGTTCATCAAGACCATTCGCACCCAGGAGGCCTATAAGGACATCCCCATCATCGTGCTTTCCACCGAGGGCCAGGAACAGGACATTCAGACCGGCATGAGTCTCGGCGCCAATCTGTACATGGTCAAACCGGCCCAGCCGGAAAAAATGGTCCGGAATATAAAGATGCTTCTTGGCTAGCCGATAAGGAAAGCAGTATATGCCTGACTTCAGGCGTCTATACTCTTTCAGCCAAACGAAGGTACGAGTATGAGCCAGGAATTCTTTGATCCGGAACTTTTTGCGGATTTTATCGCGGAAGCCAAAGAACACCTCGAAACCATCGAGCCGAATCTCCTGGAGCTTGAAAAAACTCCGGACAATCTTGCTCTGCTCAATGACATTTTTCGCCCCATGCATTCCCTGAAAGGGGCTTCCGGCTTTCTGGGGCTCAATCGCATTAACCAGCTGGCCCATAAATCCGAAAATATTCTGGATGAATTGCGCAAAGGCAGCATGGTGGTGACCTCCGAAATCATGGATGTCATCCTGGCTTCCACGGACGCGCTGCGCCAGATGATCGACAACCTTGAAGCCAATAATTCTGAAGGCGATGTCGAAATTGATCATATCATGGCGCAGATCGATGCCATCATGGCCGGTGAAAGCGCGCCTGCTCCAGCGGCCGCCGAGCCCCAGCCAGAGCCTGAGGCGCCGGCAGAAAGCGCGCCTCCTCTGGCCGCACAGGCAGATCCGGAAGTACCCTGCCCGGCGTCGGCCGAAGAATCTGCCGAAGAATCCCCTGCCCCGGCTCCGGTACCTGAAGAAGGAGAAAACAATGCCGGCCAGGGTATGAGCACCAAGGACTGGGTTGCCGGTCTTCCCGCTACCGGAGCCTATGAGCTCACTGCCTTCGGTGAAGGACATCTCAAAGATTTCATTGATGAATCATCTGAAATCATTGAAAATCTTAACATGGGCCTGCTGGAATTGGAAGAAAATCCCCTTGGCCAAGACGGCCTGGTCAATGACCTTTTCCGTTTCTTCCACAATATGAAGGGCAACAGCGGCATTATCGGCTATACTGAACTGAATGCGCTGACCCATGAAGCGGAAACCCTGCTGAATAAGGTTCGCCAGGGGGAAATTACGCCCAGCCACGAGCTCATTGATCTTCTCCTCCTGGTTGTGGATGTGATGGAAGCGCTGGTGCAGAAAATCGACGTGACCAGCGGCCAGGCATCCCCCTTTGACACCAGTCTTGTCCTTAAGCAATTACAGCAGGTTCTTGCAGGCGGCCCCATTTCTCTGCCCAGGGAAGTTCTGGCGGCCAAGAGCGCAAGCCCTGCCGCCCCTGATCCCACTGCGGAAGTTGAGGCCGCCGCACCCGAGGAGCAGGCCAAAAACCAACCTGTGGAAGTTGTGAACCCCACAATCATCCCGGTAGGTTCCGAAGGCGACGACGCCGATGTCTTTCGCGTAACCGTGCGGCAGCAAATTGAAATTATTCATGCCGCCCTGCAAACACTGAAAAAGGACGGCACGCATAAAGATTCCATTGACGCGGTTTACCGCTGCCTTATTGCCGTCAAGAACGCCTGCAACTTCGTGGGCCAGAACGACATCAAAGTCTATGCCGAGCGCACGGCCGGCATTGTAGAGCAAGGCCGGAAAACCAACCTGGATTTCGGCCTGATGGTGGACTTGCTGCAACAGGAAGTGGGCATTATTGACGATATGGTGCAAAAGGCCTTGAGCGAAGGCAAAATCGGGGCCGCCACCGAGCCGGGAGCCGCTCCTGCCGCAGCGGAGGAACCGGCCAAACCCGCTCCTGCGGCTCAAACAGAGAAAGCCCCCGCGCCGCAAGCTCAGCCGTCGACCCCGGCAAATCCGGCTGTAACCGCGCCCAAGCCCTCGGCCCCGGTGCCGGCTGCCGCATCTGCCCCGACACCGGCTGCCGCAGCTCCGGCAGCCAAGCCGTCGGCCGCTTCCGCGCCTTCCAAACCCAAGTCTTCCACGGCCAAAGCCGCAGCTCCCGCTGCGCCGGCAAACGACGCGCACAAAAGTTCCTCTACCATCCGCGTGGATCACGAGCGTCTGGATCATTTGATGAATCTGATCGGCGAACTGATCATCAATCGCAACCGCTATACCATGATTGCGCGCTCTCTTGAGGACGGCGGGCCTGAAGTGGATATTTCACATGTGGCGCAAAGCCTCTCGGAAACCACCTACGCCATGGCCCGTATTTCCGACGACTTGCAGGATACCATCATGAAAGTGCGCATGGTGCCTGTTTCCTCGGTATTTTCCCGCTTTCCGCGGCTGGTGCGCGATCTCTCGCGCAAAAGCGGCAAGGAAGTGGATTTGATCATGGAGGGTGAGGAAACCGAACTGGACAAGAGCGTGGTGGAAGTCATCGGCGACCCACTGGTGCATCTGATCCGCAATTCCGTGGACCACGGCATTGAATCCGAAGAGGTGCGCGTTGCTGCCGGAAAACCGGCCAAGGGAAAGGTGACCTTGCGCGCTTTCCACAAAGGCAATTCCGTTGCCATTGAAATTGAAGACGACGGCAAGGGAATTGATCCGGAAAAGATGCGCGAAGTCGCGATCCGCAAGGGCGTCATCACCCCTGAAGAAGCCTCGCAGCTGGATGATCGCGAATCCATAGAGCTGATTTTCGCGCCCGGTTTTTCCTCCGCCGAAAAGATTACCGATATTTCGGGACGCGGCGTGGGCATGGATGTGGTGCGCACCAATATCAAGAATCTCAAGGGCAGCGTCAATACCTATTCCGAAGTGGGCAAGGGCACGCGCTTCACCTTGAGCCTGCCCCTGACCCTGGCAATTATTGACGCCCTGATGGTCAATGTCTCAGGGCAGATGTATGCCATACCGCTGGACGCGGTATCGGAAACCACCAAGATCGAGTCTGTGCGGCTTACCGACGTCAAGGGCCGCAAGGCTGTTACCCTGCGCGGCGAAGTCCTGGGCATTGTGGAGCTTTCCGAAATGCTCGGCCTGCCGCGCACCGACCCGCTGCCCGATGTGCTCTCCGTGGTAGTTATTCACGATAATGAGCGGCGTCTGGGCCTGGTGGTGGACCGCCTCCTGGAGCGCCAGGAAATTGTGATCAAGCCTCTGGGCGCCTATCTGGGGGATCTCAAGGGCATTTCCGGCGCCACGATCATGGGTGACGGCTCGGTCATTCTGATTCTGGATCCGCACGAAATTTATGTCATGTCCACCTCCAAGGCCGCCAGCATGGGACCGGACGGCGATCCCGCCAAACCCCAGGCCGGCATGTCTGCTGCGGCAGCGGCAGCCAGGCAGTAACTGCCTGAGGGAGCGCACGCTCCCTTTTTTTACCAGCTCATGGCTTTTTCCGGCATAGAAAAACGGCCTGCATTCCATGTGGAATCCAGGCCGTTTTTTTATGCCTTACTCGGCAATTCAAGCATTCAGCTGGCGGGAACGCTCAAGCGCCTTGCTCTGCTCTTCAAAATCCTTGAAGCCGGATTGATGCAGCGCGTCCAGCACGGTATCGTCCCAGTTCCAAGTGGCATAAATGACGGGTTTATGAAACGTGGAGCGGAAGCTTTGCAGTTCTGCGCGGTAAAAGTCTTCCTTGGGCGTGTCCAAGTGTTCGCGCAACTGTTCATGCCGCCGCTGCAGCTCGCCTTCATACCACTCCTGAATATCCTGCGGCTCGGTGTATTTTTTGAGGATATGCCCGTAACCGGCAGTTTCCATGAGGTCTGCCAAGTGTTTGTGATGCTGCCGGCCAAGCCATTTGCCCAGCTCGGAAGTGGGAATATTTTCTTTTTCCACAGCAGCAATGTCAAAAACGGTCTGGAAGTACGTATCGGGCACCACAGACGCCGAAGTGATGCCGGCAATGGCCACCAAGCCCCGTAAAATAAGGCTGTTGGAAACCCCCTGCCCACAGAAGCCGACCTTTTTGCCGTATTTCTGGCCGGTAAAGATACTCACCAGAATAGCCCAGACAACAGCGGGGTCCTCTTCATCATAGATGTGGGAAAGCCGGGAGTTATCGCGATCCGTCGCCAAAACCATCTGCGTCATGTCATTGGAGCCAATGGAAAAGCCGTCGAATTCAGATAAAAACTGCTTGGCAAGGATGGCATTGGAAGGCAGCTCGGACATCAGAATGATCTTCAGACCGTCCTGCCCGCTCTTGAGTTTGTGCACCTGATCCAAATAGCAGCGCATGGAGCGCGCTTCCTCCAGCGTGCGCACAAAGGGCAGCATCATGCGCAGATTACTGCCGCCATAGACGCCGCGCGCCAGTTTGAAGGCCTCGATTTCCCAATCATGGATATTGCGGGATACGCCCCGGTAACCCAGCATGGGGTTGGCTTCCTGGTGCTCGAACAAGTTGCCGCCCAGAAGATTGCGGTACTCGTTGCTCTTGAAGTCCGTGGTGCGATAGGTGATCGGCTTGCCGTAAAAGGCCATGGCAAAGAGCGCCAGGTTTTGCGCGAGCGTTTGGACGTAGTGCTCCTTGCCGGTACGGAAGCCGCGGGACTTGATGATCCCACGGATCTTTTCCGGCAGATTGCGCACGTCGTCCATTTCTTTTTTCAAGCCGGTGCGCAGGCCCACCTCTTCCCTGAGGCGCGAGATATTCTCCAGCAGCTTGAGCACAGCAGGCAGATCCTTGATCCGCTGCACATGGGCATCAACGCTGGCTTCAATCTCCGCGGCGCGTTTGGCAGACTCGGGATCAGTGGAGGAAAGCAGGGCCAGCTCATCATCGTAGCCCATGATGATCCGCACATGATCCGCGAGATTGGGGGAAGTCTTCAAGATCTCAATGCGGCGGGAAGCTATTTCCAGATGCTGATCGATTTTATGATCCAACTCGCGCATCTTGCGGTGGTGCAGAAGCACATCTTCCGAGCTCTGGCCCTTGTCGGCGTCTGCAAGAGCCGACACTTCCGCCGCCAGACCCGTGACCTCGCCCACATAGTCCCGCAGATTGAAATTAAAGACAATCAGGCCAGCGGCCATCTGCTCGCGCAACACCTTGGAAAGACGATCTTCCAGTTCCTTGAGCTTGGACTGGACAACGCCGTCCAGTTCGCCGTTGTCAAAGGCTTCCAGGGCCTGAGGATGAATGCCGATATTGCCGAGCATGAATTCCGCGCGCAACAGGCCCACTTCAAACTGTTCATAGCTGCGCAGACGGGAAAGAAAGAGCGCCTGGCCCACGTCGGCCAGCACCAGGCCGACCTTGGTTTTGGTCTGCGGCAGTTTGGCCACATCCATTTCGCCGCCCACCTGCTTGAGCGGCAAAAGCCCTCTGTAGACGCGGCCCCGTGTGCCGTCGACGGTCACTTCCACCCCGTCCAGGGCGCGCAGCACTTCCAGGCGCTGAATGCCGATGACCGCTGCGATGCCCAGTTCCCGGGAGGTAATGGCCGCATGGCTGGTGTCGCCGCCCACGTCGGCCATGATCGCTGAGGCCACGCGCATGCCCGGAACCATGTCCGGATCCGTGCGTTCGGCTGCCAGCACGTCGCCCTTGGCAATTTTGTTGAGCTCAAGAGCCGAGCGCAAAAAACGCACCGTGCCCTGCCCCGCTCCGCGCGAAGCGCCGTTGCCTTCCACCAGGATCTCGGCTTCCGCGGCGGCCTTGGGGTCCACTTCGCGGCGGCGCATGAAAATGGTGCTGGGGTGCAGCTCCAGATCTTCATTCCAACGGGTTTCGGGGCGGGCCTGCACAAACCAGAGCTTGTCGTTGGCGTCAATGCAGAATTCCGTATCCATGATCATCCCGCCGTAGGCCTTGCTCACGGCGCGCACGCCCCTGGCCACGCGCTCGGCCTGGCTCAGCGAGAGAGCCCAGCGCAGGGCTTCCAACTCAGGCACCGGCACTTCGCGCGTGCCGCCCTTTTCGTCATAGACGATCTTCATGTCTTTGCAGCCCATCTGGCGGATAACCACCTCGCTGCCGTCATCGCGCTGAAAGACGTACAATTTGTCGGGCGTGACCTTGCCCCCCACCACAGCCTCGCCAAGGCCGTAGCTCGCGTCAATGCTGACCAGATCCTTGCGATCCGTGCCCCGGCAGCCCGTGGCCGTATCCGCTGAAAAAGCCGTGCCGGAAATCATGGGATTGATCATCTGCATCATACAGACCGAAAGAGAGGTGTGCTCAATGGCCCACTCCTGCTTGGCGGTCTCGGCAATGGATTCATCCCCGGTTTCCTCGGCCCTGGCCAGCGCGTCCAGAATGGCTTCGCGCCGGTAGGTCATGGAACGCAGATTGTAGGCCGAGGCGCAGTCCCAGTGATAGGCTTCCGCAACCCTGTCCGCGCCGACCATGTTCAAATAGGTATCCTGCAGGCCCGCAAAGGCCTTTTTGCGCGAATCCTCGCCGGCGGCCGAGGAACGCACGGCCACAGGCGTCATGTCGTCGCTGTTTTCCTCGCAGATGGCCTTGTACGCGCCGCGCACGGCCGCATCCACTTCCTCGGGCAGATCCACGGACAAAATGGCGGCCTGGACCATGACCGAGCGTTTGCGCAACTGGTCAATGCCCTCTGGCGAGGTGGCAAAGCCCTCAACTATATTATTGATAAAGGTGCGGAGTTTGGTATGCGATTGCTCGCCCTCGGCCTTGGCTGCATCATGACTCTGCTTGCCCAGTTGGCGCACGAACTTTTGCAGAAAGTCGGGGTCCTGGTTGATCTCGGGATCATTCCAGTCAATACGCGTGTACTCACGATCCACCACGCTGCGCACCACCCGGCCGTTGACCCTGGTCTCATCCAGCAGGCGATGGAAGGCCACGGAAGAAATGGCGCGAAAGTGCGGGGCCTGGATGCCCTCAATCTGACTGATCAAAGCGGTATTATAGTTTTTACCGCCCACAAGCAGCTCTGCCTCGGGACCGAGCTTTACAATATCCGCGCCGGCAAGCACCAGCTTTTTCTGAATGATTTCAGAAGAATCGGTTTTGGACTTTGCCTGCGCTGTTTTGGCAGCCGGACTTTTAGCCATGACTTCCTCCGGTTTGGCGGGAAAGAGAAGCATTGCAACTGCGATATGTATATACTGCTGCCGGGAAACTGTCCACAGATTCCCGGACTGCGCGGCGGAAACGAGCGCCATGCGCCACAAAAAATTTTCTGTCACGCGGCAGGAGCGCTACGCCGGAAACCGCGGCTAGAGCGGTTTGCTGTTGAAAACGGCAACCGCTCTGGCGGCCGCGGGAGCGGACGCCCGCGCCGAATGAGCCTGAAAACCACGCTTTTCAGGCGAAATGATGGCAGCGCCGCTTTTGAAATTGAATAATTTCAAAAGCAAAATGCTCTATTGTTGCTGACGCTCGCCGTATGACTCCTTCTTTGCCAACAGGGGCAGCCCCCTGAAGGGGCTGCCTCCGCTCGCTTTTCGCGGGCGGCGCTGTACTGAGGGCTGGCCCTGGAACATTTTCTCTTTGAAAATGCTCTAGCAAAACGCTCTACCCCACACGCGAGCCGCAGTAGGGGCAGAATGCCGCATTGTCCATGGGAATGGGTTGTCCGCAGGCTTCGTTGGAGCACACGCGCGGCACCGGACCCAGTTCCACAATCAATTCCCCTTCGCGCACTGAAACCATCTGCTTGTTTTCTTTAAAATCAGCCGTCTTGAGCACGCGTTTGACAATGCCGTCCACCGGGGCCAGCACCGCTTTTTCCTGTTTCATAATGGAAACATTGAAAAGTTCTTCTCCGGCCTTTACCACATCACCGGGGTGCGTGTACATCACCCACAGGTCGCCATTGCTGGGCGCGGCCACATGGTAGGGATTGGCGGGGTCGGCCATCAGCGTGCCTTTGGCGCTTGAGCCTGAAGGCTGGCTGACCTGCACTTCGCAACTCATGATTTCGGAATCCAGCACATAGCGGCATACGGAAACGCCCAATTCATTGGGGCGGGAAATGCTCAGTAAAACCAGATGGTGCGGTTTGCCGCTGCTGTCGTTGAAATAGAGATCCTGCCCCACTTTCAGGCCTTCAAACCAGACATGCAGCGGCAGATTGTTGGGATCCCCGTATTTGGCCTTGAACTGGATAGTTTTCAAGGCATCGCCCGGATGGTTCAGATAAAGAACAAATTCTTCGGCATTGGGCCGCCGCTTGAGGATCTCGGTGCAGCTTTTTTCCTCAGAGGCCAGATTGATTTCCGCCAGGGTATCCAGGGGCGAATTTTCAGTGCGGTTGGCAATGGCGCTTTTCCAATCCAGGCCGAATGCGCTTTCATAAACCCAATCTGCCGGAAATCCCAGAGGGAGTTTGCCGAACTTGCCCAGCAAGAGATTGCGGAAGGCGTCATTGCAATCCTGATAGATGCCCAGACGCGCTTTGCGCATTTCCGGCGAAAGCTCGGCTTCGGGTGTGCGGGTTACTTCGCCCAGCACTTCAAGAAGATAACGCACCTCTTCTTCGCCGCCTCGCCTCCAGGCTCCGCTCACGGCCAGAAAAGCCGTATTCCAGGTAATCTGCGAACCCGGCGTCACATCATGGTAGCGCACGATTTTGCGCGTTCCTTCCAGAAATTTGAGCATGTAGGGCAAGAGGTGGATATAGCCCTGCTTCATGGCTCCTTCCTGGGAGGAGGACGTGGCCCCGCCGGGCATGCCGTGCAGGGTGACGTCATAGTCTATGCCCTGGAAATACGGCGCGCAGTAGCGATCGTAATAGGGCATAATCTGTTTGCAGACAAAATTGGCGTCACGAATGGCGCTTTTGTTCAAGCGGCAGGTGAGCCCCAGCTCGTCTTCCACATAGGCCATCATGGACAGCACGTCTCCCTGCCCGTAGGAGCGCACGGCCGAGCCCAGGCCCACGTCAAGAATGTGCGCTCCTGCCTTGGCGGCCGCGCCGCAGGCGGGCACAAACAGCCCGTCCGTGTAGTGGCGGTGATAGTGGAGCACCAGTTCGGGCCGGCTCTTGCGCAGCGCGCCGACCAGTTCGGCCATGAAGCGCGGCGGGCAAACCCCGCCCATGTCCTTAAGGCCGAGAATGATATGGCGCGAGGCCTCTCCGGGATCCACGCCCATGACGTCGCCCACCATGCGCAGGATCGCTTCCGTGACGCTCAGATAATGGGGAACGTCAAAACCCCTGGCCCACGAGAGAGAAATGGCCGGTTGAAAAATAACGTCGCGACGCGACATGACCACTTCGGCAATGGGCCGCATGTTCTCAACATGGTTGAGAAAATCGAAACAGCGCACCACCTGGTAATAATCGCAGATCATCTCGCCGGTTTTGCGCATCAGATTGCGCGGCTGCGGCGTGTAGCCCAGCACATTGGTGGAGCGGACCAAAAGCTGCTTGAGCGTCTTGGGCGCAAAGCTGTTCCACTCTCTGGCTTCGCTGAAGGGATAGGTCATGTTGGCCATCATGGCCACATGAAAATGAGCGCCGCCGCCGTTTTCAATGGAAAAATAGCCCACATTGTCCAGATAGGGGCCGATCAGCCTGTCCTCGGCCAGGCGGAAGCGGTTGCCGGAATTGGACTGCGTGAAATCACGCGGCGTGGTGTCGGTAAAATGCACATACCCGGAATCGCGAATGAAATCCAGGGTGGCCAGACGATCGCCCTGCGGGTAGGGAGAAGGCAGGCGGCGCGCGGCCGTGCTTATGGCGGGCAAGACAGGCTCAAAAGGCCCGAGACCGGGAGTGGTAGCCGAGCGGTATTCGCCCAGCTGCACATAGGGATTATAGCCCTTGGCCGAAATTTCGGCCACCAGCCGGGCCAGGCGCTCGCCTTCCGGGGCCAGATCCGTGTAGAGCATGAGTTCCGGATGATCGGCAATGAAGTTGGTATTCATCTCGCCTTTCCGGAACACCGGATTTTTGAGCACCTGCCGGAAAAAGGGAATCGTGGTCTTGATGCCGCCGATGATATATTCGCTCAGCGCGCGATCCATGATGCCCAGGGTTTTTTCCCAGTCATGGGCGTAGGCGATAAGCAGGGCCCCGGCCGAATCGTAATTGGCCGGGAACTCATAGCCGGCGCTGATATTGGAATCCAGGCGCACGCCCGGGCCGCCGGGCGAGACATAGCGCGTGATCAGGCCGGAATTGGGCGCAAAGTTGTCCTGCGGGTTTTCGCAATTGATCCGCACCTGCATGGCGCAATAGGAGGGCCGCAGGCTTTCCTCCCGATAGCGCAGTGCAGCGCCGAAGGCCACGGCGATCTGCTCTTCCACCAGGTCGATGCCGTAGCGGGATTCGGTGATGCCGTGCTCCACCTGCAGACGGGTATTGACTTCAATAAGGTAGGGCGAACCGTCGGGCGTGACCAGAAATTCCACTGTGGCCAGAGAATGATAACCCACGGCGCGCACCAGCCTGCGCGCATAATCCTTGAGACGGTCGCGCAGCTCGCGGGTCATGCCGCTCCAGGGGGACGGGGTGATTTCGATCAGTTTCTGGTGATTGCGCTGCACCGTGCAGTCGCGCTCGTCAAAGGCAAAGACATTGCCGTACATGTCGGCAATGACCTGGATCTCGATATGGCGCACATCGGCAAGAAGTTTTTCCACAAAAAGACGCGGATTGCCGAAGGAAGCCTGAGCCATGGTGGACGCCTTGAAAAAGGCATCCTCCAGATCGGCCTCGTTATGGACGGCAAAAATGCCCCGGCCGCCGCCGCCGCCTTCGGCCTTGAGCATGATCGGCAGGCCGATTTCCGCAATCAGTGTGCGGGCCGTGGGGATATCCACCGCGCCGTCCGAGCCGGGCACCACAGGGATGCCCAGTTTGCGGGCCACGCCTCTGGCCTGCACCTTGTTGCCCAAAAGGTTCATGGCCTCGGCCGTGGCGCCGATGAAAGTAATGCCCGCCTCTTTGCAGCGCCGGGGAAAGCGCGTGTCTTCGGAAGCAAAGCCCCAGCCCGGATGAATGCCCACCACGCCGCGTTGCCGGGCCTTGTCGATAATTCTGTCGATATCAAGATAGGCGCGCGGCTCGGAACCCAGCAGCACCAGTTCCTGAGCAGTGGAAGCGGCAGGCGCGGTTTTATCCACGTCAGTGGCGGTCATGGCGGCCACGGCATCAAACCGTTCCCGGATGGAACGGCAAATGCGGCGAGCGGGGATGCCCCGGTTGGCCACCAGAATAACCTTGCCCTTCAAAAATTCCTGCACTTCCGCGAATGTCTTGTTGGCCATGCCTTTCAGCCCTTTACGCTTGCTTCGGTAAGCCTGAGGCTCCCGCTTAAAAATTCTTCAAGCTTTCCATTAACGCGCAGACAGAGACCTCCGGCCGTGCTCAGACCCACCAGCCTGCCGCGCGCAGACTGCCGCTCGTCATGCAGTTCCACCTCTCTGCCGCGCCAGAGCAGCAGTTGTTCCGCGTGGGTTTTCCATTGTCCGGGCTGAGAGAGGCCATTAGTATAGGACGAATGCATGTGCTTTACAAGACGCTCCCAGAGCAATTCAGCGGGAGGGAGCGCCAGGCCCGACGCCGCGGCTGTCTGAGCCAGACTTGCGGCCTCCAGGGCGCTTTCCTTGCGCAGGGCTGTTGCCGGGGGCGCGTTGTTCACATTGACGCCGATGCCGGCCAGCAAGATGCCCCCCCGCTCTTCCAGCAGAATGCCGGCCACCTTGCGCGGCATGCCGCCCATGACGCGCAGCACCAGATCATTGGGCCATTTGAGTTCCACGGGCCAGCCCTCTTCTCTGAGGGCCAGAGCCAGCAGCAGCCCCATAAGCGGCGAAGCTGCGGTGCCGTCGAACGGGGGCGCCGGAGGCAGGCGAAGCGCCGCGTAAATATTGCCCGGCGGCGAGGCCCAGCGTCGCCTGAGCTGGCCGCGTCCGGCTGTCTGGCTTGCGGCCAGAAGGCTGTCCCAGACAATGAGCCTGCCGCGCGAGGCCAGCAGAAAAGCCGCGTCCAGGCTGGATCCGACTTCTCCCAGCCGCCATACGAACGGAGGGCGCGCGCTTGCGCTTTTCCCCTGGCGAGAGCTGTGGCATACTGAAGACATGGAACTCTACCTTGTTGGCGGGGCCGTGCGCGATCTGCTGCTGGGGCGCGCGCCCGCTGAGTTGGATTATGCTTTTGACGGCACAACGGTTGATTTTCTGAAGGCGCATCCCGACGCCAGGCAGGTGGGCAAAAGCGTGCAGGTCTGCCTCTGGCGCGGCCGGGAATACATGCCCTTGCGAGGTCAGAATCTGGAGGCCGACCTTCTGGCCAGGGATCTGACCGTCAATGCCCTGGCCCTGGACGGCCGCGGCATACTGCATGCCCATCCTCAAGCTCTGGCGGATCTGCGCGCCGGCCTGCTTCGCCCGGCTTCCGGCACGGCTTTTCGCGACGATCCGGCACGGATTTTCCGCCTTGCGCGTTTCGCGGCCCAATGGCCGGACTGGCAGATCAGCGATCAGGCCTATGCCCAGATGCGCGCCCTGCCGCGCGACAGTCTGCTCCACATTCCGGCGGAGCGCATCGGCCGGGAATTGCGCAAGGCTCTGGCAGCGCCCGCGCCGGCACGTTTTCTGGAAGTGCTCGCCGCGGGCGAGACGCTCGCGCCCTGGTTTGCCGAGCTTGAGGCGGCTCGCCATATTCCTGCCGGGCCCGCGCCCTGGCACACAAACTCCGTATTGGGGCACAGCCTGCGCATCATGAATCAGACGGCAGGCAATGAACTGGCGGTCTGGATGGCCCTGTGCCACGATCTGGGCAAAATCGCCACAGACCCGCAACTCTTGCCCCATCACTACGGGCATGAGCAGCAAGGCGTGCCCCTGGCGCTGGCCCTGGCCGAGCGGCTGCGCATGCCTTCGCTCTTCGCAAAGGCCGGAGCCCTGGCAGCCGCGGAGCATATGAAAGCGGGCATCTTTTCCCGTTTGCGCCCCGGCACGCGCCGCGACGTGCTCTGGCGCGTGCACCGGACCGGCCTGAGCAAAGCTTTCTGGCAAATGGCCGACGCCGACAGCCAGAGCGCCGTCAGCGCCGAGGCGGCACGGCAATTACAGGCTATCCTGAACGTCAGGCTGCCGGAAGCCGACCGCAACAAAGGCGCGCACTCGGCCCGGATGCTGCGCGAGCTGCAATGCCGGGCCCTGGCGAATCTGCCTGCTGCCGGGGCATAGCCGGATTGCCGCGCTGAAAATCTTCCTTTTCCTGCCTGCCGCCTGCGATCCCTCACGCCCCGGAAAACCCGGCATCATGCGCCGCCACAATTTTTTGCGCGGCTGCCAGGCAGGCCCGGCACTGGCGATCCATGTCCGGACCATGATCCAGCCCGGCCAAATGCCCCATGCCGTGCGCCAGAAGCCGCAGGGTATGCAGCCCCGGCTCCTGACCATAGAGCAGGCACTCGCGCGCCAGGGTATCCGGCGAAAAAAGCAATATGCCCGGCAGATCGCCGCCGCCGGGAAAAGAGAGCACATTGGTCGGACCGGTACAGTCCATAAAGCGGCGATTGGCGGCACTCATGACCGCGTCGTCCACCAGGTGCAGATCCACGCCCGCTGTGGCGCAGGCCTTGCCCTCCGGCAGGGCGCGCAACATGGCCTGCAAGGCCAGGGCAATGGCGGCGCGACTCATGGGCAGCAGCCAGGCCACGGCGGCGTAATGGCTGAATATCCGCACCCTGCCGCCCGTGGGCGCAACCTGGGCAAGTTTTTCCGCAAAGCTCACTGCCCGCGGCCCCCGGCATTGCAGGCCTGATCCGTCTCCGAGGGTGCGGCGCTTTGAGCGGGCTCGGTTTCTTTTGCGGCCGGAACAGGGGGCGCAGGGGGCGACGGATTTTTCGCCTCTGGCAAAGAGCTGTGCGGCGTCTGGCCTGCCCCGGAGGCAGCACGGGGAGCGCCCGGCTTGCCGCCCGCCTGCGCCTTGCCTTCAGCGCCCCTGCCCTCAGGCCTGCCTTTGCCGGACTGGGCCGCATCCTTGATTTTGGCTTCGGGATAGGCAATGCGCTGGTGAAAAATGCCGGTCAGAATCCGCTGGAAGTTTTCGCTCAGGAAGTGCAAATCCTTGAAGGTCAGCTCGGATTCGTCCAACTGCCCTTCCGAGAAAATGCCCTTGATGATCGCATCAATATGATTCTTGATCCGCGCGGGCGTCGGATCGGCCAGCGTACGGCTGGAGGCCTCCACGGAATCGGCCAGCATCAAAATGGCCGCCTCCTTGGTCTGCGGCCGCGGGCCGGGATAGCTGTAATCGGATTCCCGCGGTTTTTCGCCCAGCGTAAGAGCCTTCTGGTAAAAGTAGCGGATCAGGCGCGTGCCGTGATGCTGCCGGATAATGTCCGTGATCTCCTGCCCCAGCTTGTAGCGTTCCGCCAGTTCCGTGCCCTTTTTGACATGCGAAAGCAGGATCAGCGAACTCATGGACGGCGCCAGTTTGTCATGCTTGTTGGGGCCGCCGAACTGATTTTCAATGAAGTATTCCGGATACGAAAGCTTGCCCACGTCATGATACAAGGCCGCCACCTTGCAAAGCAGGCTGTTGGCGCCGATGGCCTTGGCCCCGGCTTCCACCATGTTGGCCACTACCAGGGAATGGTGATAGGTGCCGGGGATGGTCACCATCAGCGCCTGCATCAGGGGCTGCTCAAGACTCATCAGCTCCATAAGGCGGAAGCGCGTGCTGTAGCCGAAGGCCAGTTCCAGCACCGGGCTCACGGCAAAGAGCAAAATCAGAGAAAGCAGACTGTTGACCGCCACGGCGGCGAGCTGCGCGGGCAGTTCCCCGGCTTCCGTCTGCGCCAGAAGCGCCGTGGCGCACCAGAGCAAGGCCTGGCCCACGGCCAGGGGAATGACGCTCCAGACGACATCCTGGCGGCTTTGCGCGTTGGTCACCAGCCATGTGGCCAGCATGCCGGCCAGAAAATGATAAATGAAAAAGGGAAAGTCGGCCCGAAACATGAGCATGCAAAAGAACGAGAGCAAAAGGCCCATGGTGCAATAGCGCCTGGCCGCAAAAACCATGGCCACCAGGCCCACGGCCCCGGCCACGGGAAAACCCACGGCAAAAGCGTTGAGCAGGCTTATGCTGTCCATGCGCAGCCCCAGCAGATCCACGCCCTTGGCTCCCGCGCAGAACAGCAGCAGCACCAGGGAAATGAGCAGCATGTCTTTGCATCGCAGCGGCGTGCCCGGCTTGCCGCTGGGCGCCACGAAAAAACCGATGGAAAGCAGCAGGGAACAGAGAAAAGCCCCCCCTGCCGTGGTCCAGCGCATGGGATCGGCCGCGGATTTATATAATGTCTGCAATTTAATCTGCTGCTCGCGGCTCACCCGCTCGCCTTTGCGCACCACCAGCTCGCCTTTTTGGATCTGGTAATACACCGGCTCCACCGTGGCGACAACGGCGGCCCCGCGCTTTTGGGTGGCTTCGCGATTCAGGGTCAGGGAAGCAGGCATGGTGGCGGAGAGCAGAATATTGATCGCTCGCCGCGATTGCGGGTTCAGGCTCGGAGCCTGACGGATCTGCGAGGAAATTTCAGCCAGAAAGGATTGCACATCCGGCAGGGCGTTGATGTCCGGGCGCAAAATTTCCGTATTATTGTCCAGGTTGCGGATGATCGCTCCGGAACGGCCAACCCGGGCCGAGCGGATGTCCCCCACCAGCCCTTCGGCCATGCGCTCCCGGATCTGGGGCAGCAATTTTTTCAGCAAATAGGTCTGAACTTCCCGCAGGGCCAGTTCCGGCAGGACTTCGTCGGCCACGGCGGGCGTCAGCTCCTCGATCAGGCGCTGCAGCGGCCCGTCAGGCCCCGGTTTGTGATCCCCGCTGTTAAGGCTGCGCAGGGTTTCCAAAATCCTGCCCTGAAACAGCGTATAGGGCTCCAGACTCAGATCGTAGACCGGCGGCTGCAGCAAGAGCACCTGCTTGCGGCGGGCCTTGGTGGCCTGCGTGTCTTCCACCAGGATGTCCCGATCCGCAATGACGTCGTTTTCCGCCACCTGGCCGGCCACATAAAAACGCTGCACAGCCTCGAAGTTGGCCCCGGCCAGCAGAGAGAGCAGCAACAGGGTACCGATCAGCGCACCAAGACCCCAGCCGCAGTGGTGCCGGATTTTCAGCGTCCGTGCAAGCGCCAGGACGCTAGACGGTCGCGCTGTTTTTTTCTGCATGGTCATATGCGCTTACAATGGCTCCTACAAGGGGGTGACGCACGACGTCGGCCTTGCTGAAATGATGCACGGCAATGCCGGGTACGTTATGCAGGATACTGAGGGCATGGATCAAACCGGAACGGGGGCGCACGCAGCCGGGCTGCACCGGCAGGTCAATCTGGGTCGTATCGCCGGTCACGGCCATGCGCGAGCCGAAGCCCATGCGGGTCAGGAACATTTTCATCTGTTCCTGGGTGGTATTCTGCGCTTCGTCCAGAATAATAAAGGCGTCATTGAGCGTGCGGCCGCGCATGAAGGCCAGAGGAGCCACTTCAATGGAACCCACTTCCAGCATGGAAGCCACCTTGGGCTGGGGCATCATATCATGCAGGGCGTCGTAAAGCGGCCGCAGATACGGATTGACCTTTTCGGCCAGATCGCCGGGCAGAAAGCCCAGCCGCTCCCCCGCCTCAACCGCGGGCCGGGTAAGCACAATGCGCTTGACCCGGTGCTGCTGCAACATGGACAGCGCCATTGCCACAGCCAAATAGGTTTTGCCCGTGCCCGCCGGGCCCACGGCAAAGACCAGCTCATTGCGCCGCAGAAGATCCAGATATGTCTTCTGGGCCACATTGCGCGCAGCCACGGTTTTGCGCGGCGTGTTCACAAAAACCGCGTCCCGGTAGATCTGCGCGAGATTCAGCCCCGGGTCGGCCCTGAGCATGGCATAGGCGCGGGCAATATCCTGCTGGCTCAGGGCGAGGCCGCCGCGCAGCAATTCATACAACTGCAGGAAGGCACTGCACAGAGCCTGCCGCGCGTCCTGATCCGGGCTTTCAACAAAGAGGCTTGTGCCGCGGGTGCTGATCCGCGCGCCGCTGGCCGCGGCCAACAAATCAAGATGCGCATTGTGAGGGCCGAAAAGCTGGTTGGCAAGGGCCGGGTCGTCAAACTCCACTGTCTCCAGCATGGAAGAATGTACTGCCATGTGTCATGACTAGCTTATTTAGAGTCTTCTGTCCATCTTTTCAAAGCCCGTTGCGCAGCGCGTGCGCGGAAAGCGTCGGACAGGCCTGGTCTGATCTTTGCATTTTGCCGTGAAAAAGGTCCCTGTGCCCTGCAACGGTAAAATCTGCCGGGGGAAATATGAGCGTATCAGGCATAAGCAATTATAATAATATGATCTTTCAGTGGCAGAACCAGCAGCTGAAAAATACTTCCGCCGGTTCTGCCAAAAGCTCTTCGGCAAGCGGCCTGAGCAGTCTGTTCGGCAAGAATGCCTCCATGAGCAGCCAGCTTTCCAGCATGGTGGAGCTGACCAGGTACGCCATGGACGCCATGGGGCTTTCCAGCGACAGCCGGGTGACGTTCAGCCAGATCAGCAAGTACAGGGAACAGCTCAAAAACGAATTCACACAAGGCGTGAAAGACGGGCTTGCCCGGACAGGCGTCAAGGATCCGGGCGCCCTGACCTTCACTCTCAACAAAGATGGCTCGATCACGGCCAACAGCGACAACGCCTCGGATAAAAAAACCGTGCAGGCCTGGCTGGACGCCAACCCTTCCCTGGGCAAGGATCTTCGTAAAAATCTTGCAGACGCAGGCATCGACGCCAACGCCAGGATTGAAATGCGCATCGGCGCATCCGGCAAATTGAGCGTGGTCAATGCGACCAATGACACTATGCAAAAAGTTTTGGATGGCGACGCGGAGCTGAGCGAGGATGTGCGCAAGGCCCTGAACACTATGGGCGTGGATCTGAGCGCGGGCATTGCTTTTGCGTTCGATGCCGGGGGCAATCTCGTGGTCAGCGGCGAGCATGAAAAGGCGGAGGCGATCAATCAATGGCTGTCGGAAAATCCCGATCTGGCCGACGCGGTCAAAGAGCAGCTGGAAAAGCGGGATGTGGATGCCTCGGCTGTCAGCCTGAAGCTGGGGGCCGAAGGCACGGTGCGGATTACGGTCAACAACTCGGATCTCAAGGACATCCAGAACGTGCTGGACAAGGAAAACGACCTGGGCAAAAAAATCCAAACCGGCATGGATAGCCTGGGCATTGACCCGAACACCGATTTTTCTCTTCAAATAAATCCTGACGGCAGCGTGTCAATCATCAGCGACAGCGCGGATCGCGACAAGATCCAGCAATTCTTTGATGAAAATCCCGCTCTGGTCAAAAAATTCCTGCAGATCGATGTCCTGTCCGGCATCGAGGATGCCCGCAAGGCCATGCAGATTGCTCCCAACGAGATGCGCAAACGCATCCAGATCGAATCCATGGCCGCGTGGTGGGCCGGCTCCAACGATGCCAGTTCCTATTTCGGCATGTATTCTAACGGCAACCTGTCCATGCTGTCCGGACTGAATCTGAATGTGTAGCGCAAGTTCACTTTGAAAATACTGACGGCGCCGGGCGCAGGAGAGACTACGAACTTGTGATGTACATATATTTACCCCTGTCAAAAAAAATTTTGCTTACCTGATTTCTTCTTCTCAAGCAAGAAATCGCTTGCCGTGATGTTATGACTTTCAGAGTGACAAACGATAAAAAAAAGTGTTATCCTTGCATGGCAAGGAGACAATATGGAGCCAACATGTATAAAGTGTGGATCAAGCGCATGTGTCAAAGATGGTTTTCTTCATGGCAAACAACGCTATAAATGTAAGGAATGTTGTTATCAGTTCACAAAAATGACCCCAAGGGGAAGACCGGAACGAGATAAGATATTAGCATTATTGTTTTATCTGTCTGGTATTTCTATGCGCATGACTGGTAAAATTATTGGTGTGAGCACTCAAACAATACTGCGATGGGTTAAAGATGATTATTATAAGTACGCAAAAGAACATGAAGAATTCTTTCAAAAAGCTCAATTTGAAGAAATTGAAATTGATGAAATGCACCATTTTATTGCTAAAAAACACAAGCAATTTGGATATGGAAAGTTATTGACCATACAAGCAGAGCTTTCATCGGGTGGATATGTGGTGATCGCAGTGCCAAAACCCTCCTGAAACTCAGTAAAAAATCAGTATTCTGAAAGAAAAACGTATTGTTACGAATAGATATGTATGCTCTGCCGAAGTGATAGGTTTCCGATCGCTGCGCCAGGGAAAAGCCAATACCTGCCAGATGGAGCAGAATACTTTTTTGCAAAGGCATTGGCTGGCGCAATTCCATCGTCGTACTTGTGTTGTCAGTCGCTCTCAGGAAATGGTGAACATGAGTTTGGCTTTGTTTGCCAGGGTCAGGGTCACTGGAAGTATTGATGAGCTTTTATCACTCCTAAAGTGAATACCTCAAAACGAGAGACATTCCCGCCTTCAATGAAAATAATATTGCAACCATCTGAAATTCAAAACGAATTTTTTAGGAAATCATCGAAAAGGTGAATGTCTCCAAAACGACATGATATTTACAATTCCATTTCGTATGGGCTAAACTCTTTGTGTCACTCATTGTGACCTCCTTTTGATTTGTCGTCGGAATGCAGTTGCCAGACCGCGTCTCCAGTATGACAAATCAAAAGGAGTTTTTATAACATATGTATAGCTGTAAGCTTTTTTGAGCCTCCCGCCTGGCGGGAGGTTTTCTTCATACAAAAACCCGGCAGGCCCGGCGCGGGAGGGCCCCGCGCCGGGTGCCCCTCCCCGCCGCTGCGGGGAAGGGCGGCTTACGCAAGCCCCGCCCGCTTGCGCAAGTCGACGTAAAGGGCGTCCGGGATGTCGACGCCCGCCTGCCTGTTCCGCTCGCGAAGGGCGAAACGCCGTTCTCCGGGAAGGCGCACGCCCTCCTGCGCGAGCATCTGGCCGCACAAGGCCTCAAGGCGCGGCGCAAAGCCGGGATTGAGGGGCGCGGGATCAATAAGGATGAAGGACTGGCCGATGCCGGGCGCGGGGCCTTCGGCCTCGAAGAAGGACGACGCCTCAAAGGCGTAGTTGGCCCCGGGGAGCGCGGCGGCGAGGATTTCCACCATGAGGGCCAGCGCCGAGCCCTTGGCGTCGCCCACGGGGATCATGGTCCCGCCGAGCGCCACCGCCGGATCGGTGGCCGGGCGGCCCTGCGCGTCCAGCGCCCAGCCCTCGGGGATGGACTCGCCGCGCTGCTTGGCGGCCATGATCTTGCCCCGGGCCACCTTGCTCAGGGACAGGTCGATCACCAGCGGATGCCGCCCCTCGCGCGGGCAGCCGAAGGCCAGCGGATTGGTGCCGAAGGAAGCCCGCGAGCCACCCCACGGGGCCATTGCCGCCGGGGTATTGGAGAAGATGAGCGAAACGAGCCCTTCCCCGGCCAGCCGTTCGGCATAGAGGCCGACCACGCCGCAGTGGTGCGAGCGGGTCACGCCGAGCACGGCCACGCCATAGCGTTTGGCCAGCGGCACGGCGCGCGCAAACCCGGCGTCGATGGCCGGGAACGCAAAGCCGTTCCTGGCGTCCACCAGAACGGACGCGGGCGCGGGCGTGGAAACCTCCGGGACGGCGGCGGCATTGACCTTGCCGGAGAGGGCCTGATCCGTATAGAAGGGGATGCGGGAAAAACCGTGCGAGGGCAGGCCGTCGAGTTCGGCCAGCACCAGCGCGTCGACCACGCTTGAAGCCGCCGCCTCGGGCACGCCCGCCGCCACAAAGACCGCCATGCCCAGATCGCGCAATTGTCCGGCGTCGAGGATCATGCGTCACCCCGCAGGGCTTCGGCCACCTTGCGGGCCACCAGGGAACTCACGCGGACGTTGGATTCCTGCGTGACACCCGCGATGTGCGGGGTGAGGATGCAGTTCGGGGCCTGCGCCAGCGGCGACCCGGCCTTGAGCGGCTCCTTCTCGAAGACGTCCACAAGCGCCCCGGCCAGCCTGCCGGACGCCAGCGCATCGGCAAGGGCGGCCTCGTCGGCCACGCCGCCGCGCGCGGCGTTGACGAAGACCGCGCCGGGCTTCATCATGTCCAGCCGCGCGGCATTGACGAGGTGGCGGGTATCGGGCGTGAGCGGTACATGCAGGCTCACGGCGTCGGCCTCGGCGAACAAATCCTCAAGCGCGGCGGGGCGCACGCCGCAGCGTTCCCATTCCGGCGCGTCGGCGGGCAGGAAGGGATCATGGGCGATGACCCGCATCCCGCAGGCGATGGCGCGCACGGCCACTTCCCGGGCGATGCCCCCGAAACCCACGAGGCCGAGGGTTTTCCCGGCGATTTCGCGGCCTGCCAGACGTTCACGGGGCCATTCCCCGGCGGCGACGGAGGCGCTTGCGCCGTACGAGCCGCGCAGGAGCATGAGCAGCCCGGCGAGCACATATTCGGCCACGGCCACGTTGTTGGCCCCGGTAGCCGGGATGACGGCGATGCCGCGCTCGCGGCAGGCCGCGCAGTCGATGTTGTCGAGGCCCACGCCAAGACGCCCGACCACGCGCAAATTCGCGCCGTCCAAAAGCGCGCCGCGCACCTGCGTGCGGTTGCGCACGATAAGCGCCCGGCACCCGGCGGCGGCCTCGGCCAACGCCTCGGGGCGGTCCACGAGCGTTTTGTCGTAGAGGACATCAAACGAAGCGGCCAGCTCGGAGACGGCGGCCCCGTCCATGAATTCGGAAATGACGATTTCTGCCATAACGTGTTCCCCTCATGCGCGCCCCACGAAGAAACGGGGATGCCGAAGAGTTTGATCTTCTATATTATACAAGATAAGAACATGCCAAAGAGTCCCCGGAGGAACCATGACCCCATCACCGAAACTGACGTTCGCCCCCCTCTATGAGCAAGTGAAGAAAGCCATCCTCGACCGCATCATTGCCGGAGAATGGGGGCCGGGAAGCTTCCTTCCCAGTGAAATCGCGCTGGCCAAGGAATACGGGGTCAGCCAAGGCACGCTGCGCAAGGCCCTCAACGCGCTCACCCGCGAAAAGCGGCTGGTGCGCTATCAGGGCAAGGGCACCGCAGTGGCCGTCCTTGACGAGGACAGCGACCTCTTTCCCTTCTTCCTGTTCAGCGACAAGCACGGCAAGCGCGTCTATCCGCTGTCGCAAATCTACGGCCTGCGCCTCGGCCAGCCTTCCGAGGCCGAACGCGCCGCCCTCAACCTCGCGCCGGGGGTGAAGGTCATCCACATCGACCGCGTGCGCATGCTCGACGACTGCCCGGTCATCAACGAGCGGGTCACGCTCTCGACCGCGCGCTTCCCGGACTTCAGCTTCGAGTCCGACAAGGTGCCCAACACCCTGTATGAGCATTACCAGCTTCATTTCGGCGTCACCGTGGCCCGCGCCACCGAGCAGATCGAAGTTACGCTGCCCGATCCCGCGGACATCAAGCGACTGAATGTGGAGCGCAGCCACCCGCTGCTGCTGGTGACCCGGACCTCCTTCGACCTTCAGGAACAGCCCGTCGAATTCCGCATCAGCCACATCAACACGTCACATCACGTCTACCGCGCCGAACTGCGCTGACGCCGCCCGTGCCCCAGCCGGGGCGGGGCCTGCCGTGGGGAAGGCTTCCCCGGCCCTGCCGGGGGGCGCGCCCTCCCGCTCCCTTGCGCCGAAGCCCCGCCTTGCGGCCTTGCGGCGCACGCCGCTTCCTTTTCCGCCAGGCCGCGCGGCAGGACCGCGCCGGGGCAGACGCCATGCCTCCCATCCGCAAAGACAGGATTTTTTTCAAGCCCAGCGCGAAGCCGGAAAAAAAGGCGGGAGGTCGCCCCCCCGCCTCCTTTTTCAATCCGCACGCAGGCGCAGCTTAGAGCAGATTATCTTTGACTTTTTATGAAAGTCAAAGGTGGCATTCAGGCGAAAAACGCGGTTTTCTCCTGAATGTGCGCCGCGTTGCGGCGGCTGCCGCTTTCGCGTCAGCAGAGCATTTTCAAAGAGAAAATGCTCTAGGCGCTTTCGTACAGACGGGTCATAACGAACTGGTTCTGCTTCAGAGCTTCGGCGGCGGTCAGACGACCCGCGATGGTCTGGAACATCATGTCGAGCAGCTTGTCGCCGGCCTGATCAAGATTCATTTCGCGTCGCAGGATGCCGGACACGTCCACGTCCATGTGTTCGGACATGGTGCGGATGGTGCGCGGGTTGGCGGACAGCTTGATGACGGGCACGATCGGGTTGCCGATGATGTTGCCCTGCCCGGTGGGGAAGAAGTGCACCACATAACCGGCGGCGGCCACGAGGGTGATCATTTCAGCCGCGGCCGAGGAGGAATCCATGAACCACAAGCCCGGGCCGGTAGGCGTCACGGCCTTGTCCAGAGTGCCGACGACAGGCGCCTTGGTGCCGATCTTCTGAATGTTGCCGAGGGCCTTTTCTTCGATGGTGGTCAGGCCGCCTTCGATGTTGCCCTTGGTCGGCTGGGAGTCGGAAAGGTCCGAGGTCTTGTGATCGTCAATAACCTTGGCGTAGCGGTCAAAATACGCGGTGAATTCGCTGCGGACCTGATCATTGATGCAACGGGCCTTCACCAGATGCTCGCCGCCGGTGAGTTCCGTGGTTTCACCGAACACCAGAGTGCAGCCTTCCTCGTACAGCTTGTCGAACGCGTTGCCCACGGTCGGGCAGGAGGCCAAACCGGAGGTGGTGTCGGACTCGCCGCATTTGCAGGAAACCCACAGGTCGGAGATGGGGCATTCCACTTTCTGGAGGGCGGAAGCGTACTGCACAAATTCCTTCGCCTTGCGGGAAGCGCGGGCAATGGTGTCGATCTGGCCGTGCTGCTCGATGCCGAAGCCGACGACGGGCTTGCCGGTCTTGGCAATGCCGTCCACCACGTCCTGAGTCCACTTTTCCTCAATGCCGATGACGATGACGGCGGCGACGTTCGGGTTGCTGCCCGCGCCGATCAGGGTGCGGAAATGCAGGTCAAGGTCGGCCCCGAACTGGAGACGGCCATAGGGATGCTGAATGGCAATGGCGCCGCCGATGTTGTTGGCAACGGCGTTGCAGGCGGGCTGGGAAAGGTCGTCGAGGGGCAGAATCAGCACATGATTACGAATGCCCACGCGACCATTATCGCGGCGATAACCAAAGAATGTCTTTTGCATGTGACCTACCACCTTTTGGTCTTGACGTTGTGGACATGGAGATGTTCGCCCTGACGGATGGGTTTGACTACCTTCCCGATATCGGTGCCGTACTTGAAGACGGTATCGCCGACATTCAAATCCTTGAGAGCGATCTTGTGACCTATGGGAATATCATCAAGGACCTTGAACGTAAGGGTCTTGTCTTCCTTCATAACCCAGCCGGTCAGTTCCTGACCCGCCTGCACGCCTTCGACGGTGACGACGCCGACGCTGTCGCCGTCTTGATGAACCAGAAATTGCACTGACATGGTTGCCTCCTTGAAGTTCGTTTCCATAAGTTATGTATTATGTCTTATATAAGACTGTCAACTAAAAAAATGACCAAATGAGGCCGGGCCTGTGGAAAGCGGTTGAGGGTCAGATGAACAGGCCCGTGGGCGCTGGGACGTTGAGAAGCTGCGTGAAGCAGCCCCAGACCAGCAGGCCGAAGCCCACCCCGAACACGAGGGCCGTGCGGGCAAGGTGACCCCATCCCCGGCTGCGGTCCCCGAGGAGAAGGGTCGAACAGACGATGAAGATCATCGTCCCCGTCAAAAAGCCGAGCATGGGCATGGCCACCGCATAGGCGAGGGAGGCCATGCAGATGAGGGCGACCTTGTTCCACGCCACGGGCTCGGCGTCCCCGGCGGGGGCGGCCCCGCGCCGACGCCACAGGCCCTTGGCCATGAAATACGCGCCTCCGGTCCCGATGAGCGTGGTCAGCACTTCCGGGAAGACCCGGCTCACGCCCTCAAGCTCCTCGTACTGCACGAAGAAGGCGGCGGCGATGGCGATGAAGCCGATCCCGGCAAAGAAGTCCGCCGTCCACGCGGGACGGGGACCTTCGGGAAGCAGCGCGGCGTTCTTGCGGTTGCGCAGCTTCAGGAGGAAAGGCGTGGCCAGCGAGAGGATCAGTGCCGCGATGAGCACCTTGTTGATCGAGCCAGCAAACATGGCCGCCGCGAGCCCCCCGTCGAGCGAGCGGGACAGGTCCACGCTCTTGCCGAGGTTCTCTTCAATCATGGGGCCGAGGATGACGCCAAGCGCCATCGCCCCGGTATCCATGCCCACCTTTCCCCCGAAGAAGCCGATGAGCCCGAAGGCGAAGACCACCCAGATCTCCACGAGGCTGTTGCTGATGGCGTAGGCTCCGATATAGGCCAGCACCACGATGCCGATGGCCACAAGCGTCAGCCGGATGCTCAAAAGCCGCGCCATGCACTGGCAGAGCACGAAGCCCACCGGGATCATGAGCAAATTCACGGCGAACTGCGAGACGATGAAGGTATAGGCCAGTTCGCCCGAGGCCGTGAATATCTTGAAACCCGGCTGGATGCCGTGGGCCATGAGCGAGCCGAGGATGACCGCCGCCACCGCGCTGCCGGGGATGCCGAGGGTGAGCATGGGGATGAGCGAGCCGCCGATGACCGCGTTGTTCGCGCTTTCGGAAGCGGCCACGCCCTCAATGCTGCCCTTGCCGTAGCGGGAGGGATCCTTGTCCCAGCGCTTGGACTCGTTGTAGGCGATGATCGAGGCGATCTCGCCGCCCGCGCCGGGGAGCATCCCGATCCACGTCCCGAGGATCGAGGAGCGCACGAGGATGGTCTTGCAGTGCTTGGCGAGGTAGGAAAAGACCTTGCGGAACGCGCCCTTGTGCGGGTGGTATTCCGCGATGAAGGTCTTGTCCGTGCCGATGAGGTAGAGCACCTGCGAGAAGGAGAAGAGGCCGATCATGCAGGGGATGACGGAGACGCCCTGCAAGAGGTCGTAGATGCCAAAGGTGAAACGGGGCACGCCCGTGTTGGGGTCGAGCCCGATGGTGGACACGAGGATGCCCGCCGCGCCGGAGAGGATGCCCTTGCCCATGTTGTCCGGGGTCATCACCGCGATGGTGGAGAGCCCGAAAAGGCAAAGCCAGAAGCTCTCGGGCCCGCCGAAGCGCATGGCGAAACGGGCGAGCGAGGCGGCGAGGCAGAGCAGGAAGAGCGTGCCCACGACGCCGCCGAAGGCCGAGGACAGAAGCGAGGAATAGAGCCCGATGTCCGCCCGCCCCTTCTGGCACAGGGGCCAGCCGTCGAAGGTGGTGGCCACGGAGGAGGGCGTGCCGGGCGTGCAGATGAGGATGGCGGAGTTGGCCCCGCCGTAAATGGCCCCGGCGTAGATCGCGCCGAGCATGATCAGCCCGCTGGTGGGGTTCATGGCGAAGGTGGCCGGGACCATGAGGGCGACGCCCATTGTGGCCGAAAGGCCGGGGAGCGCGCCGATGACGATGCCCCCGGTCAGCCCGGCGAGCATCAGGATGATGTTCAGGGGTTCGAGAAGATGGAGAAAGGCAGGCAAGAGGAATTCTGTCATGCGAAACCTCCTTCTCGGGATTGGGGGCCCGCGCCCCGCCGCGAAGGGGGCGCGGGCCAGGGGCTATTTCTTCAGCAGCCCGGCTTCGGAAAGGGCCTTGCGGGCGTGCTCCGTCTGGCTTTCGATGTAGGCGGCGAAGGCTTCGCCGTCCATGTATTCGTGGGGCTGTCCGGCCTTCTTCATGTCCGCGACGTAGTCGGGGTCGTCGCAAATCTGCTTGAAGATGGCGCGCAGGGTTTCAAGCTGCTCGGGCTTGATGTCCTTGGGGGCTGCGAAGCAACGGCGGATGTCGGAGACCATGTCGATGCCCGCCTCGCGCAGGGTCGGCACGTCGGGCAGGAACTCGTTGCGCTTTTCGGCGGCCACGTTGAGCACGCGGAATTCGTCGATGGAGCGCATCACGTCGTTGATGTTGCCGAAAATCAAGTCAATCTCGCCGCCGAGCAGGGCCGCGTTCTGGTCGGCCGCGCCCTTGTAGAAGACGTGGGTGAGCCTGGAGCCGGGGAACTGCTTCTGCCAGTTGAGGAACATCAGATGATGCCCGGACAGCGGCCCGACGAGGCCGACGCGGAGCTTGCCGGGGTTCTTCCGGGCGTAATCGACGATTTCCTGCGTGGTCTTGAAGGGGCTGTCCTTGCGCACGGCCACGCACTGGGGATCGTTGACCACCTGACAGATGTACTTGAAGCTGTCGGCGGTATACTGGGCGTTCTGGGCCAGAGACTGCACGATGAGGTGCGGGACGTTCAGGCCGCCGATGGTGTAGCCGTCGGGCCGGGCCTTGGCGATTTCGGTAAAGCCGATGATCCCGCCCGCGCCCGGCTTGTAGACGAAGACCCACGGCTCCGGGGCGTATTTGTTCCAGTATTTTTGCATGATCCGGGCCTGTACGTCGCTCGAACCGCCGGCGGTGAAAGCGATGACCATATTGATCGGCTTTTCGGGGTAGGCAGCCGCGGCGGGGGCCGCCAGCGCGACGGCGAGGCAGAAGCCAGCAAAAAGGCGTGACACCAGTTTCATGGAGGCTCTCCTTGGATGAGATGGATGATACGGCTCATCTGACGCAACAGGACGACGCGCCCTCCCTGTCCGGCGCGGCGTCCCTCTCATTGTGAGATATATGTAATATGTCTTATATAAGACTGTCAAGTGAAAAAGAAAACGGCTTTTTTGCCTCAGAATATAACTTAGGGGTATTATTAACTTTTTTAGATCAAAAAAAGCCGCCCTCCCCCTCCGGGGGCTGTGGCGGGGCACATTTTCCCGTTTGAGAGCACAAACCGCGCCTTTCTGGGACATATCCTGTGAAAGTTCCTTTTTCACGCGATGCCCGCACGAAAGATGCCGCCCCAACGTGCGTAATTACCCGTCTTTTTTAGGGAAAACTCAGGGACGCCTTTCACGCCCGGGGAGGGAGCACGCATATAAGAGACTGAAATATCTTGTTTTTAGAGCAGATTACCTTTGATTTTTTATGAAAGTCAAAGGTAATCTGCTCTAAAAAGACGGCTGCTGCCCGACAACGGAACGTCCCGCGCCGCAGGGCGTCGGCAGGCCCGCGCACCCTACGGCGGACGCCGCCGCGGCCCCGCCTCAAACAAAGAAGGCCGCGGAAAATTCCGCGGCCGTAAGGCTGTCTGCCGGTAACTGCTTACCAGCGCCGGGGAGCCGGGCGCTTTTCGGCTTCGTTCACACGCAGGGTGCGGCCTTCAAAGTCGGTACCGTTAAGAGCGGCAATGGCATTGCGGGCGTCGTTGTCTTCCATTTCCACAAAACCGAAACCACGGGGGCGGCCGGTGACGCGATCCATGATCAGATTGACGGAAATGGGCGTGCCGTGTTGGGCAAAAAGGGCTTCAACGCTGGACTGACTGCTGGTAAAGGGCAAATTGCCCACATAAAGAGAAGTGGCCATGATAAGGCTCCAAATGTTGCGGGGAGGTACACTTTCGCTTGAAGCCTTGGCACACGCAAAGTCTCTGGCAAAAAAGAAATACGACACCCAATCAATGAACGAAAATGAAGATACAGGCCGCAAACGGCAAAGTCAAGTCATTTAATTTTTATTTTTTTGTTCTTTTGCCGCTACACTCCGGACAATGCTGCGCGGCGAAAAATATTTGAAGATGCCGTACAGGCTGAACACAAACAAGAAATCTTCCACAAGAAATGCAGATATGTTGAATTTGAAGAGCAATGAAATGCCGATCAGCAGCGAAGCACGAGCGTTAGAAATGGAATAGCGTAACTGTCCGCTTGAAATCCTGCCCAACTGCAACAAAAGATATGTGCCGAGCAGAAGCACCAGCCCGATATTGCCGATAACATCATGAACTGCGTAGTGCATGCGTTCCTCTTTGCAAAAGTCGCTCCCCTCTTGGGTAGCAGTTCAGAGTGCTCTGACAGCAGGCGTCGAATGTTTGTCAGGCGGCCGTGCCGGTCGCGGCGCGGCGCGGGCACATAAGGCGGTAGCCCAGCCAGACCGCGCCGATACAGAGCGCCAGACTCAGGAACGCATAGAGCGCGGCCAGGCCGCCCTGCCCGCCGCGCCAGAGATCAAAAACGTCCAGGGAAAAATGCGAAAATGTGGTGAAGCCTCCCAGAAAGCCGGTCCCCAGCAGATTGTACCCCAGGGCGAAGGGTTTGCCGCTGCGCTTCATGGCGCCCTGAAGCAGACCCATCAGCAAACCGCCGAGCACGTTGATGCAAAGGGTGCCGACGGGGAAATTGATCATGAAGGCATGCGTGATTGCGGCGTCCATCCTGAAACGGGCGAGCGCGCCCAACGCGCCGCCGATCATCACGGCCGCCGCATTTATGACATATCCCACAGCCGCCTCCTACTCAGCTGCCAGCCAGAAGCCCAGCGCAACAGCGCCCAAGCCCGGCACAGCGTTCAAAAAAATGTTCAGCACGCCCGTCCCGGGCTGTCCGTCGCGGAAGGCCGCGAAACTGTCCATGGAAAAGGTGGAAAAGGTGGTCAGCGCGCCCAACAGGCCCTCGCCGATGAAATCATGCCAGGGTCGCGGGGGAATGAGCGCGTGTTGCGTCAAGCCCGCCAGCAGTCCTATGCAGAACGAGCCGAGCACATTGACGATCAGCGTGCCGCAGGGGAAGGCTTTTCCGAACCAGGTTGTGGCCCGGACGGAAATCCGATAGCGGCCGAAAGCGCCAAGAGCTCCGCCTCCGGCCACCCATAATGCGCTTGCAAGTTCCGTGGTCATCACAGCATCCTTATACATCCAAAGGGGAAGGAGCGCCGATGCGCGGCCTCCTTCCCCGGAGTTTCGACTCTTTCCGGCTTACAGCCGGTAGGCGTCTTCGCCGTACAGCGATTCGTCCAGGCCGCGCTCTTCCTCTTCCCTGCTCACGCGGATGTTGCAGATCCGGCTGAGGAGCCAGAGAATGATCAGGGTCAGAACAAAGGCGTACACGGCCACGATCACCACGCCGCAGATCTGCACCCAGAACTGGCGCGCGCTCGCGCCTACCGCATTGATGTGCGGGCTGGCCAGCAGGCCCAGCAGCAGAGCGCCGGTCAGGCCGCCCATGCCGTGCGCCCGCCAGACTTCCAGGGCGTCGTCAAAGGCGAAGCGATCCTGCACGCGCTTGGCGTAATAGCAGATCAGCGAGCCCACCGCGCCGATGACAATGGCCGCCCAGGGCTCCACATAGCCGGCGCAGGGCGTGATGGTGGCCAGGCCGGCCACCGCGCCCACCAGCACGCCGGAAAAGGAAGGCTTGCGACGGGAAGACCAGTCCAGAATCAGCCAGACGAGCATGGCGATGGAACCGGCAATGGTGGTATTGACAAAGGCGTAGGAGGCCAGAGCGTCGGCCGCGTAAGCGCCGCCGGCGTTAAAGCCGAACCAGCCGAACCAGAGCAGGCCCGCGCCCACGGCCACCAGGGGCAGATTGCTGGGGATGGTTCTGGCGCCCGGAGCCATGCCCGCGCGCCGGCCCAGATAGAGCACCGAGGCAAGAGCTGAAAAACCGGCGCTGACGTGGATGACGATGCCGCCGGCGAAGTCGGCCACGCCCAGGCGGGCCAGAAAGCCGCCGCCCCAGATCCAATGGCAGACCGGAATATAGATGAGGATCATCCACAGGATCAGAAAGCCGAGGTAGCCCTTGAAATTCAGGCGGCCGGCAAAGGCGCCGGTGATCAGGGCCGGAGCGATGACCGCGAACATCATCTGGTAGGCGAAAAAGAGGATGAAGGGAACCGTGCGGGCGTAGTGCGCCCCTGGTGCGGCTCCCACGCCGTCCAGAGCGAAATGGAACCTGATGTCGCCGATGACGCCGCCCAGATCCGGCCCGAAAGCCAGACTGAAGCCGCCGAAGATCCAGATCAGGGCAACGACCCCCATGGAGATGAAATTCTGCATCATGATGGTCAACACGTTTTTGCTGGGCACAAGGCCGCCGTAAAACAGGGCCAGAGCCGGCGTCATCAGCAGAACCAGCGCGGTGCAGAGCATCACGAAAGCAGTGTCGCCGGTATTGAGAATATACATGGGTAAACTCCTTGCTGGCGCGCCCGGCCTGTGCCCGGCGCGCGCGTTTCTATTCAGACGGCCGGCCTGGCCGGCTCGCTCTGGTGGCTGGCCGGATGCAGATCAATATTGGGCAGAAGGAAAATCCAGGCCGCGATGACAAAGGGGAAGGTGAGCGTAGGAATGCCGTAGACATGCAGAAGCACGTTCAGCGCGCCCTGCGCCACCACCGTGAAAATGACGCCCAGGAAGGCGTACAGGATCACCCGCCAGCCGGGCTTGTAAAAGGTTGTACTCAGGCCGATGGCGGTCAGCACGGCGCTGAACTGGAACAGGCCGGCCACAATAGCCGTGGAGCCGCCGCCCAGCAGAAGAGCCGTGCCCACGGCCAGAAGGGAGCCGGCAAGGGCGAAGACCGCAGCCCAGATGGAACTCACTGCCAGGCCGATGAGAAAGATCACGCCGGTAACGACGTTGTTGATCAGAAACACCTGGGACACGCCGGTAAAGGCCGCTTTCACAAGCTGCCGCAAGTCCAGGGCAAAGAGATCGCTCAGGGGCGGCTGCACGGCGATGGACGGGCGCGGCAGGCCGTCGATGCGGATGTTGCCGAAATTATAGGCGGCCAGCATCAGAAACCAGGTGGTGATCACAAACGGCCCGGTCATGGCCGAAACCTTCCAGGTGCGCAGCACGCTGGAAATGGCCAGCATCAGTATTGTGGAAAAAACCGCGCCGGCCACGATGTAGGCCCAGAGCAGGGGCGTGGGCGCGAAAAAAGTGGGCAGGGCGCAGCCCACCAGGATGCCGTTGTAGCCGTGCAGCCCCATGTTGATATTGGCTCTGGGCGCTCTGAGCAGACAGGCGGTCAACGTGCCGACCGCAACCCCGACCAGCGCGCCCCAGGCCACGGCGGGCATGTGCGCCCGGTACGCGCCCCAGAAAATGCCGATCAGAAAAAGCAGGCCGGTGAGCGCGTTGTTCTGAAACATCACCTGACCTGCGCCGCGCAGGCAGATATCAATAAAATGCAGCGCGGGATTGCGGGCCGCAAGTCCGGCCCAGCCCCCTGCGGGGGCGCTTGTTGCGTCTGCCGTCATATATACCTCCAGGACACAGGGATTGGCATAGAGCGTTTTAAAAGCAATATGCTCTCATGCGAGAGCATTTCACGTTTGAAGTGCTCTCAAGGCCCGCGTTGCATCGGCGCGCTGCAACCGGGCGGGCCTTGCCCGCGGCGCGGTCAGCGCCACAAAAATTTTTCGGGCAGATCATGCCCGGTCACCGTGCCGCGGGCGATGCGCCAGAACTGGCGGATAGCCTCGCGCACCGCTTCCGAGCGCAAGCCCAGCACCTTGAAAATCAGGCCGCAGTCCTGGGGCAGCAGGTCGGCCCCGTACGCCAGCTCCGGACCCACAGCCGCGCCCGCGGCCTCGCGCACGCGCAGGGCCTTGTCCCGCTCCGTGAGCAGAATGACGTTGCCGAAAATCTCAAAGCCGTTCATGACGCCCGTGCGCGCCAGATCCGTGGCGCCGGGCCTGAGAATGAATTTTTCCGCGAACAGCGGCTGCCCGCTTTCCCGGCGCACGGCCTGCACCGAAGAGGAATAGAGCTCATAGCCGAAGAGCTCGTCCTGATGGTGGTGCTTGCGGCCGGGCAACAGCATTTCGGCGTAGAGCAGGCTGCCGCCCCCGGCAATGGAAATGTCCGTGCGGGAAAAAAAACGCGAGGTGCGGTGCGGGATCATGGGTTCGGGCATGTATTCCAGGTAGCCGCCCTTTTCCACCACCAGATTCTGCCACTGCGCGGCGTAATTGGCGTTCATCATGTGGATCTTGCCGGCGGACTGCGTGGTCACATGGGCCTGGGCGTTTTCGCCCACCTCAATCTCCAGGGCCGTGCGATCGCCCTGAAGAATGCAGCCCGTGGTGCTAATGATGAACACGCAGGGCATCCGGGGCATGGCTTCGTCCCAGTAGAGCGCGCGCTGGGCCAGCAGCGGCACGCGGCGATCCATGAAGGACAGTTCGCTGCGGCCGTTGCGGGCCGTGAACTCCAGGCGCAGATAGCCGTTCTTGCCCACCGCGCCGCTGGGCATCTGGGCCGGTTCGTTCTGAAAAGCGCGCAATTCCGGCGCCTGGCGTCCGAGCCGTTCAAGGTTTTCGCGCGCGCGCCGCACGCGCGAGATGTCCGCACATTGGGTCATGCGACCGTTCCCCTAGAGTATTTTTTGATTGAAAATATCCATTTTCAATAGCAAAACGCTCTATTGTTCCGCGGGCTTGAAATCAAAGAGCGCGTCGCGGATGATCATCTCCGCCAGCGCCTCAATGTTTTTCCCGGTCTTGCAGTTGGTGAAGAGAAAGGGCTTGCCTTCGCGCATCCGGCGCGAATCGCGCTCCATAACCTCCAGGCTGGCGTCCACATAAGGAGCCAGATCCTCTTTGTTGATCACCAGAATATCCGACTGACAGACGCCGGGCCCGCTTTTGCGCGGAATTTTGTCGCCCGCGGCCACGTCGATGACGTAGATGAAAAAATCCGCCAGCGCCGGGCTGAAGGTCAGGGTCAGATTGTCGCCGCCGCTTTCGATGAAAATGAGATCGCTGTCCGGGAAGGCGCGCTCCAGATCCTCCACGGCCGCCAGATTCATGCTCGGATCCTCGCGGATGGCCGTATGCGGGCAGGCGCCGGTCTCCACGCCCACGATCTTTTCCGCTGCCAGCACTCCGGCCAGCTCGCGCTGGACATGTTTGGCGTCCTCGGTGGTCACCACGTCGTTGGTGATGATCAGGGGCTTGATCCCCTTGCGGATCAAGACCGGCGTAACCGCTTCAATAATCGCTGTTTTACCGGAACCCACGGGCCCGCCCACGCCTATGCGCGTTATCTTTTTCATGCGGTACTCCTTTTAGAGCATAGTGCTTTTGAAACGCCGGGCGTTGCAACGTGCATTGCTCTTCCCTGTTGCGCGCGCTTCTCTCCCGCGGCGCTTGCCAATGCCGCCCCGGTCGGCAGAAAGGCCAGCGCGCGCCCTGCCTGCGGCGCGCTCAGCTCATAAACAGCCTGACCCGCGCCCGCAGGTGGTTGGCGGCCAGAATGTCGATCATGGGCGCGTAGCCGTGCATCTCTTCCAGAGGGCTGTGCAGGGCCGCGTCACAGAGTGCCGTGAAACGCGGCGTCAGATCATAGAGGATGCGCTGGATGTCGATGTGCGTGACGCGCATCAGGCGCAGCGCCGCGTTCAAAACAGTCATGGCCGTGCCGTACAACTGCACTGTCAGGGCCTGGCGGATCAGATCGTCCTCCCGGCGGACGGGCAGATCCAGAGCCGCGAAAAGCACGGCCAGCGAGACGGCGTATGTGCCGGGCGCCAGGCCGCCTTCAAGGATCCCGCGCCATTGGCGCACTAAAGGCCCTTCCACGATCTGCGCGCCCAGCTCGGCCAGTTTGCGGCCCATGCGCGTGCTCATCTGGCGGTTTTCCTCGCCGAGTTTGCGGGCATAAAGAGCCTGATCAATGCGGATCAATTCGGCCGTGTTCTCCACCAGCGCGGCGCGCAGAGCCCAGGCCAGGGCCACGCCGTCCGAACGGGCGGCCACTTCCAGCGCGGTAAGCGCGTAGCGGCGCAGATCCTCGGCATGGCGCACCACACCCTTCTGCACCGCGGATTCCAGACCCGCGGAAAAAGCAAAGGCTCCCACGGGCAACACGGAATCCGCGAACTGAAGCGCGCGGGCCAGACTGAGGATTCCGGCGGCCGCCGCGTCCTGTTCCGCCTCCGGCGCGGGGGCCTCAGCCGTTCCGGCGCGCGTTGCCGGCATAATCGCACTCATGGCCGCTTTCCTCGTGCTGGTGGTCCGGATCGCCGCAGTCCTGACAGGCGCGCCGCTCGTGCCGGTGCTCATGCCCGCTCTCTTCCTGCCCGTGAAGGTGCTCGTGGTCATGCGCATGGCTGTGCCCGCCGAGCATGGGGCGCTCGCTGCCGCCGAACAGACGCCGGGCCTGGGAGGGGTTGAGCTTGTCGAGAATTTCCGCGCCCGGCGCGAAATGATAGCTGATGCCTGCGAAATGATGGGTCTGCATCACTGCGTTCATGACCGGACGGTTCACGGCCAGGGGCACATACACGCGGCCTTTCTGCGCCACGGCCGGCCAGTGCTGGTTGCCCAGAGCATGGCCCAGGCGCACGCAGTGCTCCATGAGTTCCACGGCAGGCAGTTCGCGCAGGCCGTCAAGATCAATGACCAGCACTTCGCAGAGATCGATCCTGCAAACCACGGCCCGGCGCTGCGTTTCGTCCCAGAGCAGCACGTCGCCGTCGTGCAGCACGGCGTCGCGATCCAGAGAAACGGCCACCAGCAGGCCGCCGGCCGTTTCCTTGCGCAGGCGGTTTTTCTGCGCGTCCCACTGGCTCAGTTCCAGCGTGTCCACTTGGGCCCCGTCCAGGCATTCTTTCCATGCCGATTCCCGGATGTTGCCGAGAACCTTCTCCACAAGCTGCATGAGGTCTCCCTGGCTCCGCCCAGGGCGGAGGGAAGGCCGGAAGGCGGTCTGGGGCCGCCTTCCGGGCTGAAGGTCCCAAAGCAGTTTCAGGGGGGAAACTGCTCTCGAAGAAGCGTGGATTCAGGAAAAAACGCATTTTCCTGAATGATTCCGATTGAAATTGGCTCATTTCCGTCGGAAAACGCTCTAACTGAAGAAGTACAACTGTCCCAGAGACACCCTTTCGACCGGCTTGACCGTGGCGTGCTCGCCGTCCACCTTCACGGCAAAGGTTTCGGGGTCCACCTCGATCCTGGGCAGCCTGTTGTTGCGTATCATGTCCTGCTTGCTCAGGCCGCGGATATTGCGCACCGCTTCCAGGCGGCTGCGCAGTTGCAGCTTTTCACCCACATTGCAGTCCAGAGCGGCCTGGGAGACGAACGTCATGCGGGTGCGGGGCAGGGCCAGGCCCATGCCGCCGAACATGCGCCGGTAACAGGCGGGCTGGGGCGTGGGCAGCGAAGCGTTGGGATCGCCCATATTGGCCCAGCTGATCATGCCGCCCTTGATGATCAGCTTGGGCTTGGCGCCGAAGAAGCGGGGCTCCCAGAGCACCAGATCCGCGTATTTGCCCGCTTCCACCGAACCGATCAGATGGCTCACCCCCTGGGTGATGGCCGGATTGATGGTGATCTTGGCCACATAGCGCAGCACGCGCTGGTTGTCGTTGCCCTGTTGGTCTTCGGGCAGCGGGCCGCGGGCCGCCTTCATGGCGTCGGCGGTCTGCATCACGCGCAGCCAGTTTTCGCCCACCCGGCCCATGGCCTGCGAGTCGCTGGAGATCATGGAAATGACGCCCATGTCGTGGAGCACGTTTTCAGCAGCCACGGTTTCAGGACGCACGCGGCTTTCCGCGAAGGAAACGTCCGAGGGCACGTTGGGATTCAGGTTATGGCAGACCATGATCATGTCGAAAAGTTCGGCCTGGGTGTTGATGCCAAAGGGCAGCGTGGGGTTGGTGGAGCTGGGCAGCACGTTGGGCTGGCCAGCCACCTTGATGATGTCCGGGGCATGGCCGCCGCCCGCGCCTTCGGTGTGGAATGTATGAATGACGCGGCCGGCAAAGGCCGCAATGGTGTCTTCCACATAGCCGGCCTCGTTCAGGGTGTCGGTGTGGATGGAAACCTGCACGTCCATATCGTCGGCCACGGAGAGGACCGCGCGGATGATGCCGGGCATGGCGCCCCAGTCTTCATGCACTTTGAAGCCGCAGGCGCCGGCTTTGATCTGCTCCACCAGGGGCAGATCGTCGCAGGCATGGCCTTTGGCCAGAATGCCCATGTTCACGGGCATGCCGTCGCAGGCCTCAAGCATTTTGGCGATGTTCCACGGGCCCGGAGTCATGGTGGTCCCGTTGGTTCCGTCCGTGGGGCCCACACCGCCGCCAAAGAAGGTGGTCACACCGTTGGAAAGGGCGGCCAGGGCCTGTTGCGGCGAAATATAGTGCACATGCGTGTCAATGCCGCCGGCCGTGAGGATAAGATGCTCGCCGGTGATGGCGTCCGTGGAGTTGCCCACCACCAGATTGGGGTCCACCCCGTTCATCATGGAGGGGTTGCCGCTTTTGCCGATGCCTGCAATTTTGCCGTCGCGGATGCCCACGTCGGCCTTGACCACGCCCTGCACGGCGTCCAGCACGGTAACGTTGGTAATCACGATGTCCAGCACGCCGGCTTCACGGCTCAGGCGGGCGTCGCCGCCCATGCCGCCGCGCAGGGTTTTGCCGCCGCCGTACATGGACTCATCGCCGTAGTGACGGAGATCCTTTTCAATTTCAATGTAGAGATTTGTATCCCCGAGCCGGATTTTGTCGCCCACAGTGGGGCCGAACAAGGCCGCATGTTCCTTGCGGGAAATGGTTGGCATATAAAGACTCCTTGAAACCGCGCCCAACGCGGTTGCTGCTTACTGCCTGGCGTTTTTGAAACCGAGTTTGTCGGCGCGTTCCTCGTTGATCACCCGCTGGTGCTCATCGCCGGTCCAGCCGTCCACGAGATTGTTGAAGCCGTAGGTTCCGGACGTGCCGCCGATGGCTATCAGAGACACGGTTTTTTCGTCGCCGGGCTCAAAGCGGATGGCGGTAGTGGAGGAAATGTTCAAACGCATGCCGTAGGCGGCGTGGCGGTCGAATTCCAGGGCCCGGTTGACTTCAAAAAAATGAAAGTGGGAGCCCACCTGGATGGGCCGGTCGCCGGTGTTGCGCACTTTCACATCCACTGTTTTGCGTCCGACATTGAATTCAATGGGCTCTTCAGCCAGAATCAGGCCGCCCACAGGCGTTTTTTCCGATGCGCTTGTATTGTCATTGTCCATGATCTTTCCCTTGGAGCATTGTAAGAATGAAATGCTCTAGTTAATGGGCTGGTGAATGGTGATGAGCCGGCTGCCGTCAGTGAACACGGCTTCAACCTGCACGGCAGGGATCATGTCTGCCACGCCTTCCATGACATCGTCGCGCTTGAGCACTTTGCGGGTTTCGGCCATGACCTCTTCCACGCTCTTGCCGGCACGCGCTTCTTCCAGGGCCGTGGCGGAAAGCACGGCCACGGCCTCAGGATGGTTGAGCTTCAGCCCTTTTTCCTTACGCTTGAGCGCCACGCTCGCCAGGGAATGAATCATGAGTTTGTCAATTTCACGCGGGGTGAGATGCATATATACCTCCTTGGCGTCATGATCAGTGCAATGGCGCCATTCGTGTTGCGCAGACGGATATGTCTTCAGGCGCGCAAGCGCGCATGCCTGCTGCAAAAAATGCGTTTCCTCCGCCTTGTGCAGAGCTGAATTTACTCTCCTGTATTGCTTGCAGAATCTTCCTATTTACAGTAATATCAGCTTGTTGATGCAGACTGACAAGCTGTCATGTCTTTTTTATGGAACAAATTTATAGAAATGTCTATAAGGATATAAGGAAAATAATTTTTTATATGCAGGCAGGCATTCTAATTTTTGACTTTCAGGCAGGTACAGTATACAAAAAAGTTCAAGTATTTTCCTGGTGTTGCAATAAGTTATCCGCCTGTTCTTGGGGGATTCACCGTTGCGATGATTTTCGTAAAAAATTCATTTGACTTTTCCATGGTTGAGAAAAAATTTTCCCTCTAAACGTCATGCCTTCTGCCCCATCTCCTGCTTGACGGCCGGCGCGCTTTGGGGTCAAAGTATTCTGTATGCCATCGGACGACACCTCGGCTCCGGCCCCTGATCCGGCCTCCAGCATTGCCGTCACTGACAGCCCTGTTGTGAGCGAGGCTGAAAGCGGCCAGAAACTTCTTCAATTTCTGCAACGCAGGCTCAATCTGCCGCCCGCTTTGCTGCACCGTTGGGTGCGCACCGGCCAGATACGGATCAACGGCGGCCGCTGTAAGCCTTTTGCCCGCGTGCGCCGCGACGACGTGATCCGCCTGCCGCCCTTTGCCCTGAAAATGGCGGCTCAAAGCAATGGGAGCGCGGAACGGGATCTTGCAGGCCGCACGCTTTTACCGGAACGCATGGCTTTTCCGGTCGCGGCTCCCTCGGCTTCTTTGCCGCCGCTGCCTGTGATTGTCCGCGCTGAAGGCCCCATTTGGGCCGTGTTCAAGCCCGCGGGCCTGCCGACCCACCCCGGCACCGGCCACAGCGACAGTCTGGCCACCCGGCTTGCGGCTCACCATGCGGGCGCGATCTTCAAGCCAACGCCCGCGCACCGCCTGGACAAGGAGACATCCGGCATTTTGCTGGTGGCCGCCAGTTTCGAGGCTCTGCGCGAGATACAGCAGGCCATGCGCGAGCGCGCCGTGATCAAGGAATATGTGGCCTGGGTGCGCGGCCGTTGGCCCTATGCCGAGACGCGCCTTTTGCGCCACCATCTGCGCAAAAGTTTTGAGCGCGGTTATGAAAAAATGCGCGCCGTGAAAAGCAGCGACAGTGACCATTCCGCGCGGGAAGCCCTGTGCCTGGCCCGGCCTTTGCGGGTGCAAGAACAGGAAAGCCTCCTGCTGATTCGCCTGCTCACGGGCCGGACCCATCAGATACGCGTGCAGTTGGCAAGCCTGGGGCATCCCGTGCTCGGCGACGCCAAATACGGAATGCCCGAAGACAGCGCGGCGGGCCGCATGTATCTGCACGCTCTGCGCATCGTCCTGCCGCGGGGAGAGGCTTTTGCCTGCCTGCCGGAATGGCCGGGGAGACGCGCGCTGCATGCCTTGCCCGACTGTCTCGATCTCTCCGGCTCCGCCGAATATCCGCAGGTTCCCGACGCCGGGCTTTCTTTTGAGCGGGGATGATGGTAAACAGGCTTTTCGTGATGCCGCTTTGCAAAGCGGCATGGCAGCGCAGATGTTCAATATCCTGTAGTGCAGGTCAATCCTGCCGTTGCGCTGAAAAAGCGTTTATGGCTGAACCGACGCCGCCGTGCGGCGCGGTGCCGTTCAGGCAGCCTGAGCGCGCCTGCGCAACGAAACTCGCTCCAGCGCACACATCCAACACTTTAAAAAGACGGCTTTGCTTCCTGCGCACGCGCGCGGCCTTCCCGACTTCCGGGTTTCCCGTGCGCAGTGAACGATCCGGCTTTTCAAAAAGGCCCTCTCCCTATGTCCCAATCGCTTCCCTGTATTGTCCTGGTGGGCCGGCCCAATGTGGGCAAATCCACCCTGTTCAACCGTTTGATCCGCAGCAACCGGGCCATTACTCACGACAGGCCGGGCATCACGCGCGATCGCATGGAAGGCCTGGTGCGCCGCAAAGGCTTGCCCGCCTTCGGCATTGTGGACACCGGCGGCATCACCCTGGACGCGCACGCCGCCGTCACCGAAGGCCCTGAGGGCATCCGCGGTTTTGAGCAGGACATTCTGAATCAGGCCGAGGACGCTCTGGCCGGAGCCGCGGCCGTGGCTTTCGTGGTGGACGGGCGCGACGGCCTGCTGCCTCTGGACGAGTATCTGGCCGCGCATGTGCGGCGCAAAGGCCTGCCCACGCTCTGCGTGGTCAACAAGGTGGACGGCGCGGAACGCGAGGACGAGCAGACGGCCGAGTTTCACAGCCTGGGCTTTCCTCTGTTGGGCGTTTCAGCCGAGCACGGCCATAATCTGCGCGCTCTGGTCGAGGATCTCGCCGCCATGCTTCCCGCAGAAGCATGCCCGGCCGAGCCCCCGGCCCCTCCTGCCCTGCGCCTGGCCATGCTGGGGCGTCCCAATGCGGGCAAGTCCTCGCTGATCAACGCTCTGTCCGGCGAGCAACGGATGATCGTCTCCGACGTGGCGGGCACCACCCGCGACAGCGTGGACGTGCGCTTTGCAAAGAACGGCCTGGAATACGTCTTTGTGGACACTGCGGGCGTGCGCCGGAGAACCAGAATCACGGACAACGTGGAAAAGTATTCGGTCAACGCGGCCATCAAATCCAGCACCAAGGCCGACGTGACACTGCTCGTGCTGGACGCCGCGGAAGGTGTGAGCCAGCAGGACAAGCGGCTCATGGACATGCTGGATACCCGCAAGACGCCTTTCATGGTGCTGATCAACAAATGCGATCTCGTGCCCCGCGGCTCGCTTGCCCAGCTCAAAAAAAACGTGACGGAGTTGCTGGCTTTCTGCGGGCATGTGCCCATGCTGCTGGTTTCCGCGGCCAGCGGCAAAGACCTTCAGAAAATTCTGCCTCTGGCCCGAAAAATTCATGAGGAATGTTCGATCCGCATCCCCACAGGACAGCTCAACCGGGCCATGGAAGAAGTGCTGACCCGCCATCAGCCGCCGGTCGTCAAAAGAGTGCGGGCCAAATTCTTTTATCTGACCCAGGCGGAAACCGCGCCGCCGACCTTTGTCTTTTTCGTGAGCGATGCCGAAAGGGTGCCGGAAAGCTATACCCGCTACCTGGAGCGCGCGTTGCGCAAAATATTCGGCATCAGCCATGCGCCCATGCGCATTCATCTGCGCTCCAGCCACAAGAAGAAAAGCTGAGCGGCGGCCACAGCGTGATCTTTTGCCTGCCCGGGCCGGACGCACCGCCGCGAAGGGGCGGTGCATGTGCGCAAAACGCATTGACACGGCTTTGGCAATAATGCAATAGAGAGATCTTATCCATGCGCGGATGCGGCGGCTGCCGCTTTCGCGTCAGCAGAGCAGTTTCAAAGTGAAACCGCTCTATCCGCGCACACATTTTTTCCGGAGGATGGGCAAATGAAAAAATGCATGACCTGGCTTGCGGCAATGGCGCTCTGCGTGGCTGCCGCCGCGCCCGCGATCGCCGCGGAATCCATCAAGATCGGCGTGCAGGGAGCCCATTCCGGCGATCTGGCTTCCTACGGCGTGCCGAGCCTCAACGCCGCGAAGCTCGTCATTGATGAAGTCAACGCCAAAGGCGGCATTCTGGGCCGTCAGCTCGAACTGGTCGCCCAGGACGACCAATGCAAGCCCGAACTGGCCACCAGCGCGGCTACCAGGCTCATTTCCGACAAGGTGACCGTGGTCATGGGCCCGATCTGCTCCGGCGCCACCAAGGCCACCCTGCCCCTTTACGCCGAGGCTCGCATTGTGGCCATGTCCCCTTCCGCCACCACCCCGGAGCTGACCGCGGGCGGCAAGAATCCCTTCTTCTTCCGCACCATTGCCAACGATAATGCCCAGGGCCGTCTGACCAGCGACTTCATGCTCAACAATCTCAAGGTCAAAAAAGTCGCCTATCTGCATGATAACGGGGATTACGGCAAGGGCTTTGCGGACATCAACCGCGCCCACCTGGAAAAGGCCGGCGTGGAAACAGTGCTTTTTGAAGCCGTGACGCCGGATGCCGTGGACTTTTCCGCTGTGGTGCGCAAGCTGCGCCGGGCCAAGCCCGATATTCTGGTTTTCGGGGGCTACCAGCCCACAGCCTCCAAACTGATCCAGCAGATGCGCCGTGATCGGGTGACCACCCCCGTGCTCGGCCCGGACGGGCTCATGGACGAAGCCTTCATCAAAATGGCCGGCAAGGACAGCGAGGGCGTCTACTCCTCCTATCCCAAAGACACCCGCAACCTGCCAGAGTTCAAGCACGCCCGCGAAGCCCACGTCAGGCAATTCGGCGTGGAGCCCGGCTCTTTCTACTACAATGCCTATTCGGCCATGCTGGCCCTGGTCAACGCCATTGAAAAAAGCGGCAGCACGGACACGGACAAGATTATCGAAGCGCTGCACACCGCGCCGGTCAAGACGCCGCTCGGCACGCTTACCTTCAGCAAGACCGGAGATGCGGCGGGCATGGGGCTTTCCATCTATCAGGTCAAAGACGGCAAATTCGTGGAGCTTGATCACAGCATCACCCTTGAGTAAGCATTGGGGGGCGCGGTTCGCCGCGCCCCTTTTCCGCTGTGTGCCGTTTTGCGGGGCCTGCCAGGGGGCCGATCCGCCGCTTTCCACCCGCCGTGGACTGCGCGGTCTGAATTTGAATCGCTCTGGACTGTCGGCGCGCCCGACAAATGGGCGGGCGCAGGCCCGCGCGGGAAAATATGGATATACAATTCTTCATAGAACTCTTTTTCGGGGGGCTGACACGGGGCAGCATCTACGCCCTGATCGCCCTGGGCTATACCCTGGTTTACGGGATCATTGAGCTCATCAACTTCGCCCACGGCGAAATCTACATGCTCGGCGCATTCACCGCGCTGCTGGTTGCCGGGGCCCTGGGCGTTTACGGCTTTCCGGCAGGCGGCATATTGATCGTGGCCGCGCTGGTGGCCATTCTGTGGTGCGCGGCCTACGGCTTTACCCTGGAGAAAGTCGCCTACAAGCCCTTGCGCGGCGCTCCCCGCCTCTCGCCGCTGATTTCAGCCATCGGCATGTCCATCTTTTTGCAGAATTATGTGCTGCTGGCCCAGACCTCGGACTTTGTTCCCTTCCCCCGCCTTTTGCCGGACATGGAATTTCTGGAGAGCATCGACTACGTCATGGGGCCCAGCGACTTTCTGATCCTGCTGGTCAGCACCCTGGCGATGATCGCGCTTTCGCTCTTCATCCGCTTCACCCGCATGGGCAAAGCCATGCGCGCCACGGCCCAGAACCGCAAAATGGCCCTGCTGCTCGGGATCAACGCGGATCGGATCATCTCCCTGACTTTCATCATCGGATCGGGTCTGGCCGCGCTGGGCGGCGTGCTGATTGCCTCGCACATGGGCCAGGTCAATTTCGGCATCGGTTTTCTGGCCGGGCTCAAAGCCTTTACCGCGGCCGTGCTGGGCGGCATCGGCTCCATCCCCGGGGCCATGGTCGGCGGCCTGGTCCTGGGCCTGGCCGAAAGCTTTACCACCGGCTATTTCGCCGGCAACTATGAAGACATCCTGGCTTTCGCCATTCTGATTCTGATTCTGATTTTCAGGCCCGACGGCATTCTGGGCAAAGCCAAGGTGCAAAAGGTATAGGCATGCGGCGTTCACTCAAAGCCCTGCTGACGGCTCTCTGGTTCATGCTGCTCACCTTGCCCGTCATGGGCATCAAGCTGAATACGCTTGATAAAAGCGTGCAATGGCGTTTTGACCGCATTCTCTGGCTGGGCCTGGGCGTGTTTGTTCTTGCGCTGATCTGGGACTGGTGTTTTTCACGCAGGGCCAAAGGGCTGCCGCTGCTGTGTCTGCCCGCCGGGCTGGCCGCCGGGCTGCGCTCCCTGCCGGGCGGCAGGCCCTGGCTGAAGACCACGGGCCTTGCGGTGCTCGGCGTGATCATGCTGATCATGCCTGTGCTCGGCTCCTTTTACCAGACCAATATCATGATTTCGGCGCTGCTCTATGTGATGCTGGCCCTGGGCCTGAACATCGTCGTCGGCCTGGCGGGTCAGCTGGTGCTGGGCTATGTGGCCTTTTATGCCGTGGGCGCATATACCTATGCCCTGCTCAACCAGTTTCTGGGCTGGGGTTTCTGGGCCTGCCTGCCCGCGGGCGGCATTGTGGCCGTGCTCTTCGGCCTGGGGCTCGGCTTCCCGGTGCTGCGTCTGCGTGGGGATTATCTGGCCATCGTCACTCTCGGCTTCGGCGAAATCGTGCGTCTTTCCCTGCAGAACTGGACCAGCCTGACCGGCGGCCCGCGCGGCATAAGCGACATTCCCCGGCCCGGCCTGTTCGGCCTGCCGATGGACATCAACGCCTCCACCACCTATGTGTATTATCTGGTGCTGGCGGCTGTGGCGATCACAATCATCGTGATCTACCGGCTCAAGAATTCGCGGGTGGGTCTTGCTCTGCAAGCCCTGCGCGAAGATGAAATCGCCTGCGAGGCCATGGGCGTGGACATCACCCGCGTCAAGCTCTCGGCCTTTGCCCTGGGCTCCTGCTGGGCCGGTTTTGCGGGGGTTATTTTCGCGGCCAAGACCACCTACATCAATCCCTCCAGCTTTACTTTCATGGAATCGGCCATGATCCTCTCCATGGTGGTTTTGGGCGGCATGGGTTCCATATCCGGGGTGGTTATCGCGGCCATGATTCTGATCCTTGCCCCGGAATATCTGCGCGCCTTTTCCGAATACCGGATGCTGATCTTCGGCGCGATCATGGTGGTTATGATGATCTTCAGGCCGCAGGGGCTGATCAGCGGCGAACGCCGCCGCTACCGGATCAGCGGCCTGGAGCGGGCCAGGAACGGAGGCCGGGCATGAAACCGGTGCTGGAAGTCATAGGTCTTTCACAGGATTTCGGCGGCCTGCGCGCGCTGAACGATTTGGATCTGCATGTGGACGCCAATGAGATCGTTGCTCTGATCGGACCCAACGGCGCGGGCAAAACCACGTTTTTCAACTGCGTCACCGGCATTTACACGCCCACTGACGGCAAAATGTACCTCCATGCCGCGGACGGCGAAAGGCAGTTGCTCAACGGCAAAAAGCCGCACACGATCACGGCCCTGGGCATGGCGCGCACCTTTCAGAACATCCGGCTGTTCAGCGACATGACCGTGCTGGAGAATGTCATGGTGGGCCGCCATTGCCGCACCCGCGCGGGCATTCTGGGCGCTGTGCTGCGGGACGGCCGCACCCGTCGCGAAGAGCAGGAAAGCATCGACATCAGCTATGCCCTGCTGGAAACCGTGCATTTGCAGGACCTCTGGAACGAAAAGGCCCGTAATCTGGCCTATGGCGCGCAGCGCCGCCTGGAAATAGCCCGCGCTCTGGCCACACAGCCGCGCATGCTTCTGCTGGACGAACCGGCCGCGGGCATGAACCCCCAGGAAACGCATGAGCTGGAAGAGCTGGTGCGCTTTATCCGGGACAGCCGCCGACTTTCCATTCTGCTCATCGAGCACGATATGAGCATGGTCATGTCTCTTTCGGATCGCATTTATGTCATGGAGTACGGCTCCTGCATCGCCTCGGGCAAGCCCGGCGAAGTGCGCGCCGACCCGCGGGTGATCAAAGCCTACCTGGGGGAAAGTGATGCTTGAACTCAGGGATGTGGATACCTACTACGGCAACATCCAGGCCTTGCGCGGCGTCTCCCTGCGCGTGGACGACGGCGAAATCGTCACCCTGATCGGGGCCAACGGCGCGGGCAAGTCCACCACGCTGATGACCGTCTGCGGCATCAACCGGCCCAGGCGCGGCGAGATCTTCTGGAACGGCGCGCCGATCCACGAGTTGCCGCCGCATGAAATCGTGACCCTGGGCATCTCTCAGGTGCCGGAAGGCCGCCTGATCTTTCCGGATCTGAGCGTGCGCGAAAACCTGGATCTGGGCGCGTTTCTGCGCCGCGACACGCAGGGCGTCAAAGAGGATCTGGACTATGTTTTCAGCCTCTTCCCCATTCTGGCCGAACGCCGCCGCCAGGCGGGCGGCACGCTTTCCGGCGGGGAACAGCAGATGCTGGCCATCAGCCGCGCGCTGATGGCCCGGCCCAGGCTTCTTTTGCTGGATGAGCCCTCCCTGGGCCTTGCGCCGATTATCATTCAGCAGATCTTCGCCATCATCCGCAAGGTCAATGCCGACGGCACCACAGTCTTTCTGGTGGAGCAAAACGCCAATCAGGCCCTGCGCATCGCGCACCGCGGCTATGTCATGGAAAACGGCCGCATCGTCATGGAGGATACAGCCGCCAGGCTGCTTGAGAGCGAAGAGGTGCGCAGCGCCTACCTCGGCATGTAGGGCAGGCAAACCCGGTCCATCAGAGCGTTTTGCTAATGAATTAGAGCATTTTCTCTTTGAAAAATGCTCTGCTGCCGCAACGGCGCAGCCGCGCGATCGTCAATGGCGCGGCTGCCCTGTGCCCTGTTCTTCCACGCCGGGAGCGCCGCTCAGCGGCAGACTGCCGTGCCGGATAAAATACTCCGTCAGGCCAAAAACCAGGTCGTTGCCGCAGAAAGTTCCTCCGGCAATGGCAGCTTTATACCGGGGCAGGTTTTCCTCGAAACGCCGCAACAGGCCTGGTTCCAGGCCGTACATGTCGGCCTGCATGCCGTAGCCCAGGCGTTCCACATACAAGGCATTGAAACGCTGTTCCACCATAGCCTTGAGCGGCAGGGTCAGGATAGGTTTGCCCAGATGCAGGGCTTCGCTCATCAGGGTATGGCCGCCGCCCAGAATAACGTAGGAGCAGCCTTCCAGCAGGCGCAAAAAGCCTTCTTCGCTTTTTTGCATGAAGATCACATTGCCCTCGCGGCCCTCCGTGCGATCATAGCCATACACATAGCAGAGGCGATCCGTGGCCGCGCGCAGAAAATCCACCAGCTTTCGGTGCGTGGAATTGCTTTGGTAGACCAGCACATGCCCGTCATCGCGCGGTCTCAGGGCCAGCACGCTCTCGCGCAATATGGGCGGGGCGATCCGCGCCTTGTAGCGGGGCAGCACCGGCGGCGCATAAAAGGAGATGATCAGGTTTTCGTCCGTTGGCCGGAAAAGATGCCGCGGGGTGAGGCCCTGCGTAAATGCGTCCCACCACATATTGCGCGGCAGATCGTGGCGGCAGCAGGTCAGCACATGCTGATGATCCAGGGTCAGGCAGGGCAGACCCGCGCGTTCGGCGGCCCGCGGCACGAAATATTCGAGGTCGGTCATGCAGACGTCGGGCCGGAATGCGTCCATGATCCGCAGGGTCTGCTCAATATAGCGCCCACGGCGTAGAAGCAGGGGCACGGACCGGGCAATGGTGGCGCTCAAATCCACCTTGTAATTTTTGAATACGGTTCCCAGATTGGGCAGACGGCGAACCTCAAACTCTGGCTCCAGCACCTTTGGCGCGTCGTCGTCGGCCACGAACAGAAATTCATGGCCGGAGAGCCGACGGGCTATGGTCAGGCCGCGCATGGCGTGTCCATGCCCGGTGCCGTGGATGCCGTAAAGTACGCGTGCCATGCTGTTCCTTTGCCGCCGTGGAGGGTGCGCGATAAACCTATCAACGCGCGCTCCGCGCGTCAATGGAAGGGGACAGGCCGGACAGGGCTGCCACATACGATGCGCCAGCCCTGTGCGACACGACGTTCCGGCTTGCTCTCCGAAAATGAATGGGGCATACTTGGAGAATAGCCGAGTGTACGGGAGCCGAATCATGAATATCCGTAAAATCCGCGAAGATTTGGGGCGGGTCAAAACAAGTTGCATGCGCCGCGACTTCCCGCGCGCGCTGTTCCTGGCCATTACCGCCTTGAAGGAATTGGGCGGGATGAACGCGCCCGCGGATGTGCGCAGCGATTTCCGCGAGGCTCTGACAGTGCTGATCTCCACTCCTGAATTCAAAAAGGCCTACAGCCGCCCGGTGAGCTATCAGCCGGGCGCGGAACGCGCGCTGCTCGGCCTGTTCATCGGGCTTTACAAGGAGCTCAAGGGACAGGAGGATCAGGAAGATTACGAGACCACGCTCCAGCGCAAACTCAATCTGGATCGCCTTCTCAAGGAAGGCAGGTTCTATCTTGCGCAGGGCAAAGCCTCGGAAGCCGACGCCAGCTTTGCCCAGGCCCTTCAGTACGTCAAAAACGAAACCGCGGTCTTTGCCCTGATGGCCAAAGCCATGATGGAGGCGGGCGAATATGTGCGCGCCCTGGGCCATATCCGCAACGGCCTGAAAGTCACGCCTCAGGATGCCGAGCTGTTCCGTCTGGGCGAGGAGTGCAAGCGCCTGCGCGCCGAATCCGGCAAGTAAAGGCTTTGGCCACACCGCGGCGGGCGGGGCTTTGCCCTGGCCGGGGCATCGCGCCCGGTCGCGCCGGTAACTGCCGCCCCCGGCAGTTCCTGACGTCTGGAGCGAGCTTTCCCGGACACAGCCCTGGTTCTTCATATCCCGCGCCTGCTCTTGCGCCCCTGAGCGGCCGTCAGACCCCTCGCCTGCGGCGTATGCTTCCTGCCCTTGACAGCCCGGCATCGTTTTTTGCCTGGCTCACGCTCCAGGCGCGCCGATCAATCGTGATCCGAAGACGCGGCGGGAAAATGCCGACTCCCCTATCCCGCGCTTGTCAGATCTTTTGAAAAAGTCTAGATTTTTTACTTCCGTTCGTTCTTCCACCTTCCGCAAGCGAGTTATTGCGCATGGACGTTATTCGGTACATCCACGCGGCTGATCTGCATCTGGATACGCCCTTCCAGGGCCTTTCCCGCGAGGCCGCGCAAGGAAACCATCTGGCCCGCCTGCTGCGCGAAGCCACGTTCACGGCCCTGGAGCGGCTGTTCCGCTTTTGCGAGACTGAAAAGCCGGATTTTCTGGTGCTGGCCGGGGATATCTACAACCAGGAAAACCACAGCGTCAAAGCCCAGCTCAAGCTGCGCGACGGCTGCGAGCGTCTGAAAAGCCTCGGCATCCGCGTCTTTCTGGCCCACGGCAATCACGATCCGCTGGCCTCCCGCCTTGCGGCCGTGCAGTGGCCGGACAACGTCACAATTTTCGGCCCAGAGCCCTCGCGGCATGTCCTGAAAAAAAACGGCGCGCCTCTGGCCGTCATTCACGGCATCAGCCACGCCAAAGCCAGGGAGGGCCGCAATCTGGGCCGCCTGTTCGAGCGAGATCCGGCGCATGACTGTTTTCAACTGGGCGTGCTGCACTGCACTGTGGACGGCGAAGCCAAGGCGGATCGCTACGCCCCCTGCTCCCTGGAGGATCTCAAATCCACCGGCCTGGACGCCTGGGCCCTCGGACATGTCCACGAACGCAAAACGCTCTGTGAAAGCCCGTTTATCGCCTATTCCGGCAATGCCCAGGGCCTGCACGTCAACGAGGCGGGCCTGCGGGGCTGCCTGCTGGTCACGGTCGCGCCCAGGGGCGACGCCTTTGCCTGTGAGGCTTCTTTTCTGCGCCTGGGACCGGTGCAATGGGAAAGGTTCGAGCTTGATCTGGAAAACGTGGAGCATCTGGACGAGGTGGAACGCCGTTTGACGCAATTGCTGGAACAGGCCGGGGAAGCAACCGAGCCCGGCTGCGAAGCGATTCTGGCCCGGGTGACCCTGAAAGGCCGAACCCGGCTGGACACCGTGCTGCGGGATGCCGCCAATCAGGAAGATCTGGCTGAACGTCTGGCCCACCTGAACTCTGGCTCCCCCGGAATCTGGCTCAAGGATCTGCGTGTGGAAACAGCGCCCCTGGGGGATCGCGCCGAATATCTCCAGCGCGAGGATCTGCTGGGCGAGGCATTGCGCCTGAGCGAACGCATGCGCCAAAGCAACGAGGCCCTGCGCGAAGTGAGCGATCCGGCTCTGAACCCGCTTTTCGGGCATAGCCGCCTGCGCAAGGTCCTCAACCGCCCGGATGACGCGCAAATGCAGGTCCTGCTGCATGAAGCGGAACGCCTGTGCATGGATTTGCTGGAGGCCCGCTGATGCATATCCGCTCCTTTCACATTGACGGTTTCGGCATTTTTTCCGACGTGCGGGTGGAAGCCCTTTCGCCCGGCCTGTCTATCTTTCTGGGCCAGAACGAGGCGGGCAAGTCCACATGCCTGGAATTTCTGCGCGCCATGCTCACAGGCTATCCCGATCCGCGCAGCAGGGAGGCCCGCCGCAGCCATGCCCCCCTGCACGGCGGCACGGCCGGCGGCAGTCTGGTGCTGTGCGCCGAGGGCCGCGAGCCCCTGCACCTCACGCGACGGCCCGGCGGCAACGGCGGCGTGCTGACCGTGAGCGGGGCGGACGGCACGATGCTCCAGCCAGAGCTGCTGCAACAACTGCTCTTCGGCGTGAGCCGGGAGGTTTACCGCAATGTCTTCGGCTTCAGCCTGAGCGAGCTGGAACGTTTTGAAAGCCTGAGCGCCGAAGGCGTGCGCAACGCGCTGTACGGCGCAAGTTTCGGACCGGGACTGCGTTCGCCCGGCGACGCCCTGAAGATCCTGGAACGGCAGGCCGAGGATATTTTCAAAAGCGGCGGCGTAAAGCCCCCGCTGAACAAGGCCTTGAGCCAACTGGAAGAGTTGCGCGGCAAGATCCGTGACGTGGAGGAGGAGTGCGCCGGTTTTGACGCCCTGGCTCTGGATCTTTCACAGAAAAAAGAAAACCTCGCGCAACTGCGCCAGCGCAAAAGCGCTTTGGAGGGGGAGCGCCGCCTGCTGGAACGCCGCCTGGGCGTCTGGCGGCAATGGGATGAGTGGCGCATGCTCTGCGCGCGCCTGGAGGGCCTTGCGCCGGTTGACGAAAGCTTCCCCGAGGACGGCGCGGCCCGCCTGGCGCGCGCTCAGGAAGCGCGGGATTCCTGCGAGCGGCAATGGGCCGCGCATTGTGAAAAACGTGCGCGCCTGCGGGCGAGGCGCGACGCGGTACATGTGGATCAAGGCCTGCTCGACGCCCTGCCGCAATTGCGTATTTTATCCGAACGCAAAAGCAGTTTCCGCCAGGCCCTGACGGCCTTGCCCGTCCAGGAGGAAAACTGCAAACGGGCACAGGCGGATCTGGAACGCGAACTGGCCCGCCTGGGCCCGGACTGGAGCTGTGAGAGGATTCGCGCCACGGATCGCTCCCTTTTCGCGCGCGAGGATCTGGAAAAACAAGCCAGGGAAATGGCTGCGGCGGACTCGGCCCACCGGGCTGCCGTGGACGCGCTGAGCAAGGCCAACCGCGCGGTGGAAACAGCCGGGCGCGACGTGGCTGCGGCCAGAGAGTCGCTGGCTCTTCTGCCCGTGCCCCTGGCCGCCCTGCCGGACGAGGCCCGCGACAATCTGCGCCAGGCCCTGGCCCGGCTGGAAGACGGCCGCCGCCAGTTGCCTGGCCGGGAACGCGCCCTGCACAATGCGCGTACCGCCTTTGCCCGGGCCTATGATCCCCTGCGCCTGTCCGTCCAGTCCGCCCCGCAGCCCGACGACGCGCTGGACGCCTTGCTGGCCCGGCAGGAAGAGGCCCTCACCTTGGCCGCTGACGTTCAGGAACGCCTGCGCGAAGCCGCCGAAGCGTCGCTGGCCGTGCAGCAGGCCGAAGAGCAGGTGGAAGCGATCAAGAGCCGCATGGAACAACTGCGCGAGGAGCAGCGCAACGTCAGCGGCCCGAGCCGCGAGGCCCTGGATGGGCGCGCCGCCGCGCTGCGCTCCTTGCGGGCCCTTTCCGCCAACCTGACCACAGAGCGCGAGCGCCTGCAGGAGCTGGACAACCGCATCAGCAACGAGCAGGCTCCCTCGCCGGTCAAAAGCCTGCCCCTGCTGATAGTTGGCGCGCTTTTGATCCTCGCGGGCGCGGGCATTCTGCTGGGCTATTGGCGCTGGGGCCTGACCAGCCTGCCCTTGACCGACACCCTGGCTCTGCCTGTGAGCCTCTGGTCCGGCTATCTGGTGTTGGTCTGCGGCGTGGGCTTTCTGGCCGGAGGACTGCCGCGCAGCGGCCCTGAAGCCAAGCGCCACCGGCGGGAGATGGATCAACTGCGCAACCGGCGCGAAACCTGCGCCCTGCATGTGGCCGAATTGGGCGAGCAGGCCCGCCAGCTTTGCGCGGCCGCCAATGTGGAGAGCATGGATCCGGTGACCCTGGAAGCCACGGAAATGCTGCTGGAGCGCGAACGCGAACAATGCTTCAACGAAGAGCGTTCCCGTAAGGATATGGACGCCTTGAAGCGGGAAATGGGCGCCGCCGCAACCCAGGTCAGCGCGCAGCAGAGCAGACGCCATGAATTGGAAAGCGTGGTGCAGCAGACCCGTCGCCGCTGGCACGAGTTCATGCTCAGCCTGCATGTGAGCACTGTGCCGGCTCCTGAAGGCGCGGCAGCCTTTTTTGCCCGGGCGGAGTCCGCCCGCCTGGCTTTCAGCGGCCTGGCCGCGGCTGAAGCCGAGTTGCGCGCCCTGGAAGAAGACCTGCGGGAGCAGGAAAACCGGATGCGCGCGGTGCCCGCCGTGGCCGAACGCCTTGCAGACCGGACAGACAGCGCCGCTCTGCCCGAATGCGTGCGCCAGGTGCTGGAGAGCTGCCGCGAGGCCGATGCCGCGCGCGAGCAGAGGATCAAGGCCTCTGCCGCGCTTCAGAACCGCGAGAGCGAGCTGGAGCGCGCGCAAAACATGCAAGTCGAGGCTTCGGAGCAATTGCACGCGGCCGAGGAACGCTTGCGTGCGGATCGGGAAATCTGGGGGCAATGCCTTCAGGGGCTGGGGCTGGGCGACGATCTGGACCCGGAAACCGTGCGCGAGGCCTTCAAGTATATGGAAAACTGCCTGGCAGCCGAGTCGGCATTGGAGCGTTCCCGGATGGAGCTTGCGCAGAGCCGGGAAGAACTGGCCGCCCTGCGCGACCCCTTGGCCGGGCTTCTGGCCGGGCTGGGGCGAATGCCCGGCAATGTCAGGGAGACGGAGCGCGAAACGGATTGGCTGGCCGCGCTGGACGCGGCTCTGGCAGACGCGGAAAGCATGGCGGCTGCGCAGGCCGAACGCGCCCGCCTGGCCGCTCTGCTGGCCGAGGAAGAGGATGAGGTCCGCGCCTGCGAGGCCGCTCTCAACAAGGCCGCCGGCAGCGAGCGCAACCTGCTGGCTCTTGCCGGGGCTGCCGACGCCGAGGACTTTCTGCGCCTGGCCGCGCTGCGCGAGGAGCAGCGCTCTCTGAGCCGCCGCTGCAAGGAGCTGGAAGACGCCCTGCGCCTGGCCGCGGACCGCCTCCCTCTGGAAGAATTCCTGGCCTCTTTCCAGGAGGCCGAGCAGGAAAGCCAGGAAAAACGCAGCGTGGCCATTGAGGAGGAACTCAGCGGGCTTCTGGATCAGGAACAGGATCTGGCCACGGCCGTGGCTGGCCTGAGCGCCAGGGTTGCGACCCTGGCCCGCGCCGACGAGCTGGCGGATCTGCGCCAGCAGGAAGCCTCGCTGCTGGAAAGCATGGAGCGCATGGCCTTTGCCTGGAGCCGCCGCGCCCTGGCCCGGGAAATCCTGCTCGCGGCCAAGCGCATTTTCGAGCGCGAGCGGCAGCCGGAAGTCATCCGCCAGGCTTCGGAAATATTCGCCCGGATCACCAACCGCCGCTGGCGGGGCATCAGCGCTTCGCTGGAAAATGCAAGCCTGAGCATTTTGCCTGAGCAGGGGGAACCTGTCGCGCCTGAAGTCTTGAGCCGCGGCACCCAGGAACAGGCCTATCTGGCCCTGCGCCTGGCCTACATCAAAAATCACGCGGCCCAGGCCGCGGCTTTACCCGTGATCATGGACGAAGTGCTGGTGAACTTTGACCCGCAACGCGCCGAGCGCACGGCCCGCGCCTTTGTGGAGCTGACCAGCGGCCAGGATGGCCCGGCCCATCAACTGCTCTATTTCACCTGCCAACCGCATATGGTGGAGATCCTGCGCAAAGCCGAGCCGCATTGCGCCCTGTTCAAAGTGGAACATGGAAGCATTGAGGCCGTGACGGCCTAAGGGCGTTTTGCTCATGAAATCAGCCAGAGCGTTTAGCTAATTTCATTAGCAAAACTCTCTAGAGCAGATTACCTTTGACTTTTTATGAAAGTCAAAGGTGGCATTCAGGCGAAAAACGCGGTTTTCGCCTGAATGTACGCCGCGTTGCGGCGGCTGCCGCTTTCGCGTCAGCAGAGCATTTTCAAAGAGAAAATGCTCTAAAACTTCGCCAATGGCTGCTGCCGCATGACGCACTCACCTTCAGGAGTTTTGCCGCCAGCGGGCGCGCGTCAAAAAAGCTCAGTGGGATAGAGAAAATATTCTGAAAATGAATTTCAATTCTATTGACAGCAGGCCGGACCTGTGCCAGAGTGCCCTCATTCCTGCATTCCAACGCGGAGAAAGGTTATGGAGCACGTCTGCACCGCTGTGCAACTCCCGGCTCTCAGTTACCGCTTCAGCCATGAAAATCTGCATATTCGCGTCAACAAACATTTTGATCTTCCGCAAGCCGGGATTCTGATCAGTCTCTTGCGGCAGTATCACCAGGACTGCAAGCGCATTTTTCTTTTCAGCGACAGCCGGAAGGCAGGGAGATACTGTGCAGAGTGGAGCACGGGGCCTTTGTCAACGCATCCAAAGCGCTTTTTTAGAGCGTTTTGCTAATGAAATTAGCTAACCGCTCTCAATGCTCTGGCAGGGCGAAGCCATGCCCGCCCGCCCGCGTCAGCCGTTGGCGGCACAGCCGCTTTACGGATAAGGACAGCAGGGCTATGGTGCCCGACTGGGGCAAAAAAGCGGCGTCTGACGACACTGCAAGGCAAAAGAGCCAATTTGGAAAGCGTCCGCAAGAGGGCGCCCACCTGTAACAAGAGGAGAACAAGGATGGAGAGCAAGGAAAGAAAGACGCTGGTTCGCTTGAAAAAGCAGTGCATGGTTGCCCTGCTGGCGGCCGGGATGCTGTTGGGCGCGGCCCACGGGGCCAAGGCCATTGACTTCAAGGTAGCGGGCGAATGGCTTGTGGGCTTTGGCGTGGGCGACAGCTCGCTTGTGGACAAAGTGCGGGATGACAGTGGCAAGCATAAGGACGACACCGACGATCTTTTCGCCGCAGGCCAGCGCGTCCGCTTGCAGCTGGACGCCGTGGCTTCCGAATCCTTGTCCGGCACGGTGTTTTTTGAAATCGGGGATCAGACCTGGGGCAAGGCTGATGACGGCGGTGCTCTGGGCGCGGACGGCAACAGCATCATCAAGGTGAAAAACGCCTACATCGACTGGGCTGTGCCGCAGACCGATCTGAAGTTGCGCATGGGCCTTCAGGCTGTGGCCATGCCCAACGTGGCCGGCGGCTCCGCCGTGATGGACGGCGACGTGGCCGCCGTGGTGGCCAACTATCAGTTTAACGAAAACGTCAGTCTGACCGCCCTCTGGATGCGCCCGGTCAACGACAATTACGAAGGCCGGTTCTCCACCGATGAGGTTCGTCAGGCGCACTACCTGGACAATATCGATCTTTTCGCCCTGTCGCTGCCCATGAATTTTGACGGCTTCAGCATCACGCCCTGGGTGATGTACGGCATGCAGGGCAAAAATGCGCTGGACGGCTACCACTCGCCCTGGAACAACAACCCGGATGAGGCTGGCTGGGGCACTGCGGACGGCGCGCTGAACTATACGCTCAACGGCCTGTACCCGGGCTTCGCCGCCGAGGGCCTGAGCAAAACAGGCAAAGCCTACGGCAGCATGCTCTGGGCCGGATTGCCCATTGCGATCACCGCCCTGGATCCCTGGAACTTTGAATTGGATCTCAACTACGGCTATGTGGAAGCCATGGGCCGTTTTGACGTGCTGAAGCGCCTGAATCCCAATGACGTCAGGCGCGGCAGCAGCGAGCGTCAGGGCTGGCTGGCCAAGGCCCTTGTTGAGTACAAGATGGATTGGGGCACGCCCGGCCTTTTCGGCTGGTATGGTTCGGGCGACGACGGCAACGTGAAAAACGGCTCCGAGCGTATGCCTTCCGTGGCCGCTTCCGGCAACTTCACCTCCTTCATGGGCGACGGCAACCTGGCCTGGGGACCCAACGGCGACTGGTACGACCGTGATCTGAGCTATACGGGCACCTGGGGCATCGGCCTGCAAGTGAAGGACATGAGTTTTCTTGAGGATCTCACGCATACCTTCCGCGTGGCCTACTGGGGCGGCACCAACGCGCCTTCCATGGTCAAATACATGGACAGCGCCACAGCCTGGAGCGACAGCTACGGCACCAATGACGGCCCGTACATGACCACCAACGACGGCCTGCTGGAATTCAACCTGGTCAATGCCTGGCAGATCTATGAAAATCTGCAAGCCAATCTGGAACTGGGCTATATAGTCAACATGATGGATGATGACACCTGGAAAAAAAGCTGGATGGCCGATTCCTACCAGAAGCAGGACGCCTGGAAAGCGCAGCTGGTCTTTGCGTATTCGTTCTAGAGCGTTTTCTCTTTGAAAATGCTCTAGCTAGAGCGGTTGCCGTTTTCAACAGCAAACCGCTCTAGAGCATTTTGCTTTTGAAATTATTCAATTTCAAAAGCGGCGCTGCCATCATTTCGCGTCCAGGCTTCAGCCGTTGCGACGAAGGAAGCTACGGATGAAGACAGCAACTGGTTACTGTGGCAGCCAGCCAACGCAACCGCTGTCGCTATCCGTAAGCAAGCAAAGCTTGCTAACGGCTACCGCAACGCGGTCTGGACGCTCATTCGGCGCGGGCGTCCGCTCCCGCGGCCGCCAGAGCGTTTTGCTCATGAAATGAGCTAAACGCTCTGGCTAAACGCTCTCAAAATGGTATCCGGGAAAACAATCAATTTTCAACGTCCTCGGTGTCGCGCACCACTTCCAGAATAGGCGGCAGAGCGCGGATGGCCTCAATAAGCTGGTACAACTGCGTGGTGTCGCGCACTTCCACGGTAAAGCGCAGCCGGGCGCGGCCGTTCACCAGGGTTTCCATGTTCAGGCCGGTAATGTTGACGCCGTTCGTGCCCAGCACCTGGGCCACTTCGGCCAGCACGCCATGCTCATTTTTGGCGATGATGAAGATGCCCGCCTCGTAGGGCTTTTCCTCCGCGCCGTCCCAATGCACGGAAATCAGCCGCTCAGGCTCCATATTGGCCACGTTGGGGCAGTCCGCGCAATGCACGCTGACGCCCATGCCCCGGCTGATATAGCCGATGATCGGATCGCCCGGCACCGGGTTGCAGCATTTGGCAAAGCGCATCAGCACGCCGTCCACGCCGGAAATGCCCACGCCCTCGGTTTTGCGGACAGCTTCTTCCTTGCTTTCCTTGACGCTGGGCGCGGCGGGAGCGGCCGGAGCGGGTTCATCGGGATGCAGCACAGCGTACAGGCGGTTCAGAACCCTGCGCGGCGTCAGGTGGGCATAGCCCACAGCCGCGATAAGATCATCCACGCTCTCGAAATTCAGATCCTGGGCCACCAGGGCCAGGTGCCCCTCCTTGAGGGCCTTGCCCACGTTGATGCTGACCTTGCGGCCTTCTTTGTCCAGCATGTCGCGGCCGAGCGTAACGGCGTGAGCGCGTTCCTCGGTGCGCAGATAGCGTTGGATGCGGCTGCGCGCCCTGGCGGTTTTGACGAGCTTGAGCCAGTCCCGGTTGGGATTGCGCGAGGGGTCGGTGACGATTTCCACGACGTCGCCGTTTTTCAGCTCCGTGCTCAGGGGCATCAGGCGGTCGTTGATCTTGGCTCCGGCGCAGTGCTGGCCCACCTTGGTGTGAATCAGAAAGGCAAAATCCAGGGGCGTGGCCCCTTCAGGCAGTTCCTTGACGTCTCCGGCCGGGGTGTAGACATAGACCTCGTCCTTGAAGAGATCCATTTTCAGCGAGTGCATGAACTCGCGCGAGTCCGCCTCCTCGCTCTGGCGCTCGAAAATTTCGCGCAACCAGGAAAACTGTTCCAGATCCTTGCTGTTGACCCGGCCTTTTTCCTTGTAGAGCCAGTGCGCGGCCACGCCGTGCTCGGCCTGGCGGTGCATCTCTTCGGTGCGGATCTGGATTTCGATGCGCTCGCCCTCAGGCCCGATGACCGTGGTGTGCAGGCTCTGGTAGCCGTTGGCCTTGGGCATGGAAATATAATCCTTGAAACGCCCGTGCACCGGCCGCCACTGGGAATGGACCAGACCCAGAACCGCATAGCAGTCCCTGATGTCCTTGACCAGCACGCGAAAGGCCATGATGTCGTGCATTTCGTCCAGGCTCAGGGATTGAGACTGCATCTTCTTGTAAATGCTGTATTTGTGCTTGATCCGGCCGTAGACCTGCCCTTTGATGCCGTTGGAGGCCAGCAGATCCTCAATGAGCCCCACCACTTTGCCGATGATCTGTTTTTCCACCACCTGATGGTTGTCCAGCCAGTGATCTATCTGGTTAAAGACATCCGGCCGCAGGTATTTGAAGCTCAGATCCTCCAGGTCGCGCTTCAGGCGGTACAGGCCCAGACGGTTGGCCAGGGGCGCGTAAATATCCATGGTTTCCCGGGCGATGCGCTTCTGCTTGTGCGTCTTCTGAAAATCCAGGGTGCGCATATTATGCAGGCGATCGGCCAGCTTGACCATCAGCACGCGCATATCGTGGCTCATGGCCAGGATCATCTTGCGGATATTCTCGGCCTGGGCCTCCTCCTTGTTTTCAAAGGGGATCATACTGATCTTGGTGACCCCGTCCACAATGTCCGCGGCTTCCTCGCCGAAATTCTCGTCGATTTCCTCAATGGTGACCCTGGTGTCTTCCACTGTGTCGTGCAGCAGGCCCGCGACCACGGTGGGCTCGTCAAAACCCATTTCGGCCAGGGTGTCGGCCACGGCCAGAGGATGCGAAAGATAGGGCTCGCCGGAGAGACGCGTCTGCCCGGCGTGAGCTGTGGCGGCAAACACATAGGCCCGCCGGATCAGCTCCAGATCCGCGTCGGGATTGCTGGCCGCCACCTTGTCGAGAATTTCTTGAATGCGGATCATCGGATCAACCCTGCCGGAGATAGGGACTCGGAAGAAAACATTTTTTTGACTATGTTCCGACAAGAGCAGGCTTGTCAACGGCGGAAAGGAGACGCCAAAGCTGCCGGCCGGGGCTGACCCTGGCGGGAGAGCCCGGCTGCATCATTGCTCCGTTATCTCAAAGCGCTGCAAAGCCCTGGGCACCCACCACTTCTCAAAATTGTACATAATCCCGGCCAGGGCCGGTTTGATGCCCATGAAACGGCGCTGCACCACAGGCAGGGCATAGGGCACGAACAAAAAGCAATAGGGCTGATCCGCGGCCAGGATTTCCTGAATGCGGGCATACAGGGGCGCGCGCGCCGCCTGATCCGGCGTGGAACGCGCTTCTTCCAGCAGGCGATCCAGTTCGGGATTTTTGTAGCGGGTAAAGTTCAGGCCCCCGTCATGGGCCTGGGAAGAGTGCCAGATCTGAAAAATATCCGGGTCCTGGGGAATGGTCCAGCCCAGAATCACGGCGTCAAAACGCCTCTTGTTCACGAACTCGCGGATAAAGGCCGCCCACTCCACGGTACGGATACGCACGTCAATGCCCACGTCCCTGAGCTGGCTCTGGATCACCGTGGCGGTCAGAATACGCTGCTCGTTGCCCTGATTGGTCAGAATGGTGAAGGCCAGAGCTTTGCCGTCCCGATCCAGCAGGCCGTCGCCGTCCGTATCCCGAAAGCCGGCTTCAGCCAGCAGGGCGCGGGCCGCGGCACTATTCTGCGCAACCGGCCTGAGCGTGGGGTGATAGACCCAGGAACCCGGCTTGTACGGGCCGAAAGCCGGCACGCCCTGCCCGAGCAGCACGCCCTTGACGATGTCGTCGCGGTTGATGGCCTGGGAGATGGCCCGGCGCACCCGCACATCCCTGAAAAAGGGATGCTCCAGGTTAAAGCCCAGAAATACATAGACCGAGGCCAGGTAGCGGTATTTGTGAAACTGCTCTTCCCAGCGGGGCCCGGAGGTCTGGCGCAAATACTGCAGGGGGCTCAGATCCATGACATCCAGACGTCCGGCCCGGGTTTCCATGAACATGGTGGCCCCGTCGGGGATAATCCTGTAGACCGCCTCGCTGATGCAGGGCCTGCCGCCAAAATAGGTGGGCGAGGCGGTGAGCGTGATCCGGCTGCCCGGCTCCCAGGATTTGAGCCGGTAGGGCCCGGCGCCCACGGGTTTGCGGGCAAAGGGCGTATGCCGGATGTTCTGCCCTTCCAGAATATGCCTGGGCAGGATGGGGCTCATCCAGGAGGACACGGCCCTGGCGAAAAACTGCTCGTAGCGCGCCTCAAAGCGGTAGCGATCCAGCACGCGGAATTCCTTGATCCGCAAAAAATCCTCGGCATAGGGGCTGCCTGTGGCCGGGTCCGTGACGAGCTTATAGGTGAAGGCCACATCCTCGGCGGTGAGCTCCTGCCCGTCCTCCCATAAAATGCCCTTGCGCAGGGTAAAGCGCATCAGCCGGCCCTGGTCCTCAATGCTGTAGGACTCCGCGGCCCAGGGTTCGGGCTGCAAATCCTTATTGTAACGCAATGGGGCCACATAGAGCAGATCCGCCACCTCATGCGAGGCCGAGTCCGAAGTCAGATAGGGTATCAGGTTGGAAGCCTCGCCGATGCTGCCGAAAAGGATTCTGTCCCCGTACGCCGGGCTGTCTTTCAAAAAAACAGACGCCGCGTCGCCCGGCGCGCTTTCCACCGGAACCGCCGCGCCTGCCGCGTCCTGGGGCGCGGCCAGGGCGCGCGCCGGGCAAAAACTCAGGATCGCCCCTGCCATCAAAAAGTTGATAAAATAACTCGAAAATATTTTTTTCATGCCTTTGCGCGCTTGTTATTGCTATCGTCCCGGAACCTGTGCTATTTATCTCTAATCTCATAACAGCGCCCCAGAACTGGGATTTTCCGGGCATGTCGCCCGGAGCGGGGCTTTATCCGGGGAAGCCATGAGCCGATCAGAACAGAGCGTCGTCCGCGAAATGTGCCAGACCTTCCTGCACGACGCCGTGCCGGAATATATCCGCGACGCGGCCTACTATATCCTGTCCGAGGGCGGGGCGCAAAAAATAAATATCCAGGAAGGCGAAACCTGGGACGTGCAGGGAGTGATCCAGGGAGAAGACCTTCAGGTCTATACGCCAAGCCTGAGCTTTACCATCACGGATCGCAGCACGCGCCACCAGTGCAACTGCTCGGACGCCTTCAGCGGCATCTGCCGCCATGTGGCGGCCCTGGCCCTGCGCCTGGTGGAAGAATTGCGCAAGGAACAGGGCGACCCGGAAGAAATGCCCTTGCCCGTCACGGACTGGAAGCAGAGCTTCCGTAACTTTTTCTCCACGGACATGGAGCCAGAGCCCGGCCGCCACTATCTGATTTTTCGTTTCGCGCCCGAACAGGGGCGGCTGCTGGTCTCCTTTTTCCGGGGCCGCCAGAACAAATCCGGCCTGTCCACGGTGCACACGGAAGTAAGCCTGGAGCAGATCATCCATAACCCGGACTGGTGCGAGTTCTCGCCGCAGTTGCCGCATGTGGCCCGCCAGATCGGCCAGCATCTCGACTACTACGGGCACAGGGTGGAAATTCCCGACGGCCTGACCTCCTGGTTTTTCTGGTCCGTGCGCAAGGAATACTATCTGCTCTGGAAAGACACGGACAAACCCTGCCGCATCGAAAGCGCGCCCTTTGCACTCAAGCTCAAGCCCAGGCTGGACGACGCGGGCTTCAGCTTCGAGGTGCTGCTCAAGCGCGAGGGCCGCCCGCCCCTGCCCATCCGCGCGGGCAATGCCGCCAACACCCACAACGACGAACAGGCCAACCCGGAAGACGCTCCCATCACCTTTCACGGCCAGATGCCGCTCTGGGTCTGCTACCAGCATAATTTCTACCCGGTGCAGACCGGCTTGTACCCCTCCCTGGTGCGCAACCTGATCTACGAAAAACCCGTGGTGCCGCATGAGGAAATCTCGGAATTTCTGGATCGCGTCTGGACCCGCCTGCCCGCCTCGGAGCTGTACGAGCCGCAGGAATTTCTCAAGCTCATGGAGCCGGTCTTTCAGCCCGCCACCTATAATCCCAAACTCTTTCTGGACGAGGAAGGCAGCCTGCTGACCCTGGAGATCGACAATATCTACGAGACGCGACACGGGGAATTCACCCTCAACGGGCCCAACCCGGATTTCCAGACAGGCAGCTACACCTATGAAGGCCAGACCTACCTCGTGCGCCGCCATCAGGATGAAGAAGCCCAGCTCATGAACGATCTCTCAGGCATGGACTTCCAGTCCCGTTCCAGCAAGCTCTGGTTTCTGGAGCCGGAGGAGGCCATAGCCTTTCTGCTCGACTCCTATCCCAAACTGGTGGAAAACTACCGGGTTTACGGCGAGCGGGCCCTCTCGCGCTACAAAATGCGCGCCGCCAAATCCACGATCACGGCGCAGGTGACCAGCAACGAAAAGGAAAAATGGTTCTCCCTGGACATCAGCGTGGATTACGAGGGCCAGTCCCTGCCCCTGGAAAAAATCTGGAAGGCCTGGAGCCGCGGCAAACGGTATGTGCAGCTCAAGGACGGCTCGTATACCAGCCTGCCCGAAGCCTGGCTGGAAAAGCTCTCGCACAAGCTCACGGCCCTGGGCCTGGATCCGAGCAAGCCCCCCCAGCAGAAATTCAAGCAGTTCGAGGCCCCGGTACTGGACAGCCTGCTGGAAGATTTGCCCGGCGCGGCCACGGATTCCTTCTGGAACAACCTGCGCGAAAAAATCCGCTCCTTCCGCGAGGTGCGGCCCATTGCCCCGCCGCAGGGACTGCATGCCAACCTGCGCGCGTATCAGACGCAAGGGCTTTCCTACCTTAATTTTCTTTCGGAATACGGTTTCGGCGGCATCCTGGCCGATGAAATGGGCCTGGGCAAGACCGTGCAGACCCTGGCCTTCATTCAATACATGGTGGAGCGCCGCTATGAGGGCCCCAATCTGATTGTGGTGCCCACCTCGGTGCTGCCCAACTGGGAGCGCGAGGCCGAAAAATTTGTGCCCGGCCTGAAGCGCCTGACCATCTACGGCACGCGGCGCGAGGGCATGTTCAAACACATTGCGGGCTCGGATCTGGTCATCACCACCTATGCTCTGCTGCGGCGGGATCTGGAGGAGATGGAGAAATACGAGTTCAACACCGTGATTCTGGACGAAGCCCAGAACATCAAAAATCCCAATACCATCACGGCCCGGGCCGTGCGCCGGATCAACTCCCGCATGCGGCTCTGCCTCTCAGGCACGCCCATTGAGAACAATCTCTTTGAGCTCTGGAGCCTGTTCGAGTTCCTGATGCCCGGCTTTCTGGGCTCCCAGCACGCTTTCCAGCGCGGCATCGTCAAACCCATCAAGGACGGCGACGCCGAAACCCTGGACTATCTGCGCACCCGCGTGCGGCCCTTTATCCTGCGCCGCACCAAGGCCGAAGTGGCCAAGGATCTGCCGCCCAAGGTGGAAAGCGTCACCTGCTGCGCTCTGGAAGAAGCTCAGGCCGAGCTCTACGCGGCCCTGGCCCGCAAGCTGCGCGCCCAGGTGCTGGCTGACGTGGACCAGAAAGGCCTGGCCAAGAGCCAGATGTCCATTCTGGACGCCCTGCTCAAACTGCGCCAGATCTGCTGCCATCCCCGCCTGCTGAAGCTGGATCTGCCGGGCTTTTCCAACAATCTGCCCTCAGGCAAGTTCGACGCTTTCAAGGACATGATCATGGAGATCGTGGAGGGCGGGCACAAGGTGCTGGTCTTTTCCCAGTTCGTGCAGATGCTGCAGATCATCAAGCAGTGGCTGGAATTTTCCCAGGTGCCCTTCTGCTACCTGGACGGGGCCAGCAAGGATCGCTTCGAGCAGGTGGATCGCTTCAACAATACCCCGGAGATTCCCATTTTCCTGATCTCGCTCAAGGCCGGGGGCACGGGCCTGAACCTGACCTCGGCCGATTATGTGATCCATTATGATCCGTGGTGGAACCCGGCTGTGGAGAGTCAGGCCACGGACCGCACCCACCGCATCGGCCAGACCCGCCAGGTTTTTTCCTACAAACTGATCTGCCAGAACACGGTTGAGGAAAAAATCCTCAAACTGCAGGAAGCCAAGCGCGGCGTGGCCGAAGCGATCATCCCAGGCCAGGACACCTGGAAGTCATTGACCCGCGAAGATCTGGAAATGCTGTTTGATGTTTAGAAGCAGCCGAGTTTTTCCGCTTCCGCAAGAACGAGGCACAGAAGCGCCTTACCGAAATCCGCGAGGCGGTCTCGCATTGGAGGCAGGAAGCCACCCACGTCAAAGCGCCTCCCTCCGAAATTCGGTTTATGCGCGATGCCTTTGAGTATTTGTAGGCCCGCTCATTGGCAGATAAAATAGGGGGAAGAGGCGACAGCTTTTGAACTCTTCGGGATTTCCGAAAGGTTGACCGTCATGGACGGCAAAGAGCGAAAAAAGGAACGTATTGGGCCGCGTCCCAGGTCGCAAAAGCCGTGTTCCGCGAGCAGCGATCCTCAAGGGCAGCCCCTCTTGTCAGGGGTTCGCGTCGTTTGCCATTCTGTTCGCATGAGCTATATTGCCGCCCGTGAGCGCGGGCCATTTTCCCCCTCATAGGTAAGCCTAAAAATGAATGATGAGGTGGCATCAGTTATGGCTATTCCCGATTTTCAAACCCTCATGCTACCGGTTCTCCGCGTGGCGGCCAGCAGGCCTGTGAATACAGCAGAAGCGGTTGCCCACGTTTCCGCTGAATTTGGCCTGTCCGATAATGACAGGCGCGAAATGTTACCGAGTGGCAGGCAGAGCCGGCTTGCCAACAGAGTGCAATGGGACTTTCAGTATCTTGTCAAGGCAGGCTTATTGAAGCGAGAATCCCGTGGCGTATATGGCATCACAGATGCCGGGCGACAGGTTCTTGCCGAGAATCCTCCCCGCATAGACATACATTTTTTAAAAGCCCACTCAGAAAACTTTCGCCAGTTCAGAGAGGGAAGCGACACTCCCGCCGAAGGCGAAAATGTGGTGCCCATCGGCCAGCCTCGTGAGGCGGAGGAAGATACCCCGGAAGAACGTATCGAGGGGGCATTCAAGGATTACAATGCCGCCTTGCAATCCGATATTAAGGAACGAGTCCAGGCTTTGAATGATACGCAGTTTGAGCAGTTGATCGTCAAGCTGATGTTGGGGCTTGGTTACGGCGAGGGCGGCTCTGGGAAAAGAACAGGGGGAACCGGTGATGGGGCCATAGATGGCGTCATCACCGAGGATGTGCTGGGCCTGGACAAAATCTATCTTCAGGCAAAAAGGTACAGTCCGGATTCTGCCATAGGACCCGACAAAATCCGCGAGTTCGCGGGTGCCATGGATGCGCACGGCATATTAAAAGGGGTATTTGTGACCACAAGCCGTTATACCAGGGCGGCAAAGGAATATGCAGAGCGCAGCCATAAGCACTTGCGTCTGATTGCTGGTGATGAATTGGCTGAGATTATGGTGCAACATGGCATCGGCGTCAGGGGGGAGAGAAAGCTGGAGCTGAAACGTGTGGACGAGGATTTTTTTGAAAATTTGGGAGAATGAATAAAATAAAAAGGTATGGTCTGCGGCAGAGGCGGTTCGGTTATGGCCGAAGCGTGGTATAGGGGGTCTATACTCTATACAGTACATAGCCCCGCGAGGAGTGCCGATGAATGAGAGCTTCCAATTCCTAATATACCGCTCTGCCGAAGAGGATGTTTCGGTCAACGCCATAATCCGCAAACAGTGGCTGGAATTTTCCCAGGTGCCCTTCTGCTACCTGGACGGGGCCAGCAAGGATCGCTTCGAACAGGTGGATCGCTTCAACAATACCCCGGAGATTCCCATTTTCCTGATCTCGCTCAAGGCCGGGGGCACGGGCCTGAACCTGACCTCAGCCGATTATGTGATCCATTATGATCCGTGGTGGAACCCGGCTGTGGAAAGCTAGGCCACGGACCGCACCCACCGCATCGGCCAGACCCGTCAGGTTTTTTCCTACAAGCTGATCTGCCAGAACACGGTTGAGGAAAAAATCCTCAAGCTGCAGGAAGCCAAACGCGGCGTGGCCGAGGCGATCATCCCGGGCCAGGACACCTGGAAGTCATTGACCCGGGAAGATCTGGAAATGCTGTTTGATGTTTAGAGCATATCGCTTTTGAAACGCTCGCTCCGGCGCTCAACGGCGCAAGGAAATTTCGCCCGCGCCTGGCTCTAGAGCATTTTCTCTTTGAAAATGCTCTGCTGACGCGAAAGCGGCAGCCGCCGCAACGCGGCGTACATTCAGGCGAAAACCGCGTTTTTTCGCCTGAATGCCACCTTTGACTTTCATAAAAAGTCAAAGGTAATCTGCTCTAAAGAGGCCTGCCCCCTCAGGACAGCACGGCGCGGGCCTCGGCCAGACGCGCCTCCTCTTCCCTCTTCAGGGCGCGCAGGGCGCGGGCCAAGGTCTGCCAGGCTTCGGGCTGCTCATGCAATCCGGCGCTTTTGCGGGCCAGCAACTCGGCCATGGCCGGATCTTCATTGCCGTCCAGATACAACTTGGCCAGGAGCAACATGGCCGCCGCGTCATTGGGATTGCGCAGCAAAGCCTCGTGCAGCAACTCGCGGGCCTCGCCTCCCCGGCGCTGGCGAACGGCCACCCGGGCCAGATGCCGCCGGGCAAGGCTCGGGCCGTCGGGACGGGCATCTTCAATGCCTGCCGCCCGCTCGTAACAGGCGCGCGCCTCGCGGCGGCGGCCCGCTTGTTCATAGAGCTGGCCCAGCCGGATATGCGCGAAAAGATGCTCGGGCGCGCGTTCGACGCAACGACGGTAGTAGCGGGCCGCCGCCCGCCGTTCGCCCAGCCCGTGACAGACCGTGCCCAGATTGTAATAAATCTGCTCGGTGCCCGCATCCGTGGGGCAGTGCTTGAGAGCCTCGAGAAAATGCCGGCGCGCCTCATGCCGACGCCCCAGAGCAGCCATGCAGACGCCCAGAGAATTCCAGGCCATGACATTCCCTTTATCGGCCAGCAGAGCCAGCTTGTACTCTTCTACCGCGCCGAACACGTCGCCCAGGCTGTACCGCCGATCCGCGCTGATGTTCAGGGCCAGGGAATTGCAGATCCCGACCCTGGGCTCCGGCAGCAGGAGCGCATACTCCAGGGCCTTGAGCGCGCAGTCCTGCATTTCAGCCTTGCGAAACTGGAGGAAAGGATAGCCGGCCAGCCCGGCCGCCGCGCAAAGGCCCTCCTTTTTCAGGCCCTCGCACAGCCGCGCGTAGGCGGGCAAGAGTTCCTGCCCGTTGGCGCGGGGGTGGAAAAAAATCAGGCTGTTGCTGCCGTAACATCCGCCAAAGGCATTGCCGCCTGGCGCTGCTTCTTCGGCGGCCGGGGCCGGAAAGAGAGCGCGCCACAAGGCTGCTGCCCGCGCACTATCCTCTGCCGGATCCTGTTTGGCGCGTTCGGATGCCGGAGTCAGGCGCACAATAGCCAGCACAAAGCGGGCGCACTGCTCCCTCTGGCGCGCGAAACGCTTGAGAAAGCCGCCGTGGCCGTAAAAATCGCCATGCCCGGGCTCCGGCGCGCCATCTCTGTGCGCATCGGGCTGCGGCGCGGCCGCGGCAACGGCCTCGCCAGGCTTGCCCCCGGAAACCGCAAGCGGCTTCAAGCCCCCATTCCGCGCGATTGGGGCGGACGTTGCAACAGGCCCGGCCTTTTCCAGCCTGTCCGACCCGGCTGCCTCGGCGGCGGCCCCAGACTTCTGCCAGGCGTTCGGCCCGGCTGCCGTGCTGATCTCCGCGTCTTCAAGATCCGCTGATTCCAGAACCGGAAGCTCGTCCAAAAGCGCCAGACTGTCGCCCGGCCCAGGCAAGAACGCCGCATCGGCCAGATGCAGGATTTCGGCTATGGAGTCAGATTCCCGGACATGCAGCAGTACGATTTCGCCCTTGTAGCGAGCCCCTGTGCCGCTTCCGGCTGCCCAGACCGCAAAGCGCAAGCCCTCGCGGGCCTTGGCCTGCCGGCCCAGGCTGATACGCAGGCGGCCAAGGGGCAGACTTTCCAGAACCAGACCGCCATCCTGAAGAATACGGGCAAAGGGCATGATGCGGCTTTCCCCGCCCGCGGCCGCTCCGCTTCCGGCCGCCTGGCCCGCCACATCCGCCGCCAGCCGCGCTCTGGCCATAAGCTGGCGGGCCTGCTCGAACATGGGCAGCACCAGCTCCGGGCCCTGCATATCCTGCGGATAGAGCGCGTGCCCGGCACAGAGCAAAGGGCGCACGGGGCGGCGGGTCAAGGGCCCGGGCAGGCTTACGGCCTCCATGCGGGCCAGGGCCGCGCGGGCCAGCTTGTGGCAGGCGCCGCGCCCGCTGGCCGAAAGCAAAAGAGCCAGCTCATGGCGTCCGGCGCGCGCGGCCAGCACATCCGAGGGCAGATCCGTGCGGCAGGCGGCCGCCAGCGCGCCCAGAAAGTCCCGGGCAAAGGCAAAACCCGCCTGCCGCGTGATTTCCTCCCCATTGCGCAGCCGCAGCAGCACAAGGCCCATGCAGAGCCTGTGCAAAGGCGCGGGCCTGTCGTCCGGCCGGGCGGGATCGTCCAGATGGGCCCGCACGCGCGCCGCTTCGTCCTCCATGCGTGCAAACAGCGCTTCTTCCGTGACCAGGCCGGTGACCGCATCCGTGCGGCAGGCTTTGGCCCGGGCCAGATTTTCCAGGCAAAGCCCGGCAATGGCGGGCAATGAGGCGAGCAAGGGCCTGATTTCACGCGCGCGAACGCCGTGCAGCATGAATACTCCCAGCAGGCGCCCGCCCCAGATCAACGGCAGCAGAAGACGGCGCTCATGCGGCAAAAGCAGAGGCGCATCCGGCGCATTCCGGGTGGGGAAATACAGCGCATGCCCGCTGAAGGTAAAAAAAGCGGCAAGGCTTTGGCGCAAAAGCCCTTCCATCTCCATGAGATCGCCGCGCTCAAGCTCAAGATGCTGTGCTGTCCGGTTCATCTCTTCAGTGTAGTAAGGCGGCGGCCAATTGTCCAGACTCAGTCCTCAGTACCCCGGGGCTGCCGCATCTTATGCGCCTCCCCTGCGCCCCACCCGTCGCCTGCTTGCTCCTGCACAGCGCCTGGTATAAAATCCGCGCGCCGGAGCAGATTTTCTTTGAAACGCGCCGCTTTTCCACAGGCGACAGACTCCGGCCATCACTTGCCATCACTTACAGTGCAGAGGAAACAACCATGCCCGTAGCCACTTTTCCCCTTGGCCCGCTACAGACCAACAGCTATCTTATCCATGCAGACAACCGGGCCGTGGCCGTGGATGTGGGCGGCCAGCCCGCCCCCATGCTGGACTACCTTGCCGAATACCGGCTCTCTCTGACTGCGATTTGCCTGACCCACAGGCATTTTGATCATCTGTACGGCGTTGCCGAGCTGGCCGCGGCCACCAGGGCCCCGGTGTACGCGCCCGCGGGTGACGACAGCCTGGCCGAGACCGAATCGGGCCGAGGCGGCATCTGGGGTTTCCCGCAGGTGACGCCCTTTGAAAGCCTGCCCATGCCCACGGGCGAGACCAGCTTCGGCGGCATGGGCTGCCGGGTGCTGGAAACGCCGGGGCATACGCCGGGCGGCGTCTCCCTGTATTTTCCGGCTGAAAGCCTGGTCTTTACCGGCGATGCGCTCTTTTACCGCTCCATGGGCCGCACGGACTTTCCCGGCGGCGATCACGCCACGCTGCTGCGTTCCATCAACGACGCGCTCTTTGCTCTGCCGCCCGAAACCGTGGTTTACCCGGGCCACGGCCCTGCCACCACCATTGGCGACGAGCGCAAAAACAATCCCTTTTGCGGCGAGTTCAGGGCATGACCCAACCGGTAGCGCTGCTCTGCAGCCCCAGGCCCGAAGGCGTTTCCGACACTCTGGCCCGGCTTTTTGCCGAGGGCGCGGCCGAAGCCGGGGCAGACATCCGGCTGGTGCCGTTGCGTGACTACCCTGTCGCGCCCTGCATCGGCTGCGGCGCCTGCGCCGACCCCCCGCACATGTGCATTCTCTCGCGCGCGACCGGGACCGGAGCGCAGGATCAGGCCGAAGAACTTTTCGCTCTTCTGACAGCCGCCCCCCTGGTGCTGCTGGCATCGCCCATCTATTTTTACGCCCTCCCGGCCCGGTTCAAGGCTCTTATCGACCGCGGCCAGCGCTTCTGGGCCGCGCGGGCGCATACCCGCAAAGCCTGCGCCGCTCTGCCCCAGCCGCCCATCAAGCCCGTGCTTGTGGGGCTGGTGGCGGGCAGGCCTCGGGGCAATCAGTTGTTTTCAGGCTCCCTGCTCACACTCAAGTATTTTCTGGCCCCTCTGGACGCGGGCATATGTGAAACCCGGCTGTTACGCGGCCTGGAAAAACCGGCCGACATTTACCGGCGCCCGGCCGTGCGTAACGATCTGATCGCCTGGGGACGCGACTGGGGCCGCCGCCTCGCGGCCCAACCCGTTGACGCAAACCCATGATGCCCTGCAAACCGCGGATTTGGACCTCAAGCCTGGGCCACTGGCTGTGCAAGAAATTTTTGCCTGCCGCGTCGGCTTGTTTTTTGGGCCGGGGTCAAGGCATCCGCCCGGAACAAAAGCGCCGGGGCCTGCTGCTGCGCGCCGCTTCCAGGGCATGCGCGGCGCGGGATGCCCTGCATGTTCTGGGGCTGGCCCAGACGCGTTGTTCTCACTGCCTGCGGCCCTTCAGTCCTGCCGAAAATCCGCAGGGCACTCCCCCGGCCCTTCCTCTGAACGGACCGGCCGGTCTTCTTGCGCCGCTCTGCCCCGAATGCTGCCTGCTTTTTGCTCCGTACACAGGGCCGCGTTGCCCGCGTTGCGGCGTGCCCCTGGCCTGGAGCCGGGCCGAAGCCGGACTTGCGGGCCCGCGCACCCGCACCGCCCATATTCCTTGCGGCCGCTGCCTGAGCCAGACTCCGCCCTGGGACGGTCTGGCCTATTACGGTCTTTACCAGGGCGCATTGCGCGACGCGCTTTTGCGGCTGAAATTCGGCGGCGAACTCTCGCTGGCCGCGCTGCTCGGAGCCTGTCTGCTTGAAGCGGCGCGCTGCCTGCCCCGGCCCGACGCGCTCACGGCCATGCCCCAGCATCCGGCCCACCTGCGCCGTCGCGGCTTCAATCAGGCCCATGAGCTGGCCAAGGCCCTGCGCAACCTCACAGACCTGCCGTTGCGCCCGGATCTCCTGCGCCGCTCGATTCAGGGCGCGCCTCAGGCCGGACTTTCGGCTGCGGAGCGGGGCCGCAATGTGCGACGCAGCTTTCAGGCCTCGCGCAAGGCCGAAGGCCTGCGAATCTGGCTCATCGACGACGTGATGACCACGGGCAGCACGCTTGCTGCGGCCGTTCTGGCTCTGCGCCAGGCAGGCGCGAAAGAAGTGAGCGTCCTTTTCGCGGCCCGAACGCCGCGATATTTCTGAGCAGTTGCCTTCTCGGGCGGCAGCGGCGTCCCCTGCGCGGAGACAAAGCCGCAGGCCTCGTGGGAGCGAAGTAAAGAAATACTCTGCATTTTCAATTCCGCCGTACTTGCCGGGCTTTACACCTTTAACATACTGATTTTTAAAAAAGAAAAATCTTTCCGGCGAAAACTCGCCGCAGGCCGCGCATGACAAGCCCTGCCCCTTTTGTTATGTTCCTCCGGGCGCGGCTTTCCCTTCCGGAATCGAACGCCGCCCGTCCGCGGCAGGCAGCTATCCCGGCTGCCTCGCGCGGGTTTGCACCATGCCTCCAGTGTTGTGGCAAATGACATGCGCCCCGTCCACAGAGGCGCACGCTGTCAAGGGCGGCGCGCAACAAAAACCGCCTTTTTTACTGTGCTGTTTTCACGCCCGGTATCACAGCACCGGCGTGGCGTATCACCAGATTTTGCCGGGAGCCTTCATGTCACGCGCCTGTTTTTCGCGTTTTCGTCTTTTCTTGGGGCATATTGCACATGAACCGGCCGGCCGTACTCCGACGCGGCAGACAGGCGCGGCGGCACTGCTGCTGGCTCTCTGCTGCCTGTTGCCCGCGCCCGGCGTCCGGGCGCAGGTCACTCTGCTCGTGCCGAGCCAGCCCGGCATTGAGGCTCCGGCCAGGACGGAAAGACCCGATCCCCCGGCCAAAACCAGGGAAGAGCAGAAAAAACAGGCTTCGGAACAAAATCCCGCCCGGGCTGTTCTTCCAACCCTGGCCCGGCCCGCCACGCCGCCCGCGCCCGGAGTCATCGACAAAAACGCCACAAGCCCCGCGCCCGGCGCGGCGCAACAGCCCGCAAAGAGGCCCGGACAACCCGCCATTGCCGAGGAAGTGGATGTTTTGATCACCATGATGCGCCCTTTCCAGCATCAGGGTCTGGGCATGGACATGCCGCAGCTTTTCAGCGTGCTGCGCTATGACGACGCTACTCCCGCCAAAGACGGCGTATTGCAGCCGGAGCGGCGCGACCTGCTGGGCGATGTGGAAGAAATCCGCTATCTCGATCAAAAAGCCTGGGGGGCCAATGTGGCCCTGACCAGCCCCGGCCTCTACCAATTCATCATTGAGGCCCGGCCCTGGTGGGACGCGGCCCGGGATCGCTTCGTGCAGCACTATGTCAAGACGACGCTGCCCGTCTATGGCGTGGAGCGGGGGTGGCATCTGCCGGTGGGCCAGCACTTTGAAATTCAGCCTTTTACCCGGCCTTTCGGGCTCACGGCGCCTGCGCTCTTTTCGGGCCGGGCTCTGCTCAACGGGCAGCCATTGCCCGGGACGTCCGTGCGCATGGCGCGGATCAACACGGACAAAAGCAACGCGCCCACGCCCTGGCATGAGCAGTTGGAAGCCCGCACCGACAGCGCGGGGCAGTTCTCTTTTGTGCTCAATCAGGCGGGCTGGTGGTGCTGCATGGCCGTTGCGCCCGGCGATCCCTTGCGCGGGCCGGACGGCCAGGCCAAACCCCTGGAACTGGGCGCGCTGTTCTGGCTCTATGTGGATAGTCCCGCTGCGGAAACCGGCAAACGCTGAGCAGCGCGGCTGCGGCAATGCCGCAGCCGTGCTGCCCCATGTGCGCAAAGCACGGCTCGGAGCGCAACGAAGGACGGGCGCGCTAGCTGTAGCCCGTAAGGGCGTACAGACAGCGGCGGCCGCTTTCGCGACAGCAGGGCAGCTTCAAAGGGAAACTGCCCTGAGGAAGGGCCGACCTAGAGCAGATTACCTTTGACTTTTTATGAAAGTCAAAGGTGGCATTCAGGCGAAAAACGCGGTTTTCGCCTGAATGTACGCCGCGTTGCGGCGGCTGCCGCTTTCGCGTCAGCAGAGCATTTTCAAAGTGAAAATGCTCTACTGTACCCAGCGGACTACGGCCTCTTCCGGGCGGCGCGTTTTGGGCCGGGGCTCCTTTGCGCGGTAGCCGAAGGCCAGCATGCAGGCCACGCCCCAGCGGGCATCGTCCAGCAGATCCTCGCGGCTGAGCACTGCTTCGAGATCCGCTTTGCGAAAACCTTCGATGGGGCAGGAATCAATGCCCAGGAGCGCAGCCGCGGTCATCATGTTGCCCAAGGCGATGTAGCACTGGCGCGCGACCCATTCAAATCCGGCCCGCTCATTGCCCGCCAGGGCAAAATCCTTTTCCAGAAACTCGCGATACTTTTCCGTGCGGGCTTCGGCGACATCCTCCGGCAGAGCCTGCGTCTCGCGCATGATGGTTTGCTGGATGTAGGGCGAATCCGGCTGCATTTCATGGGGCTTGCATGCCAGAATGACGATAACGTGGCTGGCTGTGGGCAGTTGCTGCTGCGCGCCCCAGCTCACGGCGCGGATTTTTTCGCGCAGGCCGGGATTCTGGACCACCAGAAATTGCCAGGGTTCAAAGCCGAAAGAACTGGGAGAAAGGCGGCCTCCTTCCAAAATGGTCTGAAAGTCGGCATCGCTGATTTTTTTATGGGGATCAAACTTCTTGCAGGCATGGCGAAAACGCCAGGCGCGCATCAGCATATCGGGTATGGAAGACATGGAAAATGCTCCTTTGTGCATCCTATGTTAGGGCACTGCCCGGTGAGGCACAGTGCCGGAACTTTTTTGTACCGCATCCAAAGCGCTGAGAAAAGCGAAAAGTTTCACCAGCCCCTGGCAGACGCATCTGAAAAAATATATTCATAAATATGATTATATCGGCATGGAGTCTTGCAAAAGCCGCACTCCGTTTCTTTAGAGCATAGTGCTTTTAAAACGCTCTAAAGCCCGCAGCATGGGGCAATGCGTTCGCAGTGCCGCTATGACAGAGGCCCGCGCCGCGCCTGCCGCGACCTCGCCCGCGGAGGGATTCACCTTTAAGATGATTTTCGTAAAAAATTCATTGTAATTTTACATGGTTGAGAAAGGAATTTCACTCGAAAAATGAATCCCTCCACCCGCGAGCGGCCTTGCTTTTTCCCTGCAAAACATTATAGTATTTTCAGTATGCGTGGACAAACGTGCCCGCGCATATTTTTATTCACCCCCGGTATAGGGAGTTTTCCATGAAACTAAGCGCTCTTTTGACTATTGTACTCCTGCTTTTCGGGGCGGTGAGCCTGACTCTCTTCACCCCCGGAGAGGTTGAGGCCGCCCGCATGGGAGGGGGCCGTTCCTTCGGCGGCAAGCCCTTCATGAGCCGCCCCGCGCCCGCGCCGACCATGCGCCAGCAGACGCCCAACGCGCAACGCCAGCCCATGAATCAGGCCCAGGCCGCAGCGCCGCGTGCCGGTCTGTTCGGCGGCATGGGCGGCTTGTTCGGCGGCCTGCTGGCAGGCACACTGCTCGGTTCGCTGCTCTCCGGCAACGGCTTCTCGGGCGGCGGCCTGATGGATATCATTCTGATCGGCCTGCTGGTCTTTCTGGGGCTCAAACTCTTTGCACGCTTCCGCAGCAGCCGGACCCCGGCGCCTGCCGGTGCACGCGGCGTTTCGCCCCAGATGGACGAGCTGCGGGACGATGCGCAGGATCAGGCGCCTCTGCGTCGCGATCAGACAACGGGCTGGGATGTTCTGCGCGACAAAAGCCGTGACGCCACGTCCAGCGGGCCGCAGAGCTTTGCGGCCGATTCCGGCGTGAATATTCCCCCGGACTTTGACGCCGACGAATTTCTGCGCGGCGCAAAAATGGCTTATAACCGCCTGCAAAGCTCATGGGACAAGCGCGATCTTGACGATATTGCGCAGTTCGCCACTCCGGCGGTGCTGGAGGCCGTGCGCGAGCAACTGGCCGCAGAGCCGAATCCGAGCACAACGGAAATCCTTCTGGTCAATGCCCAATTGCTCGGCGTGGAAAGCGAAGGCGATCAACAGCGGGCTGAAGTCTTTTTTGACGTGCTGCTGCGTGAAAGCCCGGATCAAGACGCTCCGTCCACTGTGCGCGAGATCTGGCATTTTCTGCGTCCGTCCTCCGGCGGTACCTGGAAGCTGGACGGCATTCAGCAGGTGGAGTGACGCGCGCATTCGGCGGGCAGCGGGCAGCAGCGGGGCAAGATTCCCGCAGCATGGCATGCCCGCTTTTCAAGGCAGACCGGGACAGAGGCAACGGCGCACGGCGTGCGCAGCAAGCGTTCTCCGGCCCGCGTTCTGCGTTGCTCCGGTTCTTTTCTCCGCTGCTTTTCCGGATGAGAAGGCCGGCGGCAGTCTTTTTACAGGCCTTTTTTCCAACCTTTGACGCGGGCTGAAAGCTCAGGCTTTTGGCCCGTTTTTGCGGAGAATTCCGGAGCAAAATATGGAAAACTACGTCGCAAAGCACGACAAGTTGGTGCGCCATCTGCAAATGAACATAGAAAGCGCGAGCAGGGGCTACGCCAAAGTGACCATGCCGATCACCGAAAACCACAAAAACGGCATGGGCATGGCCCACGGCGGAGCCATCTTCTCCCTGGCCGATGTAGCCTTCGGCGCGGCAGCCAACGCAGGCTCGGAAACCGGCGTGGTCAGCCTGTCCACCACCATAGAATTTCTGCGGCCCGGCAAAGTGAGCCCGCTCACGGCCGAGGCCAGGGTCGTGCGCGCGGGCCAGCATATTCTGACGTATGACGTGGAAGTGTTTGACGGTTCCGGCGCCCTGGTGGCCAAGTGCATGTCATCGGGCTTTCTTACGGATGTGCCGTTGCCCAAGGTCAGCCCTCATTAGAGCATTTTTTGATTGAACATATCTATTTTCAATCACTTCGCCGCCATCATTTCGCGTCCAGGCTTCAGCCGTTGCGACGAAGGAAGCTACGGATGGAGACAGCAATGAGTTACCACAAAAAACATTCAACGAAACCGCTGTCGCCATCCGTAAGGCTCGCAGACTCGCCAACGGCTGGCGCAAGCAAGCAAAGCTTGCTAACGGCTACCGCCGGCGCGGGCGTCCGCTCCCGCGGCCGCCAGAGCGGTTGCCGTTTTCAACAGCAAACCGCTCTATGAAAAACAGGCGCGCCGCCTGCGCAAGCCAGAAAAAAAACAGACGTGAGCCGGTTGGGAAGGGCGCAGGCGCATTGCCCGGCGCGAGAAAAACGATCAGGCAGCCCAGGCAAACGCCTGCCGCTCCGGCCACATATAGAGCGTTTTTGCTAATGAAATTAGCTAAACGCTCTGGCAGGGCGAAGCCATGCCCGCCGCGCGCGTCAGCCGTTGGCGGCTGTGCCGCCTTACGGATGACGACAGCAGAGATAGGCGCAGGCGAAATTTACTTTCGCCGTTAAGCGCCGGAGCGAGCGTTTTAAAAGCAATATTCTCTAAGGCCAGACGCCCCCCGCTCTGCTTGCGGCCGCAGTAAGAAAAACAGGCGCAGGCAGCCGCGCTCAGCAGAGCGCACAAAATGATCGGGAGACAATCCCCCAAGCTCAATCTCGGCTCTTCCCAAGGCGTTTTCTCCTCCAGGCCAATGCACGGCGGCCGTTGCCCTTGGCGAGTGCGACGAGCCTTACGGCAGCAATCGCCCGCCCCTGGAGGCTACGGCTGCCGCTCTCGCGGACCGGCAATTCCTTCCAGCAGCAGGCAAACCTTTTTCCACAAGCCTCTGTTTTCAGCGCACAATTCCCGCCATTCCTCCTCAAGAGCCGTCAGGCGTTTTTTCAGCTCCGCGCACTGCGGGCAGGAACACTCCCTGCTCGCTTGCGGAGCGGCGGCCGCGGTCTGTTCCGCCTGATTCGCAGGGGTCGGGCACGGGGCGAGCTTGCGCGCCGGTTCTCGGGAGGCGGATTCCGCGCCGGTCAGCAGCCAGTCAAGCGAAGCGCCTGTGAAGGAGCAGATTTTAAGAATAACGTCGGATTTGGGCAGATTTTCGTCCCGCTCATAAAAGCCCAGAGCGCCCTTGCTGATCTCGAGCCTGGCGGCGAATTTTTCCTGTGATTCCTTGCCGCGAGCCATTTTGATGCGTGAACCGAGAGTGGTCATGGTGTCCTGTTTGCGCAAAAAGGAATATCCAGTCAAAAGGCTTCTTTTCTGCTCAAGCTAAAAAATAAAACATTTTTCTGCTTTTTTTGCTTGATTCAAACAGAAAATTAACCTAAAAGGACTGTTAGCCTCGTTCACTCTGCGAAACAAGAACTTATAGGCCTCACCGTAGAAAAGCAATGCGCTGATTGCGGTCCCGGCCGGGAAAACCTCATGCCGAAAGGGCGGCATGACTGTTTGTATTTTTGATAGTATTAACTAAATAATGTTTTAATGTCATCCAGAGTTCCATTCACATGAAACCTGGCAAAAAGAGCCATCGTCAAGTCAACCATGTGCAGACTTCGTGAAACAACGACCGACTTTCGGCGGAATCTGGCAAACCAGTGACGCTGGCGACAATTGTTCCTTTCTATGCGGACTGTGCCACTTTTCCCCTGAAGCAGATCGTTTTCGGCTATCTCCAGAGGATAAACCTTCCACTTGTCCGTACAGTAAAACCAGACTTTCCACTTTTTCAATCGCTCCATCAATCTGTGGAGGGTAGCCTGATCACGCCCTCCACATTCCCAGTCGATGAGTTGACCGGTATCACGACAATAGGCTTTCCAGAGCCAACGTTTGTTTTTTTTTGACTTTAGAAAATGCCACATTTCATCAAGCTCAACAATGATGGGCTCACCAGGTTCAGGCTTTTCATAAACACGTTCCGCAAAATTTCGTACCCAACGTAAAACAGCGGGGGGTGAAACATGAAAAATTCGGGCAATGGCGGACAGGGACAGACCCATGGTATAAAGCGTGACGGCAAGGGCTTTTTCACTTGCCGGGCGGCCGCGTGGAGTGGTGCGAGTAAATTGAAATCCACAATTCTTGCAGCGATACCTTTGTTTTCCCAGAATCTTTCCGCTTCGATATACCGTGCTGGCATGGCACTTGGGGCAGTCGGGCTTTGCTTCCATGGGCTCCTCCGTTTGGAGGGATATAACACATTTACATCATATTGTTAATACTCTCAATATTTTAATGTCATCCAGAGTTCCATTCACATGAAACCTGGCAAAAAGAGCCATCGTCAAGTCAACCATGTGCAGACTTCGTGAAACAACGACCGACTTTCGGCGGAATCTGGCAAACCAGTGACGCTG
>NZ_JAAKEI010000108.1 GCF_011039085.1 Desulfovibrio sp. ZJ369 | reverse complement strand
CCGTGGAGTGGTGCGAGTAAATTGAAATCCACAATTCTTGCAGCTATACCTTTGTTTCCCGAGAATTTTTCCGCTTCGATATACCGTGCTGGCATGGCACTTGGGGCAGTCGGGCTTTGCTTCCATGGGCTCCTCCTGTTGGAGGGATATAACACATTTACATCATATTGTTAATACTCTCGCAAAATTTAACTAAATACCCCAAAGAGGTTTTCATATGGAAAAAGACAATGCTCCTATCCGCCTTTTACAATCAATAAATAAAAACAAGAAATTCAGTGGGTTATAGAGAGAAATAGATGAATATAGAGATCGGGAAAGGAATAACTGGCCTGCATGGTGTTTTCTTCCTTTAGATGTATGGCCTATATTAGTGGTGATGGCAGAACCCCAATTTGCTCAAAAGAATGATCCTATTACACTAGGGAAATTGAACACTCCACCGGCTAAAGCCGGTGGATTCACCTTGGCGACTAAAGTCGCGTTCCGGCTAAAGCCGGTATGGTTCCTGCTGAAGCAGGCTTAAGTCATGCACCCTCAATCCGGAAGGTCTC
>NZ_JAAKEI010000107.1 GCF_011039085.1 Desulfovibrio sp. ZJ369 | reverse complement strand
CAACTCATCGACCGGGAATGTGGAGGGCGTGATCAGGCTACCCTCCACAGATTGATGGAGCGATTGAAAAAGTGGAAAGTCTGGTTTTACTGTACGGACAAGTGGAAGGTTTATCCTCTGGAGATAGGCGAAAACGATCTGCTTCAGGGGAAAAGTGGCACAGTCCGCATAGAAAGGAACAATTGTCGCCAGCGTCACTGGTTTGCCAGATTCCGCCGAAAGTCGGTCGTTGTTTCACGAAGTCTGCACATGGTTGACTTGACGATGGCTCTTTTTGCCAGATTTCATGTGAATGGAACTCTGGATGACATTAAAACATTATTTAGTTAATACTCTCGCAAAAGGAAAAGGGAGCCCGCCAGGCTGAAATCTGGGGCATTTGAGCGGGAAGGGCCGGAGCATGGAAGCTCCAGCCCTTTTCGTCCAGAGCATTTTCTCTTTGAAAATGCTCTGCTGACGCGAAAGCGGCAGCCGCGCAACGCGGCGTACATTCAGGCGAAAACCGTGTTTTTCGCCTGAATGTCACCTTTGACTTTCATAAAAAGTCAAAGGTAATCTGCTCTAGAGCAATTTGACTTTTATTTTATTTAGAAATCGTTTAGATTGCAGAGATGAAATTTGCATCTGAAGAAATCCGAACCAAGGCTGTTCATGCGTATCTTGATGGAAAAGCAACAGCCAGGC
>NZ_JAAKEI010000106.1 GCF_011039085.1 Desulfovibrio sp. ZJ369 | reverse complement strand
GGAACCTGATTGTTCCTCTGCGGAACATCCACGGCGAGTTGCGGGGATTCCAGGCCATCGCGCCGGATGGCCGGAAGGGTCTTGCCACGGGCATTGGGAAAAAAGGCAATTTTCATCTGATCGGCGCGGACGGCAAGGATTTGTCCCAGGGAGAAATTGTCCTCTGCGAAGGCTACGCCACGGGGGCTTCGCTGCACATGGCCACCGGAAAAGCCGTGGCAATCGCCTTTGACTCCGGCAATCTGCTCCCTGTGGCGGAAGCCATCCGCGCCAAATATCCCAAGGCCGCCATCACCATCTGCGCCGACAATGACCACGCCATGCGACGGCACGGCGAGGCTTACAATGTGGGAGTGGAGAAAGCCAGACTGGCGGCTCGGAAAGTCAACGGCACGGTCAGGGTGCCCACGTTCACCGACAGGGAAAAGGCCCAGGGCCTGACAGACTTCAATGATCTGCACCAGGCGCGCGGCCTTGAGGCCGTCCAGCGCCAGGTCGGCAGGGATTGCGCCAGGGATCATGGCAAGGAGCTGTGCCGATGAAACTGCTGATTGTGGAAAGCCCCGGCAAGATCAAAAAGCTGCAAGGCATCCTGGGCGCGGAATGGCGCGTCGCCGCCAGTTGCGGCCATGTCCGCGACCTGCCGAATCAGGGCTATGGCCTGGAGCCGCCGGATTTCACGCTCCGCT
>NZ_JAAKEI010000105.1 GCF_011039085.1 Desulfovibrio sp. ZJ369 | reverse complement strand
TCTAGTGGCCTGTTTTGCCAGGTAAGCCTTCACGACGATAGTACGAATATTTTCAGGAGCGAACTTCATAGAACAAGTTTAGATTTTTTATGTGAAAAATTAAAGTTAAAATGCTCTAGGTGGCGGCTTTAGCGTTTCTTTTGTAGAATGTGGGCATGAGCAACTATCGTAAAGGCTCCCACAGTGTTTTCTCAATTCACCTGCACCTGGTCTGGATAACCAAGTACCGGAAAAAGATTTTGTCAGGCGACATCGCCCAAAGGGCCAGGTCGCTGATACGCGGTATTTGTGAGAAACATCAGGTGGAAATACTCAAAGGACATATAGCACCCGACCATATCCATCTTTTCGTTTCGATTCCGCCAAACCTTGCTGTGAGCAAGCTGGTGCAACAACTGAAAGGCCGAACCTCTCATGGCATGATAAACGAATTCCCATTGTTGCGCCGCCAGTATTGGGGACGCCATATGTGGGCGCGCGGCTATTTCTGTTGCAGCAGTGGTAATGTGACCGATGAGGTTATCAAGCAATACATTGCGCAACAGGAAGATGCTGATGAGACCTTCCGGATTGAGGGGGAATGACTTAAGCCTGCTTCAGCAGGAACCATACCGGCTTTAGCCGGAACGCGACTTTAGTCGCCAAGGTGAATCCACCGGCTTTAGCCGGTGGAGTGTTCAATAAAATGTTCTTTAATTTCCTGAAGCGTCATATCAACATTTTTATCAAGAAGGGCTTGCAATTCCCGAATCTCCTCGCATGAGAAACAACTTGGGCGATGGCCATTGGGTTTGGCTGAT
>NZ_JAAKEI010000104.1 GCF_011039085.1 Desulfovibrio sp. ZJ369 | reverse complement strand
GCCCCCGCCGGAGGCTTCCTTGTCCGTCGCCCGCAAGCATCCATAGCCGGAAAGCAAGGGCATTTGGTCAAGGCCCGCGAAGCGGCCCGCCAGGGCTTGGCCTTGACGGAATGCCCGCTTCCGGCACTCCTGCGGGAGTGACGGACGAAGAGCCGGGGAAAAAACGGGATTCATTTTTCCTCCGGTTCGGCGGTGAGCTTTTCCAGAAGCGCGGCAATATCCGCCGCTCTCCACGCCGTTGTGCGCGGGCCGAGTTTGACGGGTTTCGGATACCGACCGCTCTTGCAGCCCGCCCACCATGCGCTACGGCTGACGGGGATGAGTGCGAGTACCTGCGGCAGACGCAGCAGAGCGTTATTGGGTATATTTTGCATGGACTTTCTCCTGTCGGGTTAGGTTCGGCAAACTGTAGCATAACTTTTTTCCATCTCCGTAAATTTGCAATGTTGCAAGCTTGAAAACATATCCAACAACCTCCAAAGCGGTTCATATTGGACTCAAAAAAATTTTATAAAAATGCTTGACATGTTTTTGTATTTAAAAGCGTAAATATTTATCGCTTTGGATTTTTTATATTTTTTAGAATTGAGCACTCCACCGGCTAGAGCATTTTCACTTTTATTTTATTTAGAAATCGTTTAGATTGCAGAGATGAAATTTGCATCTGAAGAAATCCGAACCAAGGCTGTTCATGCGTATCTTGATGGAAAAGCAACAGCCAGGCAATTGGCAGATATTTTAGGTTATACCCCGGCTAGCATCTGCAATTGGGTCAGAGCTTACCGTGAAAACCAACGATTATCAGCC
>NZ_JAAKEI010000103.1 GCF_011039085.1 Desulfovibrio sp. ZJ369 | reverse complement strand
GAAGGCCCGTACCCATGAAGAGCTTTATGCGGTAGTAGCGAAAGCCCTGAGCATGATCACACAGAATGATGCCCAGGGCTGGTTTGAATCGTGCGGGTATGAAAAAATTTAAAGTTAATCTGCTCTAGGCTTCTACCCTGCTCAACGAGCAGGGATATCCCGCCGACGTGATCGAAAAACAGCTTGCCCATAATCCTCGCGAAAAGATAAGAGGAATTTATAACAGAGTGGAATACCTTCCAGAACGCCGCAAGATGCTTCAGGAATGGGCTGATTTTGCTTGCTTGCGCCAGCCGTTGGCGAGTCTGCGAGCCTTACGGATGGCGACAGCGGTTTCGTTGAATGTTTTTTGTGGTAACTCATTGCTGTCTCCATCCGTAGCTTCCTTCGTCGCAACGGCTGAAGCCTGCACGCGAAATGATGGCAGCCAAGTGGTTGAAAATAGATATTTTCAATCAAAAAATGCTCTCGAATTGAGAAGGAGCATGTTTTATCCGGAGCCCTGGTCGAACGCCCCGCTTACAGTCCGGTCAAGGCTTCCTGTTCCTTCGGATAACGCGCTCCGACGATTTCGATCCGTTCCAGCCGCGTGCGGATGTCTTCCAGTTCCTGCGGGGTGAAAGCAACTTCGTCGGCTCCGCTGTTCTCTTGCAGGCGGGGGATGGTTTTGGTCCCAGGAATCGGCACTAGGGTATGTCGTCATTTGATTTTAGCCCAGATAGCTATACAGCGAATATGAACTGCAGCAAGGAAGGAGGCGGTATTTTTTGCATATCTGGTAGCCACACCTCGCCACTGCTTCAAAACCTGAAATGCATTTTCAACAAGATGTCTCAATTTATACAAGCAGTTGTCATAATCACGTTGTTTTTCCCGATTTTTGCGTGGCGGGATGACCGCTGTCGATCCATTTGCTTCCACCTTTTCCACGAAAGCATCACTGTCATAACCTTTATCCCCAAGCAGG
>NZ_JAAKEI010000102.1 GCF_011039085.1 Desulfovibrio sp. ZJ369 | reverse complement strand
TAGAGCAGATTAACTTTAAATTTTTTCATACCCGCACGATTCAAACCAGCCCTGGGCATCATTCTGTGTGATCATGCTCAGGGCTTTCGCTACTACCGCATAAAGCTCTTCATGGGTACGGGCCTTCAGGCCTCTTAACAGTTGTTTTATCTTACTCCACATCTTTTCAATGGGATTAAAATCGGGGCTATACGCCGGCAAAAAAATATATTCAGCCCCTTTGCTTCTTATTGTTTCCTTTGCTGTTTTTGATTTATGTGAACTGAGATTGTCCAGGATGACAATATCTCCAGGACGTAACTTAGGACTAAGTGTATGTTTGATATAAGCTTCGAACATCTTTCGATCTACTGCTCCCTCAAACATGAGACTTTCTGTTGTTCCATCAAGCCGGATGGAAGATAATACTGTTACTGTTTTCCATCTTCCATCAGGAGCTTTATCATAACAACGGTTCCCTTTATAAGCTCGACCATATAGTCGGGTCATGTTAGTTTTTACGCCAGACTCATCAAGAAAAATCAATCTGTCAGCAGAGACTGTTTTTTGATATTTACTCCATAGCTCACGCTGGATTTTTATATCTTTGCGTTCTTGTTCGCTTGCCTTCAGAGTTTTTTTTAAAGACAAAGCCAAGCTTTACTACCGTTTTATGGATAGCAACCAACGAACATTTCTTATTAAAGCGTTCTCTTATTTCTTCAAGAGTTAAATCAACATCTTTTTTTAACAAATCAGAAAGCTGCTTTAATTCTTCTTCAGAAAAACAACTTTTTCTATGTCCGTTGGGCAAAGGAGCGAGGCGATTATTTTGTTTGTACGCCCGCACCCAATTACTGATACTTGCAGGCGTATAACCAAAGATATCAGCCAACTGCTGTCTAGTGGCCTGTTTTGCCAGGTAAGCCTTCACGACGATAGTACGAATATTTTCAGGAGCGAACTTCATAGAACAAGTTTAGATTTTTT